>NEUU01000005.1 GCA_002304345.1 Verrucomicrobia bacterium Tous-C9LFEB
GCAAACTCCTCATCCATCTCAACTCTCTCGTGAAAATCCCTCCTCTCCCTCAGACCTGAAAAATAATCCACCAAGACAGTTGCTCTATCAAGAGGGGTGCCGCGTGAGCGGCGGGGTGTGTGAAAAATAATCAGCAAGAGTGAGATTGCTGTCAGCTTATCTGGGTCCAGCGTCACGCTGGGGGGGCAGAGCCCCCGAGAGGGCGAGCCAACGTTTGGCGGCGGGGGAGAGCGAAGCGTTGTGGCGCCAGATCATGCCGAGTTTCCAGCGCAGATCCTTTTCATCGACCAATACGGTTTCCACTGAGAGCGCTTCACTGCGCGAGGTGACGACGATGCGCGGCAGGAGCGCGACGCCCAGACCGGCCGACACGAGCGCGATGATGAAATCCGGATGACCGCTGCGGGCTGCCTCGGTGAGCGTGATATGCCGTTTGCGGCACGCCGTGGCGATGATCGTATTCAGCGCATACCCGCGATCGAACAGCACGAACGGACTGGACGAGAGCTCCTTCAACTTCAACGACGACCGGCCACTGAGCGGATGACCCGCCGGCAACAGCGCCATCATCGGCTCGTCGCAGATTTCCTGCCAATCGAAATCATCCGGCACCGGCCAGAGCGACGCCCCCAGTTCGATCTCGCCCGAGCGCACCGCTTCCTCGAGGCGGCGACTGCCCTGTTCGTGCAATTCGATTTCGATGCCAGGGTAGCGTTTGCGAAATGCCGCGACGAGCGGCGCGAAAAGAATGCTGCTGCCGAGGAGAGGCAGGCCGAGCTTGAGTCGGCCTTTTTCCAAGCCGCGCAAGTCCGCGAGTTCCGCGATCAAGTGTTCCTGCTCCGCGAGCATGGCCGAGGCGCGGCGCAGGACGACTTCGCCCGCGCTGGTGAGTTGCACCGAATGACCGAGCCGTTCGAGCAGCGGCGTGCCGCAATCGTGTTCGAGTTGTTGCACCGCCTTCGTGATCGTCGGTTGCGTCGCGCCCAGCACCCGGGCGGCTTTCGAAAAGCCGCCTTGGCGCGAAACCTCGACCAGGGCGCGGAGATTGCGGAGTTCCATGTGTTTCGTCATTCACGCTGACGCCACGGGTGGAGGTGGACTGATCCCGGTTCCACCCGGGGCGAAGCGTTGTGCGGGGCCGTTTTGAGGACGGCCAGCTCTCTTCAATCGTCGCATTCCGGGAGAGAAGGAGAGGGGAAAGAGCTTTCGCTTAGCTATTCCAATATGGAATAGTTAGAATTCAGTCAATTCATTTCCGTTATGAATGGAGACATGATAGGTTGATCTTATGAAGGAAATTAGATCAGCTTATATATACCGGATCGCCCGCATTAGCTTCCGTAACAGTCGTTGGTTACAGGTCGCGGTGCTCACGTTGCTCTGGTTTGCGGCGGATCGTTTGACCCGTTGGAGCGGCCTGCCGCTTCCCGGCAGTGTCATGGGTTTGTTCGTCTTGTGGGCCTTGCTGGAAACCAAGGTGCTCTCGCCGATGTGGTTTCGGCGCGGGGCCAAAGGCCTGCTCGATCACCTCTTGCTTTTTTTCGTTCCCGCCATGCTCGCGCTGGTGGATCACCCGGAGTTGTTGAGTTGGATTGGCGTGAAGCTCCTGCTCGCGGTGCTCATCGGCACGCCGCTGGTCATGATCGGCACGGCGGTCGTGGTGGAACTCGGTTTTCGTTGGAATCAGAATCGGGAAGGTTCGGGAGTGTTGTATGCATCCTATGTCAAATAACGGGGCTGCGATTTTCTGGGCGGTCGTTACGGTGGGCGTCTACTTGGCGGCGCGGGTCGCGTATCAGCGCCTGCCGCGCTGGTGGACCTCCCCCATGCTGGTGACGTGGCTGTTCTGCGGCGCGCTGTTGCTCGGACTGCAGTCCGACTACAAGGTCTACCTCGGTGGCACTCATTGGCTCGTCACGCTGCTCGGTCCCGCGACGGTCGCGTTCGCGATTCCGATTCACGCCCAGCGTGTACTGATTCGCAAACACTGGATCTTGATCGCGGTCGGCGTCGTCGTGGGCAGCGCGATCGCCTTCGCGAGCTCGTGGATTCTCGCGTGGGTGTTTCAACTCTCACCCGAAATGCGCGCCAGCCTGTTGCCGCGCTCCGTGAGCATTCCCTTCGCGATGGCGGAATCGCAACGCATTGGCGGTCTCCCCGAACTGACGGCAACGTTCACCGCGATCACGGCGCTGTTCGGTGCGGCGATTGGAGATGGACTGCTCTCCTGCCTCCCGTTCCGCACGGCATTCGCGCGTGGCGCGTTCTTCGGCATGGGCGCTCACGGCGCGGGTGTCGCGAAAGCCCGCGAGCTCGGTCAGGAGGAAGGTGCGATCGCGGGCCTCATCATGATCTTCGCCGGACTCTTCAATGTCCTCGCCGCCACCGCCTGGATGAGTCTTTAGGGGGCGCTGCCCCAGTCCCCGCCAAAGGGAATGATTCCCTTTGGAAACCCCACATTGGGCCGAATTCGCCTTTTACGCAGACGTAAAAGTTCGAATTCGGCCCAAGTGAATTTCAAACGCAAATCACTACCATTTACTGGAGCTCAGGGAAGAAGGACCTTCCTCCTCGTTTAAGGAGTGAACTTTTTGAGAAAAACTCCCTTTAAGCGGCTGACTTCTTTTGCGTCCGCGCAAAAAAAGTCAGCCGCTTAAAGAAGAGGATTCTCAAGGGGCTCAGCCCCTTGAGCGGGGTTGTAGGGGCGGAGCCTCTACGCATCACTGCTTCGGAATCGCCGGAGTGCCGGTGATGGGGGCGCTGTAGATTGGCTTTGGCGGATTCTTGATCGCCTCCAGCATCCAGCGGCGGCACGTTTCGTAATCGGGGCGCGTGCTATCCTGGCGATAGATATTGATCTGCTTCACCTCGCCATTGACGATCACATACTCGCTCAGCGCGAACGACTCCACGTTCGCATCCTTCGCATCGGGCGCATAGCTCAGTACTAGACGGCGCACCGGATTGCCCGTCGTATCGATCTGCTCCGCGAGATAGACCACGAACGGTTCCTTTTTGTAATTGAAATATTCCCCCACGATAATGCTGCGGCCATCGCCCAGCAGAATCCGTTCGCGGATGTACATCGAATGCGTATCCGTCAGGCCCGGAACGGCCGTGATGCTGCCCGCGCGCTCGAGTTCAAACAACGTCTTGCGCAGGGCTTCCACTTTCGCCGTGCGGTGCAGTGCCTGATTCGCCTGGATGGCGAGCACGATGCCTTTGAAATCCCGCGGTTCCAGTTCCAGAAAACGGTCGATCAATGTCGCGGCGGTTTCGTACTGACCTTTGCGCAGTTGGATGAAGGCGGAGAAAAAGAGCGAGCCGCGCGCCTTCGGTTCCTCGACGAGAATCGCGTCGAAAATCTTCAGCGCGTCGTCGTTTTTGCCCGCATTGAAAAGCTCCACCCCGCTTTTAAAGCGCGCCTGCAACGCCGCGATCTTGGCCGGATCGGCCGTTTGCGCGTGGAGGGTGACGGTTCCGCTGGAAAGAAAAAAAGCGGCCAGAGCGAGGCAAAACAAGGCGGATAATTTTTTCATGAGGTTCCGATAAAAAAGAAGAGGTTCGAAGCCCTAAAACGTAGAGCTTCGAACCTCGCACTTCGAACTATTTTTTTAGTAAGCGGCTTGAGCGCCCTTGATGTTCTTCTTACCGATCCAAGGCATCAGGCCACGCAGGCGGGCACCGGTCTTTTCGATCGGGTGCTTCGCACCGGCGGCGAGGAGCTTGTTGTAGTTCTTCTTGCCGCTCTTCACTTCGTTGATCCAGTTCTTGGCGAACTTGCCGTTTTGGATTTCCTTGAGGATCTGGCCCATCTCGGCCTTGACCTTCTTGTTGATCACGCGCGGACCGCTCACCACGTCGCCGTACTTGGCGGTTTCGGAGATCGAGAAACGCATGCCTGCGATGCCCGCTTCGTTGATCAGGTCAACGATGAGCTTCAGCTCATGCAAGCATTCGAAGTACGCCATCTCGGGTTGGTAACCGGCTTCCACGAGGGTCTCGTAACCGGCCTGAATCAGCGAGGCGGTGCCGCCGCAGAGAACGGCCTGTTCGCCGAACAGATCGGTTTCGGTTTCTTCCTTGAAGCTGGTTTCGATCACGCCGGCGCGAGTGCCGCCGATGCCCTTGGCCCACGCGAGGGCGACCTGCTTGGCCGTCTTCGAGGGATTCTGGTAGATCGCGATGAGGGCGGGAACGCCCTTGCCTTCGGTGAACTGGCGGCGAACGATGTGGCCCGGGCCCTTCGGGGCGACCATGATCACGTCGATGTCCTTCGGCGGGACGACCGTCTTGAAATGAATGGCGAAGCCGTGCGAGAACAGGAGGGTCTTGCCCTTCACCAGATTCGGCTTGATGTCCTTTTCGTACACCGCGGGGATGACCGTATCGGGCACGGCCACGAAGATCACGTCAGCGGCCTTCACGGCGGCGGCGGTCTCGAGGACCTTGAAGCCGCGTTGTTTCGCGACGGGGATCGACTTGCTGCCCTTGTAGAGGCCGATGATGACTTTGACGCCGCTTTCCTTGAGGTTCAAGGCATGAGCGTGGCCCTGGGAGCCGAAGCCGATGACGGCAACAGTCTTGCCCTTCAGGAATTTGAGGTTCGCGTCTTTATCCGTATAAACTTTCGCAGGCATGGTATAATTTCTCTTTCTTCGTTTTCTAATGTTGAAGCTGGCCATTACGCCCTGATCCGGGGAAAAAAGCAAATTCCTTTTATCGAGGGCTGCCCGCCTGGGCGGGGCTTGAAAACCCGGCAGCGACTCAAACCAACCCCGCGACCATATTCACGAACATGGCGAGGATGGCGGTGTTGAAGATGAAGGAAATCACGCCGTGCCAGATCACATGCCGGCGAATGCGCTTGGACGTGATTTGTACATCGGACACCTGGCAGGTCATCCCGATGACGAACGAGAAGTAAACGAAATCGGAAAACGCCGGGGCGTCATCTTCGGGGAAAATCAGGCCGCCCTTGATCTTCTCGCGCTCCACGTTGTGCGCGTCGAAATAATAGAGGTGCGCGTAGTGCAGGCTGAACAACGTATGCACCAGCGTCCAAGAGAGGACGATGGCCGCCAGCGAGAAAAGCACTTTCCCGGCCATGCGTTCATGCGAGACGCTCCGCGAGTTATCCATGACAAAAAAGACGGCGAACACACTCACCAGGGCGGCCCCCACCGCGACGATAAACAGGAACGTGCGGCTGGCATCCTGCAAGCGCGCATTGCGCCGCACTTCATATGGGTCCTTGGTCGAGAGCACGAAGGCGGCGAGCACGATATTCGTCAGCGCGAACATCTCCCACGCGGAAATGAACTGGGTCGGCAACGGCAGGCTCTTCGGAACGAGAAGGAAGGTCAGCACCGCGAGCGCCGTGGCAATCAGGAAGCGATGATGCGAGTCGAATTGCCCGTCTCGTTTTGATTCGGGCGAGGCGCTTTTCTTGGAGGCACTCATGTGATGAGGATAACCTCGTTTCAGTGACTTGTCATCGAGAGATGAGCGCTTGGCTGGGGGCAGATTCGATTGAGTGGGTTACCTCTCGTAGCGACGCAAGCCGATCCTTCGACATGCTCAGGATGACGAGTAGGGAAAGTAATCTCACATGGTAGCGAGGAGTTCTTGTTAGAACCGAAAGCTATCTCCACACATTACTTCATTCCGCGTCATCCTGAGCTTGTCGAAGGATCGGCTGGGAAGGTTGGGAATCTGGAATCTGTCACTGACAAAAGAAACCGAAAAACACCTTAAAAGAGATTCTCACGGCGTGCTGGCGGTCGCGGGCCGGATCTCGAACCGGTGCGGCTTCGGTTGCGCGGCCGCGACAGCCTGCTTGTGCAGATCGCTCACTTCCTGCAGGAATTTCTCCCGCTGCCCGATCGACGCCTGATAATTTTCATACACCGTGATGTAGTAGGCGTTGTATTGACCCGTCGTGGCGCGGAGATTGGCCAGCTTGTCCGCGACGGCCTTTTGCTCCGCCTCCGGTGTCCGTTCCTTCAGCGGCCCGAACAGCCCCGCTTCCACTTGGGCGAAAGTGCGCAATTTACTGTTTTCGATGGAGGCGCGGCGTTGGAGCAAACTCTGCACTTCCTGCGCCTGCTTGAGTTGCGGCGTATTCGCGAGAGTGGCGAGATTCACCCCTTGCGCCAAAGCCTCCGCCGTGGTCTTGAGCACGGGCTGTCCATCGATCAGCACCTCGTACGCGCCCGCTTTCAGGCCGGAGACTTTCAGGATTTCCTGATTCAGATCGTTCGTCCACGGAACCAGCGTCAGCGCTTTCTCCGCCGCAGCAGGGACCGGGAAGGGGAGGGACTTCTCGAGACATTCGAAAGTGACCGTGTCGGCTTTGACCGCGAGCTGCGTGATCTCCGCGTTCTCCTGAGTGGTAATCGTGCTCGTCGCCGCATCAATGGCCATCGTTGACACGGTCGGGGTCATGCCTTGCGCTTTTAGAAAAAGATAAGTCATGACCAAGTGTCCCGCCGGACCGGGGTGCACCCGGTCGGCCCCGACTATGGTAAACGCAGGGTCCTTCGCCTGCTGCTCGCGATTGAGCGTTTCCATCGGCCCGTTGAAATCGATGACCCCGCCACGATATTTTTCCGCGAGCTTGCGGTCGCCCTCGGCGCACGCTTTTAGCGCGTCGTTCACCCCGGTGAGCTTGTCGTTCTTCTGATTGCCCGTCTGGTCGAAGAGCGAAGGCGTGATGTAAATAAGCCGTACGCCATCTTGCGCGAGCCGTTCGGACAACTTGTCCATATTCCCGAGGTTCCCCTCGATCGCCATGCGTCGCTGCCCCTCGACGGCTTCGCCGGTTTTGCCCTCGGCGTAGAGATCGCGCCGTACATCATTCATGCCCAGCATGATCGTTGCCACGGTCGGCTTGTGCGAGGCGATGTCCCAGTCATAACGGCGCACCGCACCTGCGGCGGAATCCCCCGCGATGCCGCAGTTCCACGCTTCCAATCGCATCTGCGGATAGCGTGTCAGATAGAACAGCAGCACCTGCGTGTGATAACTGCCTGCGTGCGTGATGCTGTCGCCCACAAAACAAATGCGGTCTCCGTCCTGAAACTTCGGCGCTTGGGCGCGAGACGTCGCGGCAGGCAGGAGGAGGAAAAGAGCGAGAAGAAAAGGAGCAAGACGAAAGAAGGAGCGGGTTTTCATGAGGGGAGGGGAAGTGATGTGTGTTGTCAGTTTTACACTTGGGAACGAAGCGGTCAAGCACTCTGACTCGTGTCAGATAGCGGAGATGTCCATGAAACGAGCTTGAATGCCGAAGCCTTCCTGTAGGGCGCTTCGGTGAAGCGCCATGGCGGGACACCGTCCCGCCCTACAGAAAACCACAAGGCATCGGCTTCTGCTTTTCTTCAAGAGTGAATCGTGTCCCTATCTTCAAAGCGGTATCGGTGGATTTCCTGAAGCGCTGCCTCACGCCGCCTGCCGGTACGCGCGCGGGCTTTTCCCCGTGTGCCGCTTGAACCGCATGGAAAAATAGAACGGGTCCGCATAGCCCACCTCCGCCGCGATGTCCTGGATCGGATTGGGTGTCAGGCGCAGGAGCTGCCGCGCCCGGTTCATCCGGCAAATCTCGAGATACTGCAACGGCGAGGTTCCCGTGGCGTGGTGGAAGAGCCATGACAGGCGCGAGACGGACAAGCCGCAATGCCGGGCCAGCGCGGCGAGCGTGATCGGTTCGGCGAGATGTTGCGTGAGGTGATCCAGCGCGCGACGGATGCGCGGATCGATCAGCGCTGATTTGCCGAGGGGATTCTCCGTGTCGCACCACAACAGGATTTTCTCCAGCGCATTCCGCGCGAACGCTTCCCGGCGCGGGTGATGACTCAGCCCCAGCGCGATCGCCTCGGTGAAGGTCAGTTCGATGGCGTGACGCGCCGAGTCCGTGCGGATGGAGAGATGGCGCAGGGAGGGGGCCAGTTCCGGCCATTGCAACAACTCGTGCCATTCCGCGCGCGGATGGAATTCGGCGTAGAAGCGCCGGTAAGAGCTCTTTCGCGTGGCACCATAATCGCGGGCGAAACCCGAAGGGAACAGCACGGCATCGCCCGGTTTCGTGCGCTGCACGCCGCCGGGATGGTGGAAGACGCCTTCGCCGCCGAGATTGTAAATCAGGAGCCACGAGGTGAGGCCCGCTTCCCGCACGGTGTGAAAGGGTTTCTCGGTGTGAAGACGGCCGATCAACAGTTCGCTATCACCGGGCCGGGCTGTGGTGGAACGAGGGCGCACAGGAAGATATTAGAGGTTTTCGAGGAGTCCGTCCATTCACAAACGGGACTACGAAGTGTAAGTTAATCCAGTAATCAACCCATCCTCTTTCCATGCCTGAAACTTCCCCATTACCCACTGCCACACCCTGTCCCGACTTCCGCTCCGCTCATCTCGCCGTCGGTTTGAATCCCACCCGGCCCGCGTTTTCCGCCTTCGCGGTCGACTCGCTCGGCGGCGGCAAAGTGGAGGACAACGCCGTGCTCTCGCTGCCCGCCGACCCGGTCCATGTCCGGTTGGAGAAAGCCGGAGAGGGGCTCTACCATTACTACCCGCTCTTCGAAACCAGTTCGACCGCGCCGTTGTGGACCGTCGAATGCGCCGCAAAAGAAATCGTCCTGCGCAGTCACTACGCGCCGCTGCCGCCCACGCCTCCCGGTCTCTGGCCCGACACCGGTTTCTGTCTCACCTTCCGCCAGAAGGCGTGCCACGCCACGCTGCTTGGCTGGATGCCGCCCGGTGAGCAGAAAATGAACGTGCCGTGCGTCCTGCATTTGCCCGATCGCGGCTCGCTGCGCATCACCGGTTCCGTGCCCGGTTTGCAACTCGGTTACGATGCCTGCCGTTATGTCCAGCCGCCGCTGGTGCGCTATGTGCATATGGTTTTTCCTGCCGCCACCGCGCAACAACCCGTGGTCGAGTACCGGCTCGAGACCGCCGTGATTTATCCGGAGTTGCCCGGCATTGAAAACGATCCGCGCTTCGATGCGTTCCGCCGCAACTACCTCAACACGTTTCAAGTCCTGCCCCGCCGCCAGATGCTTGGCACGAACGCCTCCAGCGACATCTGTCCCTTCACCCTCTACATGTTCGCCGAGGCGGGCGCGAATCGCGTGAAGTTGGCCGACGGACTCCACACCGCCGATCTCGTCCGCATGACCGCCGACCGTTATCTCTCCGGCGTGAAAGGCTACGGTCAGGTCGGATATGAGCACGCCACGGGAAAATATCAATTCGCCGACGTCGATCCGTCGCTCATTCTCGGCTGCGGAACCTATATCCACTCCACGCAGGATTGGGACTGGGCCCGTCGCCAATATCCCGCCGTGCGGGCGCTTTGCGAGCAGATGCTTGCCACCGACAGCACCGGCAACGGCCTCATCAAGTACGGCACTACCGGGAATTACAACGACCGCCCCACGACGAAACAGCGGCCCGCGAATTGGTGGGACGACATCAACTTCGGCCACGAGGATGCCTACGCCAATGCGCTCGCCTACCGCGCTCTGGTGTCATGGGGTGACGTGGCGGAAAAATTAAACTACGCGGACGACGTCGCGTGGTTGCGGCAGGCCGCAGCGAAATTGAAAGCCGCTTACCACGCGGATTTCCTCAATCCCGAGACCGGCATCTTCGCCGGTTGGAAGAGCCTCGACGGTGCTCTGCACGACTACTGGTTTCTCTTCCTCAACAGCATTGCCATCGCTTACGGAGTCGTCGACGGCCCGCTCGCGAATGACATCATGGATCGCTGCTTGAAGAAGCTCGATGAAGTCGGCTTCCGCAATTTCCGCCTCGGCCTCCCCGGCAACCTCGTCCCCATCCGGCGCGGCGATTACATTCTCCACGACGATCCCAACGAAAACCCCAAGATCTACGGCGTGCCCCTGCGCGAAGACGGCACCGACGGCTTTCCCTACTACGAGAACGGCAGTGCTTCCATGCGCTACGCCCTCTTCACCCTCAAGGCGCTCTACCGGCTTGGCCGCGTCGACGACGCCCGGCGGATTCTCTACCCCATGCTGGAAGGTTATGCGGCAGGCGAATATCAGGGCTTCGACCGCAACGGCATCTCCAATGACTGGCGAAATTGGGAAGGGCAGGCGTGCGGCTACGAGGGATTCGCCGTCGGCAATTACCTGCCGCTGCTCGCCGTCGTCGACGACTGGAAAGCCAGGTAAGAGTTGGTAAGATTAAGGAGGAAGGGGGTGCCTCCTCATTGGAGGCGCCCGCTCCTATATATAATAGGGCGGGCCGTCGATTCTGTGGGTGGACTGACTATTTGCGCGCGAGCGCGATCTTGCCCGTGCGGGTCAGATCCAGAATTCCGAAGTTCTTCATCAGATCCAAGAACTTCGTGATCTTGCTCTCATCGCCCGTGATCTCGATCGTCAGCGCGTGCGGCTGCACGTCCACGATCTTCGCCCGGAAGATATCGCACATCTGCATCACCTCGGCGCGGGCGGCGGAGTTGACCTTCACCTTCACCAGCACCAGTTCCCGGTCCACATACTCGCCCTCGGGGAAATCCTGCACCTCGATCACGTCGATCAGCTTGTTGAGCTGGCGGTTCACCTGGTCGAGCACCCGGTCATCGCCCCGCACGACAATCGTCATCCGGGAGGTCTTGTCATCCGTCGTCGGACCGACGTTCAAGGTATCGATGTTAAAGCCCCGGCCGCTGAAAAGGCCCGCGATCCGGGTCAGCACGCCGAACTTATTCTCCACCAGCACGGAAATGGTATGTCTCATAATGGCTCGTTCTCTTCCTGTTCCTGATTTCTATTCGTGATCCTGATCCAACAAAAAGCCCCGGAATCGCAAGGTGCGCGGGTCCGGGGCGACAATCGATTGCAGGCTGTTCAAAGCGCGCACTCGCCCCCGTTAAACGGGACCGACTACGACGACCTGGACGCGCTGCAACATAGCCAGTTAGATAAAGATTTCGCCGAACCGGGTCAAGCCCGAACCCACTCCCCTTCTCGCTCCGGGGCCAGCGACCCCGGCTCCACCCGAGTTCCATCGAGAAGTCTACCTGTCGCGGTAGCGTTGTAGCCGGGGGCGTTGACCCCGGACAAATTCACAAACGAGTCTCAAATCTGCGCACCCTATTATATGGCACCAAACCACCTCTCCCACTTGAAGCGCGCCGCCCCCTCCGTCATTTCGAGCCTGTCGAGAAATCAGCAGGGAAGCCGCGATCGCACGTCTCTGGTTTTGTGCTGGCCAGCCGAAGGTCTGTAGTGATGCTTCCCAGCCCGGCAAAAAATGCCTCCTTTTAGACACCCGGGCTAAATTCGTATGGGAGCGGGAACGTCATCCGTACAAAAAACAACCGGCGTGGGGGAGCACGCCGGTTGAACCTAGGAGGAGAATACTAAAAAATCTAAGGTTGAGACACAGGCCACAGAGAAACGTTCAAAAGATTTTTGATTATTTTTAGAAAGATATTGACGTATGGGCCGAATTTCATAAGGTAGCGACGTCTTTGTGGGGAAGTACTCTGCCTTGGCATGGGTGCTGCTTAACACTGACAAAACTTTTCCACTGTCTCATCGGGAGAGGTGGATGGTGGAAATAAATAAACAAAGGAGAAGGAGAATACATGAAAGCATTACTTAAAGGTCTTTGCGTGGCCGCTCTCGCCGCTTCTGTGGCGTACGCCGGTGACGAAAAGGACTTGAAAAAAGTTATCGAAGATCAGGGTATCTACGTTGAGACCGCCCAAAAGGGCATCGTCCTCAGCGGTTACGTTGACACCAGCTACACCTACCAGTTCGCCAGCAAGGGCACCGCTAACGGCGCCACCGGCGCTGGGGAAGCCAACCTGCGCCAGTTCGACACCAAGAGCAACAGCTTCAACGTGAACGCGTTCAAGCTCGCCTTGGAAAAAGCGCTCCCGGACAAGAATGAATACGCCGCCGGTTTCCGCGCGGACCTCATCTTCGGTCAGGACGCGTCGACTGTCAAAAACTCGGCGACCAACAACACCGCCAACAGTGCCTCTGACATCTGGCTCGAACAGGCTTACGCCCAGTTCCGCGTGCCGGTTGGCAATGGCCTGGACTTCAAATTCGGTAAATTCGTCACCCTGTTGGGCTACGAAGTGATCGAATCCCCGGCTAACCTCAACTTCAGCCGCGGCCTGTTGTTCACGAATGCGATCCCGCTCACCCACACCGGTGCGCTGGCCTCGTATAAGTTCAACGACAGCTGGGACGCCCAACTCGGCGTTGTCAATGGTTGGAACAATGACGAATCCACCGTTTCTGGTGGCGACAGCAGCTTGGCCGTTACCGGTCGCGTGAACTACACGTTCGCCGGCAAGAACGCCAACATTGCGAATTCGTTCATCTATTCCCCCAATGGCGATACCCAAATCGGTTCCTCCGGCGAAGTGTTCGTCTGGGACATGTGGGCGCAATGGGCCCCGAAGTTTGCTAATGACAAGCTCTTGCTCGCCATTAACACCGACCTCGGCAACGGCAGCCCCTACACCAACGTGAATGGCGCGACCAACAACGACACCTTCTACGGCGTCGCGTTGTACCAGAAGTACCAATTCACCAAGGTGTTCAGCCTCGCCGCTCGTGAAGAATACATGCACGACTCCGATGGACAGAAGTTCGGCCTCGCCAACACCGAGACCAACGCCTGGTCCTTCACTGCGACCGCTGGCTTCAACATCTGGGAAAACCTGTTGACCCGCTTGGAATACCGCTATGACCTCGCGGAAGCCGATACCATCAATGGTACCGACCAGCACCAGATTGCTGTGAACGTTGTCTACACGTTCTAATTTAAGCGAAAGCTTAACTTAACAAAAACCCCCAGAGCTTCGGCTCTGGGGGTTTTTTGTTGTCCGGAAATTCATCCCCATAATGGCACCCCGCGCGGTGCCTCCTTCCCCTGTTGAGACGGTGCTTCATGGTCGCCGTGAACCACGATTCGTCTCCATTGCAAAAGCATTTTTTTAGACACAATGGCACCACAATTTTGTCTTCTGGCCGCTTCCCAAAAAGACCCGACAGAGGAGCCACTTTTAAAGTGATTCGTGCTTGCCATCTGGCACGAGGGGTGCTTGTTTCCCTGTACCGAAATCGCAATCCGACAACTGCCCCAGAGGCGCGGATTTGCGGTTGGAGTGGGAACACCTAAAAACAGAAAAAACCTTAAAGGAGGATGAGATGGCTTTAAAGAAGCTCGAGGCAATTATCAAACCGTTCAAGCTGGAAGAAGTCAAAGAAGCTTTGACTGAACTCGGCATTGAAGGCTTGACCGTCAGTGAAGTGAAAGGCTTTGGCCGCCAAAAGGGCCACACCGAAATTTATCGCGGCAGCGAATACACGGTTGATTTTTTGCCGAAAGTGAAAATTGAAGTTGTCCTGAAAGAAGACCTCGTCGCCAAGGCGACCGAGACGATCATCAAGGCGGCCAAGACGGGCAAAATCGGCGATGGCAAGATCTTCATCCTCAACATCGACGAAGCCGTCCGCATTCGCACTGAAGAAAAGGGCGAAAAAGCTGTCTAAGCGTCCGCGCTGATCGGCGGTCTAATACCTGCCATCGGTCATCCATTGAGATTGCCCGTCCGAAACGGGGTGGGCACTCTCAGGCGACTTTCACTTGAAAAATTTGTTCCGAAGCACACTGCGTGCAGAGGGAAAACCGACAAACAAAGGAAAACATGTCTGCTAAATTCAAACGCTGCACAAGCGGCAAAGAGGTCCTGGCCTTCGCCAAGGAGAACGGGTGCAAACTCGTGGATTTCAAATTCACCGATCTGCCTGGCACCTGGCAACACTTCACCACCACCATGGTGGAACTCGAAGAAGAAACCTTCACCGAAGGTCTCGGCTTTGACGGCTCCTCCATCCGTGGATGGAAAGCCATCAACAACTCCGACATGCTCGTTCTTCCCGATCCGAAGACGGCCATGATCGATCCCTACAACATCGAGCCGACGCTCAGCCTCGTCTGTACCGTCATCGACCCGATGACGAAGGAGACCTACAACCGCGATCCCCGCTCCATCGGTATCCGCGCCGAAGCGTACCTCAAGAGCACCGGCCTCGGCGACGTCGCCTACTTTGGTCCGGAAGCCGAATTCTTCATCTTTGATGACGTTCGCTTCGACTCCAAGAGCAACGCCTCCTTCTACTCCGTCGATTCCAACGAAGCCGCTTGGAACACCGGCCGCGAAGAATTCCCGAACCTCGGCTACAAGATCCGCCACAAGGAAGGCTACTTCCCGGTTTCTCCCGCCGACACCCAGCAGGACCTCCGCAACGAAATCACCCTTCAACTCGAAGCGCTCGGCGTTCACATCGAACGTCAGCACCATGAAGTGGCGACCGCCGGTCAGGCCGAAATCGACATCAAGTTCAACAGCCTCGTGGCCACTGGCGACGACATGGCGTTGTACAAGTACGTCGTGAAGAACGTGGCCAAGAAGTATGGCAAGACGGCCACCTTCATGCCCAAGCCCCTCTTCGGCGACAACGGTTCCGGCATGCACACTCACCAGTCCATCTGGAAAGACGGCAAGCCCCTCTTCGCTGGCAACAAGTATGCCGGCCTCAGCGAAATGGCCTTGTTCTACATCGGTGGCATCATCAAGCACGCCCGTGCCTTGACCGCCATCACCAACCCCACCACCAACTCCTACAAGCGTTTGGTCCCTGGCTTCGAAGCCCCGGTGAACTTCGCCTACTCCGCGCGTAACCGCTCGGCGGCGATCCGTATCCCGACCTACTCGAACAGCCCCAAGTCCAAGCGTGTCGAATTCCGCACCCCGGATCCGGCGGCCAATGTGTACCTCTCCTGCGCGGCTCAGCTCCTCGCCGGTCTCGATGGTATCCAGAACCGCATCGATCCAGGCGATCCCCTCGACAAGAATCTCTACGAGATGCCTGCCGAAGAACTCGCCAAGGTGCCTTGCGCCCCGGATTCGCTCCTCGGAGCCGCCGAAGCGCTCGAGAAGGACTATGAATTCCTCCTCAAGGGCGACGTGTTCACCAAGGACCTCATCGAAGTCCTCATCGAACAACGCAAGAAGGATTACGATGCCCTGCGCCTGCGCCCGCATCCGTATGAATTCTTCATGTACTACGACGTCTAGCAGGACTGAGCCCTGCACCCCGCGACGCTTCGCCACGAGTCATTTCCTCAGGCAAGCGTCCACGCGGCGCAGAGCTCTCCGCTACGACCTGTAGCTCACGAAAAAGGCACCCAGCAATGGGTGCCTTTTTTGTTGGTCACACTCTCTTTGAAATACGGCATTCGCGACGCCTCAGAAAGCTTCCCAACTGATCTTTCGACCAGCTCAGGATGACGTGGAATGAAAGTAATGTTTGGCGATAATTTTCCGCTCTCACAAGAACTCCTCACTATCTATTGAGACTACCTCCTCAACCCATCATCCTGAGCTTGTCGAAGGATCAGTTGGCTTGCTCCAAGAGTCTGAGCGTTGCGACAATCTAGATGAAAAGGCTATAGCCTTACGATAAGGATGATTTGATGAGGTGATCAACGATTTGGAGTGCGGCGGCTTGCCGCCGCTTTGTCTTTTGTTTTTCGATTCACGATCTCGACGGCGGCAAGCCGCCGGACCGCAAAGCGGGAGCAAGCTCCCGCACTCCAAATGATCCTCAGTGGTGGCACTCCCCCACTTACTGGTCTTAACCGTCTTTTTCTATTCCCAATCACTCCTCCTATCTTCGATCATAGATTTATTTTTTTGGATCTTTTTTAGCCTTTCCTGTTTACCCGCAGCCGGCGGCAATGGAATAATCAGGTCATGAACTCCGCTGTCTCCTCGTCCTGCGGAGGACGGAATCGGGTCGCTCGAACACGCCGGATCTCCTGCACGCTTATGCAATTTGCTCATTATGATGCGAATCCCGCGCATCCACCCATTAACCCCTTGATTGCAATCACAGTTTATTTACGGTGACTTCCTAAGCTCCGCGTCCGCGCGGTTTCGATTTGTTATATCTTTCATCCACGCCCCACCCCTTACTCCTATGCTCGCATACACTCATCTGACCTGGCTGGATCTGGCCGTAATCTGCGTTCCGCTTCTGATCGTGCTGGCGGTGTCGTTCTACATGAAGCGCTACATGCACAGTGTGGCCGACTTTCTCGCCGCCAACCGATGCGCGGGCCGCTACCTGATCTCCACCGCGTACGGCGAGACCAACTCGAACGTGATGGCGCTCATCATGACGTTGGAGCTTTTCTCCCGCGTCGGTTTCTCCATGCGCATTTGGGACACGATCGCCTACTTCATTCCTTTTTTCTTCGGGTTGATGGGGCTCGTGGTGTATCGCATGCGCCAGACCCGCGCACTCACTTTTCACCAGTTCTTCGAACTGCGCTACAGCAAGGGCGTCCGCATCTTTGCCAGCGTCCTGAATGTCTTCTCCGGGCTCTTTTATTTCGGCGTGCAACCGGCGCTCGGCGCGCGCTTCTTCGTTTATTTCTGCGGTTTGCCCACGACCCTCACCTTCGCGGGATGGTCCTTTCCGACTTACGTGCCGGTGATGCTGGTACTCATGGGCATGGCGCTTAACTTTGCGCTCACGGGCGGACAGATCAGCGTCATGGTCACCGACTGTCTCGAAGGGGTGATCTCCTCGATCTTCTATCTCGTGGTGGCCTTTTTCCTCGTGTACACCATCTCGATTTCCGAAGCGCGCGGCGCGCTGCTGGCGGGTCCGCCCGGCGCTTCGTTTGTCGATCCCTTCGATATCGGCAGTCGCGAGGACTTCAACGGCTGGTACATCATCCTGGCCCTTGGCCTGCATCTCTATTATTACCGGGGCAACTCGCTGATGGGCTTCGTCGCGGCCGCCAAGACGGCGCACGAGGGCCGGATGGCGGGCATCCTGGGATATTGGCGTCAGTACGGCGGCGCGGCCATGACGATCCTCGTTTCGATCGCCGCGTTCACGCTGCTGCATCACCCGGATTTCACCGCGCAACAAGCCCAGGTTGACGAAGGATTGAAAAGCATCGGCAGCAATCAACTCGCCATCCAGATGCGCATGCCGATGGCACTCGGCGTCCTTCTCGCTCCCGGGGTGAAAGGGGCTTTCTGCGCGGTGTTGCTCTTCGGACTGCTCGCCTCCCAAGGCGCGCAGTTGCACAGCTTCGGCTCGACGTTCCTGCAGGACGTGATCCTGCCGTTGCGCAAGAAACCGTTCGAACCGAAAGCGCATGTGCGCGCGTTGCGGGCCACCATCTTCGGCGTGGCGGCGTTCGTCTGCACCTTCAGCATTCTCTATAAACCGGTGGATTATCTGATCCTCATCATCGCCCTGATCAGCGCCATCTACCTCGGCGGCGTCGGCCTCGTCGTCTGGGGCGGATTGTACTGGAAGAAAGGCACCACGGCGGGAGCGTGGACCTCGCTGAGTCTCGGCGCGGGACTGGCCATCAGCTTCAACCTGATCCAGCAATTCTGGACCTCGCTCAATCCCGTGCTGGCCAGTTGGTCGGGGCCCGGCCTGATCGGCAGCTATCTGGCGTCGCATGCGGCGAAATTCCCGCTCAACGGCGTTCAGCTTTCCGCTCTCACGGCCCTGATCGCGGGCACAGGCTACATCGTCGTCTCGCTTCTGACGTGCAAGGAGGACTTCAACCTCGACGCCATGCTGCACCGCGGCAAGTACCGCATCGCCAGCGAGGATATCAAAGTCGCCGCGCCGGAGAAACGGCCCTCGTGGCTGCATCGTGTTCTGGAAATCGACGAGCATTTCACCCGCAGCGACCGCTTCCTCACCATCACCTCGCTCTGCTGGACGAGCTTTTGGTTCCTGCTGGCGGTGGGGATTCTGATCTGGACCGTGACCGTGGGCCGACCGTCAAACAACTGGTTCTTCAACTACGCGATGGTCGCCGGAGTGGGCCAGGCGCTGGTGCTGGGGGTCATCACCACGGTCTGGTTCGGCATCGGGGTCACCCACGATTTGCTGGACCTCTTCCGCACGCTGAAGACCGCCAAGCGCGTCGACAGCGATGATGGTACCGTGCGCAATCACCACAATCTCGGCGAGCCGCGCGAGACTCGGACCAAAGTGGGTCCCGCCAGTAATTCTAATTAGCCTTCAAGATTGGACTAGAGCCTTTTAAAGTATTGTGCACAGAGGCAGGTCTGCTTTGTAGGGCGCGATTGCATCGCGCCGCGGCGCCATACAATGGCGCCCTACAAGGGGCGTGGCATTCCCAGTCTTGGCGCCATTTCGAAACGTGTGCACGATACTTTAAAAGGCTCTAAAAAACGCAGGAATTTTCAGGATTGGCAAGGCGCTAGCGACGATGGTATTTGAAAAATACCGGAGGAGCGACGCAACACCGCCATCACCACGCCTTCCGGACCCAGCGCCACCCCGAAAAGATCGTGAACAGGCTCTAAGAGGGTCGCTGCTTCTCGAGATGATCGGCGAGGAGATCGCAGAGTTCGCGGACCGCGCCGTGGCCACCGCGTTCGCGCAGGATGAGACTCGCGATGCGGAGCACGTCCGGGTGCGAATCGCCCACCGCGACGGGTAATCCGGCGATCGAGAGAGCGGGGAGATCGTTCGTGTCGTTGCCGACGAAAATGACTTCCTCCAGCGGGATATTCCGCGACTGGCAAATCTCGCGCAGGGCTTTCGCCTTGTCGGGCACATCCTGAATGCACTCGATCTTCAGCTTGGCGGCGCGCGCGGCGACAACCTTGTTCGCTTCGGTGGAGAGGATGAGCATCGGCACGCCGAGCTTGCGCAGGCGACTGATGCCGAGGCCGTCACTGCGCCAGCAACGCACGGACTCGACACCCTCCTGATCGACCCACGCGGCGTTGTCGGTCATCACGCCATCGAAGTCGAACGCGAGGAGGCCGATCTTCTGCGGCCAGCGCGGCGGGAAGCGGAATTCGGGTCGGCGCAAAATGAAATCGCAAATCTCCACATCGATCGGCTCATCGATCTGGAACGAGCTGAGCGTGTCCATTTCGTACACGGTCATCTTGCCGCCGAGCCGGTTGTTATTCTCCCGCAGGACGGAGGGACGCAGCACGTAAATGGAGCCATTCTCGCGGTACTGAATGGCCATGTCCTGCTCGCGACGGCGCTGATGAAAATTGTAATTGATCGGCGTGAGCTGGCCGTCGTTCGAGGCCCAGATGAGCGCCTTGTTGATCGTCGCAGAGAAAAGGGAATCGGCTCCCTGCTTGCGCAAGGTGTCGATGGCGCGGTCGATATCGTCCAGCCGCCGAACCGGTGAAGTCGCTTGCAGAAAAACGAGATAATCGGGATCGGGCAGACCTTGCTCGCGACGCCAGTCGAGCACATGTATCAAGGCGGACTCGCTCGTGCAGGTGTCGCCAGCCAGCTCCAGCGGACGCGCCACCGGGGTTGCGCCCATCTCGGCGGTCAGCTTGAGAATCGCTTCGTCATCGCTCGTGACGTAGGTCTCGTCGACCTGCCGGGCGGCGAGACAATGCCGGATGCTGTGCGCCACCAACGGCGCGCCGCCAATCGACATGACGTTCTTGCCCCGAATGCGCTTCGATCCCCCACGCGCCGGTATGATAGCAATAATCTTCATAAAGCCTTTTTGTGGGCGCTGCCCCCAAGCCCCCGCCAAAGGGGGTGACCCCCTTTGGAAACCTCACTTTGCGTTTTGACTTTTTCCGCAGCGGAAAAAATCAAAACGCAAGTCGGGGTTCCAAGGGTATCATACCCTTGGCAGGCGGTTTGGAGGACAGAGTCCTCCAAGAAAGCTTGAAGTGAAGTCATGCGAGGGCGCGTTGGCGGAGGAGGTGATCCGTGAGGACGAGGCGAGTCATTGCTTCCACCATCGGCACGGCGCGGGGCAGCACGCACGGATCGTGGCGGCCTCGGGCGCGGAGAATGGCCGCTTTGCCTTGGGTCGAGACGGTTTTTTGCGCCTGAATGATTGTGGCCACCGGTTTGAACGCCACGCGGAAAACGATGTCTTCGCCGTTGCTGATCCCGCCTTGAATACCACCGCTGCGGTTCGACGTCGTGCGCACCCGACCGCCGCGCATGACGAACGGATCGTTGTGCTCGGAACCTTTCAATTCGATGCAACCGAAGCCGGAACCGACTTCGAAACCCTTCGACGCGGGCAGGCTCATCATTGCTTTCGCCAGATCGGCTTCAAGTTTGTCAAAGACCGGTTCGCCGAGACCGACCGGCACGTTGCGCGCAATGCACGTCACGATGCCGCCGACGGAATCTCCGGCTTTGCGCACGCGCTCAATCAGGCGCACCGCTTTTTCCGCGCCTTTGGCGTCGGGCCAGCGAACGATGTTGCTTTCGATTTCAGCGTACGAAACTTTGTCCGGCGTGATCGCGGCCTTCAGCGTGTGGATCTGCTCTACATACGCGACAATCTCCAACTTGGGCGCGAATTTCTTCAGCACCTTCATCGCCACCGCGCCACCGGCCACACGGCCGATCGTCTCGCGTGCGGACGAGCGACCGCCACCCTGCCAATTGCGGATGCCGTACTTGGCTTGGTAGGTGTAATCGGCGTGCGAGGGACGATACATCGTCTCCATCTCGCGATACGCCTCGGCGCGTTGATCCTCGTTTTTCACCCAGATGGAAATCGGCGTGCCGAGGGTCTTGCCCTGGAATGTGCCGGAGAGAATCTGACAGGTGTCGGTCTCCTTGCGCGGAGTCACGATCTTGCTCTGGCCGGGGCGACGGCGATCGAGATCGCGCTGGATGTCGGCCTCGGAGAGCGCGAGACGTGAAGGGCAGCCGTCGACGACGACACCGACGCCGCCGCCGTGGGACTCGCCCCAGGTGGTGATTTGAAACAGATGGCCGAACGTGTTGGGCATACGATTAAGGCGGCACTATGCCAAGCGTCGGCATAACAGGCAATCGCGAACTCCTAGCGGAACAGGCTAGATGAAAGGATGGCAGCGAGGGCCTTCCTGTAGGGCGCAATTGTATTGCGCCGCGGCGCGATGCAATCGCGCCCTACAAAAAGACATTTCGATTTCACACCCTAGCGGAGGTTTGCATTACCGCTCCCGCCCCACTATAAGAGGAATCTCTTTTCTATGAAACACGTGGTTCTGGTGGGAATGATGGGCGTGGGCAAGTCGACGATTGGCCGTCTCGTGGCCGAGAAGCTGCAGCGTCCCTTCATTGATAGCGACGTCCAGATTGAGCAAGCCGAGGGCAAGCCGATCTCCGAGATCTTTGCGGACAAGGGCGAAGCCTATTTCCGCCAGTGTGAACTCGAAACCATCCGCCGCATCGTCAATGATAGCGCGCCCGTGGTGCTCTCCATCGGAGGCGGCGCGTTCATCAGTCCCGTCGTGCGGTTTTTGCTGAAGGAAACCGCGACCACCTTTTATTTGCAGGCGCGGGTGGAAACACTCGTGCAACGCGTCGGCTCCGGCGCCACGCGGCCCTTGCTCACGCAAGGCACGAATGGTCAAGTGCCGCTGGAAACCCGGTTGCGCACACTCCTGCAGGAACGCGAACCGATCTACACGCAGGCCAATTACATCATCGAGACCGAGGAACTCACCGCCGCGCAAGCAGCCGAGGCGATCACCGGTTATCGTTCGGTTTTTGCGTAGAACGCACGGATTTTTTCGCTTCTTTGGTGAAAATATCGCACACCTATCTCACCTAGCCCACCTAAGCCTAACGTTCGGGCCGCTTTCCGGGTTAGGATGGTGGGATGAAGGGGAATTTCTCTGCGGCGGAAAAGGAGGCTCGCTTGTCGCGCCCGGCTTCTGCCGGTTATGTCGACAGCGACCGCTCCACTCAACAGAGTGGGTCGAAGCTTGTAGCGCAACGTCGACGGTATTTTTTTGCGCGGGCAGGGAAGCGGTTGTCCTCGGGAGGGCCGGAGGCTCCGTTACTTCGGCTGCGCGGCGCGGTAGTGGATCACCTTCACATCCTCGATGGTGACAAGGCCGCCGGTGATCATCGTGTCGAGCGTGGGAAGAAACTTCTCGATCTTTTCGCCTGTATCGACGATCTCGATGATAAACGGCAGGTCCATCGAGAGGCGGAGAATTTTAGCCGTGTGCAGATGACTCGTTGCGCCGAAGCCCATCGGTCCGCGCAGGACGGTCGCGCCCGCCAGACCTTGCTCTTTCGCTTTTTCCACGATGGCCTCGTAGAGCGGTTTGTGTTCCCAGCGATCACTTTCGCCGATGTAGATTTTCAGGATTTTTCCATCTTCAGGCAGGGACATGATCGATTCCTTGGTGGTGGGTTGGGCGTGAATCGGGTGGTGAAATTAGTTCAGGAGTTGGCCCGCCAGATAGCCGAGCCAGACACCGACGAGACAGAGAATAACGGAACCAACGATGTTGGCGGCGGCATAGAGCCATTGACCGTCCTGCGCGAGGGAAAGAGTTTGCAGGCTGAACGAGGAAAAAGTGGTGTACCCGCCGCACACGCCGACCATGAGAAAGGTGCGGACGTTGGCATTGACGAGATAACGGCTGTCCGCCGAGGAGATGGCGGCGACAAAGCCGATCACAAACGAACCGCTGATGTTGATGGCCAGCGTGCCAAAGGGAAACCAGTTGCCGTAGCGATTGGCGATCAGGCCGGAGAGGCAAAAGCGGGTGACGCCTCCGAGCGCACTGCCCAGCGCAACAACGGCATATTCAAACCAAGGCATGATTCCCAACTAATAACGCCACGCGCGTCGCTTGGCAATGCTGGGTCACTCCCTCCATTAAGTAAGCGCGGTGCGCAAGAGTTGTTTGGCGCGGTAGAGGCGGGTTTCGACCGCTTTGACCGTGCAATCGAGTTGCTCGGCGATTTCCGCGTAACTTTGATCCTCGTACTCGTAGAGCACCAGCGCCACGCGGAGATCATGGGGCAACTCCGCGATCGCGCGACGGACGCGCGCGGCGGTTTCCTCGCGCACCGCGTTGTCGTGCGGGGTGGGGGTCGAATCCGGAATCGCGTCATCGAGTTCGGCGGTCGGATGGCGCGACTTCCAGCGGGCCTGATTGCGGCAGAGATTGATCGCGATGGTAAAAAGCCAGGTGGAAAACTTGCTGCCCGATTTGAAGCGGTCACGGGATTCGTAGACGCGGACGAACGTTTCCTGCGCGAGATCGATCGACTCGGCTTCGTTGCCCGTGTAGCGGAAGATGAAGTTCGCGAGCGGCTGTTGCCAGCGCGTCATGAGTTCATTCAGCGCGAGGTCGTCCCCCGCGGCCAGCCGCCCCATCGCGGCGGAGTCCAATGCCGGATCGCTCATTTGTCGCTATGGTGACCGGAATGAGTGCGTGGCATTTCCGACGCCGGACACGTGATCTGCGTCGCCATCATGTCGAGGTAACGTTTCCCCTGCGCGGGAGACATCTCGCGGCTCACCGCGTAGATATGATTCAGCATCGAGAGACGGCACGCGCTACGGAGTTCGCCCTCTTCGCGAAAGGCTTGGGCGAGAGCCGGAGTGATGCCATTCGGACTCGTGCGAATGAGCTGATCAATCTCGGCGTTCTTCGCGGCGATCTTGGCGCAAAGGGCATCGCAAACCGGCTGATAGTTTTGGTGCAGCGCCACGACGCGGGTGTATTGCGCGTCATCGAGTTGATACTCGGCGCGGAGCCACTCCAGCTCAGGTTGACCCGTGGTGGAGGTGGTCATCGCATAACGACAAACCGCGAACGCCGCCGCGCCGAGCGCGAGGGCGATCAGGACGAGAAACAAAAATTGAACCGAGCGTTTCATCGATTGTGGGCAGAGTAGGGATCAATCAGGCTGACGTAACGGGCTTGCATCGTGGCCGGGTCCGGGCGGGTGGTGAGTTGCGCCGTGCCGGCTCCGACGAGAATGGTGACGGCCATCAACGCGAGCGCGTAGCGCGGTCGCATCAGGACGGCGGACCATTCCTCCATCCAGGCACGCAACGGAGCCCACGGCGAGGCGGTTTCGCGATCGGCGATCCGCTGCCACACTTCGGCTTGGAATCGCGTGGGCAGGGTGACCTGCGGTCGCGACTGCTTGAGCAGGGCGTCGAGTGGATCGGGGGTTGGAGAGTTCATGAGGAAAGTTTCCTTTGCGCTGGAAGCCGAGTCCGGGGTGGTGATTTCCACCCCGGCGGCAGTGTAGCGATTCGATCGCTTAGCGGCAATGCATCTCGCAAGTGGCAGAAGCCATGTCCATCGGCTTGGAACAATTCTGCGTGCGGGAGACGGAGACTTGCTGCGCGGTGCCGGGAGCCTTCTCGGCCTTGGAACTGATCGCGGCAGCGTTCACGGGTTTGGCGGCGACGGTGACCGTGGCCGTGCGGGTCTGGAGGCTGTTGGTCAGCGCGGCTTTGCTACTGAGCGTGGAGGCGCTGGCGCTACCGGCGAACAGTCCGGCGGCGAGGATCATGCTGAGGGTGACTTTGGTGAGGGTCTTCATATTCGTTCTTTCTTTGATGGGTGGTGGATTACGGAGGTTCTTGTTTGTGGGAGCCAGTTTCTGGGGGCTCTCGCTTCTGTATGGTAAAACACCCCCCGAACGAAAAACCCTTACGATACTTCGGTGACGACGACATCCAACGGCTGATCATGCGCTTCCTGAGCCACTTGCGGGAGTTCCTGGCAGGCGAAGAAAGCGCCTACGCGCGGAACGGATTTCGGAAGTTGCTCCAGCAAACGGTCGTAGAAACCGCCGCCGCGCCCGAGCCGCCAGCCGTGGCGGTCAAACGCCATGCCGGGCACGAGAAGGAACTCAATCGCGGACATCGGCACGAGCGAACAGCGCTCCGGGTCGGGCTCGCGCACGCCGAAGGAGCCGGGAATTAATTCGCTCCACGCGCGCACGCGATAGAAATCGATTCGTTTGGTGGCCGCATCGGTGCGCGGAAAGACCACCAGGCGCGTGGCGGCTTGAAAAAGCGGCAGCGTCTCCGGTTCGGAAGGGAGATGCGTGTAGAGCGCGACAACCTTCGCGGCGTGAAAAGCGGGCAGTGCGAGAATCTGGCGCGCGATGATTTGCGAAGCCGCCTGTCGGTCGGTGGCATTAAAGCTGGCCAGTCGACGGCGAATTTCCTGACGTTGTTCAACCTTGGTCATGGGGTGTGACCGCACTTTACTATTTGCAGCCGCGAAAAGGAGGTTAAAATCACGAAACCTGTGATCGTTAAAAAGAAAAAAGCGACGAAGTGGAACGAACGTAATTTCATTACGGAAGTGTTGATCCCATCGCTCTTCTCCCGCCGTGGAGGGCAGGAACATCGCCCCGTTTTTCCGAAGCTGAAGAAAGGGCAGCTCTGCCTGACTTGGATCGGGCACGCCTCATTCCTCGTGCAGACTCCGCGCCATAACATTCTCATCGATCCGAACTGGGCCAATTGGTTGCTCGTCATTCGCCGCTTGCGCCGCGCCGGATTGGCGATTGCCGATCTGCCGAATATCGATCTCGTCCTCATCACCCACGCGCACTTCGATCACCTGAACCGCCGCACCCTGCGCCAAGTCGCCGCGCGGCAACCGATTCTTGTTCCCGTTGGCGTGGGCAATCTTGTCCACGATCTCGGCTTCGAGCATGTGCAGGAAATGAACTGGTGGGAGACGTGGCAATATCACGGACTGAAGATCACCTTCACGCCGTGCAAACATTGGGGCGCGCGCGTACTCATGGATCGCCACCGCGGTTACGGCGGCTTCTGCATTGAGTATGAGGGACGGCAGGTTTATCACGTTGGCGACTCCGCCTACTTCGGCGGCTTCAAGGAAATCGGCGCCCGCCTCGCGCCCGAGATCACGCTCATGCCCATCGGCGCGTACGAGCCACCCTCATTCCGCGATGTGCACATCGGACCCGAGCAAGCCGTCACGGCCTTCGAGGAGTTGAAATCCAAGACGATGGTTCCGATGCATTTCGGCACCTACCGCATGAGTTACGAACCGCTGCACGAACCGGCGCAACGCCTGCTGATGGCCGCGACGAAACGTAAATTACTCTCGAAGGTGCGGTTTCTCATCGAGGGCATGCCGCAGGTTTTTTAGCAACCTGATAGATGCCCTGATGAAGCTCGCGTCTGCTCGTGAGACGTTCCGTTCTCGAGGAAGCCGGACACCGGGCCATAACAGGGCGCATTGAAAAGTAATCCGCCCGAAACGCCCCGTCCGGCTTCCTTTTTTAGTGAGCTAGGCACTCGCTTAGCAAAGCAATAGGAGAGCTGAATAAAGTAGGCAGCCTCTGACGAATGGATTCAAACTGTAGGGCGGTTCGGTGAACCGCCGGCTGGCACCGCAGGTGCCAAGAGTGGGGAGTTTGCATTCGGATTGGGGATGGCAGCGAGGCTGCCAATCGGCGGTTCACCGAACCGCCCGACAACGATCCCTCACACTCAGCGTGAGAAAAGGATTACGAACCACC
Organism: Verrucomicrobia bacterium Tous-C9LFEB; assembly: GCA_002304345.1. GTDB lineage: Bacteria > Verrucomicrobiota > Verrucomicrobiia > Methylacidiphilales > UBA1321 > UBA1321. Next base: position 26,400 of record NEUU01000005.1, read on the forward strand.
CGCCGTCTGCAGCAACCGCGAGGTTGCGCGGCGGAGTTCCCGCCATTTTTCACCGTGGCGCTTGAGTAATTCCCGGCGTGCGGAATTGGGATCTTTTTCTGCCACTGACTGCAGCAGGCCCATGCCATAGGTCAGCGCTTCGCATTGGCTCAACAACAATTCCCGTTCGAAAACACCGGGACCGCCGGCCAGGATGCGCTTTTGTTTTTCTCCCCGGATCAGCGCGCGCGTTGCGACTTCGATAGCAGGAAGGCCGTTTGAACCAAAGGGGGTTGAACCGCCGTCCTGGCGGAGCGACTCCAGATCTTCTTTAAGTTCCTTCGCTTCTTGCGCGATTTTTCCCATCGTGTCCCGTAACGCTTGGGAACCTCTCTTGATGACAAATACAAGATCGACCTGTGCCTCATCAGAAGCCAGAGCATAGAGAAGAGCATAACCATTTTTAACCTCCGTTGGATCGTTTTCCTTCACGTGATTTCGCGATCGCTCCGCTCTCGGTGGTGGCACTCCTTTTGAGGAGAACACGCCTTCTGCCAGGGCGAGGGGAGCGTTCCATAAGCACAAGAGCGTGGCGGTCGCGGCCATCTGCTGGAAAAGGGGAAGGGGCATGCGGTTCACAGAGTGCCACCCCGGATAACACGAATGAGAATCGTGACAATCGCCAGAACGAGTAAAATGTGAATGAGTCCGCCGATCGTGTAGGAACTCACCATTCCGAGCAGCCACAAGATCACGAGTATAACAGCAATGGTTTCGAGCATGGGATTTGGTCCTTTCAGGGAGTTACTTTTGACGAGATCATCTCGTCACCTCCTCTTCTTGCGCACTTCGTGCCAGCTCCACACACGGTGCTTTAACTCACTGGTTTAACGCCTCATAGGACTCGCCCATCCAATTGGTTATGTCTTTTCTCGTCCCGCAAACTGCACGAGCGGGCGGTTTCGTTGGCTCCTCTTCGTTGCAATATGCAATGCATGAGAGGCAAACATGGTGTAGTGTTTATGGGTCGGGAGATTCTTTTAAGAGGGGACGGGCGCCACGCCTCGGGGCTTGGCACGATATATTCTGTTAAACGAGGGAAGAAGACGGTTCTCTTTCGCGTGAAATACCATTCGTTATGCCTATGAAAATCCTGATTGTTGATGACGAGAAAAACATCCGTACTTCCATCAGTATGGCCATTCAAAGCGAAGGCCTGGAAGCGGACGCGGTGGATAGTGGCCGGATCGCCTTGCTGAAAATGCAGGAGGAACCCTACGACCTCGTATTCCTCGACATGCGCATCGGCGATGAAGACGGCCTTGAGGTGCTCGACTCCATCGTGAAACTTTTCCCCAATGTGCCCACCGTCGTCTTTACGGCGCACGCCTCCATCGCCACGGCCGTCGAGGCCATGCGGCGCGGCGCGTTTGATTATCTGGAAAAACCGTTCACCCCGGCGCAACTGCGCCACATCCTCGGCATGGTCGAACGCATGAAGCGGTGGAAGCAGCAGGTGACCGATCTCGAACAGCAGGTTTCCGTACAATCGCCTTCGGTCGATTACACATCCGATGATCCTGCCATGGTGCGCATCATGGACGTCCTCGCCCGCTCCGCTTCCACTCCGGCAGCCATTCTTATTCTCGGCGAAAGCGGCACAGGCAAAAGCGTGCTCGCCCGCTACGTGCACGATCACAGCGACGTGAAGGACAAACCCTTCGTCACCATCAGCTGCCCGAGCCTCTCGCGTGAATTGCTCGAGAGCGAACTCTTCGGTCACGTCAAAGGCTCGTTCACCGGTGCGGTCAAGGACACGTGGGGCAAAGTCGATGCCGCCAAAGGCGGAACACTCTTCCTCGATGAAATCGGCGAGCTGCCGCTCGAGATCCAGCCCAAGCTCCTCCGGTTGCTGCAGGAACGGCAGTATGAACGCGTGGGAGAAAACAAGACCCGCACCGCCAGCGTGCGCGTCATCGCCGCCACCAATCGCAATCTCGAGGAGAGCGTGAAGAACAAAACGTTTCGCGAGGATCTCTTCTACCGCTTGAACGTCATTTCCGTCACCACGCCGCCGCTACGCCAGCGCGTGGGCGACCTCAAACGGCTCAGTCAGAATTTCGCGCGATTCTTCGCCAAACAAATCCGGCGTCCCGTGAAGGATTTCAGCCCCGAAGCCCTCGAAAAGGTGCTCTCCTATTCCTGGCCCGGCAACATCCGCGAATTGCGCAACGCCATTGAGCGCGCCGTCATTCTCGCCCAAGGCACCACGATTCAACTCAGCGACTTGCCGGAACATCTCGGCACACACGAGTCCAAGAGCCAGCTTACGCTCGGCGCTCCGGTGACGCTGGAGGCGCTGGAGACGGAGCATATCCGCCTCATCATGGAACGCGCGGAAAGTCTCGAGATGGCCGCCCGCATTCTCGGCATCGACCCCGCCACGCTCTACCGCAAGCGGAAAAAAATGAGCCAGCTTGCGACCGAACCGGTGAGTTAAGCGAAACCGCAAAGTCCGCGCCTTTTTAGCTGCAAGCTGCATGGCGCGGACGCATTCGTCCATGCCGTTTGCATGACGATAATTCTCGCTGGTATGAGCTAAAAAAATCTCCCGTCCAGCCCATCCATTTTTCGGATCGCCTTAAGTCATTCTCGCGGAATGAAAAAAAAGTTTCGTCTAGTCCTTTTGAATTCTCATGCGGGCTCACCATGCGAACGCGGCGCTTCCTGAGCACGGTCCCTGCGGAAATGAAAGAGCACGTCGCGCAATCGGGAGACGATTTTGCGACAAGCACTCATTCAATCCAAACCAAAGGAATCATCATGAAACTCGCCTCACTTCGCTATCTCTATATTGACGAACTGCAGGATCTCTACAGCGCGGAAACGCAGCTGACCGAAGCTCTGCCTCAAATGGCCGTCGCCGCGCGTAATCCTGATCTGAAGAAAGCCTTCCGCGATCACCTCGATCAGACCTACGGACACATTCAACGACTCGAAACCATTTTCGATCAATTGCAAGTCACACCGGTCGGCGAGATTTGCGAGGCCATGCAGGGTCTCATCAATGAGAGCCAGGAAATGATCGACGACTACGGCGATCCCGATGTGCGTGACGTCGCGCTGATCGCCTGCGCCCAGCGCGTGGAACACTACGAGATGGCCGCCTATGGCGCCACCCGCACCTTCGCCAAGCATCTGGGCTACGACGAGCACGTCAAGCTCTTGCAGGACACTCTCAACGAAGAGGGTGAAGCCGACAAGATGCTCACCACGATCGCCGAAGGTGGCTGGTTCACCAGCGGCCTCAATCAGGAAGCGGCCCATAAATAAACGCCGCATCTCGTTCCCGGCTTTATGAACGTCGGGAGATCGATCCAAGAGGCTTCGTGCAAACGAAGCCTCTTTTTTTGCATTGGTAACAGGTATGGGGGCTCAGCAAGACCCTCCGACTGTAGGGCGCAATTGTATTGCGCCGCGGCGCGATCCAATCGCGCCCTACAAAAAGACATTCCGCTCGTAAAATCCATCACATCACGAGACATGATCCACTAGTGCAATCTGCATGAGGCCTCTCCCGCTTCTTTGCATTACTCACGGCAGCGGAATGGTTCCAGAAAAAATCAAATCCGTTAAGCCGCTGTTCGCAAGTGACTTCAGTTTTGCCGCGACGCATTGGCACGAGCCTAGCAACGGAACAAGTATGAAAAGATTGAGCCTGATCCGCACAGCGCTGCGACTCGCCATTGGTCTTTTTCTTGGATCGGCCATGCCATCACTGGCCAGGACGAGCGACCGTCTCGCAGACTGCACCGTCTACTACACGCCGCGCGAAAGCGGATTCGTCGCGGGTCGCGGATTTAACCTGCAACGCGAGACGCGGGTCGGTCTGAACGGACAATATTACGCGGCTGATTTTCTCCGCGCCGTGCAGGTGGAAGGCCACGGCCGCCTCGCGACGGCGTATCGCGGCTTCCGCTATATTTACTACAATGGCCGGTGGGGCTTCACCGACGTGCCGAAAGGCACGCGGCAGCAACCGCTCATCGCTTTGCAATCCTGCGCCGTCTCATCGCGATCCTCTCGCATCCAACCCGGAACATGGGTGCGAACCGAGCATGCCTTGCTGCCGGAAAAACTTCGGAACCGCTGGTGGAGAGTCAGCGATGTCGGCGCCGGTGTGCAAGGTGGCCAGATCGATCTGTACTGGGGCGAGGATGATCCCACCGGTCCGGGCGCGGGATTGTATCGGCCCGCCGGTACCACCTTCACCGGTGCCCGCAAGGCCAAGCTGAATTTGTCTGCAACCAACCCCCAAACAAGGAACGCCTCATGAAAATCGCCGGTATTGTCCTCATCATTGTCGGAGCCTTGGCTCTCGCTTACCAAGGCTTCTCATTCACTCGAACCGAAAAGGATGCCCAGATCGGTCCGATCAAAATTCAGCACGAGGAAACCGAGCACGTGCCCCTGCCTCCCATCGTGGGCGGTATTTGCATCGCCGCCGGAATCGGTGCGCTCGTCCTTGGCAGTCGCCGCCTGGCCACGTGAATTTCCGGGCGTGCTTTCCTACCCTCCAAATACTCCAGGCGGAGGGAGGAGAGAACGCTCTCCGCAGTGCTCCTTTTTCTAACCCTTCACTCCCAAGGTTACCCCATGAAAAACAAAATCACAAAAGCCGTCCAGATGGTGAAGTCCAGCGTGATGGAAGCCGTCGCGGCGGGCATTGAACCCATGACAAATGACAGCCCCTTCATGGCCGATCCGAATTACATGCCGATCCTGCGCCGCGCTCCGATACGACGCAAGAAGCCGAGCGTTTCCCAACCCAAATCGCGAAGCGTGGACCGACGTCCGACCAAAAAATCGGTACTCTGCCCTGCCTCCGTCGCCATGTGCGAAGCCGTGGCGCTCGATGAGATCGGTAATTTCCTGAACCTGTTGGTTCCGGACACACGCTATCTCGGAAAGAAGTGGTCCGAGATTATCGATCCAGTCACGCTCACCCGCGTGCCGCAATCGTAATAAGGAGGGGCATGCCTTGCGCCCTTTCTTTTTTCGCTCCGTTCTTGCGGTTCTTATTGTCGACAGAGCCTAGACCGGCTTGGTCTGGGGAACCGTTTGCGCGGCCGGTGCCGGGGTGGGCATCGCGGTGGTCGCGTTGGCCTCGGCCTGTTCGTAAACGGGCGGAAGCAAAGCCGGAGCGGCGGGTTGCTCGGCCTGCGCGGTCGCTTGGGGGGCCTGCGCTTGGGTCGGAGATTTCACCTCGTTGGCGGCCGCATGAAGCTCGCGGTCGAATTCGTCCTTCGCCTTTTTGAATTCACCGAGACTGCGGCCCAGACCACGCGCCAACTCGGGCAATTTCTTGGGTCCGAAAACCAGCAGGGCGATGAACAGGATGACAAACCACTCCCCGCCACTCGGCAACCCAAAGGCCAGAATCGGATTCATGTGCGGAGGGCCGGTTAGGATTTCTTGGTGGCGTCGTCGGTGGGACGCGAAGTATCCACGGTCGTGGTCGGAGGTTCGGCTTCTTTTTCCACTTCGCTCTTGCCGCGTTTGAATTCGCTGACGCTGCGGCCGAGACCACGCGCGAGTTCAGGCAGTTTCCGCCCTCCAAAAATCAAAACGACAATAAGGAGGATGATAAACCACTCGCCACCCGAGGGTAAACCGAATGCTAATACCGTGTTCATGGTTGTCTAATAAACACTACTCCCGCCCAATCGTTGCGCAAGCCCTATCGGCCAGCGTGACGCTGGACCCAGTAACGGCTCGACGACGAGCACCGCGAGTCGCGTTACTGGGTGCAGGGCTCAGCTCTGCGGGGCAGAGCCCCAATATCTGCATCCTAAAAAACTATCCACGATCAAGCGACGATGGAAACGCTGGCACTGGTGCCAAGTCGGCTGGCCCCGGCGGCGAGCATCTTTTCGGCCGTGGCGCGATCGCGGATACCACCGGACGCCTTCACCCCGAAAGTGCAACCAACCGTCTTGCGCATCAAGGCCACAGCATGTTCGGTCGCGCCGGAAGCGGCGAAACCGGTGGAAGTCTTGACCGCATGCGCTCCGGCCTTTACCACGCGACGGCAGGCTTCCTCAATCTGTGCATCGTTGAGCTGGCAGATTTCGAGGATCACTTTGACCGTTTTGCCCTTGGCGGCGGAAACGATTTCGTGAATCTCGTGTTCGACGAAATCCCAGTGACCTTCGAGGGCCGCGCCGGTATTCATCACCACATCGAGTTCATCCGCACCCGCATCAACGGCGGCCGAGGCGGCCTGCTGCTTCATCTTGGAAAGACCGGTGCCGAAGGGAAAATCCACAACCGTGACCAATTTCACACCGCTCCCAGCGAGCAACTTTTTCGCTGTCGGCACCCAGTAGGGATTCACACAGACGGAATGGAATCCGTGCTGCTTGGCTTCGGAACAAAGCTGGGTGATCTCGCGGATCGTCGCTTTGGGGCAAAGCAGGGTGTGGTCGATGAGGGAGGCAATATTCTCGGTCAGAGTGTTGGTATTGGTCATCTGCGCCTAGTGTGAAGCGCCTCGGCATGAAGTCAAAACCCAAAGTAGCAATGCAGGTGATTTTTTATTCATGTGACGGCACCCTGCTGCCGCCAGTTACCGAGGCAGGGATCAACTCCGCTACAACCGCATCTCGCCCTGCGTCTCGAAATTCTCGGTGAATCGCGGACGTTTCTCGACCTCATCGAGGTAGCGGAAGAAATCGTCGGACTTCTCGAAGAGATGCCCTTTCTCGATATAACTTTCCGTCGTGAACGGTGAAAAACCCTTCGGGAAGATCATGTAGCGCGCCTTCATGTAATCGCGCGCGTGACCGAGTTCGTCCATCATTCCGGCGGAGAGCGGCGGTCGTTCCGGGTAGGGATGAATCGCGACAACAGCGTCGACCTTGCCGACGTACCAATGGAGATCGCGATGGACCGTGTAGGCGTAGATCGATTCCTTGTCGGCGGTGGAAAGCGACTCGTAATCCGCGCCGATCTCGACGGTCTGCGGATCGATCACGACGGCGTATTGGCGCAAGCGGCGGATGATCTGGTTGATGACCTGCCGCATCTCGGGCGTGCTGTAGGTCATGGAGTAACTCGCATAGACCATCCACGGATCTTTGGTCGTGACGATTTTATAGAGGCATTCGCTCGGCTCGGTGACGGCGAAGACATAGTGCGGAATTTTCATGTACCGCGCCCAATCTTCCGAGAGGGAAACCTCTTCGTGCATCCACGAGAGGATTTCGTAAATAGTGTGATTGCGGGCCTTCAACGCGAGCAGAAACGGATCGGCACCGACCATGGTATCGAGCTTGCGCTTGATGGACCATTCCGCGTCGACGAGGGTGACAATGGCGTCCGGCGCGATGAATTCCTTAATAATGCGCTGATCCTTGAACTTGCGGTTGATGCGGCTCCACTCGACGGTGGCGGGGGCGCGGATGATGACATCCTGCAGCCCCTGACTGCGGATCTGGAAACCGATCTTTTCGTACTCGCGCTCGCGGGTGAGTTCGAAGACGTAATCGGTCGTACCGAGGAGCCGCTCCAGCGGCTTCTGGCCGTGCTTGGTGAAGTCATCGACCGCATTGAAAATCTTGATCTCGCGACCATTGCGCGCGCCAAGTTCCGCGACTTTTTTCAGGGCGATGGCGTCGTCCATGCCCGCGATCATTCCAGTAACAAGAATCTTCACTTTTTCAATTCGTAAGGGGGTTGAGTCGAATCATGCACGCTGGGCGGGAGGCGTCAAATCTCGGACTCACTTACAAAGGGATTTATTCTCGACTATCTCAGTCTGAACCTACATACAGACAACATGATCAACTTGGGAAATTTCGGGTTGCCGAACGAGTGGTTATGGTGGGGTGTGGTAATTTACTACGCAATAATGCTCTGGGTATTATTTGGTGCCCTATGCCGTCGCAATCTCGAGCCGGTGACAAAGTTCATGTGGGTCTTTGTGATCGTCAGCGTGCCTTTTTTCGGAATGATTTTCTACGGTATCTTATCGTCCGTGGACTCTTTGGATGCTTAATCAGAAGCCCAGGGTGTAACGCATCTCTATTTGCGCTGGCTCAGCCATCGAATCCCCACTTCGCGCGTTGCGCGGCGGGAACTTTGGCGGGCTTGGCGTTGAGCGAGGAGCCGGATGTGTTTGCGGGGCGATGCGTGGAAATGAAATCGGTCGGACTGATCCAGCCCTCCTGACGTTCGCTGAAACCACCGCCGAGTCCGCGCCCGATTTGATCGCGCAGTTCGAAATGCAGATGCGCTTTGTAAACACCGCCGACGTTGCCCATCGTGCCGATGGGTTGACCGCGCTTCACGAAATCGCCCGCCTTCACCGTCATCGTGTCGAGGTGCGCGTACATCGCTTCGACGACGGAAAGTTGCGAGGAGTCCTTTTCCGGAAGCCGATAGGCGATCATGACGACCTTGCCCCACATGCCTTCAAAATCGACCGCAAGAGTCACCCATCCGTCGGCAATGCTGTAGACCGGTTCGCCGAGATCCTTGTCGCCGATCGCCGTATTCCAGTCTTCGCCCAGATGATTTTCCTCCGCGAACCCGAGCGCGATGAGAGCGCCCTTCGCATCGGGTGGCCGCACGGGATAATCAAAGCCACTCGTGACTGGCAGCAAGGGGAGCAAGTAGCGGGCGAAGTAGTCCACGTAGGGGACATCGCGTTCCCGGGGCAACGCCGCTGCCGGTGGACGCTGCGACCAATCGAGACCGATCCAGAGAACGGCCATCCAGAGCGCCAGCAGCAAGAAGGGAGTGAGACGACGAAGCACGAGAGCAGTATGCTCTTTATTTTCCACGCGGCCAGCTCAACTGCGCGCGGAGAGTCCGTAAAACTCGGTCAGGTAACGGCAAATGTAATCGGTCTGCTCGCGATTGGAAAAGTCGAGCAGCAGCGTCTTTTCGCGATTCATGGAATCGACATAGGAAAGCTTGTAGGAGGTCGAGTGTCCATTATCGCCGCCGGTGCGCTTTTTCCGAACGAGAAACCCGGTCAACTCCTGACGGGGGATGACCTTGGAGCCGATCCAGGGCAGCGGATAGGTTTTGATTTCAAGGGAATCCTGACGAACGAGAATGTCCGTCGTGTTGAAGAAAGTGCAGAGACAAAAATAGGTCAGCCCCACGCCGACAGCAACATGCCCCAATGGGAAAATGAGGAAGATCCATCCCATCAGTCCCATCTTCCCCACGTGCCCAGCCATGGAATACCAGCCGATGAGAAAACTGTCCCAGCAAATGGCAAAGATCGCGAGGAACCAGACGACATGGGAAAACCATTTGCGACGGATGACGACGCCAAGATAGTCGTCGATCACGTCGAGACCCTCGGGGATCGGAATGGGGCGATCAGTCATGGAGGATGACTCAAGGCTGTGAGGTTGGCTCCCGGTTTTCAAGCCGGAAGATGTCGCGGGTTTTTCACAGGAAAACCGGGCTCATAACTTGCCTAAGGACAGTTTGTTGATAAGCTTATAGTCGATATGCCCAAAGTCACGATCATGCCTGGTAATCACGTTGCGGAAGTCGAACCCGGAACCACCCTGCTCGACGCGGGCGAACATGCCGGCGTCGACATGGAGGCCGGTTGTTTCAATTGCTCGTGCGGCACCTGCGTCGCGGAAGTGATTTCTGGCATGGAGAATCTCGAGGAGCCCACGCCGGAAGAGCTCGATGTGCTCGACCAGTGGAACAAGGACCCGGAGAAATACCGGCTCACCTGTTGCGTGAAAGTGGTGAAGGGCGACGTGACCATCACGCAGGGCCACTAAAAACAAACTGATTTTGACGAAATTAACGGAATTTACGAAATGGTTCAGTCTTGAATAGAACCCAATCTTAATACCGTAAATTTCGTTAATTTCGTCAAAAAAATGCCTCCTAAAAAATCTCCGCACGCCGCGGTCGAACCGGTCGTCATCCCACAACCCAAGAAGGGTGCAAAAATCCGGCTCGGGGCGCATACGTCCATTTCCGGCGGCGTGGCGGAATCGATTCCGCGCGCGGTGGCCATGGGCTTCACTGCGGCCCAAATCTTCGTTAAAAATAACAAGCAATGGTTCGCGCCCGACTTGAACCCGGAGGACATCAAACTCTTTCGCGACCGTCAGGAAGCCGCCGATCTGGTCGTCTTCGGACATAATTCGTACCTCGTCAATCCCGGCAGCCCGAAGGACGATGTGTTCGATACCTCGGTGAAATCGCTCGCGGCGGAACTCCTCCGCGCGGATGCCCTCGGCCTGCCCTTTCTCGTGATGCATCCGGGCAGTCACGGCGGCACGGGCGAAGAAGCCGGGCTCAAGCGTGTGGTCGAGGGACTCGATCTCGTGCTGAAGGCGACGCCCAAAGTGAAGACCAAGCTCGCGCTGGAAAACACCGCCGGGCAGGGCTCCTGTTTGGGTCAGAAATTCGAGCACCTTGCCTATCTGTTGAACCATGTCAGCCTGCCGGAACGTTTCGGCGTCTGCCTGGATACAGCTCACTTGCTGGAAGCCGGTTACGACATTCGCGACGAAAAGAATTACACTACCACCTTTGCGGAATTCGAGCGCGTCATCGGCAAACAATGGCTGCTCGGTTTTCACCTCAACGATTCCAAGACGCCGCTGGGCTCGCGGGTGGATCGCCACGAGAATCTCGGCGAGGGCCATGTGGGACTCGAAACCTTCCGCTTTGTCCTGCAGGACAAACGCTGGCGCGACATCCCAAAAGTACTCGAAACGCCGAAGAGTGAAGATATGCACGAAGATGTAGACAACCTTAAAAAAATTTGCCCATTCATTAATTAGACTACTAATGCTTTTTAAAAAAAATTAAGTAGCACGGGTCACTGTTCCGAATTAACATTAGTGCTATGAGCAAGCCCAAGATTATTGCCTATTTAAAACCTCATTGCGGCTGGAGCAAAGGTGTCCGCGCCGTATTGAGCAAGTATGACTTGCCCTTTGAGGATCGCGACATCTGGAACGATCCGATGCAACGGCTCGAAATGATCCAGAAGAGCGGTCAGGAGCTTTCCCCCTGTGTGGAGATCGACGGCAAGATGTTGCCCGATATCAGCGGTGAGGAAGTCGAAGCCTATATGATCAATGCGGGCATCGTGAGCAAAAGCCACGCGCCCGTCGAAGTGCCGATCAATCAGGCCTGCTCCGACCATGGTGAACCCCAGGGAACTCCAATTTCTCTCCGGCAGTCCTGATTTTCCATGAACCAAACGCAACAGCGGGCGCTCGTAGCGTTGCTGGAAGAAGGCGACGCCGGTACGGTGGCTCTCGTTAAAAAGGAGCTGATCCTGGCGGGTCCCGCGCGTTTGGAGGAATATCAAAAACTGCTGAGCTCCAGCGGCACCGTCGCTTCCCGCCATCTGCGGGAAGTGATCACCCAGATCGAGGAGGCCCAGAATCTGGGCAACATCTCGCGCGGTCTGGCCAAGCTGAAAACTTACTCGCAGTTGGAAGAACTCTGCTGGGATCTGACGCGCTCCGATCAAGCCGGGTTCGACGGCGGTCCCTACTCGCGCCAACTCGATGCGTGGGCCGAAGCGCTCAGCGCCTACCTCGCCAAGGGCGCGACGGTCGAGGAACAAGTCCGCGCGCTCACGCGCTTTCTCGCCTATGAGCAGCGGCTCACGGGCAATCACCACGATTATTATCACCCGCGGAATTGTTATCTGCCGTGGGTCATCGAATTTCGCCAAGGTCTGCCGATCACGCTGACGTTGATTTATATTCTCGTCGGACGCCGGGTCGGCCTCGAAGTGGAAGGCATCAACGCACCCGGTCACTTTCTCGCCAAGCTCGGGCCGATCATTTTCGATCCCTACTACAGCGGCCGCATCATCACCGAAGGCGAATGGGAACGCATGGCGCTGGAGGTGTCCGATTCGCAACGCCCCTTCCTGAGCAAACCGTGCACGCCGCTCCAGATGGTGCACCGGTTGCTGATCAATTTGCGCAACGCCTACATCAAGCGCAATGATACGAAGAACCAGCAGCGGTTGGATCATTATCTCGCCGTGCTGCAGCACTAGCCGGCTGCTGAAAGAGTCTTCCCAGTTCGCATGATAGCTGCTTTGAAGAGAAAGCATGCGAGGACACATAGGAGCGCAGCCGGAGTTTATTAGTTTGATCAATGTAACTTGATCGGTCGGGAGCATCCGATCCGGCGCATCAAAAAGAGGATGGACGAGGTATTGGCGAAGATGGGTCAAAACAGTCGGAGGCTGCAGGAAGAGCCGCTATCGTGGAGTCGCTCGAACCCATGCCCCTCCCTTAACCTCCTGCGCATGGCCAAACTCCAACTGGCCACCTAAGAGCCTGGTGCCGCCGCAAGGGGATCATTGGGCAAAAATGAGCGCGCAGTTCCTCTGCCGTCGGTCTCTCTACTTCGAAAAACTCATTCCAAAATCACGGCACACCCAAAAATGCCACTTCTTCATCTAGATCGAACGATGCCGCGTGATCCAGGAGACGAGAGCGAGGGCGAGAAAGACGACGAAGCAGACTTGCGCCAGCCATGCCGCGGTTCCCGCGATGCCACTGAATCCCAAGACCGCCGCGATCAAGGCGATGACCAGAAATGTAACCACATAACTTAACATAGCGGTTCCTTTCGTTGTGCGGGAGTTCCCTTAGCGAACGTTGTCATCGAAATATTTCTCGATGTCTTCGCGCGCCTTGCCGGTGCGCTTTTGCACGCGACCGATGAGTTCGTCTTCCTTACCTTCGACATATTTCAGGTCGTCGTCGGTGAGTTCGGCGAAGGCTTGCTTGAGGCGGCCCTTGATGATGTTCCAATTTCCTTTGGCGATTTGTGCGTTCATGACGTGATTCCTTATGGTTTGTTTGTTTTCAACGGGCGACCCAGCAGGTCGCTCGGGCTTTCTTATCGCGGGGGCCATGCCAATTCGGAGAATCCGAGGTCAAGTAGTTGATGGCACCACGTTTCGAGGAAGTGAGGCGCGCACGAAGCGAGTCGCGGGCTCCTGCATTCCGCACTAAGAGGATGCGGGCGCGTCGCAATTTGCAGACAGCCGCGCGAAAGTATCGCGCGTCATTCGTGAAGAGCAATCGCTTCGCTGCCAGCGGATTAAAAGATATCGCCGTCTTGTGGCACGGCGTTAGCCCCAAGAAGAATGACAGCAAACACAGAACTCACATTTGAAACCCAGTTTGAAAGGACGCTTCTATGGCTATCTCAGAACAACAAATTCCTCCCTATCGACAAATCGGCGCGCTGTTCAAGGACCCCGAGGAGGCGCAACGCGCGGTGGATGAACTCGTGTCGGAGGGATTTTCCCGCCACGACATCTTCATGAGCACGGAGCAATATCTCAAGGACGTGCCGGAGGTGCGGCAGCGGGCGCTGCGCGAGGGCGGTTACGTCGAGGAGGACGTGCTCTACTTTGACAAGGAATTGGCGGACGGCAAAACGCTGGTCTCCGTGGGCCATGTCCGCGAAGAGCAATGCGGCACGGTCATTCACATTCTCAACAAGAACGGTTCCCACTATGACCCGGATGGCACGCGCAACGTGCGCGATGATGTCGTGGGCATGACCACGGGCGCGTTGATCGGTGCGGCGGTGGGGGCAGTGCTCGGTGGCCCGATCGGCGCGGCCGTGGGCGAAGTGGGCGGTGGCGTCATCGGCGGTGCACTGGGCACCGTGAAAGAGGAATCGGAATAGCTTTCTCTCCCGAAGCGATGCGCGCCCTACAGACGAGGCAGGTGACTGCCTTGTCTGTACGCGGAGCGCGGATCAGCGAACCGAGGGATTGCTGAGTTTCTCGCCCAGATAATTGGCGACCTGGCGCAGCTTTTCGTCGGACTGCATCTTCGTCTCGATGGTACGGCAGGCGTGCAGGACGGTGCCGTGATCGCGACCGCCAAAGGCGTCGCCGATTTCATTGAGCGAAGAACTCGTCAGCTTGCGGCTCAGGTACATGGCGAGCTGGCGCGGCAGGGCGATATTCGCCGGGCGACGTTTGCTGGTCATGTCGGCGAGACGAATGTCGTACGTCTCGGCGACCTTGCGCTGGATGCTGTCGATATTGACGGTCTGCTGGCCTTCCTGTTGGAGAAGGTCCTTCAGCAACACTTCGGCTTGCGGGACGGTGATGCTCTTGCCGTGCAGGGAGGCGAACGCGGCCACGCGGGTCAGCGCGCCTTCGAGGCGGCGGACGTTGCTCTTGACCTTCTCCGCGATGTAGCGGAGCACGTCGTCGGCAAGCTTTTCCGGCATGGTGGAAAGCTTGTGGCGCAGGATCGCGATGCGGGTTTCCAAATCGGGCGGCTGCAGTTCCGCGGTCAGACCCCATTCGAAGCGCGAGATGAGGCGCTTTTCCAAGCTGGCGATTTCATTGGGGGGCGAATCGCTGGTGAGAATGATCTGCTTGCTGCCGTCGAAGAGGCAGTTGAAGGTGTGGAAGAATTCCTGCTGGGTGCTGTCCTTGCCGGCGAGGAACTGGATGTCGTCGATCATGAGGACATCGACCTGGCGGTAGCTCTTGCGGAATTTGGTGAGTTCGCCGTGCTGAAGCGCCGCGATGTACTCGTTGGTGAATTGCTCGGAGGTGACGTAGAGCACGCGGAGGTGCTTTTTGTTTTGCAGGATGGAGTGACCGATGGCCTGCATCAAGTGCGTCTTGCCGAGACCGACCCGGCCGTGGAGGAACAAGGGATTGTAGCTGCGGGCGGGTGCCTTGGCGACCTGCTCGGCGGCGGCGTGGGCGAACTGGTTGTTGATGCCGACGACGAAAGAGTCAAACGTGTTGCGCTGGTTGAGACCGTGGCGCGCCGAAGAGACGGGCGTGGGGCGGATCTTCTCCTCTTCCACGACGGGGGCGGCAACGGGAACTTCCACCGGGCCAGCCGTGGCGGCGGGCTTCTTGGTGTTGAAGGCGATCTTCACCGGAATCTCCAGCACGCGCGAGGCGACGGCGGTGAGCTGCTGCAGGTAGTTCTCTTCGATCCAGTATTGATAGATCGTGTTCTCCGCGTGAAGCGTGAGGGTGCTGTTGGCGAAACTTTCGGCGCGAAGTGGGGTGAACCAACGGTTGACCGCATCGAGCGATACAACCTGTTGTAATTCAGCGCAAATACGTTGCCATGTATCGCCAAGATGAAGATTTGTTAGTGCGTTATTCACAAGTTATTCACAGGCTGTAAAGGGCTATGAGAGAGATCGGATGATTATCCATTTTTCCACTAGATATCTTTAAATGCGTCATAAGATATTCACTGTGAGGCCCTTGCGGTTCCCATTTTCTCCCTATTGTACGACTTTGAAAATCAAATCTTTCACGCACGCTCTTTAAGCGCCCTGAAAGACCTGAGTTGCTGCCAATTATTCACTACACGCTCCGGCGACCGGAAAGCGCCCACTGAAAGTTTGGCGGCGGAGGGTCAAATTAGGATTCCGATTGTTGCTTCGCAAGATAAATGCACGACTTCGATCAACATTTTCTTTTGATTTAGAGTTGACGCGCGAAATCCAGAGGAGCTTTGCGGGACTGGCTTGTTTGCAACGAAATAGAGCATGAAATTTCCTGATGTGGATACGAGAAAATTAGTGACAATGATTTGGCGAAAGTTTTTCCAGGTGAATTTCCGGTGAAAAACGTGCGCCACAAAATGCGGAACGCCACGCCGAGTGGCGCCGTGTCTGGACAGCGTTTCTTCGTGCCCGGCCCTGTCTCGAGTGGAAAGATGTTGTCGCACGAGGTGTATCGAGGGAAGTCCGTCATGCAGGTAGTAAAGCACAAATCCGCCGCGAGCGTTTGCGTTAGGTGAGCTACGTTGGCTAGATGTGCGATATTTTTGCGGAGAGTGGAAGAATTTCTCGCCTAGGCACTCAAGGGAAGATGGTTTTCGTGTTCAAAAAAACCTTTGCCCCTTAGCCCGATCCCTCGACTGCGCTCGGGATGACCCGCGTAACGCTGGACCCGGCAGTTGATTTGCTCCGCAAATCGCTTTCAAGACAGTCGCGTTTCACACTCCGTCATCCCGAGCGTAGTCGAGGGATCGGGCAAGGGGGCCGTCAAACTTGAGCGGTAATACAAGGCACAGATATTTCTGCGTTGTAGGGCAGGTTCTGTGAACCGCCCTACAGGATGAGTTCTGGAGTGAAATCCCTACTCGTTAGTCATCCTCTTGATAGTGGTGATTCCTGCTCGTGGAAATCACCGTTGCCGGGAACCCCTGTGTGGAAGCTTGCGCCCGCCGAAGCCACCGGCTTCGGCTACAACGGAGGTCCTGCTCGAGACAAACCTTACGGGAGCACAGCGCCACGCAGAGCAACATGACGTGGCATGCACAATAGCGGCGGCACCGGGTGCCGCCACTAATCTACCCTCAACACTTCCACGCGTGGCGAAGCGTTACGGGGTCCAGCGTCACGCTGGTTAGCTCCATTGGCGGTCGTTGGCCCATTCCTTGTCCCACTGTTCGGTGGAGCCCCACGCTTCGGGGAAGTCGGGATGGATTTTCTCGGCAATGAGTTCTTCGTTGAGCGATTCGATGCCGAGGCCGGGGGCGTTGGGGACCTGAATGTAGCCATTCTGGATGAGCGGCTTGGGCAGGCCCTTGACGAGGTCTTCCCACCAGGGGACGTCGACGGAGTGGACTTCGAGGGCGAGGAAGTTGTTCGTGGCGGCGGCGACGTGGACGGCGGCCATGCAGGCGATGGGACTTTCGGCCATGTGGATGGCCATGGCGACGCCGTATTCTTCGGCCATGTCGCCGATCTTCTTGGTCTCGAGGATGCCGCCGGTGCTGAGGACGTCGGGGTGGACGACGGAGATGCCGCGGCTCTCGAAGAGGGGCTTGAAGCTGCTCTTGAGGTACATGTCCTCACCGGTGCACATGGGTACGGTGGTGGCGTTGGCGAGGCTGACGTATTGATTCGTCATCTGCCACGGGACGGGGTCTTCCATCCACGCGAGGTTGAAGCGTTCGAGGCGCTTGGCGAGTTTGAGGCAGTCCTCGACCGGGATGTGGCCGACGTGATCGATGGCGAGCGGGATCTCGTAGCCGATGACTTCGCGGACGTCGGCCATGTATTGCTCGAGAAAATCGAGGCCCTTCTCGGTGAGATGAATGCCGGTGAAGGGATGGGCGGTGCTGAAGAGTTCATACGCTTCGCCGCGCATGGCGCGGGGATCAATGGAGCCGTGGGGCGTGCTGAAGACGGTGCGCTTGTACTCGCGCATCTTCTCGAGGAAACCGAGCGGCGCGGAGAGGCAGCCGGGTTTGTCGATGAGGAGCTCGAGGCCGAGATCCATCTTGAGGAAGGTGAAGCCGGAGTCCATGCGTTCCTTGAGCGCCTTGCCCATGTCGCGGCCGCCGCCTTCGGAATCGGTGTCGCAGTAGATGCGGATCTGGTCGCGGAATTTACCGCCGAGCAATTGCCAGACGGGGACGCCCCACGCCTTGCCGGCGAGATCCCAGAGCGCGACCTCGATGCCGGAGACGCCGCCGCCCTGGCGGGAGGGGCCGCCGAATTGTTTGATGCGGTTGAAAATGCGTTCCACGTTGCAGGGATTGGCGCCGATGATGCGGCTCTTGAGCATGGCGGCGTAGGTGCGGCTGGAGGCGTCGCGGACTTCGCCGTAGCCGATGAGGCCCTGATTGGTGTAGAGCTTGATGAGGGTGCAACGCTTGGGGGCGCCGTCGATGTCGGCGAAGCGCATGTCGGTGATTTTGAGCGTGGAGGGATCGATTTTCGTATTCATGGGATTGTTTCCTTTGAGGGACGGTCTGATGTTTCCACGATAGGTTTTGGCTCGCGGCCGCGCAAATCTCATTTGATTGATTCTTTATCAATAGGTATAGTAGTTCCATGGCCACCACTACGATTCCGATCCTCGAAAAAACCGTCGCGGTGCTCGAAGCGATTTCCACCGCCAAGGACGGAGCGAGCGCGAAGGCGCTGATGCTGAGCCTGAACATTCCCCCGGCGAGTTGCTACCGGATCTTGCGCACGCTGGGCCGCCATAACTGGATTCGCGAAGAAGGCGACGGTCAATACCGGCTGGCGTTCGGTCTGGCCGCGCTGACCCGGTCCTACGCGGAAACGGAGCTGCTGCTGCGTCAACTGGAGTTCCCGCTGCGGGCGCTGAGCGACGACACGGGGCTGTCGGTGAAGATCAGCCTGCGCGAGGGGGATTGCGCGGTGACGGCGCTACGGGCGGATTCGCGCCGCCAGAATGCGATCACCTCACCGATCGGGTCGAAGACGCACCTCGCCCTCGCGGGGGCCGCCGGAGCGGTGCTGCTGGCGGGATTGCCGCGATTGGAGGCGGAGGAGATTCTCGTGAGCGCCCCGAAGGAATGCTGGGCGAGCTATTCGCGGGAGGCGTTCCGGCAGGATGTGACGCAGGCGCGCGTGCGGGGGATCAGTCGCGCGCTGGGGAAGTTCCACCCGTCGATCTACGCGCTGGCCGTGCCGCTACGCCTGACGAAGGAGACTGTGGCCGCGCTGGCGGTGGTGGGCTGGCCGGATGATTTCCAAGGGTCGCGACAAGCCGCGATGGAGAAGAAACTGCGGGCGCATGCGGCAAAGATGCAGCCAGCGTGATGCTGGACCCAGTATGACGCATCTGGCGTTAGAGCATTTTAAAGTATTGTGCACAGAATATAGATGCCTTGCGGTTTTCTGTAGGGCGGCTCGGTGAGCCGCCGCGGCGCTTCACCGAAGCGCCCTACAGCAGCATGTGCAGCATACTTTAATATGCTCTAGCCATATTGGAGCAACGTCACGTTGCTCGACAAGCTCAGGATGACGTGGAATGAAAGTAATGTTTGGCGATAACTTTCCACTCTCACCAGAATTCTTCGCTACGATTTGAGCTTACTTTCCCAACCCGTCATCCTGAGCTTGTCGAAGGATCAACTGAGAGGCAGAGCCGACTCCCTCTCTGGTTTTTCGCCCGACAGCCTGTACCTCGTACCTAGAACTTCGTACTTAGTACTTTTGCCGCCTCCTGCGGCAAAAATATCGCACACGCAGCTCACGTAGCCAACCTAACACAAACGTTCGTTCCGTTTTTCTGCTAGAACGGGAGTCATGCGCGAACTCCGCCCCTTTGAAATTTCCAATCTGAGATTTGAAATCACGCGGTTTGGTCGACACCGGCCGCGACACCCAACAGAGTCGGTCGATTCTTGTAGCCGTTTGTCGACGCTCTTTATTTTTGAGCGCTCTCCCCAAAAAGAGCGGAAAACGCGCTCGGCGGGACTTTACATTGTTTAAAATAGCAATACACTCATCGACACTTTAGCGGGCAATTAACGATTAAATAGTCAAATTATGAGCAACCTTCGTTTTCCTCTGGGAATCTTCACCGCAATCCTCTTGAGCCTTGGCCTGCTCACCACTTTCGGAGCGGAATCTACTCCGCCGATGAAGTCAGGCGACGTTCTCTACACGCTCGATCTGGCCGATACGGCGGCGTTGGCCAAGGCTCTGCCGCAAGGCGCGACCATTGTGAAGGAAGGTCCCACGGGCGGACTCTGTCTGCGGGTCACGGTGGCACCGGACCAAGCCAAGCTGGGCAAGGAAAACACGATGCTCAACCTGCCGGTCGACCTGAGCCGCTGGCAGGGCATGCAGGTGATGCTCATCGCGCAAGTCCGCGCGGAAGGGGTGACCAAGCCGGACCAGAGCTACAACGGGGTGAAGCTCCAACTGCACTACGATTCTCCGGCCAGGGGCAAGCAATGGCCGGGCGTGAGTGGCGGCGTCTTCGGCACCTTTCCGTGGAAGGAAGTTTACGGGATCGCCAACATTGAAAGCGACGCCACGAAGGGATGGTTGCAACTGGGTTTGCAGGGGAGTTCCGGCACGGTCTGGATGAGCGATGTGCGGATTGTGGCGTGGCGCCAAAAAGTGGTCCGTTCCGCGCCGGCGGCCAACGCTCCGGCGGCGTTCCGGGGACACTCCCTGCCTCGCCTGCGCGGGGTGATGAGTCCGAACGCCTTCAAGGTGGAAGATTTTGACACGCTCGCGAAATGGAACGTCAATCTCATCCGCTGGCAGATGACGCGCGACTGGGGCAAGGCCGGTACGGATCAGGATCTGGCCGAGTACGACCAATGGCTGAACGGCAAACTGGATGATCTGGCCAAGGCGCTCGATGCGGCTGCCGCGCGCGGAATCAAAGTGGTCGTCGATTTGCATTCGCCTCCTGGTGGTCGCCTCGAAGACCGCTCCATGCGCATGTTTTACGAGAAACCCTACGCCGATCATTTTGTCGCGGTCTGGGAACGCATGGCCCGCCGCTTCAAGGGTCATCCCGCCGTGTGGGGCTATGATCTCGTCAATGAGCCGGTGCAAAATCGTCCTTCGCCGGCGGGGCTGCTCGACTGGTATGGATTGCAGGTTCGCGCGGCCAAGGCGGTTCGCGCCATCGATGACAAGGTGCCGATTATCTTCGAAGTGGATCAATGGGATGCCCCGGCGGTCTTCGATTACCTCCAGCCGACGGATGTTCCCGGCGTCATCTACCAAGTCCACATGTACCAGCCCGGCAGTTTCACCCATCAGGGCGTGCATGGGGCGTGGGGCGAGGCCAGTGGCAAGGCGGGCGTGGTATATCCCGGCATGATCGAAGGACGTCCGTACGACCGCGAGATGTTGCGGAAAATTCTCGAGCCCGTGCGCGCGTTTCAGGTGGCGCACAACGCGCACATCTTCGTGGGCGAATTCAGCGCGATTCGCTGGGCCCCCGGCGGAGCCAAATATCTCGAGGATTGCACGGCCATCTTCGAGGAATATGGCTGGGACTGGACTTATCACGCCTTCCGCGAATGGGCGGGCTGGAGTGTCGAACATGCCGATCTGCCCTACAACCGCGACAATCATCCGGTGGCGGAAAAACCGACCGAGCGTTTCCTGGCGTTGAAGAAATGGTTTGATCAAAATCAGCGAGCTCCGATTCCGGCGCCTGCGAAAGAAGTGAAGTAAAATTCTGTAACTTAAAGCAGAAACCAGACAAGCGACGCGCCTCGACCCGCGGCGTGAATCGGTGAGAGAGTGGGAACTCCGGCACGCTGCCGGGTTCCTATGACAGCTCAACGCGCTTTTAGTTTGATCGAACTTCTGGTCGTCGTGGCAATCATCGCGGTGCTCGCTGCCCTCTGCATGCCAGCATATCAAAATGCGCGCGCTTCCGCCCGGCGTGTGGAGTGTCAGCAAAATCTCAAACAGATCTACGCGGGACTGGTTTCCTACGCGGGCGAGAATAACAATATGTTGCCGCCGGCCTATGTGAGTACCGAAACGGGCAATGACGGGCAGGAGCAATCCTGGGGTTACTTCATTTGGCCCTACCTGTATGGCAGTTTCTCCACGTGGAAATATCCCGAAAACTGCCTGCAGATGGGAACGCCCGTTTATTCCGTGTGCAGGCGAAATGCATTCCGCTGTCCGGCTACGAAACAGAAAATGGTACCGGTGCCGGGCGCGCCCTCGACATCGGTCAAGGCCCGCTACTCCTATGGACTGAACTGCGACCCGGCCCGGCTTCTCGGTGCGACGACCAGCCGTGCGTTACCGATTCCGCTCCTCAGTGTACCCGCCTCCACTACGACCGCGATGATCATGGAAACGAGTTTCCCCGTCGGCAATCGCTACGGCTATTTCGAAGCCTATGGACTCATCCCGCACATGGGTGGCGTGAACGTCCTCTTCTTTGATGGCCATTGCGAAGGACTGGCCCTGGCACAAGTGCCCACCGATCAGAACAGCCTGTTCTGGATGGGACATTAGTCGGGACCGATTACAGCTTCCCCGTAATTTCCGCGGCGGCTTCGCGACACAGACGAGTCATCAGTTTGCGCGAGCGGAGCGGCTCTTCTGCGGGAAGAAAGCCACCCATCGCGGCCAGTACATCGCCGCCGGGGGAGAAAATTGGCACCGCCACGCGGAACCAGTAACCGTCCCAGCTATCGTCGGGAAAATCGGGTTGCGAAAAACCAAGGCGGCGCACCTTGGCGAGAAAATCCTCCAGCCGTTCGCGCGAATGCCAAAGCGGTTTGCCCAGCCGATCAAAGTTGTGCGCGCGAAAGTAGTCCTGCACTTCGTCCGGATGCGCATAGGCCAGAAAGAGCAGTGAGCTGGCCTTGATATACGGCTCCACGTGATATTCCCGGCGACGAATCAGCACGCCGGGGCGGCGCGACTGCACGCAGAGCCGCTGATAGGTATGGGGATGTTCGTACTCCAGGAGATTGAAATTGCCATCCGGCATCTGCGCTTGCGTGCGCACCATCACCTTGCCCGCCACGGAGAGCAAATGACGGCCATCGTCGAGAGTCTTGAGTTCGGTGAGCGCGTGCCCGAGCGAGAAACGGATCGGATGCTTGCGGCGGACGAGGAAGTGTTCCGCTTCGAGCGTGCGAATGAATTTGTAAACCGTATTCGGCTTCGCTCCCACTGCCTCGGCGATCTGGTTGAGGGTTCGGCCGTCCTCCACGCCAGCAACGGCGTAGAGGATGCGGGCCACGCGTTGGACCGATTGTAGGGGATTTCCAGCGGGCATAAAATTCCGGATCTATGATCCAGTGTTTTCGCTCCCTTGGCAAGTTTAGGATTCCGTGAAATTGTGGCCAATGAAACAATGATCGCATGAAAACGATCCGAGCTTGTTCCTTCGCTCTGCTGCCCTGCCTGGCCTTTTTCGTTCTGGCTTCCGGCGTTTTTTCGGCGCAGGGCGCGCTCTATTCTGAAACCTTCGACAACACCTCTGGTGCGAATAAGACGTCCGGACAGATTGGTTGGTCAGCTTTTGTTGGAAGTAGCGCCCTCAATCTTACCAATGTGGCGGGTGTCACCAATACGGATTACGTGGCGGTGGCCTCGGCCGCTGGTAATCCCGGTACCCCGAACGGATTTATTTTTGCCAATAACGGGGCGACCGCGAATCAGACCTTTGCGTTGGTCGATACCACGTTGAGCAGTCCGGTGACACTGGCCAATGGCGATTCCATTACCTGGACAATGGGCAACAATTCCGCCACCGCCACGGCCCAGATTCTGATTCAGATCGGGGGCGACGGCTCGGTGGGCAGTGGGTCCTGGTATGTGTCGACCGCCACCCGGACTTCCAGCTCTCTCAACACGGCGTCGTTTCAAAGTGCAAGCGAGAGTGCCGTGACGGCGACGCTCACCTTTTCCACGAGCATGAGCTCCTGGAAAGAGTTTACGCTCTCGGGTGGCAACAGCATGGCGGTTGGCAACACTCTGTTGGCGGACTTGAGCTCCACGACCATCACCGGCATTGGTTTTTATCTCGTGGATACGGCAGGTGTGGGTAGCTCCATGCGACTCGACACGTTGCAGATTGTTCCCGAGCCCGGCTCGCTGGCCTTGGTGCTGGCGGCTGGATTGGCGAGCCTGTTGTGCGCCCGCCGCCGTCAGAGTCGAGCGGAGCATGTCAGATGAAATGATGGTTGCGAGTGCCTTGCTGTAAAAAGACATTCTGCTCGCACAACCCATTACATCACGAGACATGATCCACTAGGTTCTACCGGCCCCCCTCGGTTCAGCGGCACGCTGGCCTGCGAGCAGGTCTTGCGCTTTTCGGGACAAGTTCCTAGTCTCGATTTTTCACCATGACTGCCCCGAGCCGTATTCTCCTCGTCAAACCCAGCGCTCTCGGGGATGTCATCCAGGCGCTGCCGGTGGCGACCGGCCTGAAACGTCAGTGGCCGCAAGCGCGGATCGACTGGATCATCAACGACGCGTATCAGGATCTGCTGGTTGGTCATCCGGCCATTGATCGGCTGGTGCTTTATCCCCGCCGCCGATGGAAGACCCCGCTTTGCCTGCCGGAAGTCTGGCGTTGGGCGCGTGACTTGCGTCAACAACAGTACGACCTCGTGATCGATCTGCAGGGCCTGTTGCGCAGTGGATTGATGACCGCCGCGACCAAGGCCCCGCGTCGGATCGGACTTGCGTCCGCCCGCGAAGGGGCCCGCCATTTCTACACCGAGCGGATCGATGACTATCCTCTCGCCGCAGCGGAACGTTATCTCTGCGCCTTGGAACATCTCGGCATCGCCCCGCAACGTTTCGATTTCCAGCTCAAGCCGACCGCGCCGCTGCCGGAGCCGCTCGCCGGGCGGACCGGTCGGTACATCGTCCTGCATCCCTATTCCCGCTGGCATACGAAGCTGTGGCCATGGCGCAATTACCAGACCTTGATCAATCAAATGCCGCAACAGCACTTCGTCCTTTTGGGCGAGGGTCCGTGGTTTCCCATCGAAGGCGAGAACCTCACCGATCTGCGCGGCACGCTGAGCTTAACGACGTTAATGACCGTCCTCGCGAACGCCCAAGCCGTGCTCAGCACCGACTCCGGCCCGGCGCATTTGGCTGCCGCACTGGAGGCTCCCACCCTCGTGCTCTTCGGTGCAACGGACTGGCACCGCACCAAGCCCGCCGGGCGTAAGGTCAAGGTTCTCACCCATGACGTTTTTTGTGCACCGTGCCTAAAACGGCGTTGTTATCGAGATGTGCCGATGGAATGTTTGACCGGAATTTCTCCGGAGACTGTGGCAAACCAATTATCGATACTCTTGCGGTAGTATTTGCTTATAAGTCACATACAGGAGATGGCTCGTCTCCTTATGAGCCCGTATCACCGTGTCGCCAAAATGTCACTTGTCGAAATGCGTTTGACTTGGCATGAAAGTAGCCTATCTAATATAAAAACAAAGGACACAACACTATGAACGATAATCGCAACAAAAGCTGGAATAACCAGACTGTGATCGAAGAAGTCAAAGCTTGGAATCAAGCCGGGAAGCCTCTCTATTCCCACTACATGCGGCAAAACTATCAGGAACTGCTCGCCGCGGGCATCCGTTACTACGGTTCCTGGCGCACGGCGGTCGAGGCCGCTGGCATTGCTTACGACAGCATCCGCAAATACCGCGACTGGTCCAAGGAACGTATCATTTCCACCATCCAGGAACTCGAGAAGCAAGGGGTCGACCTTTCCTTCCGCTCGATGATGCTCAGCAAGTACGCCCCCATGGTCTACGCGGCAATCCGCCCGAACCATTTCGGCTCGTGGAAGGACGCCCTCGCCGCCGCCGGCCTGGCTCCGGAAGAAATCTACCGTTACCGCTCTTGGGACGATGACCAGATCATCACCGAGATCAAGCGCCTCAAGGAATCGGGCGCGGATCTCAGCTCCAAGAAGATGGACGAAACGGCCAACCCGCTCATCGCCACCGCCCGTCGCCGTTTCGGCAACTGGGGCGCGGCCCTCGAGCGCGCCGGTATCGATTACAACCTGATCCGCCGCCGTCGCCGTTGGACGCGCGAACAGATCCTGGGTGAAATCCGTGAGCTCAATACCAAGGGTGCGGATCTGCGCAGCGGTGAAATCCGCCGCCAGAACCCGGCTCTCTTCGCCGCCGCTTGCAAGCCTCGCTTCTTCGGTAGCTGGAGCAAGGCCCTTCAAGCCTCGCAGGTGTCGGACCGCTCGCAAAGCGGCATCGCCGCCTAAGGCAGGGCTGAGCCCTTCACACGGTAAACAATTCGAAACGGCCGGAGCCTTCTGAGGTTCCGGCCGTTTTCGTTTGAAGAACTGCGTTTTTCAATTGAGTTGATCACGCCTGAATTATCTCAAACCATCCCGGCCGATCCTTCGACAAGCTCAGGATGACGTGGAATGAAAGTAGTGTGTTGGGTTACTTTCCACTCTCACAAGAACTCGTCGCTATCACTTGAGATTACCTCCCCAATTCGTCATCCTGAGCTTGTCGAGCAACGTGACGTTGCATCCAATACCGCTGACGCCAGATGCATAATACTGGGTCCAGCGTCACGCTGGTCATCCTGAGCTTGTCGAAGGATCAGTTGAGATGGTTTAGGATGCGACAATCCCCTTGAAATCCGCGCTCACTACGGCACCACCCGGATGTAATCGATACTGAAGGTGGTGCCTGCGGTCGCGCCAGTATCCACCGGATCAAACCGGAATCGCCGGATGACTCCAGTCCATGTCGCCACAGCACTCATATCGAGGGTGTATTCGGTATAGCCCGTGTCGTTGGCGGTGATGGCGAAGTTCTTGGCCTTGGTCTCGCTATAGCTGCCGTCCGCGTTGGTGATGAAGTAGAATTTGGCGGCGGTCCCGGTCGTCGCGTTTTTCAGCTTCACCTTGATCTTCTTGTAGAGCGAGGCATTGATGTTGCAATTGTCCGCCGAGAGAATACTGGGGTCGGTGCCGGTGATGGCTCCTTCCAGACAGCCATTATTCTGCACGACGCCGCTCGTCTGGAAATTCGCCGTCCACCCTTCCGTGCCCGCATCGAGCGAACCGAATTCCCACGACCGGCCATCGGAGACCACCTTGATGTAGTCGATGCTGAAGGTCATGCCGGAGACCGCCCCGACATTGACCGGGTCCAGGCGCAACTGCCGGATCGTTCCGGTCCAGGTCGCGACGGTGCTCATATCGAGGGTGTACTCGGTGTAGCCGGTATCATTGACGACGAGCGGGAAGTCCTTGCCCTTGGACTCACTGTAGGTGCCGTCGGTGGTGGTGAGGAAAAAGACCTTGGCTGAAGTGCCCGCGGTGGCGTTCTTCAAGCGCACCTTGATGACTTTGTAGAGCGAGGCATCGATCGCGTAGCCATCCCGCGAGAACAGGCACGGATCGGTTCCCGTGATGCTTCCTTCCAGGAAACCTTTGTTCTGGGTCAAGCCGCTGACCTGACTGTTGCCGGTCCATCCCTCCGTGTCGGCATAGAGGGAATCGAACGCCCAGATGCGGCCTTCCCAACCGCGCGTGTAGAGGACGTTGAAGCGCGCTTTCTGGGCGGCGTTCGGCTTGGTGTAGGTCACACTGCCCGTCGTGTAGGCCGTGCGGATGCCGTCCAGATAACCGAAACCCGCGAGATTCGTCGGGCAAATATAATGCCCTTCACCATACTCGTTCCAGTTATCGTACATCACCATTGAACTGCTCAGCAGGCCGGAGAGCGTGGTGGAAGGCAGGAAGGTGTCCCGCATCCACGCGCTCATCGAACCGAAATTCGTCAGGGTCGTGTAGGCCGCGCCGGAAAAGACCACGTCCCACGCTTCACCGCTTTGACCCTGCCCGGCATTCGCGATGGGCATGAGTTCCGATCCCGCATCCCGCTGCGCGATGAGTCGGCTCTGTGTCGTGCCAATCACATTCCCACCCCAATACGCATAGCAGTAATCGATGCCCGCATTGTAGAGATTATCCATCACGGCTTTATCGGAACCCGAGTACGAAGCCAGCACAACCACGCCGTCGAATCCTTCCGCCACGAGCGCGGCCCGCAGGGCGGTGATGGAATTCTTCATGGCGTTGTTCGCGAGGTTGATCCACGAGGTTGCGCAACCAATGCTGATGACGGGGTACCCTTTCGTCGCGCCGGGAATCACGTAGTACCGCGAGTCCTTGAAATAGTATTCAATCCAGTAGGGAAGAATATAGGTGGAGAAATCCGACGCCGTGCAGGCTGCGAGCGAGTAATCGGCGATGGCGAATTTCACCTTATCGGAATATTTCGCGTAGAAATAGGCATTGTGAAGGGGACCGTCGGTGTACTCGAACAAGGGCTCCTTCATCGAGGGGCCATCGTTGTTGCGGTACCAGCAATCGAGGAAGAAATTCACGCCCGAATCGGCCATCCACTTGAGTTGCCAATCCATCGCCTCGGGTTTGCCATTATCGAAGAAACCGATGTAGGGATCATGATTCGGGTAGCGATAAATCCAGTCCCACCCGCAATGATGGCCGTCGCGCCATCCGGCGAAGAACGATTGCATGCCGACCTTGTATCCGCGACTCGTCACAGTCTGCACGGCAGGCACGTAGTCCGCTGCGTCGGGTTGGAAATCGTACACGTAAATGTCATCGGCCCAGAGCGTGCCGGCTCCCGCCGTGGAAGAACTGAAGAGCACATTGTCGAGCGTCGTGGCCGAAGTGGCGAAGGCCACTTGGGAACCTTTCAATTTGCCGTTGATGTAGATGTCCGCTTTTTGCGTCGCGGGATTGGCGATCACGCGGACGATGTACCAGACGTTCGCCTTGTAGTTGGGCCAGAGCGAAACCGCCGTGCCGCCACTATTCAGATACGCCAGCGCGCCGCCGGAGGTGGTGAAGGTCAAGGCCGTGGTCGATCCATTGCGCAACTGGGTCGTTACGCCGTCAACTTTCACCGGGAGCATGAATTTGAATTCCCACACGAGCTTGCTGCTGCTCGTCGCGAAGGAGCGTCCCAGCGTGGCGGCCGCAGTGACGGACGTGTCCTCGAGTTTGAAGCTCAACATGTCCTTCGGATTGCTGCCATGCGCGAGCTGCGCCGCGGAAGTTCCTCCCGCCGTGGTCGCGGTCCAATTATCCGGAACCACCCCAGCCCGGGCGTTGGTGAAACGCTCGTACAGTTTGTAGCCCTTGGTGATGGTCAGGTAATAGAGGTTCTCCACCCCGGTCGCGGTCACCGGTGTGCCGACGTAAAATTGCGCCGCCTGGGTGAGCGTCGTCGAGCGAAACACCGTGCTGCCGATTGCCTTCTGCACGCCGTCGATGAAGACCGTAGCCGAGACGTTCGGCAACGAGATATCCGCATGCACCGTGTACGCCTGCCCGGCCGTGTAGTTGGTAATCAGCGCCACGAACGCTCCACTGGAATTTTCGTAACCGAAATTGCCACCTGAGGTGAGGAACTTGAGAAGCGGGCTGGTCCGATCCGCATTCACCGACCAGACCATTCCGTCAACCTTGGCGGGCAGCATGAACTTGAACTCGACGCTGATCGTGCCAGTACCTTGCGGCAGAAACGATTTCCACATTTCAATTCCGCCAGTGGCGCTGGAGTCGGTCAGGGTCAGATAATTCCAATAGGCGAAACCGATCGTTCCCGCTCGCGAGTCGACATCCCAGTCCGAAATTTTTCCCTGCACACCCGTCGTATCCCAATCTCCATCGAGATGCGCAAAATGATAATCGACCAGATAGCCCACTTGTACGGGGCCTCCCACCGTGGCCCTCGCGACGGTAAGGGGAAACAGGAGACACAGGTACAGCCACACAGACAACTTCAGGAGAGTAGACATGAGTTTTAGAGTGGTGAGGGTTTGGGGTTGGATGGATGAAGAGGCGTTCTTTAAACAGCGAATGCTTGAATAGATACAGAAGATACAAATTAGGTCAATGCGGGAGTGCTTTATGGGGATCAAATATGTTTATCCTAAAATTAATATCGTAAATATCTTGTTTTAAGATGATTAGAGATTAAACAAAATCGTCACTTTATATCGTAATAATTACAATTTTGTTATTTCAAGATTCAAAACATGTCGTGATATTGTTTAACTATGCTAAAATAAAACGCACCACCCTCTCGCAGTAAAATCGCCTGATCACGAGCCAAGTGAGGCCGACAAATGAATACGAACCGATCAGGTAAGCGCCATGCTTTTCCTCAATGCTGCCGGGTGCGGCTTGTATTGAAGCGGGAGTCTCGTGTAGATTATTGCAAATGCGCCGCCTCCTCTTTTGTCTGGCTTTGCTGCTCACCATGGGAATCTTCAGCGCCCGGGCCGAGGTGCGTGTGAGCATTGAATGCGAGCGGGTGAATTATTTGTTGTACGCGCCGGTGGTGGTGCGCGTGATCATTCAGAACAACACCGAAGTCGATTTGTCCCTTTCGAGTCAGGGAGAATCCTGGCTGAGTTTCATGGTTACGCGCGGTGACGGTTTCGCGGTGCACACCGATCAAAAGCTCGACATGGAACCCGTGGTCATCAAGGCGGGTGCCACGAAGAGCACCACGCTGAATCTGACCCCCCACTATTCGTTTCGCGAGCAGGGCAACTACAAGGTGCGCGCCGTGGTGGATATCCCGGGACAGGGACAAATCCTGTCGGGCAATCTTCAATTCAACGTGGTCAAGGGCCAAACCGTGCTGAGCCGGACGCGGCCGCTCGAGGGCTCGGAGCGCACGTATACGCTGATCCGTTTTTCGCCGGACAATACTTCCACCCAACTTTACCTGCGGGTCGATGATACGAAGGAAAATCTCGTTTACTCCACGCTGGAACTCGGCCCCATCACCTCGACCGTAGTGCCGCCGCAGTTTGCCTTCGACAAAGATGGCAGCCTGCATGTTTTGCACACCATTGGACAGGGCAGCTACCGCTACAATCGCATCAGCCCGACCGGCGTTTTGGAAAATCAAAGTAATTACGAAGCGGTTCCCGAGATGCCGCCGCGTCTGACTTCGGCGGGCGATGGTGCCATCATGGTGGCGGGTGGACAGGTGCTCAATCAGGAGAATCGCCGGGATCGTCTCTCGGAAGCGAAGTTCCCCGTGGCCAACGCGCAGGGCAAGACTCCCGCAGCGAATGCTCCCGCCAACGGCCCGGTCAAACCGCAGTGATCCGCCTCCCGCACAATTTGATCGTCAATCGACGTGCGCCATTACTAACGTAGACGTCTTACCGATGGCCACTCCTTCTACCGCAGCACCCGACTCCGATCAGGTTTTCACTTTGGAAACGATGGGGCAGATCGCTGCTGCCCCGAAACCGTACGCGGTGCTCGGTTATCCGGTGACGCATTCCCTCTCGCCTTCCTTCCAACGCGCCGCATTCGGAGCGCTGCAAATCCCGGCGCAATATCATCGCATCGAAACGCCTGCGGAAAAACTTCCTGCCGTCGTGGCGGCGATGAAGGCCCAACAATTCGGCGGATGGAACTGCACGCTGCCGCTCAAGATCGATATGCTCGGTCTCGTCGATGAAGCGACGGAAACGGCGCGCATCCTCGGCGCGGTCAATACGGTGCTCAACGACAACGGACGGCTCATCGGTTTCAACACCGATGGCGAAGGCTGGGTCGCGGCGATGCGCGAGGAATTCGGCGTCGATGTGCATGATCTGCGCATCATGATTCTGGGTGTCGGCGGGGCCGGTCGCGCGCTCGCGACCCAGGCCGCGCTGGAGAAATGTCAGCGGCTGGTATTGGTGAACCGCACCGCCTCGCGCGCGCAGGAATTGGCCGCGCAACTCGCCCCGGTGATTCATAGCGACAAGCTGCTCGGCGCGCATGCGCGGATCGAAGCGATTCCGTGGGATGAGGAAATCATTGGCCGCGAACTCGCCGACATCGATCTGCTCGTCAATGCGACCAGCTCCGGCTTGAAGAGCTACGACCTGCCGCTGTTGCCCGCGCGCGTGCTGTCGCCGAGCCTGCTGGTGTACGATACCATTTATAAACCGCACCGGACGAAGTTGCTGCTCAACGCCGAGCAAGCCGGAGCCCGCGTGGCGAATGGCTTGTCAATGCTGCTGCATCAAGGCGCCGCCGCGTTCAGCTTGTGGACGGGACGACCTGCGCCGCTTGCCGCCATGCGCAGCGCGTTGCAACAGGCGGCTTCCGCCAGCGTCTAGACTTTTTCATTCATCCTTACCTGACCATGATCCCGACCCTCGAACTTACCGGTTATAATATCCCCCTCTTCACGGCCTTCGCTTTTGTCGTCGGTGCCTGCGTGGGGTCCTTCCTCAACGTCTGCATTTACCGGATTCCGCTCGATGTCTCGGTGGTGACGCCCGGCTCGCACTGTTCCTCCTGCGGCACGCCGATTCCGTGGTTCCACAATCTGCCGATCGTGAGCTGGTTTGTGCTCCGCGGTCGCGCGGCTTGTTGCGGCGTGCGCATTGACCGCCGCTACTGGATGATCGAACTGCTCACCGCTCTCGCCTTTGCCGCGATCTTCTGGAAGTACCATCCGCAAGGTCTCGGCGTGGTGTTGGTCTATGCGTTGATGACGGCAGGCCTGATTATCGCCAGCGCGATCGACATGGATCATTTCATCATCCCGGATCGCTTCACCCTCGGTGGTGCGATCGCGGGCATGGTGTGCAGCACGCTGGTCCCGGCGTTGCAGGGACAAACCACCGCGTTTGCCGGATTCACGGAAAGTTTGCGCGGAGCATTTGTCGGCGGGTTCGTTCTCTGGGCCGTGGCGATGATCGGTTCCAAAGTTTTCCGCAAGGAAGCGATGGGCATGGGCGATGTGAAATTCATTGCCGGAATGGGGGCTTTCCTCGGCTGGACCTCAATCCTGTGGATCATCCCGGTCTCCGCGTTCATCGGCTCGATCTTCGGCATCGGCATGATCTTCTCCAAGGGCGGCACGTGGGGCACGCGCATGCCGTATGGACCGTTCCTTGCCATTGCGGCGTTCTTCTGGCTCTTCGGCGGATCGTACGCGACGGACAGTTATTTCGATCACTTGAAGAAGTCGCTCGAGACAGCGCCGCTCACGCAAGACGCGTACAAGCCATAGCGCGATTTACTGCGGATGTTTCGGCGTGGCCCCGCGTTGGGAGGCGACAAATTCCCCCAGTCGGCAGGCCCGATGCAGACATTCCCACGGCGCGGCATCCGGTTCGAGGAGGCTCTCCACCAGGGCGGCCAGAAACGCATCTCCCGCGCCCACCGTATCGACCACCCGGACCGGGTGCGCGTCGACCCAGTACCATTCCAGAGCGTAGAGCAGGCCAGCGCCTTGAGCTCCCGCCGTGACGCAAACCGCTTTTGCCCCGGTTTCTTCCGCCATCAACCGCGCCAAGGCTTCGAGGGTATGGTGGCCGGAAGTCTCGTCCATTAACTTGACGATCTCCGTGTCGTTGAGCTTTACCAGATCCGCTTCCCGTATTAATTCCCACACCCGCTCGGCGGTATCGTAGGGAGGGCGCAAATTCACATCGCACACTTTGAACGCACCGGCGGCCTTCTCCAGCAGGAGGGAAAGTTGATGCCGGTTGTGGGCCGTACGTTGGGC
Organism: Verrucomicrobia bacterium Tous-C9LFEB; assembly: GCA_002304345.1. GTDB lineage: Bacteria > Verrucomicrobiota > Verrucomicrobiia > Methylacidiphilales > UBA1321 > UBA1321. The sequence continues at coordinate 59,267 of NEUU01000005.1, forward strand.
CAGCGTGCCGTAAATGATCGCATCGGCCTCGGTGGCGGCTTCGAGCAACTCCGGTGTCACCGGGATGTCATCCCACGCCACGCCCTCATTGATGGTGTAGTGGGCGTTGCGGTTCGCATCGAGCTGCACCGTCACTGTGCCTGTGGGCAGGGCCGGATGCCAGGCGACAAAACGGGTGTCTATGCCCCAATGCTTCAACTGCGTCACCAGCTCATGCCCCAGCCCATCTCGGCCCACAGCCGTGACCGGATAGGCCATGGCTCCCAACTGGTTGAGATGAAACGCCACATTCAGGGGTGCTCCCCCAATAAAGCGTCCCTCCGGGAGGCAATCCCAGAGCGCTTCGCCAAAACATAAAATCGATCTCATGACAGGCTTGCTCTCAATCTAAACTTAGGCATAATGCAAAGTCCAACCAAACGTCGCCAGGGTAGCTCAGAGGTAGAGCAGGGGACTCATAAGCCCTTGGTCGGGAGTTCAATTCTCCCCCCTGGCACCATTTTCCCCTCTCAAAAAAGCTTTGGAGAGCGTTATTTCAACGCCGCATCGACGAAGACCAGGGCTTTGTCCTCGGGCTTGAAGCGGGCCAGCACTTTGCCATCTTGCCGCGACCACGTCTTGTCGCCCTTCTTGGTCCGGACCGCATTCCATTTCTGGTTTCCGCCTTGTATGACGAGCAGTTTTTGCACGTCGGCTTCGGTCAATTCCTCGTGAGTGCCGTCCACGAGGGGGAGCCGGGAATAGATTTCCATGGTCGATTTTTTGCCATCGAAATAGATGGATGCCGAATAGATATCGACCTTGTACAGGAGTTGTCCCCCCACGGATTTGCCTGCGCCGTAGCGCTTGAAAAGTTGTTCCGGCGTGTCGCCGATCACGGCATGAAGTGGCACCGCCGTGCTGCCCAGAATCGCCAGAACCCCCATACCCAGAATACGCCAACCCAGCCCAACCCGCTTAGCAGTAATAGAAGACACCCCGCTGTTTAATCACATCTCGTGCCACCAATCAAGTCAGTGTCACGTTGGATTCCGGTAAACAAAAAGGGCGACACCAGATGGTGTCGCCCTTTTTGGACCGTGTGCGGGAGGAATTAGCGCGAGGCGAGAGCCGGTTCCGGCTCGGAGGCCGTCGCGGCTTCCGCTTGGGCAGCTTCGGCTTGACCGGCGATCATGGCTTCGCGTTTGAGGAGGCGGGCCGGGGGCGCTTTCAGGTCCCACACGATGTGGAAGAACGAAAGAGTCTTCAGCACGTAGTAGGTGATGTCCACTTCGTACCAGAAAAAGCCCTGACGGCAGGAGATCGGGTAGTGGTGATGATTATTATGCCAGCCTTCGCCGAGCGTGAGGAACGCCAGCCAGAGGGAATTCTTGCTGTGTTCGCCCGTCTCGTAACGGCGGTTGCCGAACATGTGGCAGAGCGAATTGATGGCGAACGTGGTGTGGTAGAGAATGACCGTACTGACGAAGAAACCCCACACCAGACCGATCCAACCGCCTACGAGGTAGCAGCCGACCGCGACCGTGACGGGAGGAATCCAGTGGTACTTGTCGATGAAGACCAGTTCCGGGTATTTGGTCAGATCCTGCACCGCCTTCGACTCATACTCGTCATATTCGTTGGAGAGCACCCAGCCGACATGCGACCAGTAGAAACCTTCCAGCTTCGCGGAGTGCAAATCTTCCTCCGTATCGGAATGCTTGTGGTGGTGGCGATGGTGGGCCGCCCACCAGAGCGCGCCTTTTTGCGCGGAAGCGCCGCCGATAAAGGCCAGCACGAACTGGAAAAAGCGGCTGGTCTTGTAACTGCGGTGAGAAAAGTAGCGGTGATAGCCGCCGGTGATGCCGAATTTGCGAACTAAAAACATTCCAGCGCACAGTGCAGCAGCCTGCCAAGTGATCCCCAGCCAGATGACTGAGAGGCAGACAAAGTGCACAGCGATAAAGAGTAACCCTGAGGCGCTTAGTTTAAATTGATTGGTCATAGATGTTGAATGGGAATAAGGCATCATTATCGACCCTTTTAGCAAAGTTACTAGTAAAAAAATTGTCCCGGAATTGCTCTCTCGCAAGGAAAGTCTTGAACCAGAGCCCGTTCGGCGTATTTTGTCCCCTTCCTAATCATGCTTGATCCTGAACTTTTAGACATGCTTTGTTGCCCCGAAACACGGGCCGATTTGACCCTTGCCACGGCGGCCGAGTTGTCCACGCTGAACCGCGCCATCAGCGAGGGTCGGGTCAAGAACCGCGCGGGGACTGCCGTCACAGAAGCCATCAGCGATGCCCTCATTCGGGCGGATCGCAAGGTGGCCTACCTCGTCCGCAATGACATTCCGGTCATGCTCATCGACGAAGCCATCGCGCTCGATGGGCTCTTGTAAATTGGATTCGCGGCGTGGACAGGTCACCCGATTCGATCTAATTTAAACGCCATGTCCGCTTCCCTCTCCGGCAAAAAACTTGGCGTTCTGCTTTCCACGCCGCCCGCGAGCGCGAATTTCAAGCCCGTGCTGGCCTTGATCCATTCCGCTGTTGACGCTGGGGTGACGGTCTATTTCTACTGCATCGATGAGGCCGTCCATTGCGTGCACACGCCGGAAGTTCAGGCGCTCAAAGCGCGTGGTGTTCACCTCTTCGGCTGTGCCTATGGCGCGCACGAGCACCACGTCGCGGTCGACGATTCCGCCGCATTCTCCGGGCTTACCGTCGTCTCCGACATCATCGCCAATACGGACCGTTTTGTTTCCTTCAACTGATTATGGCCTCGCTCCCCCGCACCTTGGTGGTTGTCAGTTCCGATCCCCGCACCAGCGCCCGCCCGGCCGAGGGTATCCGCATTGCGGCGGGTGTCGGTGCGTGGAAAAAGACAATCGTCACGCTGCTCCTGCGCGGTCCCGCCGGGTACAGCCTCGGGGAATACGTCGATGAACTCGTCCACGAGGATTGCTACACACGCTATCTGCCGATCGTCGCGGAAGCAGGGCCGCCGATTTATCTGGCCGACGACTTTACAGACCTCGACGCGCTCGAAGGTTCTCCGTTCAAATACCAGCGTGTGTCCGAGGCCGAGATCGTCAAGCTTTACGCCGAGAACGACTATTTCATCCAGATGTAAGCCCATGAAAAACTTGCTCCACATCCGTTTGACCGAGTCATCTACTCCGGAAGCACAGGCGATCATCGCTGCGCAGAAAAAGGACCCCGCCGTTTCGGTCGAGATTATGCAGCTCACGAGCGAAAACGCTCCCGCCGTACTCGAAAAGATTTTCGCCACCGAATCGATCTGCGTCTGGCCTGCTCCCAGACAAACTGCGTAACAATTAGTCTGGTAGCGGATTAGGTTCGCCAAGCGGGCGAAGCTTGAGTATACATACTGTTGGTCGGTTTAACCCTTAACCCCCTGTTCTTATGCCCACGCCCTACGAAAAGCTCATCGCCCGCTCGCGTGAAATCGCCCTGATCAGCAGCACTGGCAGTGTCATCGGCTGGGATCAGGAAACCTATCTGCCCGCCAAGGGCGTGGCGTATCGCGCGGAACAGCTTTCTTATCTCGCCGGTCATGCGCATCAGCTGGGCACCGCTCCCGAGATAGGCGACTGGTTGCTCGCCTGCGAAACCGAGCAATCGGGCTGGCCCGATGAGGACGAACGCCGCGGCAACGTCCGCGAATGGCGTCGCGATTACGACCGCGCGACGAAGACGCCGCCCGATCTCGTGACGGAAATGGCCCGCGTTTCCGCTCTCGCCCGCGAAGCGTGGACCGAGGCGCGCAAGAAATCGGACTTCCCCACTTTTCTACCGTGGCTCGAAAAAATCATCGCCCTCTCCAAGCGGCAGGCCGATTGCTGGGGTTGGGAAAAGACGCCGTACAACGCGCTGCTCAATGCCTACGAGCCCGGTTCGAACGCGGCCGATCTGAAAGTTTTGTTTGCCGACTTGCGCCAAACCCTCGTCGATCTGTTGCCTGCCGCGCAGCAGAAAACGCAGAAAATCAATCCCGCCAAATTGCACGGTCATTATCCGGTCGAAGCGCAACAACGCTTCAACCACAAGGTCGCCACCGCGATGGGCTTTGATTTCGATGCAGGCCGCATCGACACCACCACGCACCCCTTTTGCAGCGGCATGGGCCCGAGTGATTGCCGACTCACCACGCGTTACGACGAGACCGATTTCACGTCGTCGCTTTTTGGCATCATGCACGAGGCCGGTCACGGTCTGTACGAGCAGGGGCTGCGGGACGAAGCCTATGGCACGCCGCTGGGCGAATCGGTTTCGCTCGGCATTCACGAATCGCAGTCGCGCCTGTGGGAAAATCAGGTGGGCCGCAGCCGCGTCTTCTGGGAGCATTGGTATCCGCTGGCCCGTGAGGTCTTCACCCATTTGAAGTATGTCACACTCGACGAATTCTGGATGATCATCAACCGTGTGGAGCCCACCTTCATCCGCACCGAATCGGACGAGGTCACCTACAATCTCCACATCATCCTCCGCTTTGAACTCGAACAGGCCTTGATCGACGGCACGCTCAAACCCGCCGATGTCCCCGGCGCGTGGAATGCCCGCTTCAAGGAACTCTTCGGGCTCGACGTCCCGAGCGACGCCAGCGGGTGCCTGCAGGATATTCACTGGAGCATGGGCGGCTTCGGTTATTTCCCGACGTACACCCTCGGCAACCTGAATGCCGCGCAGCTGTACCGCGCCGCGCTTGCGAAAAATAGCGGGCTCGAATCTGAAATCGCGCGCGGCCAGTACGACAACCTGCTGAGCTGGCTCCGCGCGAACGTCCACACGCATGGCCGTCGTTACCTGCCGAAGGATCTCATGCGCCACGCCACCGGCGAACCGACCAATGCAAAATATTTCGGCGAGTATTTGAAGGCGAAATTCACCTCTTGATAAGTGGTGCGATTTCACGGTTTTCTGTAGGGCGTTTCGGTGAAACGCCATGGCGACTCACCGAGTCGCCCTACAGGCCGAGTTCCTGATTGAAATCAATGCTTGCTCGCAAATCCCCAAGAAGTCGCCGCGATCATTTATTTTGAATCCCTAAGAAACCACGAACGTCATACGTTATACTCTTAATCCTATGAAAATCGTTGCCGCCTTGTTTCTCCTCTCGGTCCTCGCGCTTCCGCTCCACGCCGAAACCAAGCCCGATCTGCGCACCATTACCGTGACGGGTCAGGGCGAGATCAAGGCCGTGCCCGATCTGGCCATTTTCAATATCTCCCTGAACTCCCGCAACAAGGTCGCCGCCGTCGCGGTCGATCAGGTCAACACCAGCGCGCAAGCCCTCGTCGCGTTGCTGACCAAAAATGGCATCGAGAAAAAGGACATCACCACCACGAGCGGCGGCGTCTATCCGAACTACGACAACGACGTCGCGGGCAAGATCGTGACCTACACCGCCAACTATTCCGTTTCTGTCACGTTCCGCGATATTTCTAAATCCGCCAAGGTTATGGCGCAGGTCAGCACCGTTCCCGGCATCGCCAATGTCAACGGTCCCAGCTTCGGCTTTGCCGAACCGCTCCAGTTCGAGAACGCCGCGCTGACCAAGGCGGTTGAGAACGCCAAATCGAAAGCGCTCGCGCTCGCGAAGGTCGGCGGTCTCGTGCTGAAAGAACCGATCACCATTCGTACCAGTGATGCCTCCGCGCCCCGGCCTGTGATGATGATGGCGATGCGCGGTGGCATGGATGCTGAGGCAAAAGTCGCCCACGCCCCCATGGAGCCCGGCGAACAGACCATCAACGCCTCGGTCGAAGTCACCTACGCCGCCGCGTTGCCGTAAAACGGACGTTTCTCGCAGAGCACACCCAGACGCCACGGCCTTTAAAACCTTTGCGCCTTGGCGTGCACTGCGAGAAATTTTGAGAGGCGTTTTACAAACGTGACGTCCAATTGTAATTGCATCGGGCTCCAAATCGCCCAATCTGGATTGCAGCTCAACCAAGGACCACACTATGACCATCCTCCTCGTTCTCCTCGGACTCATTGCTCTTGTCGCGCTGGCCATCGTCTTCGTTGTCATCGGCGCATATAATAACCTCGTCTCCCTGCGCAACCGCTTCAAGAACGCCTTCGCGCAGATCGACGTCCAGCTCAAGCGCCGCTACGACCTCATCCCGAATCTCGTCGAGACCGCCAAGGGCTACCTCAAGCACGAGAGCAGCACGCTGGAGGCCGTCATCGCCGCCCGCAGCGCCGCCGTTTCGGCCAGCACGCGCGCCGCGCAAAATCCCGGCGACGCTGCCGCGATGAAGCAACTCTCCGGCGCGGAAGCTGCCCTCACCAGCGGACTTGGTCGCTTGCTCGCCGTGTCGGAAGCCTACCCCGACCTCAAGGCCAACCAGAACATGATGCAGCTCACTGAGGAACTCACCTCCACGGAAAACAAGGTCGCCTTTGCTCGTCAGGCGTACAACGACGCCGTCATGATCTACAACACCGCGCGCGAAACCTTCCCCACGGTGCTCATCGCCAATCTCTTCAACTTCGCCGCGGCGGAGCTCTTCGCCATCGAGAAGCCCGAGGAAAAGGAAGCGCCGAAAGTTTCGTTCTCGTAAAGGGAAGGATCGCAAGATTCAAGACAGGGGCTACACACCCCGGCGCTGCGCGCCACCCCTCTTATTAGAGGGGACTCCTGCTAGTGGAACTTTCAGATGCGTAAGTCCCCTCTATCAAGAGGGGTGCCCCGGAGGGGCGGGGGGTGTGGGTTTTATAATCACTCCAGTTCAAACAAATCTAAAAGGTAATCGCTAGCCACCATGGACTTCTTTGAGCGACAGGAAATCGCCCGGCGCAACACGCGCTGGCTGGTCGTCTACTTCATCCTGGCCGTGATTGGCACGGTCATTGCCGTTCACTTTGCCGTCACGCTCGCTTTTTCCTACGGGGAATCGAATTCCCGGAACGGGGTTGATTTGTCACCGATGTGGGATCCGCAATGTTTCCTCGGCGTCTTCCTCGGCACGCTCGCTGTCGTGACCATCGGCAGCACCTACAAGATCGCGCAACTGGCCGGGGGCGGCAGCGTCGTCGCGGAAATGCTCGGCGGTCGGCCCGTGGCGGCGAACACCACCGAGCCCGGCGAGCGTCGGCTCCTCCATGTCGTGGAGGAAATGGCCATCGCCTCCGGCACGCCGATGCCGCTCGTGTATGTCCTGCCGAACGAAGGCACGATCAACGCTTTTGCGGCGGGCCATTCCACCAGCGACATGGCCGTTGCCGTGACGCGCGGCGCGTTGCAATCCCTCAACCGCGATGAACTGCAGGGCGTCATCGGTCACGAATTCAGCCATATTTTGAATGGCGACATGAAGCTCAACCTGCGCCTCATGGGCATCGTCTTTGGCATCCTCTGCATCGCGCTGATTGGCCGCATGCTCATGCGCGTGCGTTCGTCCGGAAAGAAAGGCAACCCGCTGCCGCTGCTCGGACTCCTCCTTTTTCTCATCGGCTATATCGGTGTTTTCTTCGGCAAACTCATCAAGAGCGCGGTGAGTCGTCAGCGTGAATTCCTGGCCGATGCCGCCTCGGTCCAATTCACGCGCAACCCTTCCGGTCTCGCCAACGCGCTGAAAAAAGTCGGCTCGCGCAGTTCCACCATCAGCGACGCGAATGCCGAGGATGCCAGCCATCTCTTCTTCGCCAATGGTCTCGGCGATCTCGGCTTTGAATGGATGTCGACCCACCCGCCGCTCGAGGAACGCATCCGCGAGCTTGATCCCCAGTGGGACGGCAAATTCCTTTCCGCCACCCGCACAGAGCTTGAAGTGATGGCTGATCTCGCGACGAAAAAGAAACCCGCACCTCCGCTGCCCGCGGAGCTGACGAACGCCCTCGGGCTCGGCATTCTCGCTTCCGCGGCGGAAGCCCCTCCTGCCGTCACTCCGCCCCTCGTGGCAGTTCCCGCGACTTCGCCGGTTAGCTCCAGCGTGACCAACTCCGTCGGCGCACCCACCGCGCGACATCTCGCTTACGCCGAGGATCTCCTTGCTCATTTACCGGAATCGCTCACCGTGGCCGCCCGCGAACCGCTCAGCGCGACCGCGCTTTTGTATGGTCTCGTGCTGAGCCCGGACGAAACGATCCGTACCCGCCAACTCCGCTTGCTCGAGAATGATCCCGTCGTTCACGCCGAACTGCAGAATCTCCAGTCTGGCCTCGCCGCGCTCGATGTGCGCGGACGTCTGCCGCTCGTCACGCTCGCCATGACTGCGCTGCGCCATCTCTCCGCCACGCAATACGACGTCTTCACCCGCACCCTGCAATCGCTCATCGAGGAGGACGGCCAGATCGACCTCTTTGAATACCTCTTGCAAAAAACCGTCCAGCATCGGCTCGACCCGCAGTTCCATCCCGTTGCCAAGCGGCCAGTGCAGTATTATGTCGTCAAGCCAGTGTTGCCCGACTGTCTCGTCCTGCTTTCCGCGCTGGCCAACTTTGGTCACGCCGATCCCGTCCAGACCCAGCGCGCGTTCTTGCGCGGCGCGCAGGAGTTACCCTTCGCGGCGGGGGAGATTCGCCTGCTCGAGCCGAAGGAGTGCGGCATTGGCCCCATCGACGACGCGCTCAATCGCCTGAACCAGACCACGCCCCAAATCAAAAAACTGGTCCTCGGCGCCTGCGCGGAAACCGTCGCAGACGACGGCGCCATTCATCCCAACGAAGCCGAATTGCTCCGCGCCATGGCCGACACGCTCGATTGCCCCCTGCCGCCGTTTTTGACGGTGTGAGTGAGAGGGGAGGGGAAGTCCGCAGATTTCACAGATTGTTTAAAGGCCAAGAAACCGGCCTCTTTCCCCTCCGAAATTGGCACTCTTTCCCCGCTTGCACCCCGCGCCGCTTCTGCTAAAAAGGGCGTTCCCATGTCTCTCATCGTCCAGAAATACGGCGGAACGTCGGTCGGTAATCCCGAGCGCATCCGCAATGTCGCCAATCGCGTCGCCCGTTGGCACAAAGAAGGCCACCACGTTGTCGTGGTCGTTTCCGCCATGTCCGGCGTCACCGACAGCCTCATCAAACTTGCCAAGGAAGTCACCACCGAACCCGCCGAACGCGAAATGGACATGCTCCTCGCCACCGGCGAGCAGACCACGATCGCGTTGACCGCCATGGCGTTGCATGGTCTCGGCATTCCCGCTGTCTCCCTTACCGGGGCGCAGGCGGGCATTGTCACCGATGGTGTCCACACCAAGGCCAAGATCGCCAATATCACTCCGAAGAAAGTCCACGACCACCTCAACGCCGGCAATGTCGTCATTGTCGCCGGCTTCCAGGGGCAGGACGATCAGGGGGCCATCACCACGCTCGGCCGTGGGGGTTCCGACCTGACCGCCATTGCGCTCGCCGCCGCAGTGAAGGCCGACGTCTGCCAGATTTACACCGATGTCGACGGCGTTTACACCGCCGACCCGCGCCTCGTGCCGAACGCGACCAAGATCCAGGAAATCTCGTACGACGAGATGCTGGAAATGGCCAGCCTCGGCGCGAAAGTCATGCAGGCTCGCTCCGTCGAGTTCGCCAAGAAATTCAAAGTCGTGTTCGAGGTTCGTTCCAGCTTCAATGACAACCCCGGCACCATCGTTAAACAGGAAACCAAGAATATGGAAAATGTCGTCGTCCGTGGCGTGAGCCTCGAAAAGAACCAGGCTAAAATTACGATTGCGGGAGTGCCCGATCAACCCGGCATCGCCGCGCAGATCTTCACCGCGCTCGCCGAAGCCAGCCTGAACATCGACATGATCGTGCAGAACGTTTCCGCGCAAGGGTCGACCGACATCACCTTCACGCTCAACAAGGACGATCTCGGCAAGGCCCGCAAGTTGATCGAGCCCATCGTCGCCAAGATCGGCGCTAAGGGTTTCACGGCGCTCGAAGGCATCAGCAAGCTCTCCGTCGTCGGCATCGGCATGCGTTCGCATGGCGGCGTCGCGGCCAAGCTGTTCCGCGCTCTCTCCGAAGCGAAGGTGAACATCCTCATGATCTCCACCAGCGAGATCAAGATCTCCGTCACCATCGACGAGGCGCTTGGCCAGAAGGCCACCCAAACCGTCCACGACGCGTTTGGCTTGAATATCGCCAAGCCCGCGTAACCAGCCTGAGGCTGGACCCGGTAACGCTTCGCCATAGGTTGCCTCCCTAATCCGTCATCCTGAGCAAAGCGAAGGATCGGGTGGAAGGGGCGGGTTGTTATGGGTTTGCCCTGCGAACGCTTCGCTTCTCATGACGACACATCCTAGTGGAGCATGTCTGATGAAATGAGGGTTGCGAGTGCCTTGCTGTAGGGTGCCATTGTATTGCGCCGCGGCGCGATGCAATCGCGCCCTACGAAAAGAGATTCGGCTCACACAACCCAGCACATTACGAGACATGATCCACTAGAATCGTTGAAAATCATTTGGCGGGGGTGAGTTTGCCATAGAGCGACGGATCTTTATCGCCGCCGATGCCGCTGGACCATTCGATATAGCCGATGCGGTCCGTCCCGTCGTTGTCATTCACGAGGAGCGACAGGAAGAGGGTTTTCCCGTCTTTCCATACGAGTGGATAGAGTTCACTCCACTCGATGCGCGCCTTGTAGCGCAGACGACCATCGGCGAGTTTTTCCACGGCAGCGGAGCCGAATTGCACCGGTTGATTGCCCGGGGTCCACTTCGCCGGTAGATCGCCCCCGAGGCTGGGCGCGACATGTTTCCAGAGAATCGGGCCTTCCTTTGTCAGGGCGATGGAAAACTCCATGATTCCCGGAGCCATGCCGTTTTCCTCCGTATCGATGGCGAATTGCACGCTGTCGCCGGACCAGTACTCGCCTCGTTTGCTTTCTTGGGAGTGCTTCGCATCGCCCGTCACATCGACCACGAGATCAAGTCCGTTCGGTGTGGCTGCCGTGATGAATCGGGCCGAATAGCCGGTGGGTTGCGTAGCGCCATTGAAGCCGACGAATTTCCACGGCGTCTCGTTCCAGCGCAGTGTGGATTCGTTCAGCAGCGGGCCCGGCGCTGAGGCAAAGAGCGGCGTTGTCTGGTATGTGCCGACAAGACCGGTGTGCTCCTTTTTCATGCGCCGTTCGCGTTCCTCCTTCGAAAGAATGAGGTTGTCCGATGCGGGCAACGACTTGAGAACATCGGGCTTCGCATCCACGATCCAATAGGCGCGGGCGGGCTGCACTTGCAGTGCGGAAGTATTCACGGTACGTCCTTCCCAATCGATCACGCGGGTGGTGGGTCCAACGACTTTGGCCAGACCGGCATCGAGCGGGGCGGGTTTTGCCGACTGGGTCCAAACGCAGACGAGGGGCTTGCCGCCATTGTCGAACCAGGCTGCCTTCTGGTCGTTGGGAAGTTCAAATTCTCCGCGATAGGTGAGCTTGCCATTCACTTGGTCGAGCAACGTGCGCATGACCATGGCCGCGAGGCGGGGCTCGATCTGCGGGAAGTGACGGAAGAGGCCGGCGGGCTGGATGTTGTAGCGTTCCTCGCGCGAGAAGGGGATGACCTCCATCTCATTTTTGTTCTGGTTATTGATCATGCTGTAGAACGCGGTTTGCGCGACACCGTGTTTCAACTGCAGGAAATGATCGTAGAGCATGCGCAGGGCGAGTTCATTCTCCGTTGGGACCTTGCCTTTGTGGCCGAGGGAATCGATGAGGATGGAGTGACATTCGGTGCTCGACCACGGTTTCGACTGCACACCGAACTTCTTATCGAGCGCGTAGAAATCGTCCGGAATCTGCATCTGTCCGTGAATGCCGAGCCGGTCGTAATACGCGCCACCACCGAGCCGCAACACCTCGCGGTAAAAAGGCAGGTAACGGTGCGCCATGCCGCCGATGAAGACGACCGAATCGGGCTGCACCGACTTCACCGTTTCGTAGCCGGCCTTGAGCAACTCAACGTACTTCTCAGGCTTCTCGCGCCAGAAAACACTGAAGCCCGGCAGGTGCGGTTCGTTCCACATTTCCCATGCCTTGATGTCCTGCTTGTAACGCGTGACGATGGCACGCACCGCGTTGCTCCAATCCGTCATCTCCTTCGGCGCGTAGGCGGCGTAACCGGGAACGCAGATATCCATCTTCGTATCCTCGGGGTGTGGCGAGGCCCATTTCGGTGTGTTCACAATCACCGCCTGAATGTCGAAGCCGTTCCTGCGGAACATGGAGATATACTCGTCGTATTTCTCCCACTGGAACTTGCCCCGCTCCGGTTCCAGCAACAATTGCGCGGAGAGCTTGTCCGCCCATTCCCAACCATTGCCGCCCCAGTGAAACCAGAAGCGGACGAATTGGAAGCCGATCAGGTTGGCAATGGCGGCGTCCTCGTTCGGCTTTTCGCAGTGAAAACCGAATTGCACGGGCCGATCCTTGGCGGGGCGGGGAGCACCCGCGGTGACGGCGATGGTGAAACGGTCTCGCTGGAACGTGCGGGTGTGCTCGCGGTTGGATTGCGATTTCACGAGCCACGGTTCGGTCAACGTTTTGGGTTTGGTTTCCCCCTTCTCGCGGTAGGTGAAAATCACTTCGTAAAAGCCGGGCTGCTCCGGTTTCCACGACCAGCCATCCTTGAGGAGCGTGTCGCGGGTGACGTTTGATTCGGCCACTGTCGCGCCGAGGGAGTCCGTCACCTTGCCGCTCAAACTTTCCAGCCATTCCGGCACGGTGCCGGTGGCAACCTTGAAACGAACCGTGTCGCCGATTTTCCACCAACTGTACGTGGCCTCGCCGCGCAAGGTGAAACGAATGGTGCGCACCTTCGTCGCATCCTCGGCGAGGCGCACATCGTCATAGGCGAGGTTGCCTGTGGGCGTGATTGCGGCGGGCGCGCCGAGCACGGCCAGATTCACGCGATAGTGCGTGGTACCGGCGGGCATTTCCTCGCGCGGAGCGGAGAGGGTGACTTCGGTCCATTGACCCGCCGTGCCGCCGTTGGTTTTCGCTTCAGCTTTGCCGAGAAAAGAACCGTCTGCCTTGTGCCACGTCAGAAAGACCCAGGGCGAACCACCGGCATAACCGGAGCTCTTGCGCACCTTCACGCGGAGAATCAACGTCTCGCATTCCGGGGTCAAGGCATACGCGCTTGAGGTCCAGCCTGTCGAACCTTTCACCGTTGGATTTACGAAGACTGCTTTCTCGCCGAGCGCGGCATCGCCGGTCAGGATGCCGTGCTCCGGTGCTTGATCTCGCGGCAAGCTCCAAGTGGAAAATTCCCACGACACCGGGGCCACGCCTTGGTCTGGGGCCGTGGCGGGACGGGTTTCCTCGAAGCTCCCGTTTTTCACGGCCACATCGGCGGCTGATGCCATGAAAAAAGAGAGCGAGAGCAGCAGGGTGGTGAGGGCGAGAGAGAGCGGGCGAAGGGGAATCACAGGGCTCCGGGGCGAGGGGTTTGTTGTTTATCTATTATAAACTATTTTTAGAGTTTGTTCAGCCGAAACTCTACTTTTGCAATCTAAGGGTAAATCTAAAGAAGGACAAGTGCAAATTCGTCTGTCAAATAGGAGTCTATTGTTTGTATAATGCAAACAAATGGGGCATCAAGGCCGCTGAGTGTAGCGATCGTGTGCCGGTAGGAGAAGGCTCGGCGAGGGAGCTTGGGTGATGACCGCCCTTGTTGAGGGAGAGGCGCGCTACAACAAGACAGTTGCTAGCGCTTCTTCTTTTTAGCGCGCGAGATTTTCACCGGTGCTGGGGCTGGCGGATTGCGTAAAGCGCGAGGAGGTTGTCCGAACTTTTTTTTCACCCAGAGCGAAAAGTGCGAGAGGCTTTTAAAGCCGAGATCGTAGGCGATTGATTTCGAGCTGCGCCGGGATTCCAGAAGGGCGACGCGGGCGCTATGTTCCTTCTTCCGTTCCCAATATTCATTCGGCGTCTTGCCGAGCGTGGAGAAGAACAGCTTGTTGAGATGGCTGACGCAGAGGCCGACTTTTTTGGCCAACTCGCGTTCCCGCAGCGGTTGATTGAGCGGGCGCGTTTCCAGGATGTGCACCGCCTGTCGCACTCGCGGATCGAGCTGCCCGATGGTGTGGGGAATCAGGCCCTGTTCCTCCATCGCATCGGCATAGCTCAGAATCCAGCCGCAGAGCAGGCGCTGAATTTCAAAGTGATTGCGCAGCGAACCCGAGCGTGTGGGGAGCTCATTTTGCACACCGGGAAATTCCCGCCCCACCATCCGCGCCATGCGCTCCGCGATCCGGGTCAACTTGGGAAGGTTGGCCACCGGGATGGCGTGGGATCGTGTGCGATCGAAGAGCGCTTCACCTGTGGGCCACTCCGCGACAAAACGCACGGAGAGGATTTCGGCATCGGGACTGAACTGCTGGCGTCCATTTTCTTTGCACGGAAAAATCCAGTAACCACTGGTGTACGTCTCTTTGCGTGAGTCAAAGATCAGGGTGACCGTGCCCCGCCGCAGCAGCCACGCGGGGCTGGGCGTGCCCCAATAACGGTTCAATCCGGGGCGAGGGGGGCCTTCATACACCCAGGTCAACTGGGCTCGCAGGTCGTTCCAATTTTGCACAGGCTCGCTGGGGGGCGAGAGGAAGGGGGAATGATTGACCACAAGTAAATTATATAACTAATTGAGGATTTAAGCACGTCAATCCTCGAGAGCACCGAGCGGCAGATTGTGTAAATTAATAGAAGAATAGTGCAACTAGCCGCAATTGTTACCAATAAACCACAAGGCTACATTGAGTTAGAGAAAATCTCCCCCTAAAGACACTATGAAAAAAGTACTCTTCTCGATGGTGACGGCGATCCTGGCCCTGTTCACGGGAACGGTGGGGGCTCAGACGACGTTGGTGAGCGATAACTTTGAAAGCCTGATCAACGGGGGAGCGCGCGATGCCAATGGAAAATATTCCACCGGTTCGACCGCCTCGACATGGTGGTATCTCTCAGCCACGGGACCGAGTGCTGCCGTGACGAACACCTATACCGGCTCGGCCACCGTGGGAAATTTTTCCGGCAACTGGCTGCAGACAAATTACAACTATAACGGTTCCAGTGTGGCTGGAGGAACGGCGGGTGGAACCTATAACTGGGCCGTGTCACCTTTTGCGGCGACCACACTCGCCACGGTCGGTTCTTCCTTGGCGGTGCAGTTTGATTTCCGCTATTACACCTCGACGACCGGTGGATGGGATCGATCGCCGCAGTTTGGTTTCTTTAAAAGCTCCGGTGGTCAGATCAGCGGGGATAGTACCACGGCTTTGTCCTTGGTCTCGGGTGGATACGGAGTCAACACGAGCTACACCACCTCCGGCACCATCACTTCGACGGCCATGTTGTTTGAAAGCACGGGTTGGTTTGCTTCCGGGGAAAGTACCCTGGCTAGCATCAACAGTACGGCCAATCCGGCGTTGCTGCCGGTCTCGGAATTTGCCATGCCTTACACCGAGAATTATAAACTCGTGCTCACCGTGGTGGCCACGGGACTGCAACTGCAACTCTACCTCGATGATGTGCTGACGCTCACCACGATCGATACCACTGTCTCCAACTACACCTTCGACGAATTTGCCATTCGCGCCCGTGCCACGGGCCAGATCGACAATTTTAGCATCGTCACCGCCGTCCCCGAACCGGAGACCTACGCGTTGATGGTCATGGCGGTTGGTGTACTGATGATTTCCATACGCCGTCGTGCGTTGCGGGTTAGGATGACAACGTAGGACTGCGGACAATCGAAAGACAACCACGAAACAATGAAAACTACCCTCTTTCCAATCATGGCGCTCGCTATTCTGGGAGCTTGTACCGGGATGACCCATGCCGCCACTCTCGTCACCTATACCTTTCCCTCCGGCGCGGCGACGCCCACGACGGTGGATTCTTCCGTCACGGCCTCATCCGTGTCGCTCGGAACGACCAGTGCGGGAAATTTTGGATTTTCTTCGATTGCCAGCAATTTCTATTCGCGACTGCAATCTCCCCCTCCCAACCCGACCTACCAACTGCCGACAACTTTGGCGGGTGCGACGACGGGTCAGACTTATATTGAATTCACTTTGACGCCGCAAGCGGCCCAGACGCTCAACCTGTCCAATCTCAAGGTGGACTTGTCGGCGCAAAACACATCGGGCGCGGCAGCCTATTATGATTACACCTTCTATGCCGATCTGCAGGTGACGATTAACGGGGTGATGAGCGACTTGGGCAGCGTCAGCTACACGGCCTTGGCGGGAGCGGGTGACACGGTCTATCCCGCCTCCAACAAAACGTTCGATCTGAGCTCCAGTACGTTTCAAGGGGTGACCGACCCGATCACTTTCCGGCTTCTGGTCTATCGCGATCCGGCGTCGACCAGCAATTACTACGAAACGATCCGGCTGGATAACATCAGCGTGAATACCGTTCCGGAGCCGACCAGTATCGCCCTCATGATCCTGGGTTGTGGACTGTTGCTTGTTTCCCAGCGTCAGCGCGCCCTGCGGCTGGATTCCTGATGGGGTTCTTTTTCAAGACACGAGATACTTTGCAAGGCGGTACTTCGGTACCGCCTTTTTTGCGCAGTCAGGCTGAAGTGAGCGCGGCGATTTTCGTTTCCATACTGGGTGGTGCATGATACAAAACGGTTCGAGGCTATTAAGCTCGCTGATACCTACTATGATCGCCGATACTAAGCGTTTCCGCATTCTTGCTCTTGATGGTGGACAACGGGGAGTCCTGATGGCGCGCATGCTGATGCGGTTGCATGAGCGGCTACCGGGTTTTCTGGACCGGGTCGATCTCTTTGCCGGAACCTCGGCGGGAGCGATGACGGCGGCCATTGCGCTGACAAGTCCCTCGTGGAAAACGGGGCTGCAACGCGCGCATGATTTTTGGAGCGACGCGAAATTCGCGAAGATTAATCCCCTGCAGAATATCCTGTCCCTCACGGGGAAATTTCCGCTGACGTCGAATGCCGCCATGCTCGAGCAACTTGAGATTCATCTGGGGGATATCACCCTCGAGAAACTCTCGCGTAAATTCGTCATCCCCGCTTTCCAATTGGACAACGGCGCGAAAGACCCGGTTTTTCGCAACTGGACGCCGCGATTGTTTCATAATCTGCCGCTCGAAGGCTCCGGCTCCAACGAGCTGTTGCGCGATGTGGTCATGCGCTCGGGTTCCGCGCCCATTGTCTCACCCGCCTATCAGGGTTACGTCGATGGTGGACTTTACGCGAATAATCCGAGCCTGTGCGCGCTCGCTTTGGCGAAGGATTACACCGGCCTGCCCGTGGAGCAGATCGAGATTTTTTCTGTCGGCATGGGGCAGAATCCGATCTACCTGAACAAGGCGACGGACAACCTCGGCTACATGGACTGGTTCCTCGATAGTGGCCACGCCATGGCGATGCTCAATGCCGTGGCCGAGTCCAATTTGAAGGCGATCAGTTACCAATGTGGCCGTTTGCTGGAGAGCGGTTTTTATCGTCTGGACCCGCGTCTGCCGCGGGCCTTCTACCGCAAGAATGAAAAGCAAGTGCGCGACGATATGACGGCATGGGAACGCATCGCAGCCGAGGTGAATTTGATATCGGCGGAGACATGGCTGATCAATCATGGCTGGCAAAAGCCGGTGAAAGCGAAGCCGGTGGCCAAGGCTTCGCCCAAGGTCAAAGCCAAAGCGAAGTCCACTCCGCCGCCTGTGCGTCAGTCCAAAGTCAAACCCGTGCGCCGTTCCGCCGCACCGACCAAGCCGAAACCGAGGGCTGCCAAGGTCGTGAAAGTCGTGGCGGCCGAAGTTCCGGTGGCTCCGCCCGAGATCGTGGCAGTCACGTCGGAAGCACCCATCAAGGAGTAGTATTGTGATTACCGTTGCTATTGAAAAAAGTGGCCATGTCGTTATCGTCGTGGTCAAAGGCCGATTGGATGCGAGCACGAGCGCAGAACTGGAGAAAAAGCTGGCGGAAGCGGGTGGCGCGGCGAAGAAGCCGTTGGTCCTCGATTTTCAGGAGCTGGAATATATCAGCAGCGCCGGTTTGCGCGTCCTGATTTCCCTCTGCCAGTCGAAGCAGAAGGCCGTTATCTGCTCCATGCCGGAGCTTGTTGCCGAAGTGTTCGACATCTCCGGCTTGAGTTCGATGTTCGAGCGCTACGCTGATCGCTCCACTGCGATCAAGGCGCTGGCGTAGTCGTATTCGATTTCGCGGGCCGCAGGCAGGTGAAAGCGGAGGCGATGGCGGCGATCAACGCCAACACCACGGCTCCGCTCATTGCCGCGGAAAAACCGATGGCCATGGCGAGCCGGTTTTCCTCGGGTGTTTCGGGAAGCCCCTTGAAATGGGAGCGGGCGACGGTATAGGCAAGGGAGCCCAGCACACTGATGCCCAACAGCATTCCAATATTCTTGAATACGTTGTAGGTGCTGGCCGTCACGCTGCGCAATTCGCGCGTGGCCAGTCCCATTACGTAGCTCGAGTTCGGGGGGAAGAATAACCCGATCGACAGTCCCAGCAGGGAAAAGACCACTGTGATGTGCAGGACCGAACTGGTTGCATTCAGCATGGCCATCAGCAGGCAACTCCCGCTGAGCAATCCGGCGGCGAGGGCGCTCAGGCGTTCCGGTCCCATGCGGTCTGCGATGAGACCGGAAATCGGAGCGGCCAACAGCATGATCAGGCCCGGCACCGTCATCACCAATCCCACCTTGCCGGGGGGCAGGTCGTGGACGCGTTGCAGGAAGAAGGGGCCGAGAATCGTCAGACAGCCGAGGATCATCATCACCGCGATGACACTGATCATGGCCAGGATCACATGGAAATCGCCGAAGACCGCACCAGGAATAATCGGCGCACGCGCGCGTTTTTCTTGCCGGATAAAGAGCCAGGTAAAGAGGACGCCACCGCTGAGATAGAGGAGACCTTCCTCGCTGCTCCATCCCTCGAGATCAATGCGGTTGAGGCCGTGATTGATTCCTACCAGCGCGAGCGTGATGAAGAGCAGTCCGAACCAGTCGAACGGCGCGGATTTTTCCGCTTCGTTAATGGGCGGATCGTGCGGGAGATAATGCCAGCCGAAAAAGAGGGCGATCACGCACAGCGGCACATTGATGAGAAAGATCGAACTCCAACCCCACGCCTGCGTCATGAATCCGCCGACAGGGGGACCGACGATGGATGCCACCGAGGCGCTCGCCCCGAGTAAACCCATGGCCATGCCTCGACGATCGGGAGGCAAATGTTCGGCTACCAACACGTAACCTGTCGCCAGTAGAGCGGCCGCGCCCACGGATTGCAAAATGCGCGCTGCGACCAAGACATCGAGCGTGCGGGAGAGACCGCAAATGAGAGAGCCGATGCCAAACAGCAGAAATCCGCTGAGAAACAGTCGTTTGGCCCCGAACATGGAACCGAGTTTTCCCACCAGTGGCAGACTGGCGGACATGAATAGAATATAGGAGACCATCACTTGCGAGGTCGTCGTGATGGGCACTTGGAGGTCGCGGGCCAGATCGGGCAGTGCGATGGAAACGATGCTGCCATCCAACGAACTGACGAACGCCGCGAAGGCCACGCTGGCGATCAACCACCGTTGGCGTTTGGGATCTTCGAGATAGGTTTCCATAAAAGGAGTTAGCAAAAGCTCGAGGGTCGGGCGTCTACAAGGCGGCTGATGATGTGGCCGGGGCCGCAAAGAACGCAAGGTGGAATCAGATGCTTCACAGAATCAACGAGTTAATTATTGGATAAATTGGATGGTGAAAGAGACGTATTAAATTTGGTGTTGACTATCAAGCTCTCAGAATAATACTCATCGCATAAGTTTACAACTTAGTATTAACCTTCCAACTAATAATATAGCAACGCTTTAAACGGAGATCAGGACTATGAGTGACAATGGTAACGGGGCTTTACGCGACACGATTCTCGAACTTGGCTCAGGGCTTTGGGAAGGACTGCAACCCAAGCGCGAGAGCATGGCGATTCTGCAGAAACATTTCCTGTTGGCACAGGCGGAGATGCTCAAAGGCTTTGCCAAAGTCGTTGAACTCGAGCTTGAAAATCTCGACAAGCCAGCGAAAAAAGCGGCCGCACGCCGCGAGAAAATTTCAGTTAAATAGTCCATCCCACCGTGGGATGGAAGGAGTCCGAAAGGATTCGCAGTTAACACGTAGGAACAACCCTGGGACGGGAGATCGATACTCATGTCTGAAAGTGCCGACAACAAGCGTTACCGCGTCGTGATCAATCACGAGGAACAATACTCCATCTGGGTGGAAGGTCAGCCTCTGCCTCTGGGCTGGAGCGCGGAAGGTAAGGAAGGTTCGAAGGAAGAATGCCTCGCGTATATCAAGACCGTTTGGGTCGATATGCGTCCTTTGAGTCTTCGTCAAGCCATGGCTCGCGAATCCGCCCCGACTGTTCCTGCGGTGTAAGTTCATCACGTTTCCCAATCCCCTCGACGATTTTAGATCCCCCCCATTATGCCCCGAATTATTCTCCATTCCGGTAAAGGCGGCGTCGGCAAGACGACCACCTCTGCCGCCACGGCTCTCGCTTGTGCCAAGTACGGTCACCGCACGATTGTCTTATCCTTTGACCTCGCGCACAGCCTGTCGGATTCCTTCGACATCGACCGCGACCTCTTTGACCAGAACAAGGGAATGCCCTTCAACGTCGCACCGAAGCTCGATATTCAAGAGATCGACGTGCAGGAAGAACTCGAGCGTCACTGGGGCGACGTCTATAAATACTTCGCCATGTTGCTGACCTCCTCCGGCGTCAAGGACGTCGTGGCCGAGGAAGTGGCCGTCATTCCCGGCATGGAAGATGTCATCTGCCTCCTGTATCTCAATCAGTACGTGAAGGAAGGCAATTACGATGTGATCGTGGTGGACTGTCCGCCCACGAGCGAGTCGATCCGTTTTGTCAGCATGACCTCCACTCTCGAGTGGTACATGGGCAAGCGCTTCGGCATGGATCGCAATCTCCTCAAGCTTGCGCGGCCCCTCGCCAAACTCGCCGATTACGGTGCGTTGCCGGAGGACAGCTATTTCGAAGCGATCAAGAATCTTTTCCACCGTATCGAGGGTGTGGAGACGATTCTCATCAATCCCGAAATCACCACGGTGCGTCTCGTCACCAACGCCGAGAAAATGGTGGTGCGTGAAACGCAACGCGCGTTCATGTACTTCAGCATGTACGGCCTGACCACGGACGGCGTGGTGGTGAACCGTCTGTTGCCGCAGGGCGACGAGTACTTCAAGCAATGGGTCGCCACGCAGACCAAGCACCTCGGGGAAATTGAGGAATATTTCAACCCGGTGCCCGTCACCAAGGTGCCGCTTTTCCGCGACCAAGTGATCGGTCTCAAACGGCTCGAAGAAGTCGGCCAAGTGCTCTTCGGTAAAAAAGATCCCGCCGAAATTCGCGTGAAAGGTTCCACGTTCCAATTTGAGAAGAAGGGCGCGAAGTATGTGTTGCGACTTCCCATGCCGTTCGTGAACAAGGAAGCCATCGATCTTTCCCGCCAGCATGACGACCTCTTTATCCGCATCGGCAGCTTTAAGCGGCACGTACCACTCCCCCGTGCCGTGGCCCGGCTCTCTACAGAGGGCGCCGAGATGAAAAATGGGGAACTGCATGTAACCTTCGCCAAGGAGAAATAAGATGGCCACCGCTGAAAAAAAGGCTCCCACGCCTGAAGAGATCAAGACGTATTGCAAGGAAGCCTCGGAAAAGCTCGCCTCCCACCTTAAGGAAGGCGTCAAAGTCAGTTCGGAAATCGGTCACATCATTCACCGGAATGTCCTGACCGCGCAGAAGGAATTGCTCGAACACCACATCGGTCGTCTCGAGGCGCATCTCAAGAAATTGGATGCGGAATTGGAATCGGAAGCGCCGCGCGCGAAAAAGCGCTAAGCCTCCGAAAGCCAGTCATTTCTCCGCCCGGTTTCCCTCGCCTTGATTTTCCTCTTCCACTCCGGTGGGGGAGGAAATCCGGGCGAGGGCGGGCCGCGCGTCTCTCCTCCCTCCCTCCTCCATCATGCGTTTATCCATCGGCCAGGAAGCGCTCTATTTTGAGCATCAGGCCAACCCGCATTCCTTTGCGCTCAATGAGAGCACGCTGATGCGGTTGCGCTCGGAGCTCAACGTGGAGGCCTTGCACCGGGCCATCCAGCGACTGGTCGACCGGCACGAGAATCTCCGGGTCAATTACCGCCTCACCGCCTCTGGGGTGGAAGCGATGGTGCATCCGCAAGTTCGCGTCGATTTTCAAGCCATCGACGCCAGCGCCGGGGGCGAGACTGCTGTCGCGGCGGCGTTGGTTGCGATCCAAAACCAGCGACTTGACCTCGAGCGCGATCCCTTGTTCCTCGTGCGGCTGTGGAGCCTCTCGCCGACGGATCATCGTTTGCTGTTTCTCTATCACCATATCGTCGTGGACGGTTGGTCCCACTGGATGCTTTTGGAAGAATTGCGGATGTGCTATCGCGCGGAGTGTGGGGGCGAGCCCGCCCAGCTTCCGCCCATCGAAGAACATTTCGAAAACTACGTTCGCGCTCAGGAAGAATTTCTCGCCAGCCCACGCGCTGCCACGTTGGCATCCTATTGGGAGAAGAAGCTGGCCGATGCCCCGGTCCGTCTAAACCTGCCGACCGATCATCCCCGGAGCGAGACCAGAGACGACCGTGGAGACAGCGTGGGCGTCACCTTGGCACCGGAACTCTACACGGCACTGAGCGAGTTGGCCACCAGTCGCCGCACCAGTCTCTACACACTTCTGCTGGCGGCCTACCAAGCGCTTTTGCATCGCTACACCGGCCAGACGGATATTCTCGTCACCTCTCCGGTCCATGGGAGAAATGACAAACGCTGGAACTCCCTCGTGGGCTATTTCGTCAACCAGATCGTTCTGCGCGGACAGCCCACGGCAGCGATGTCGTTTGAGGATTTCTGGGCGCAATTGCGCACCACTGTTTTTGGAGCGTACAAGAACGCCGCTTATCCCTTTCCATTGGTAGTTCGGCAGGCGGCGCAACAGCAGGAGACGCGCTCCTCCATGGCGCATGTTTCCTTCGTCTACCAAAAGAGTCAGTACCGCGACGATGATTTGTTGCTCGTCTATCCCGGAGCTTCAACCGACGATCACGTCGATTTTGCGGGATTGGATGCCTCGGCCCTCACGCCTCCGCAAAAACCCTGTCAGTCCGAAATCGGATTGATTGTGGCTGAGGCGCGCCAATCGTTGCGGCTGCAATTCACCTACCAGACGGCACTTTTTGAAGCGGCAACGATTCGCCGTTTTGCCGCGCATTTTCAGGAAGTGCTCACAGCGATTGTCCGCGATCCCTCGCAAGGCATCGGACAGCTTGGAGAACTCGCCGGGGTGCCTGTCATTCACCGTCAGGAACTCCTGCCGCCGCGGCCTCCTCTGCCTGTTGAAAGTACCATCGTGGAAAAAGTAGCCGCGATCCGCGCACGCTACCCGGACCACGTCGCCATCGAGTGCGATGGCATGACGGTGACGTATGCTGAGCTTGACGTTCGCAGTACTCAACTGGCCCGTCGTTTGCAGGGTCTCGGGGTTCGGCGCGATGAGGTGGTGGGGCTGCTTCTGGAACGCTCGCCAGAGGCGATTATCTCTCTGCTCGCGATTCAAAAAGCGGGCGCGGCCTATCTTCCGCTTTCGCCGGACTATCCGCAGGACCGGTTGGAATATCTCGTGCGAGATGCCGGTGTGCAGGTCGTGCTGACCGCTCCACCCGACCGCCGCGAAATCGACTCGCCCGTGCAGTGGCTGGATGTCACGACATTGACCGAATTCTCGCTGCCCGAGTCCGCTGAAGCGCCGCTGATTGACCCACTGCCGGCACAGGCAGCCTACCTGATCTACACTTCCGGTTCCACCGGCAAGCCCAAGGGCGTGATCGTTTCGCAAGGCAATATCGCCACGCTCGCCCAATCTTTCGCTTTGTTGTTCCGGCTCAAGCCTGAGTCGCGGATGATGCAATTCGCATCGCTGACCTTTGACGCCTCCTGTGCGGAAATTTTTCCCGCACTCGTGACAGGTGCACGCCTCGTGATTCCCGCGCGCCATCAGTTGCTGCCCGGGAGGGAGACGGTTGATTTGATGGAGCGTAGCCAGGTGACGCACCTTGTGGCCACCCCATCCGGCCTCTCGTTGTTGCCTCCCCGCGACTTGCCGGCGCTGGAGATGATCATCCTCGGTGGTGAGGTAATCTCACCTGCCTTGCAGCAGCAGTGGCGCAAGCGTTGCCGCTTGATCAACGGCTATGGTCCCACGGAAGCCACGGTGGCTGTCACCTCTTCCGAGGAATGGGAGGAAGATGAACTACCACCGATTGGCCGTGAAATGGAGGGCACGGAAGCCTACGTGCTCGACACATCGTTGCAGCCTGTGCCCAAAGGTGTGAGCGGCGAGATTTACATCGGCGGAGCGGGCGTGGCACGGGGGTATCGCAATCGGCCGGATTTCACCGCCGAGCGCTTCATCCCCGATGGCTTCAGCGGTCGTCCCGGCGCACGCCTCTATCGCACGGGCGATCTCGGCCGTTGGCGGGAAGATGACCAGCTCGAGTTTCTCGGTCGCATCGATCAGCAGGTGAAGATTCACGGTCACCGCATGGAGCCCGGAGAAATCGAGGCGCTCCTGCTGGAGCACCCGGCCGTGACGGCCGCTGCCGTATTGGCGCGGAAAAATCAGCGCGATGAAATGGAACTGGTGGCTTTTGTCACGGCCTCGCGTCCAGAGGATTTTCGTGCCTATCTCGCGGCCCACCTGCCGGTCTACATGGTGCCGGCTGCCATTGCGGTTCTCGACGTAATGCCGCTCACGATCGGGGGTAAGATCGACCGCCAGAAGTTACAGGTTCTGCCAGTGGCGACAGCGCCGACCACCGCCCGTGTTCCTCTCGAAACGGCGATGGAAAAAGAGATTGGCGCTGTCTGGTCGGAGCTGTTGCAGGTCGATGGAGTCGGACGGTACGATCATTTCTTTGCCTTGGGCGGGCATTCCCTCCTGGCCATCCGCGTGATCGGACGATTGCACGAGTCGCTCTCGTTCGAAATCTCCCGCGGTCTCCAGCTCTTTCTTTCACATCCCGTGCTGGAAGATTTTGCCCGTCGTTTGGAATCGATTTGTAGCGGGGAGGTGGCTTCCAACCGGAAAAATGAATCCATTCCCACTGTGGAAAACGGATCGCGCTATCCACTTTCCTTCGCCCAGGAACAGCTCTGGTTCGTTAACCAGCTTGATCCGGGAAACACGGCCTACAATATCCCGCTCGTGCTGCGCTTGCGGGGAAATCTCGACGCCGATGCGCTGGCGCGTGCGGTTGATGCGCTCGCGCAACGCCATTCATCCCTGCGCACGTGTTTCCAAGCGAGTGACGCCGAACTGCAGCAGCAGATTGTCGACCTGCATCTCCCTCTTGAAAAAATTGCGTTGGCCGGAGAAACCGTCGAGGCACGACTCGTCGAAGCGACGGCCCATCTGCGCGCGATCCTGCAGCGACCATTCGATCTGCGTTCCGCTCCGCTGCATCGGGTGATGCTTTATTCGCTGGCGCCGGATGATCATCTTTTGCTGACAGAATTCCATCACATCATTGCCGATGGCTGGTCGTTTGGGATTTATCAACGCGAACTCGCCGCGCTCTATGCGGATTTTGCCGCAGGCCGGGAGTCCTCACTGCCATCCCTGCCGATTCAATATGGCGACTTCGCCGTCTGGCAGCGTGACCGTCTTTCCGGCGAACGGTTGCAACAGCTCAATGATTACTGGCTGAAGCAGCTTGCACACACCACGCCAACGGAATTGCCGTGGGATCAAGCCCGACCTGCCGTGCAGACGTTCCAAGGCGCAACGCACCGCAGCCGAATCGAACCGGCATTGCTGGCGCGCTTGAAGCATCTTGCCCGCGAGGAAAATGCCAGTCTCTATATGGCCTTGCTCGCGGCGTTCAACGTTCTGTTGCATCGCTACAGCGGGCAGGAGGACATCCTCGTTGGCTCGCCACACGCCAACCGCCTGCGGCCCGAAGTGGAAGGGCTGATCGGCGCTTTTGCCAATGTGCTGGTCTTGCGCTCGCATCCGACGCCGGACGAATCCTATCGCCGCTTGCTGACCGCGACGCGGGATATGGCCAATGCCGCGTTCGCGCATCAGGAATTGCCGTTTGAAAAGTTGGTCAATCAACTCGGCCTCGAACGCGACCTGAGCCGTAATCCACTCATTCAAGTGGTGTTTGCCCTGCAGAATGCCGGCGGAAATGAGGCCTCGTGGCCGGGACTGACCGCGCAGGAGTTTGACGTGCCCGTTGACTCCACCCGCGTCGATCTGGAATGTCACGTGCGCGAGTTGGACAACGCGGCGGAAATTCTATTCGTCTACAACACGGCCTTGTTTGCCCCGGCTACGATCGAACGCTTCTCCCGCTACTGGCTCACCTTGATGGAATCCATTGTGGCCGATCCCGACCGGGCCATCGGTCAACTGGCCATGATGGAGGACGCCGAGCGACAATGTGTGCTCGACTGGTCGTGTGGAGTAAAGGTGCGCGAATGCGCGGGCACGGGCCAGACACTGACCGCGCTGATGGAGCGTGCCGTGCTCGAGTATCCTCTCGAGACAGCGGTGGAGTGGGACGGCGTCGCGATGAGTTATCAGGACTTGCATGTCGAGGCCAATAAGCTGGCGCGTCATCTCGTCGAGGTGCACGGTGTCAAACCGGAACGCCGCGTGGGCGTGCTCATGGGGCGCTCGCTGGATGCGGTGATGGCATTTCTGGCCATTCAAAAAGCGGGGGGTGTCTATGTGCCGCTCGATCCGGATTATCCGGTCTCGCGTTTGGAATTTCTGATTGCGGACGCCGGACTCGATTTGATTTTGACTGGAGAAAAGAGCGCGCCCGAATTAACCGTTTCCTCCCGCGTGACCTGTCTCACGATGCGCGAAGCGCGTATCCGGTGCGCGGACGAAACGGGCATGCCACTTCCGCCCCGTTGCCAGGGCGACCACGCCGCGTACATGATTTATACCTCGGGCACGACGGGACAGCCGAAGGGGGTCGTCATTCCCCATGTCGGCATTGTCAACACGGTGCTGGCAATGGTGCGTGATTGTGGGCTCAAGCCCGGCATGCGCTTTTACCAATTCTGCTCGCTCAGTTTCGATCCTTCGCTGGTGGAGATCGCGGGATCACTTGCTTCGGGAGCCACGTTGGTAATTGGCCGCAAGGACGAGACGGCGCCGGGCGAACCGCTCTGGCGTTTTCTCAGCCAACAGCGCGTCACGCATTTACAAATCACCCCCTCGGCGCTCGCCTTTGTGCCGTGCCGGAAATGGCCGGAGCTGAGATTGGTGATCACGGGCGGAGAAAATCTCCCGCAAACCCTGGCACTACGCTGGCGCGAACACGCACGGGTGATCAATGCCTATGGCCCCACCGAAACCTCTGTCTGTGCGACCCTCACCGATGCATGGAAAAGTGCCACGCCTCCGATCGGTTTCCCGCTGCCCAACGCGCAGGTGTACCTTCTCGATGCGACGTTGCAGCCAGTTCCGGCGGGCGTGCGCGGTGAAGTCTGCGTTGGCGGTGTGGGAGTGGCCCGCGGGTATCATCAGCGGCCCGAATTGACGGCGGAACGTTTTATTCCCGATCCGTTTTCCACCCAACCCGGTGCGCGTCTCTACCGCACGGGCGATCAGGGCCGTTGGCTCGCGGACGGGCAGATCGAATTTCTCGGCCGCATTGACACCCAGGTGAAGCTGCGCGGTTTCCGCATTGAGCTTGGCGAAATCGAGACGATCTTGCTTGAGCAACCGGAAGTGCAGGACGCCGCCGTAGTGATCTCTGCCAACGCCCGCTCGGAAAGTCTGGTGGGCTTCATCGTGGCGGAAGATGTGGCTGGGAAAGAGCAACTGCCGGAGCAATGTCTGCGGCAATTGCGCGCGCTGCTGCCGGCGCATTTTGTGCCCAATGCACTTTATCTGCTGGAGACGTTGCCAAGTACCCCGAATGGCAAGGTGGATCGTGCGCAACTTGCACGACTGGCGGCGACGCGCACGGCAGTGAAATCATTTTCCGCGCCCACGACGCCGATGGAGCAGCGGGTCGCCGCGATCTGGAGCGAAGCGTTGGGGGTCGAGCGCGTGGGCCGCGAGGACAGCTTCTTCGCGTTGGGTGGTCACTCGCTACTCGCCACCCGCGTGCTGGCTCGCTTGCAGGAGGCCATGTCGCTGGATGTAGCTTCGGCGCTGAAGAATTTTTTCCGGTATCCCACGCTCTCGGAATTTTGCGCCGCGTTGGAAACAGGCGTGGAGATGGTGGACGATATTCCCTGCGAGCCCGGCAGGACCACCGCGCCGCTCTCCTTCGCGCAACAACGATTGTGGTTCCTGCATCAACTTTTCCCGCTCGACGTCTCGTACAACGTGCCGATTCAGTTCCGTCTGCGCGGCGCGATTTCGCAAGAGGCACTGACGGCGGCGGTGCAGGAATTGATCGACCGTCACAGTATCCTCCGCACTCGTTTTCGTCCCGACGGACGGGGTGGCGCGATGCAGGAAATTTCACCTTCGATGCGGGCCCGCATCGAAATGCAGACTTTCGCCAAGAACGGCTTCACCGACGCGGGCGAGTGGGCGAACCATCATGCCTCCGCGTTCATTCAGGCACCTTTCGATCTCGAGAAAGGTCCGCTGTTTCGCATGCAATGCCTGC
Organism: Verrucomicrobia bacterium Tous-C9LFEB; assembly: GCA_002304345.1. Classification (GTDB taxonomy): domain Bacteria; phylum Verrucomicrobiota; class Verrucomicrobiia; order Methylacidiphilales; family UBA1321; genus UBA1321. The sequence continues at coordinate 87,947 of NEUU01000005.1, forward strand.
ATCTCGGCGAAGGGGAGTACCGTTTCGTCTGCTGCCTGCATCACATCATTTTTGACGGCTGGTCGGCTCCGATCTTCATCAACGAACTCTTTGATAATCTCGATCTGAAGCTTGGACTCAAACCGGTCACGCGTCCTCCACTGCCCGTGCAATACGCCGACTTTGCCGCGTGGGAACGACAACCCGCCCAGGAATCGCGCTGGCTCTCGGCGCTCGAATACTGGCGGCATCAATTGCGTGATCTTCCCGCGCTCGAGTTGCCCGGGGATCACCCGCGTCAGGCGGCGCCAAGTGGCCGCGCCGGTCGCCTCTTCTTTGAGATTCCGGCGGAGTTGTTGGCGAAGCTCGAGACTTTAACCCGCCAGTCCGAAGCGACTCCCTACATGGGATTTTTGGCGGCGTTCCAATTCCTGCTCGGGCGCTGGAGCGGTCAGGATGATTTTTCGGTCGGCACTGCGGTGGCCAATCGCAACCAGAAGGAATTGCAAAATCTGGTCGGCTTCTTTGTGAACAGCCTCGTGTTGCGGGCCGATTTGCGGGGGGCGGTATCCTTCACGGAACTTCTGACTCGCGTCCGCGCCACGGCGCGCGATGCCTTCGCGCATCAGGAAATGCCTTTCGAGCGATTGGTGGAGGAGTTGCATCCGAGCCGGGAACTGTTCAATCCCCTCTTCCAAGTGGTCTGTGTCTTGCAGCAGCCCCAGCAGGTGCATTACGAGCGCGCGCATTTTCTCGCGGACTGGGTCGCTCCGGAAGTGCCGTTGGCACGTGTCGATATTGAACTGCATCTGTTTGCGCACGACGACGGCTTTTCCGGTGGACTGGTCTATGATCGTGCCTTGTTCGAACCCGAGACGATCGAACAATTGGCGGCGCAATATGTCCGCTTGCTGGAAAAAATTGTTTCCGATCCGAACCGGCCTCTGCGGGAATTCGATTTGCGCACTGAGAAGGAAGTTCGCAACGGAAGTCCGATGCCCCTCGCGGAGACGGAACCGGCCTCCACCGACTTTACCCAGCGCTTCTCCCTCGTCGCAGCCATTCACCCGGATCGCGTGGCGCTTGAAGAAAAAGAGCGTTGTCTGACGTATGCCGAACTCGATGCGCTGACCGACCGCGTGGCGCAGCGCTTGCAGCAACGCGGCGTGGGGCCTGAGACCATTGTCGGCGTAATGATGGATCGCAGCATCGAAGTGGTGGCCGCCATGCTCGCGATCATGAAAGCAGGCGGAGCTTATGTGCCACTCGACCGGAATTATCCGCCCGATCGGCTCGCCTTCATCGTGCGCGACATCGACCTGCAGTACATCGTGACAGAGGGTCACTCGTTGCCGGTGGAAGGGCGGATGATGGAATGGCTCGACTGGTCCTCGCTCGCGCAGCCCGACGGTGGGATGGAATTGGACACACGTTTCGCGGCGGCGGTGCTGCATCCGCAGCAGGCCGCTTACCTGATTTATACTTCCGGTTCCACCGGAATGCCCAAGGGCGTCGTGGCGACACAGGCAAGTCTGTGCGCCTCCATGGCCGCGCAGACGGAGGCCTACCAGATGGGGCCGGAATCGCGCATGCTGCAAAATGCCTCTCTCAATTTTGATGCGTCGGTGCTGGAAATCTTCAGCCCGCTTTGGGCGGGGGCGCGGCTGGTTATCCCGGAAAAGAATGCACGTATTCCCGGTCCGGAAATGATCCGAACCTTGCGCCGGCATGCCGTGACTCACTTGGTGATTACGCCATCGGCGCTGGTTTCGCTTCCCGAAGCGGAGTTGCCGGAACTCCAGGTCATCGTGTGCGGTGGGGAAGCGTTGCCGCAGTCGGTCATCACCACATGGAAGCCGGGTCGTTTGCTGATCAACGGTTACGGTCCTACGGAAACGGCCGTTTGCGTATCGGTCGCCTCCGAATGGGAAACGAATCGTCGCGCGCCGATCGGTCGTCCGCTGCCTACCACACAGCTTTATCTTCTCGACGAGGAATTGCGACCGGTGCCGGTTGGAGCACGTGGCGAGTTATACATCGGCGGTGCTCATGTCACACGTGGCTACCTGAATCGTCCCGATGTCACCGCCGAGCACTTTATTCCCGATCCCTTCAGTGATGAGCCGGGCGCGCGCCTGTACCGTAGCGGCGATCTGGGACGTTGGCGCGCAGATGGGCAGATTGATTTTCTGGGTCGCCGCGATGATCAGGTCAAGGTGCGCGGATTTCGTATTGAACTCGGCGAGATCGAGGCCGCCTTGCACGAACATCCGAGCGTCAAGGAAGCCATCGTGCTCTTGCGCGACAATGCGCGGCAGGAACGCGAAATCGCCGCCTATGTCGTGGCAAAACCCGATGGCGAGCGGTTGCAATCCGAGCGCGTGGGCGCGTGGCGGCAGTTGTACGATGACGTCATCGACAAGACGAGCCAAGCTGCTGATCCGGAACTCGATATTGTCGGCTGGAACAGCAGCTATGACGGTCGTCCGCTGCCCGCCCTCGAGATGCGTGAATGGCGCGACCGCACCGTCGCGCAGATTCTCGCCTTGCAACCGCGGCGCGTGCTGGAAATCGGTTGCGGCACGGGTCTGCTGCTTTTGCCCACCGCTCCGCATGTCGATGCCTACTGGGGTGTCGATTTTTCTGCCGCCTCACTGAAACGCGTGGGAGCATCCGTCGAGCGCAAGGGCTGGAAGCACGTCCACTTGCTGAACCGTCGTGCGGACGAACTGGAAGATCTCACGGCGGAACGCTTCGATCTCGTCGTCATCAATTCCGTCATTCAATATTTTCCGAGCAACGACTACATGCTCAAGGTGCTCGAGCGGGTCATTGCCATGCTGCCCGACGGCGCGCGTTTGTTCCTCGGCGACGTGCGTAATCTCGAGCTGCTTTCCACCATGCAGGCTTCGGTGGAATGGAGTCATGCGGCGGACGATTGCACGCGCGAGGAACTGGCGCGTCGTGTGCGTCGCAAGGTGGAGGCCGAGACGGAGCTGTCCTTTAGTCCTGGCTGGATGCTGGCCCTGCCGGAACAGATCGCACGCATTCGCTCCGTCGATTTGCGCTGGCGTCGCATGCCCTTCGCCAATGAACTTTCCAAGTTCCGCTACGATGCGGTCCTGCAGATTGGTCCCACCACGGGCAGTCCTGTGCGGTCATGGGAAACACTGGAGGTCGTCGCTCCTGTGACGAGTCAGGATCTCGCGCAGGACTTGGAAATCGCCGCTTGGGTGGAAGATCGTAGCGAATGGGGAGCCGCCGCGCGGACCGTGGGCGAATTCCGCAAGCTGTTCGCGGCACACGCGCGTTCGCTGCAGCCGGACGATCTTGCGATTATCACCGGCACGCGTTCGCATGAAGCCGCCCGTGAGTTGACGAACAATCCGCTTCGGGCGCATATCACGCGGCAAGCGCAGGCCGATTTACGCCGCTACTTGGAAGAGCGTTTGCCCGCGCACATGATCCCGTCGACGCTTTGCGTGCTCGATCATTTTCCCGCGAACCGCAGTGGCAAGGTGGATCGCGCCATGCTGCGCCAGATCGAGGAGGACCGCCACGATGGCACGGTGATCGAACCGCCCGCCACGGAAATGGAACGCCTCGTCGCCAAGGTGTGGTCGGAGCTTTTGCAAATCGAAGCGATCGGTCGTCACGATAATTTCTTTTCACTCGGCGGCCACTCCTTGCTCGCGATGCGTGTCATTGGCCGCTTGCAGGATTTGATCGAAGTCGACGTCTCGACGGTGCTGCAGAGTTTCTTCGCCCGGCCCACGCTTGCTGAGTTTGCCCGCGAGCTGGAGCCCACTGCGCAGACCCGCGCCGTGTCGCGCATTCTTCCCGGCACAGCATCGGGCGACATCCCGCTGTCGTATGCGCAGCAACGGTTGTGGTTCCTGGAAAAATTATTTCCCGGACAGACCGCTTATCAATCGCCCTTCGGTTTGCGCATGACGGGTTCTATTCCCGCTGACCTTGTCCGGCAAGCCTTGCAAGCGGTGCTGGATCGCCATAGTGCGTTGCGGACCATTTTTGCGACGCGACAAGGCCGCGCCGTGCAACTCGTGCAGGAGAACGTGGTCCTGCCCTTTTCCGTCGAGAGCTGGAATGGGCAAGGCGACGCGCAAGCGTGGTTGCAAGCGCAGGCGAATGTGTTCATCCGCAAGCCGATCAATCTCGAGTGCGATCCGCTGATCAAGGCGAAGTGGTTCCAGCTCCGCGAAGGCGAGCAGGTGTTGCTTTGCTCGATCCATCACATCGCTTTCGATGGGTGGTCAGCGCCGATTTTATTGAACGAGTTTTTAAGCAATCTCGATGGTCTTCTCAGCGGGTCATTACCGTCGCGTCCGCCGCTGGCCATTCAATACAGCGACTACGCTGCCTGGGAGCGGTCACCAGTACAGGAAGCGCGCTGGGGCGAGTCGGCGGCCCATTGGCGCGAAGCGCTCGCTGGTTGCGAACCGTTGCGATTGCCGCAGGAAGGCGAACCTGCCGGGGAAGCCGGACAGGTGAAAATTAAAATTTCCCGCGAGGTGTCCACGGCTCTCCGTGAGTTGGGTCAGCGGCAGGGCGCTTCGCTTTTCATGACCTTGCTTGCCGGGTTCGATGTGCTCTTATCCCGCTGGAGCGGGCAGGAACGGTTTATCCTCGGCACTGGGATTGCCAATCGGCACCAGAAAGAGTTGCAGGAACTGGTCGGCTTTTTCGTGAACAGTCTGGCGTTGCCCGCAGATCTGTCCGGCCAGCCAACGTTCAACGAATTGCTCACCCGCACGCGCGACACGGTGCGCACCGCTTTTGCGCATCAGGAAATTCCCTTCGAACGGCTCGTGCAGGAATTGCAACCGGAACGCACGCTGCGCAATCCGCTCTTCCAGGTGGTCTTCCTGTTGCAGGACGCGCCGCCTGATCGCTGGCCGATCTCCCATTTCCAGATCGAACCGTACGCGCTCGAATGGACGACCACACGCATGGATCTGGAGTTGCATCTGAGCGACGCGGAAGAGGGGATTCACGGCGTCATGTATTACGACCGCTCGCTCTTTTCCGCTGGTACAATGGAACGCGTGGCGCATCAATTGGAGCGGATTTTGCAACAGGTCGCCGTTGCCCCGGACCAACCGCTTTCGGAGATCCGGCTCCTCGACGATCAGGAGCGTCAGCGCCTCCTCCAACAGGGCAGTCAGACTGAAACGGCCACCAACGCCCGCTCGATTCTGGAAGTGTGGAATGAGACGATTCGACTTCACTCCGATCATGTCAGCGTGCATTGCGGCGAACGCATTCTCACCTATGCGGAATTCGATGCGCAGGCCAATCGACTCGCCCGGCTTCTCCGCGCTAAGGGGGTGCGGCCCGAATCGCGCGTGGCGCTTTTGATGGGGCGTCGACCGGAAACCATCGTGGCGATGATCGCCGTGCTCAAGGCAGGCGGCGCTTACGTGCCGCTCGATCCGGAGCACCCGGCGGAACGCTTGCAATGGATGATCGATGACGCCGCGCCGTTGTTCGTTCTGACGGATGGTGCTTACTTCGAGATGGATCACCTCGTGCTGGATTGGGACGAGGCGATGCGCGAGGCCGCCGCGCTCGATGCCACGCCGTTGCCGGTGGCGGCGCGGGGCGATAATCTCGCTTACCTGATTTATACATCTGGTTCCACCGGCTTGCCCAAGGGTGTGGCGATCACACACGGCAATCTCGGTCACGCCGCGGAAGCCTTGGCGAAGGCCTACGCGGTGCGACCTGATTCGAGCGTCATGCAACTGGCCACGTTCACGTTCGATGCCTCGGTGGCCGAACTCTTCATGGCCTTCGCGGTCGGGGCCCGGCTGTTGATGCCCGCCACGAAGGATGAGTTGGTGGGCCAATCGCTCTGGCAGTTGCTGAAAAAAGAGCAGGTCTCCCATCTGCAAATCACGCCGTCCGCGCTCGCCTTGCTGCCCGTGCAGCCCTGGCCGGGATTGGAAACCCTGATTGTCGTCGGCGAAGCGTTTCCGAAAGAACTCGCCGAGACATGGCGCGCGCATGCGCGATTGATCAATGGCTATGGTCCGACCGAGGGCACCATCTGCGCGACCTGCGCCACCGAATGGATGGTCCATACGCCGCCGCCGATCGGTCGTCCGATCGAACGCGTGACGGTTTACCTTCTCGACAATGCGATGCAACCGGTGCCTGTCGGTGCGCCGGGTGAAATCTATATTGGCGGCGCAGGCGTCGCGCGCGGGTATTGGGAGCGGGTGGAATTGACTGCGGCGCGTTTTGTGCCGGACCCGTTCCATCCGCAGGAGGGAGCCCGACTGTATCGCACCGGCGATCGCGGTCGCTGGCGCGCGGATGGACAAGTGGAATTCCTCGGCCGCGTGGACGATCAGGTGAAGATTCGCGGGCAGCGCATCGAGTTGGGCGAAATTACAGCCGCGCTGTTGTCTCACTCCGGCGTGCGCGAAGCCGCCGTGCGCGTGGTGGAAGGCGAAGGCCGCGAAGCCATCTTGGCCGGTTACGTTGTGGCGGCAGAAGACGGCGAAGCCTTGAGCCACGGCCACGTCGCTGACTGGCAGCGCTTGTACGATGGACTGATGACGCAGCCGCACGCGGAAGCCACTTCGACTTTCAATATCAATGGGTGGAATAGTCTCTACACGGGTGGACCGCTTCCGGCGGAAACCATGCGCGTCTGGCAGCAGTCGATCACCCGGCAGATTCTGGCGTTGCAACCGCGCCGCGTTCTCGAGATTGGTTGCGGCAGCGGCTTGATGCTTTTCCCCGTCGCGCCGCATTGCGAAAGCTACTGGGGCACCGACCTCTCGCAAGCCACGTTGCAGCGGCTTGAGCGCGTCGTGCAGGAGCAGGGACTCAAGCAGGTCAAACTCTGGCATCGTCCCGCCGACCAGTGGGATGATTTTGTCGGGACGAGTGTCGATACCGTGGTGTTGAACTCGGTTGTGCAATATTTCCCCACGCTCGATTACCTGCGGCAAGTACTCGTGCAAGCCTTGCGCGTGGTGGCGCCGGGCGGACGCATTTTCCTTGGCGACGTGCGGCATCTCGAATTGCTGGAAGCTTTGTATGCCTCCGTGGAATTGGCTCGCGCCGGGGAGAATACCAGTCGCGAGGAATTGCGCCGTCGCGTCGCGGCGCGTCTGGAACGCGAGGAAGAGCTGGCGATCAGTCCCGCCTTCTTCCGCAACTTGACGGAGTTCAGCTCGCGCCTGACGCGGATCGAAATCCGTCCGCGTGGTGGCGTTGCCAACGAACTTTCCCAATTCCGTTACGATGTTGTCCTGCATGTGGACGATGCGGCGGAAGCGATGGAACCCTTCGGTTGGTCTGCCGAGGTGGAGAAAGCGCTCGTCCGTGACTGGCAGACACTGCAGTGGATTCGCGATGAATTGATCGCGCCGGACGCGCGGACTGCGGGCGAATGGCGCTCCAGAATCGATCAGTTGCCGGAGCGTTTCACAGCGGAAGAGCGGTCGGCCTTGCTCGCGGAAAAAACGGTGGAAGGCCGCGCGTTCTCCAATCATCCGCTGCATCACCGCTCGCGCGAGCAACTCGTCGTTGCCTTGCGCACCCACTTGCGCCGCACTCTGCCCTCGGTCATGGTGCCGTCGCATCTTCTGGTGTTGGACCGGATGCCGCTCACGGTGGGCGGGAAAATTGATTTACGCCGGCTTCCCGTACCGATGACCCAGGCGAGCTGCGCGGATCGCGTCCCGGTGCAGCCGCGTCATCCGATGGAAGATCTCGTCGCCTCGGCCTACGCGGAAGTGCTCGGTTTGGAACGCGTCGGTCCGACCGATAATTTCTTCGAGCTCGGCGGTCATTCGTTGCTCGCATACAGCCTCATGGAAAAACTGCGACAGCGCACGGGGCGCGAACTTTCGCTGACCCGTTTCTTCACCGGTCCTACGGTGGAACAGGTCGCGGCGAATTTGCTCGAACAGACGCGCGAGATGGCGTGGTCCCCCTTGGTGCCGATTCAGACCTCGGGGCAGGAGCCGCCTTTCTTTTGCGTGGCACCGATTTTGGGCACGGTTTTTCCGTACTTCGAGCTGGCGCGTCAGCTCGGCCCCAATCAGCCGTTCTACGGATTGCAGCCGCGTGGGCTCGACGGCAAACAGACTCCGCATGATTCCATCGAAGCGATGGCGCGGGAATTCGCCGAGGCAATTCGTTCTGTGCAGCCGCAGGGTCCGTACCGGATCGGCGGCTGGTCATTCGGTTCGCCGGTTGCGTTTGAAACGGCGCGTCAACTTGAAGCAATGGGGCAAACCGTGTCGGTGGTCATCAGCCTCGACGGTGCCTTGCCCACGCCGCGACAAATCATGCCGCGGAGCAGTCTGGCCAAAGGCGTGTGGTGGGGAATGACCGCCCTGTTCCGTCAGACGCTTCCCTATCTTGGCGATTACCTGTATCTCGCCGCGCAGTCGTCGCGGCTGCTGCGTCCGGAATCCGCTGCTTCGCGTCAGCCGTGGTCCTTCACCGCCTGGATCGGCGAACGGTTGGGTCGTCTCGCGGGTGCGCCGGTCGTGTCCAAACAATCGCGCTTGCTGCTCGTCGAGCAACCGCTGTGGCGTGGCATGTTTGCGGTTTTTCGCGCCAATCTTCGCGCCTTGCGGGGCTATCACCCGCAGCCGATTCACGCGCCTGTGATCCTGTTCTATAGCGAGGCCAGTCCCGTGGGCCGTCAGCCGTTGGATACTTGGCGCGGAATGTCGCCCGGGATTGAAGAAGTGCCTGCCTCGGGCGAGCATATGACCATGCTGCGTTCGCCGCATGTGGAAGGTCTCGCCAAAGTGCTGCACCAGAAATTTGATGCGGCCGTTACAGTCCGCTCCACGACCGGGTCGTGACGGTCCAGTCCAGTCCTTCCACCGCCAGCGCGGCGGAGTAGTCGGGCGGGCTGGGGAGATCACTCACGCGCCAACGCGTCACTTCTGCCGGAGCGAAGCGCGTGGCGAGCAGGGCCGAGGTGCAACCCGGTTCCAGCGATACATCGAACTCCGCCAGCGGGAGCGAAAGGCCGTCCCCGCGCGCTTTCAGCCAGGCCTCTTTGCGCGTCCAGATTCGAAAGAACGCAGGGGTTTGTTCTGCAGCGGGAAGTTGAAACAGGGTGGTCGATTCGCTCTTGGAAAAGAAACGTGCTGCGAGCGTGGCGAGATCGGGCAGGGGTTTGATTTGCTCCACATCGACGCCCACTTCGTAATCGTGGCTGATCGCCACCAGCGCGAGATCTCCGGAGTGCGAGAGATTGAAATGCACACCGCAGTGCGGCGGTTCCAGTCGCGGTTTTTCCCAGCCGTTTTGCTGAATCATGATGTCAGCAGGAGCAAGCGAAACATGTTGTGCCAGCAAAGATCGCAACGCCGCGTGACTGATGCTGTAGCGTTGACGGTCCCGCTCGAAATGAAAGGCGTCCGCTTTCGTGCGTTCGGCGGTGGAGAGGAGCGCGCGGCAGTCTTCAATCTGCGCGAGGTGCTCGGTCCAGGCGATGGACCAGACTTCCACCGTGCCGGGCTTAGTCATGAACCGCCGCCGTCGAGTGCCGCACGATGAGCGGGATCGGCAGCGGGGTTGTCGTGTAGGCCTCTGCGGAATCCGACTCGTCTTTCTTTTCGTCGATCTGGCGCAGGAGCAATTTCAAGCCTTCCGCGCCGCACGCGTAGAGCGGACTTTGCATCACCGTGAGCGCGGGCTCGGACAGGGAGAGTGTCGTGGCGCTTTCAAACGCGATGACGGACAGATCGCGCGGAATGGAGAGGCCCATGTTCTTGCTCTCGGAGATGAAACCGGCGGCGAGGTTATCGTTGCTGATGACCACTCCCGTGGGCCGTTCGTGCGGCGAGAGGAGTTGCAGCGCAGCGGAGCGGCCCGAGTCGGTCAGGTCATTGCTGAACTGCACGTGCTTGGCGTTCTCGGTCAATCCGGCCTTGCGCATGGCTTCCATGTAGCCGCTGTGGATTTCGTGATGGCTGCGATCGGTGATATCAAAGGAGACCAGCGCGATGCGGCGATGACCGAGCGCGAGGAGATACTCCGTCGCGTCCATGCCGCCTTGATACGCATTCGTGAGAATCTGGCGCACGCCGTCGTCCTGCAGCTTGCGGCCCACCACCACGTGCGGTTGACCAAGCTGATGCAGGTCCGAGGGTGGCAGATAGGCTTCATTCTGCGAGATGAGCAGGCAGCCGACCGCGCTTTTTTGAGCCACGAGTTGGCGCAGTTCGCGGCAGGAGCATTGCTGGTTGTCGAACGGATGAATCGTCAGATCGTACTTCAGGCGGAAGGCCATGTCGGCGATGCCGCTGAGGATGACGGAGACGTAGCCGCTCTTGAAAACGCCCGGATATGACGGGACGAGAATGAGGATGTTGTTGCGATCCGCCGCGGACCAACGCGGCTGGAATTTCATTTCATCCATCGCGAGCCGGATGCGTTGCGCGGTCTCGGGTTTAACGCCGGGGCGGCCATTGAGCACGCGGGAAACGGTGGCGGGGGAAGTGCCGCAAGCTTGGGCGATGTCGTAGATGGAAGGCATGGAAGTGAAAGGAAGGAAGCTTTTCGGCTTGCGGGAACGATACCGGGGGAAGCCACAAAAGAGAAACAAATTAAATTAATATTGAAATTATATGAAACGTTTCACATAGTACCAGAATGCGCCCAGTCTCTTTTCGCTCCCTCAATTTGTGGCTTCTTTTCCTCTCCTCCGCACTGGGGCTTCGCCTCGTTACCGCAGCCGATAAAGCCCCGCAACCGGGCGACGAATATCGCGGGGTCAATGTCAAGGAAAGCGCCTGGCGCTCTGGCGCGCCGGGAGCAGTTGTGCCCGCCAGTGTGCGCATCGATGAAACCGTCGTGATCAAACCGTTCAGCAAGCAGCTCTTCGGTTACAACTTTGACTGGGAGGGCAACAGTCACATTCTACCCGATCCGAAGACCGGCGGCATCGATCCCCGCGCGGCCGAACTTCTGCAGGGCGTACCGTTTCCGCTCAACCGTTTCGCGGGTGGAGAGTCGCAACGTTTTGCCTGGAAGGGGACCATCGGACCGGTGGATCAACGTCCCGAACAGCTGTTGTGGAAATGGGCCAAGCCGCACCGCGTCCTGCCAGGTTTGCTCGAAACCTGGCAGTGGATTCATCGCCTCGATCCGAAGGCGGAACTGACCTGGGTGCCGAACCTCGATCAGGAACTGGACAGCAACTACGCCGAGCTCGCCGCGTTTCTCACCGGTCAACCGGACCGCGTGCCGCACGAAGTGAAGGCGTGGGCGCAACGTCGCATCGATCTCGGCGTGAAGGACCCGATCCCGGTCGCGATCTGGGAAATCGGTAATGAGATGGACATCGTCGGCCAGCCGCGCTGGACCATTGCCCGTTACCTCGCGGCTTGTAAAAAAGCGATTCGCGAAATCCGTACCGTCGACAAACACGGCAAGATCGCCGTCACCGCTGCTTCCGCGCCGTGGAATCCCGGTTACGCCGTGCCCGGCCAGCCGTGGCAGCACTGGCATCGCGAGCTGTTGCGCGAACTCGGACCGCAGCTCGACTATATTGTTTTTCATCCTTATTACAGTGGCTATCCGACCGCCATGATGGAGCGTTGTCTCGACGAGATCCGCGACGATATCAAGAAAATCACTGGCTCGGATCGCATCAAGCTCTACATCTCCGAACATGCCCGTTGGCCCGATCTGGAAAAGAAGAAGCACTATCAATCGCACAGTCTGGAAGGGTGTCTCGCCGCGTCGCAATTTCTGTTACGCTGCTTGAACCGGCCCGATGTCGGTCCGGCGAATTATCACAGCTTCAGCTCGTTCCCGTGGGGCATGATCTACCGCGATAAAAACTCGGGCCAGTTGTACACCACCGGCCTCGCGGATTTGTTCCGCCTCTATGGCAAGATCCCCGGTGGTGACGTGGTTCAAGTGGCGCTCGACGGTGCAATGACAGACCCGACGAAGGACGACCTTTCGCTCACCGCTGGAGCCGTGCGCGACGGCAAGACCCTCTATGTGGCCATCACGAACATGGGCCCGGCGCGCGCTGTGGCACTCTCGACGAAACGTCCCGCTAAAGTGACCGAAGCATGGATCTTCACCGGGGCGGGACCCGATGCGTACAATCGTTATGGGCAACAAGAAATCACGCTCGCGCCGTGGACCGCGCTCAAAAAGGGAATCACGGTCGACAAACTCGACGTTCCCTCCGGGGCGCTTCTGTTATTGAAACTGGAGTAGTCGTCGGGATAACGCCGTCTCGCACATTTCGATTCCGTCACGGCGCGGAACCGGTATCGTGTCCGCATGACTGATGGATCGACTGGCGCGGACCACTGGATCGTCACCCGTCGCCGGGTGGCGGCCGGAATGGCTCTGTTCTATTTTACCAATTCCGCGCTGATTGCGCCCGGTGGCTGGCCTGTGCTCGGCGAAGTCGCCTTCGCGCTCGTCACCATCGGCTTGTGGTTCACCCCGTGGCTATGGGCGCGTGCCTGGTGGCTCTGGTGGCCCAGTTATCTGCTCTCCACGCTCATCAGCGTTGGTCTTGTGAAAGTGATCGTCGCTGCGTGGGTCATGCAATTCACGCATCCCGATGCGCCGCTTTTCAACTGGCCGATGGGGCTGCTCTATCTTTTTCTCAGTGCCAGTGTCTTCGGACTTTTTTGCGTCTGGCAAACCAGCGCGCTCTTTGTTCACCGGGTACAGCCGTGGTTTCGCCGCCTGCGGGCGCGTGGACGAAAAAAGTAATTTCTGTGAGGTGGACTTGCGCGAGGGCTCAAGCTGGGGAATCTTGAACCATCTCATCGAGACGCCATGATTATGTCCCACGTGTATCCGAAACTTCTGGGGTTTTACGAGCGGCACCGCTTTCTGATGATTCTTGCTGGCGTGGTCGCGGTCTATCTTGTCGTCGCGTGGACCACTGGCCTGTGCACGGTCTGCGGGGTGATTTCCCGCGTGGCCGGAGCTTCGGGTGCGGCGAGTTGTGCTCCATGAGCGCGTTCCTTCCGCGTGCGCGAGACTTGAAGTTTGGCCGTGGCGTGCCACTTTGACAGCGTCCATGCGCAATACTTTCGTTTACTTTCTCAGTCTCATTCTGGGTTGCTACACACTCGCGAATTTCTATGTGATCTGGCGAAGCTGGGTCATGCTGCCCGGCATCGGGGTTTGGCGTTGGCTGATTGCCTTGGTGATTATTTTTCTGGCCATGGCCTATCCGCTGTCGCGCATCGCGGAATATCACCGGATGGCGTGGTTCAGCTCCGTCAGCGTATGGCTGGGGGTTTTCTGGATTGCGGCCATTCTCTACTTCTTTTTGATTTTTCTCGGTCTGCATTTTTTCGACGCCCTGGTGTGGATCTTTGCCAAAGACGCCTGTGCCGATCGGTGGTTTGCGTGCCGGCCTCAGGTTTGGACCGGAGTGGTTGTGTTTGTTGCCGGACTGCTGGCGTATGGCGCTTGGAATGCGAGCCATCCCCGCGTGGTGCGCATGGAATGGGCTTTCCCGCGCCTGCCGGTCGCGGCAACGTCACTGAAGGTCGTCGCGCTTTCCGATCTTCACTGCGGCGTGATCATCGGCCGCGAGCGGGTGCAAAAAATCGTCACGATGATCAACGCGGAAAAGCCGGATGTGATTCTGCTGGCGGGCGATGTCATCGACGGAGACCTGGCTCCGGTGCAGGAACGGAAAATCGGCGAGGTGTTGCAGCAATTGCACGCCACGTACGGCGTCTATGCGGTGACGGGCAATCATGAATTCTTTGGCGGCGTGCAGCCATCGGTCGATTATCTCGAAGCGCATGGCATTCGCGTACTGCGCGATGAAGTGGTGCCGGTGGGCAATGCTTTCTTTCTGGTGGGCCGCGAGGACATCAGCGTGGTCCGCTACAAGCCGGAAGGGCGGGCTTCCCTCTCGAACTTGCTGGGCCGGACCGATCGTTCCCTCCCGATCTTTGTGATGGATCACCAACCCGTGGCGCTCGACGAAGCGGAGCAGGCGGGGGCGGACGCGCAACTCTCCGGTCACACCCACGATGGTCAGTTCTGGCCGGTCAACTACATCCCCAAGTCACTCTTCAAGCTGAGCTACGGCTACAAAAAGTTCGGTCCCCTCAACGCGTATGTTTCGTGCGGAGTGGGGACGTGGGGGCCGCCGGTGCGGATTGGGAATCACCCCGAGATTGTCGTCTTCACGCTCAAGCCCGCCAAGTGACGGCGGCGGAGCATCAGGAAGATCGCGGGCGTGACGATCAGGATGTGGAGCAAGCTGCTGATCATACCGCCGATGACCGGCACGGCGATGGGGCGCATGATTTCAATGCCGGTGCGTTCACCGGAGAAAATCGGAATCATGATCACCGCCAAGCTCGCCACGACGGTGCTCACCGTCATCACTTTGGGGCGGAGACGTAATTCCGCGCCTTCGATCACAGCCGCTTTCAAATCATCGGCGTTGAAGGCGTCGCCGCGCTCCTGCATTTTATTTCGCACCGCTTCCTCGAGATAGATCACCATCACCACACCGGTTTGCACCGCCGTGCCGAACAACGCGATGTAACCGACCCACACGGCCACGCTGAAATTATACCCGAGCAGATATTGCAGGAAGATGCCGCCCGTGAGCGCAAACGGCACGGCGAGGAGCACGTGCGCTGCTTCGAGGGCGGAATTGTACGTGATATAGAGCAGGATGAAGATGATGAAAATCACGGCAGGCAGCACGAGCTTGAGCGTCTTCTCCGCGCGAATCAAATTCTCGTATTGGCCGCCCCACGCGATGTAGTAGCCCGGCGGGAGCTTGAGTTTGTCCGCGAGCACCCGCTTCGCTTCCACCACGAAACCGCCCAGATCGCGGTCGCGCACGTTCGTCTGCACGAAGACGCGGAGCATGCCGTTCTCGCTCGAAATCATCGCCGGTCCCATCACGAGCCGGATGTCGCACACTTGCGAGAGCGGCACATGCTGGCCGTTCATTGAGGCCACGAGGACGTTGCGCAGCGCGTCCGGCGTGTCGCGCAATTCGCGGGCGTAGCGCACGCGGATCGGAAAGCGGCGACGGCCCTCGATCGTGGTGGTGAGTGTTTTGCCGCCGACGGCGGTTTCAATCGTGTTCAGGATTTCATCGACAGGCACGCCGTAACGTGCGGCGTCGTCGCGTCGCACTTCCATTTCGAGGTAAGGCGCGCCCGTGACGCGCTCGCCGTAGACATCCGCTGCGCCGGGGATCTGGCGCAATTCGGCTTCCACTTCGAGCGCCAGTTTTTCCAGCGTCTTCAAATCGCTGCCGAAAAGTTTTACTGCCACCTGACCGCGAATGCCGGTGTTCAACATCAGTACGCGATTCTCAATCGGCTGGAGAAAAGCCGGTTGAAAGCCGGTGTACTGCATCACCGCGTTGAGCATCTCCTGTCGCAGCTTGTCCATCGTCATGCCCTTGCGCCATTGGTCGGTGGGCTTTAACATGATCGTGGTTTCAATCATCGAGATCGGCGCGGGATCGGTCGCGCTCTCGGCGCGGCCCAGTTTGCCCGCCACGCTCAGCACTTCAGGAAACGCGGAGAGCGCCTTGTCCTGCGCGGCCATCACGCGATTCACCTCCGGCAGCGATGCTCCCGGCAGCGTGGTCGGCATGAACAACAACGCGCGTTCGTTCAGGGGTGGCATGAATTCGTAACCGATGCGCGAAGCGAGAGCGAGGGCGGAGAGCAGGACGACCGCCGCTGCCGTGATGACGATCCAGCGATGTTCCAGAGCCCAGCGCAGCACCGGCTTGTAGAGGGCGAGCAAGACACGCATGACGATGTTGTCATTCTCGTCATGGATTTTCCCGCGTACGAAAAACGAGGCGAGCACCGGAATCAACGTCACCGCGAGCAGCGTTGCGCCCGCCATCGCGAAGGTCTTGGTGAATGCGAGCGGGTGGAACAATTTGCCTTCCTGACCGGTCAACGCGAACACGGGAATAAATGCGAGGATGATAATCGCCATCGCGAAGAAAATCGGACGCGCGACGAGATTTGTCGCCCGCAACACGATCTGCGCCATGTCCTGCGGATAGCGCAGGCCGGGGACTTTGCCCTCCTGCACATTGTGCGCCTCGCGCATGACCGCCTCCGTCACGACCACGCCCGCATCGACCAACACGCCGATGGCAATCGCGATGCCGGAGAGCGACATGATGTTCGACGTGATGCCGAACTGCCGCATTAAAATGAATGAAATCAGAATCGAGAGCGGCAACGGCACCGTCACAATCACGATACTGCGGAAGTGAGCGAGGAAGATGATGTGCGCGAGCGTCACGAGAATCATTTCCTCGATCAACGTGATGCGCAGTGTATTCACCGCTCGCTCGATCAGCTCGCTGCGGTCGTAGAACGATTTGATTTCCACTCCCGGCGGCAGACCGGGTGAAAGCTCGGTGATCTTCTCTTTCACCGACTTGATCACGTCGACCGTCGACGCGCCGTAGCGCATGACGATGATGCCACCCACCACTTCGCGACCGCCCAGATCGAGCGCCCCGCGCCGCGTGTCGGGACCGAGCTGCACATTCGCCACCTGCGAGAGGAAAATCGGTTGACCCTGAAAATAGCCGACCTGCGTGCGCTTGAGATCGTCCAGATTTTGCACCAGTCCGAGACCGCGCAGAGTGTACTCGCGGCCGGACACTTCGATATTGCCGCCGCCCACATTGCGGTTGCTGCCTTGCACGGCATTGATCACCGTCGTCAGCGTCAGATTGAACGCGTGCAATTTTTCCGGATCGATATCGATCTGGTATTGCCGCACGAACCCGCCGAGGCTCGCCACTTCCGCCACGCCGGGAACGGAATTCAACTGATAGCGAATGTACCAATCCTGCAGCGCGCGCAATTCGCCGAGATCAAGCGCGTGGCCTTTCTCGCGGGCCTGCGTGTCGTCGAGATAATATTGATACACCCAGCCGAGGCCGGTGGCGTCCGGTCCGAGCACCGGAATTACGCCCTCGGGCAATTTGAACGGCAGTGAGTTCAGCCGCTCGAGAATGCGGGTGCGGGCAAAGTAGACATCCACGCTGTCCTCGAAAATCACCGTGAGCATGCCGAAGCCGAAAGCCGATTGCGCGCGCACGACTTTCACGCCGGTGAGACCTTGCAGGCTCGCGGAGAGGGGATAGGTGATTTGATCCTCCACCTCCTGTGCCGAGCGGCCTGGCCACTCCGCGAGCACGATCACCTGATTTTCGCTCAGATCGGGAATGGCATCGATCGGCGTGCGGTAGATCGAATAAATCCCCCAGCCAGCAATGAAGAAATAAGCGGCCAGAACCAGAAAACGGTTCTTCAGGCACCACGAGATGAGGGAATTAATCATGACAGCGTGAGGCTTAGTGTTGATGACCGGCAGGGGTCGGAGTCAATGTCGGTGCGGGAGCGCTATCGCCGCTGCTGCTTGCGCCGCCCTGCAATTGGGCTTCCGCATCGATCAGGAATGCGCCGCCCGTCACCACATTTTCTCCAGCCTTCACGCCGGAACTGATCGCGGCGAAGAGCTGGCTGCTGTCGGTCGTCTTGCCTTCGCCGCCGATCTGCACATCGCGCGGTTCATAGCGATCGGCGCTCGCCTGCACGTAGACAATCTTGCGGCGGCCCGTATCGATCACTGCCGAGGAGGGGACGGTCACTGGTGCCGTGCCGAGCTTGATCTCCAGCGTACCCGTCGCGGAGAGTTGCGGCAGTAATTCGTGTTTGGAATTCTCCACCACGAAGCGGGCGCGGATGGTGCGTTTCTCCGGGATGATGCGGCGATCGATGAAGACCAGCTTGCCCGTGAAGATTTGTCCGGGACGCGCTTTGGAGACGAGTTGAATCCGCTGTCCGAGCTTGAGAGCGGCATAGTCCTGCTCGAAGACCTCCGCATTGAACCACACATCACTCAGGTCCGTGATGTGCAGCAGCACTGTCTCCGGCGTGAACCGCTCTCCCGTGTGCGGGATGTCACCCACGATGGAGCCATTGATCGGCGACCGGACGATAAACGTGCGACGGATTTGTTTTTTCTCCACCAATGCCTTCAGCGCCGCGTCGTCGAAACCCGCTTGGCGCAAGCGATCCGCCGCCGCTTCGATTTTCGCGCTCAGTAAATCCCGTTCGTAAAAGGTAGAGAGATACCGTTCGCGCAGCGCGGTGAGATACGCTTCCTGGTCGGCGATGGCGGTTTCGGAATAGACCTCAAAGAGCGGTTCCCCTTTTTTCAATTCGGTCGTATTGAAATTCACGAGCACCTTCTCGATGCGTCCACCGTAGTACCACGTGAAGTCCACGTGACGGTCGGAGATATACTGGATCTCGCCGAAGATCTGGATCGTGCGTGTGAGTTCGCGCGGCACTGCGGGCTCGATCTTGATGCTGCTCACCGAGCTGCGCGCCGCATCGACCGTGACATGTTCCATCGGAGTCAGTGAAGTCGCGGCGATGGCGGGTGTGGCGGTTGTCGTCATTGGCTCAGGCGCCGTCTCGGCGGACTTCGCATCGGACGCCGATGGTGTCGTGGTCAGTAGCGGGGTGAGTGTCATCCCGCAGATCGGGCAATTGCCCGGACCCTTGTGCCGCACCTGCGGATGCATCGAGCACGTGTAGATCTGGTCTTTTGAATCGGCTCCGTCTTTTTTCGCTGAGCAGGCGGCAGCGATTGCGAGCAACGCGACCAGTAGGAAGAAGGGAAGAAGCGCTTTGAATGGTTTCATAAAGTAAATCGAGTTCGGGTTAAAAAGACACCTTCACATTCATGCCCACTACGGGCGACACCATCGAATTGCCATCCGGCATCCACGTGTCGTCGCGCATGCCGAAGAGCTCCACGCTCACGGCTTTGTTGAAGGGATAGAGCAGGCCGACCGTGAACCGGTTCTCCGCGATGTCTCCTTCGCGCAGGTTCAGAAAATATTCATTCGAGACGAACGGCGTGATCTTCAGCGGCAGGAAGGGCTTGCGGTACTCGGCCCGCACCAGATGCCGGAACGTATAAATCTCACCCTCGCTATCTCCGATGCCGCCCTGGAATTGTTGGCGCGAGCTGAAGTACCAATCCTTCAGCGGAATTTTCACCGTCATCGACGCCCAGCCTTGATTCGCCCGGTCGATTGTATCGTTGCCCATCTCGTCCACCCCGTACGTCTCATCCCGTTCGTAGCCGATGGCGAAATCGTAGCGCGGCGAGTAATGCCAGATCAGTTGCGGCATGATCTCATAGTGCAGAAACGTCGGCTTCGTATCCTGAAACCACTGCTCGCTCTCCACCATCACTTCCAACCCGTAATCCAGCCGCTGGCTGACACTGTCTACGATGCGACCCATCAGCGGACCCTGGGTTTCGCCCGCTTTCGCGGAAAAGGGGATCGCTGCCGGGCCACCCAGCAGAATTGCGACCAACAGAATGCGAATACGTGCAATCATCATGGAAGCCCCTGACGTTCTGTTTCTTGTAACACAAGACCCTCTTCCATCCCAAGACTTCTCTTATGATACACCGCAAATTGCAAAAACCCTTTCTGCTAGCGCAGGGGCAGTAGCTGGCGGCACAGCGTACCGCTGCTTAATTCAGGCCAAGCCCCCTATTGAGCCGCCTTGCTTGCCTTTGGCAGAGACTTCCTCTATGCTGACCGTTCCCTTATGACTTCCGCCGAGATCCGCCAGAGCTTTTTAGACTTTTTCAAGGAACAACAGCACACCATCGTGCCGTCGTCGAGCCTGCTGCCCGACTCGCCTAACCTGTTGTTCACCAACGCCGGGATGAACCAATTCGTCCCCATTTTCCTCGGCAATTCCCCCTGTCCCTACACCCCTGGCCGCGCCGCGGACACGCAGAAATGCATTCGCGCCGGTGGCAAGCACAACGATCTCGAGGACGTCGGTTTCGACACCTACCACCACACTTTTTTCGAGATGCTCGGCAATTGGTCCTTCGGCAACTACTTCAAGCAGGAAGCCATTGCCTGGGCGTGGGAGCTGGTCGTCAACCGCTGGAAGTTCCCCGCCAACCGCGTGTACGCCACCGTGTACAAGCCCGATCCGAGCAAGGGCGACCCCGCCGAGTTCGACCAGGAAGCGTATGACGCGTGGGCCAAGATTTTCAAAGCCGCTGGGCTCGATCCCGCCGTCCACATCAAGAACGGCAACAAGAAGGACAATTTCTGGATGATGGGCGAAACCGGCCCGTGCGGTCCGTGCTCCGAGCTTCACATCGACCTGACGCCGAAGGGCGACACCAAGGGTTCGCTCGTCAACGCCGGCGACGCGCGTTGCATCGAGATCTGGAATCTCGTGTTCATTCAGTTCAACGCGAACGCGGATGGCACCTTCACCCCGCTCCCGGCCAAGCACGTCGACACCGGCATGGGCTTCGAGCGCGTGACGTCGATCATGCAATGCACGAAGGGCTTCACCACCTTCGAGGCGAACATCAGCAATTACGAGACCGACATTTTCCGGCCGATCTTCGACGCGATTGAAAAGCTCACCGGCAAGAAATACGCCTCCACATTGCCCGCGCCCGGCGCGATCCAGCTCAGCGAGCAGGAAAAGGTCGACGTCGCGTTCCGCGTCATCGCCGATCACATCCGCACGCTCAGTTTTTCCATTGCCGACGGCATCATCCCCAGCAACGAAGGCCGCGGCTATGTCTTGCGCCGCATCCTGCGCCGCGCGGTCCGTTACGGTCGCAATCTCGGCCTGCACGAGCCCTTCCTCTTCAAGCTGGTGGAAGTACTCGTCGACACGATGAGCTCCATTTTCCCCGAGATCAAAACCCGCCGCGCGGTCGTGGAAAAAACGATTCATGGCGAAGAAGAGAGCTTCATCAAGACGCTCGAACACGGCATCGCCCTTTTTGAGGAGGCCGCCAAGCGCGCTATCAAATTAACAGCGTCAACTTCTTCGATCATTTCGGGCGACGACGCCTTCAAGCTGTACGACACCTACGGTTTCCCGCTTGATTTGACGCAGCTCATGGCGCGCGAACGCGGACTCGCGGTCGATGGCGACGGCTTCGACAAATTGATGGAAGTCCAGCGCGCCCGTTCACAGGCCGCGCAGAAACGCGAAGTCATCACCGTCAGCATCGACAGCGGCGGCAAGGCCACCGAGTTCGTCGGTTACGACAAGCTCGAGCTGCAGGCCAACGTCGTGGCCGTCGATAGCGACGTTCTCATCGCGGAGAAGAGTCCCTTCTACGCCACTCTTGGCGGTCAGGTCGGAGACACCGGTCATGTGGAATTTTTCGGCAATACGTTTGCCGTCGTCGACACGCAGAAATCGCCCGAAGGTGCGATCCTGCACAAGCTCGACAAGTCGGCCGCCATTCCGAAGGACGCCCCCGTTGTCCTCAAGGTCGACACCGTCCGCCGCGCGCGCATCGAGGCGCACCACTCCGGCACGCACCTCATGCACTGGGCGTTGCGCAAGGTGCTCGGCACCAGCGTCGGCCAGAAGGGTTCCTATGTCGGACCGGATCGCCTGCGTTTCGATTTCTCTTATTCCGAAGCGATGACGCCGGATCAGATCGCGGAAGTCGAACGCCTCGTCAATGAACGCGTGGACGCGAACGACACCGTGAAGTGGGAAGAGCGCCCCTACAAGGAAGTGAAGGGCGACGCCAGCATCATGCAATTTTTCGGCGACAAATACGGCGAGTCCGTGCGCGTAGTTTCCATCGGCGATTACTCCAAGGAACTCTGCGGCGGTACGCACGTGCGCGAGACCGGCAAGATTGGTTTCTTCAAGCTCCTCTCCGAAGGCGCGATCGCGGCGGGTATCCGTCGTATCGAAGCCGTCACGGGCCGCGCGCTCATCGATCACGTGCATGGCGAACTGCGCAAGCAGGAGGAGCGTCACTCGCTCCTGAAAAAGCGCCGCATCGATCTCGCCATGCTCAAGTCCTTTGAGGATTCCGCCTCGCCGCTCGCGGCGTGGAAATCGTTCTCCGCGCGCCAGAGCGAACTCGAAAAACTCGAGAGCGACGTGCGCGAATGGGAAAAGCAACAGGCCAAGGACCAGGCCGCCAACTGGCAGAAGGATGCCTCCGCTCAAGCTGCGGAACTCATCGCAGCCGCCAAGGAAAAGAACGGCGTGCCGTATCTCGCCCTCGCGCTCAATGAAGGGCCCGGCGCGTATCTTCCCGTGCTGGTCGACGCGATCAAGGCGCAGTGGCAGGGCGTGCTCGTTCTCGGTCGTCGCGATGGCGAAAAGGCCGCGCTCATCGCCAGCGTGGCACCCGCTTTCACGAAAAAAGTTCAGGCTGGCAAGTTGATCCAGGCCATCGCCCCCATCATCGGCGGCAAGGGCGGCGGTCGTCCCGAGCTCGCGCAGGGTGGCGGCACGCATCCGGAAAAGCTGGCCGAAGCCCTCGCCAAAGTGGAGGGATTGATTGGGTAACGAAAGCGGCCTATGCTTTCGGACCTGACGCCGCCGCGTTTCTGACGAGTCGTGGCGGACGTTGGTCGATCTCCCGACGAATTGACTGCCATGAAAAAGAAGAAGCCTCTCGCTCCCGTTTCCAAGACCACGCGCGGATTTAATTCCATTCCCGAGGTGTTGGCCGACCTCAAGCGCGGTCGCATGATCATTGTCGTCGACGATGAAGACCGCGAGAACGAAGGCGATCTCATCATGGCCGCCAGCAAGGCCACGCCGAAGGCGATCAATTTCATGACCAAGTTTGGCCGCGGCCTCGTCTGCGCCCCGGTCACGCAGGAACGCGCCAAGCAGCTCGGTTTGAATCGCATGGTCGCGGAAAATCGCGAGAGCTTCAAAACCGACTTCACCGTTTCCGTCGACGGCGCGCCCAAGCACGGCGTCACCACGGGTATCAGCGCGTCCGATCGCGCCAAGGCAATCCAACTCTGCGCCAGTTCCAAGACCGATCCCACCGATCTCGTTCAGCCCGGTCACATTTTCCCGCTGCAAGCCAAGCCCGGCGGCGTGCTCCAGCGCGCGGGTCATACGGAAGCGGCGGTCGACCTCGCCCGCCTCGCGGGACTCGATCCCTCCGGCGTGCTCTGCGAAATTCTGAATGAAGACGGTACCATGGCCCGCGTGCCGGATCTCCACAAATTCCGCAAGCAGCACAAGCTGAAGATGTGCACCATCCTCGACCTCATCGAGTACCGCCGTCGCAGTGAGAAGTTGATTGAGCTCGAGCAGCGCGTGAAATTGCCCACCGATTATGGCGATTTCGACCTCTGCATGTACCACTCCAACGTGGACGGTCAGCACCACTTCGCGCTCGTCAAGGGCGACATCGCCGGGGACAAGCCCGTCCTCGTGCGCGTCCACAGCGAATGCTTTACCGGCGACATCTTCGGCTCGCAGCGTTGCGACTGCGGTCCGCAACTCCACGCCGCCTTGCGCGCGATTGAAAAAGCGGGCGCGGGCGTGCTCGTCTACATGCGGCAGGAAGGTCGCGGCATCGGCATCGTCGCGAAGATTCACGCCTACAAGCTGCAGGAAAAGGGACTCGATACCGTCGAAGCGAATTTGAAGCTCGGTTTCGGTTCCGATCTCCGCGAGTACGGTCACGGCGCGCAAATCTTGTTCGACCTTGGCGTGCGCAAGATTCGCCTCCTCACGAACAACCCGAAGAAGGTTGTCGGTCTCGCCGGGTACGGACTCAAGATCACCGAAACCGTGCCGATTCGCGTCGCGCCGAATGCGCACAACCAGAAATATCTCAGCACGAAAAAACTCAAGATGGGGCACCTCTTGTAGAGGAAAATCCGAATTTCGAATCTTCCCACTGTCCCATCCTCTCCCCCTGCCTTTCACCGAAAACCTCGAACCTCGAACTGAAAACTCTCATGTCTTACCACATTGGCATCGTCGTCAGCCGCTTCAACGAGGAATACACCGAAGCGTTGCTCCAGTCCGCGCTGAAGGAACTCACCAAGCAGGCCGTGTCCGTTGTGCGCGTTCCCGGGGCGTATGAAATTCCGCTTCAGGTCCAACGCCTTGCCAAGTCGAAGAAGTTCGACGTCGTGATCGCCCTCGGCGTCATCTGGCAGGGCCAGACCTCGCACGCGGCGGAGATCGGTCGCGCCGTCACCGACGCTCTCATGCGCATCACGCTCGATACGGGCGTGCCGATCATTCATCAGGTGCTTGGACTCAAGACCGACGCCGAAGCGCGCGCCCGTTGCATGGGCAAAAAATTAAACCGCGGCATTGAGGCCGCTCACGCCGCCATTGAAATGGCGGGCGTCAATCAATCGAAAATCACGTTCCAGAAGGGAAGCTAAGCAGGTTGCTGCAAAAGTCCCGTGGCGACGACGCTGTCAATTGCGGTGTACGCGGCGCGGAGAGAATGAGGAGAATATTGAAATGCACTATTTGACGAATGAACGACAAAGCCAGGCACCGCAAGAGACAGCGGCCCGAAGGGTTGCCTTGCTATCGGATGCCAGTTTAAAACTAACCGTCTGCAACGTCGCCCGCGCGATTTCTGCAGCGGCCTGCTAATATGGGAGTCCGCCGAGCCGGGCGCGAATGCGCCGTTCAATTTTTGTATCAACTCGATCTTTGTCCCGAGAAAAACTGGGAGAAGGTGTTGCTCGCCCATTGGAAACTGAGCGAGCCGTCCAAGTCCACCCAGGATTTTGCCGAGGGACTCATCCGTGGCGTCATGGGAAAGCTTCCCGAGCTGGACGCGAAGATCAAGACCCTCGCCGACAACTGGGACTTCAACCGCCTCGCTGCCGTCGATCGCAATATCCTGCGCCTCGCGATTTACGAGATGCTCTACCGCGAGGAAATTCCTCCCGTTGTCTCCATCAACGAAGCCATTGAAATCGCCAAGCGTTTCAGCACCGAGGAATCCGGCAAATTCGTCAACGGCCTCCTCGATCGCGTGAAGAAGGAACTTCTCCGTCCCGCACGCCACGCCTCCGGCGGTAACGAATCCTGATCGCTTTCTTCCATCCATGAGCTTCTGGCGTAAACTCGTCACCAAATTCGTTCCGAAGTTCGGCGAGCGCGTCGACTGGGAAGCGCTCCTGCTGGAGGCCGATCTCGGCCTGCCGCTCACGCTCAAGATCGTCGCGCAGCTCGAAGAGCAGGGGGTCGAACGTGATTTCGAAAAAGGCCAGCAATGGCTCCGCACCTACTTAAAGGAACTGCTCAAGCCCACCCCGCAGCCGAAAATCACCGACAAGCCTGAGGTTGTTCTCATGATCGGCGTCAACGGCAGCGGCAAGACCACCACCACCGCCAAGCTCGCGCACAGCGCGCACAAGCACGGCCGGAAAGTCATGTTCGGCGCGGCGGATACTTTCCGCGCGGCGGCGGTCGATCAATTGCAAGTCTGGGCCGATCGCCTCCACGTTCCGGTGATCAGTGGCAAGCACGGTGCTGATCCCGCCAGCGTCGCGTACCAGTCGATTGACGCCGCGCATGCGCAAGGCATCGATCTCCTCATCGTCGACACCGCCGGTCGTCAGGCGAATAAAAACAATCTCCTGCAGGAACTCGCCAAGGTGAAACGTGCGTTGCAAAAACGCGCCGCCAACGCCCCGCACCATAGCTGGCTCGTGGTCGATGCTACCACGGGCAATAACATCATCAATCAGGCCCGCGAATTTCATCAGGCCGTCGGCCTCACCGGTCTCATCATGACCAAGCTCGACGGCTCCGCCAAGGGGGGCATGGTCGCCGCGGTTCGCGAGGAAATCGGTCTGCCGACGCTCTACCTCGGTCGCGGCGAAAAGCCCGAAGACCTCGAGCCGTTTGATGCCGCGAAGTTCGTCGACGAATTCTTCCAGGCAGCGTGACCAGCGTGACGCTGGACCCTGTAACGGCAGGGCTGAGCCCTGCGCGCCAGTAACGCTTCGCCCGATCTGGAGCTCTGGTGTAGCCGAAGCTCTAAGATAGAGATGAATTTCAAATGCCGAAATCCTCTCTATCAAGAGGGGTGGCGCGGAGCGCCGGGGTGTGTTAATAAACAATCATGTCTGCTGCCACCACCCGCGATCTCCTCTTCATGTCGCGTGCGCTCGAACTCGCGCAACGTGGCATTGGCTTGACCAATCCCAACCCACGAGTCGGAGCGGTCATCGTGCGCGCGGGTAAAATCATTGGTGAAGGCTATCACCAAAAAGCCGGACAACCGCATGCCGAGATCAACGCGATTGCCGACGCCAAAAAGCGCGGTGAGAAAATTTCCGGCGCGACGATTTACGTCACGCTCGAACCCTGCTGCACGCACGGTCGCACTCCGCCCTGCACCGACGCAATCAAGCGCGAAAAGTTGAAGCGCGTCGTCATCGGCGCGGTCGATCCCAATCCGCATCATGCCGGGCATGGACTCACGATCCTGCGCCGCGCAGGGATCTCCGTCACAAGCGGTGTTCTCGCGAAAGAATCAGCGGAACTCAATCGCGATTTCAACCACTGGATCACCACCGGCACACCGTGGGTTGTCGCCAAGATTGCCATGAGTCTCGATGGCCGCATCATGCCGCGCGAAGGGCGTTGGCTCACGGGACCGAAAGCGCGTCGCGTGGCGCACGAACTCCGCTGGCAGTCCGATGCGATTCTCGTCGGCGCGGAAACGGTTCGCGTCGATAATCCGCAACTCACCGTTCGACTCCCCGGTCGCAAAGGGAAGGTGCAACCGTGGCGCGTGGTGCTGACCCGCAGCGGCAAGCTCCCTCGCACGGCGCAGCTTTTCACCGACGAATTCAAAGAGCGCACGCTCGTCTTTCAAAGCACGCCCCTCAAACGGGTGCTGCAACAACTCGGCAAGCGAGGCGTGACGAATGTCCTGCTTGAAGGCGGTGGCAAACTCCTCGGCTCTGCGTTTGCGGCGGGCGTCGTCAATGAAATCGCCTTCTTTATTGCTCCGCAGATTGTCGGGCAAGGGCCTCAGGCCATCGTCCTGCCGCAGGGAAAAAAATGGGAAGCATCGATCCTCCCCGGTACTTTGACCGTCGAAAAAGTCGGCGTCGATTGCTTGGTGCGCGGCCGGGTGAAATAAAGGCCACACACCCCGACACGTGAGAAGATTCGATTTACACAGTCTGATCTGTGAGGAAGTAAACCGATCCTTCGACAGGCTCAGGATGACGTGGAATGAAGGTAATGTCGTAGGGCCATCTTCACATCACACCAGAACTCCTCGCGATCATTTGAGATTGCCCCCCTCAACCCGTCATCCTGAGCTTGTCGAAGGATCGGTTGGGAGGGTTTTAAATGTACGGTGATCTGCTTACGTCTTTTCGGATCGCTCGATCTTCACACTCAACTCACCCTTCGCCAAGCGCACGACCGCACTTTTCCCCACCAGCTTCGCATTCGCCTCGCGGATGATCTTGCCCTTCTCATCCAGCACAAGCGCGTAACCGCGCTGCAACGTCGCGGTGGGTCCCAGCGCGCGCAACCGCGCCTCCCATTGCGTGAGCTGTTCCTTGCGGTGTGTGATTGTCTGGCGCGGATCGACCGCCGACCAGCGCAGCAGCACTTTGTCGAGTTGATGCCGCCGATCCTCCACATTGCGGCGCAGGTTCGAGCGGAGCAAATCCGTGAGATCATCCACGCGCTGTTGCATCTGCTCGATTACGCGACGCGGTTCGCGAAAGACGTAGCTTTGGCGCAATTGTTCCCACCGGGCGCGACGTTCGCGCAGCATCCCCTGCACGGCCCGATCCATCCGCTGGCGCAGCGCCGCAATTTCGTCTCGCCACTCCTGCCATTCGCGCGAGATCAGCTCGGCCGCAGCAGACGGTGTCGGCGCGCGCAAGTCGGCGACGAAATCCGCAATCGTGAAATCCGTTTCGTGGCCCACCGCTGAAATCGTCGGCAGCTCCGATGCTGCAATCGCGCGCGCCACGGTTTCCGTGTTGAACTGCCAGAGATCTTCCAGACTGCCACCGCCGCGCGCCACCACGATCACTTCCACATTTTGCTCGCGGTTGAACGCCGCAATCGCTTCCGCGATTTCCGCCGCCGCGCCGTCGCCCTGCACGCGCACGCCATGGACGAGAATGCGAATGCCCGGCGCGCGTCGCTTCAGGATCTTGGTGAAGTCCTGCAACACGGCGCCCTGCAGCGACGTCACAATGCCAATCGTCTCCGGAAAAAAGGGCAACGCGCGTTTGCGGTCCGATTCGAAAAGTCCCTCCGCCGCGAGCTTACGCTTCAACGCCTCGAATTGTTCCTGCAGCGAGCCCTGCCCGCGTGGGCGCAGTTGCAGCACCTGAATCTGATATTGGCCGCGCGCCTCATAAACCGTGATCCGGCCCCGCGCCAACACGGCGAGTCCATCCTTCAGCGCGAAGCCCACGCGCGAGGCATCGCCCCGGAACATCACCGCGCTCAGCGTCGCGGTCGGGTCCTTTAGCGTGAAATAGAGATGGCCCGAACCCGGATTGCGGAAATTTGAAATCTCGCCCGTCACCCATACCTCGCCGACATTCTCCTCGAGAATTTCGCGGATGTATCCCGTGAGATCCGCGACCGTGTACGCGCTCTCCGCCGTTGAGCCGGGAGAGGCCGGTGTGTCGTCAGCGGTGAGGGAGAAGTCCATAGGTGAAGTCAAATTGCAAAGGTCAAAAGTCAAAACGACAATTCAAAACTCAAATATAAAACGTTCAGTGAGGATGGCAACCTCTCGTCTGATTGCGGACACTCTCACGAAATTGGTGATGGTAAAACTTTTGAATTTTAAACTGTCGTTTTGACTTTTGAGATTTGAAATTTGATTTCCCTACGCATTTTCGTAGGGACTATTCATCTTCCACTGGATGCGCTCGATCTTCGTCGCGTGACCGGTGTTCTCATCGATCTCCACATACACGCCATCGGCTTGCAGGCCGCGTCGCGCGATGTAGAAACGGCCCGGCAGGAGCGTGCGGTATTTCAAAAGAACGCTGTCGATATCGCGACCGATCACCGACTCGTGCGGTCCGGTGAAACCCGCGTCCGTCAGGTAGGCCGTGCCGCCGGGGAAGATTTGATCATCGGCGGTTTGCACGTGGGTATGCGTGCCCACCACGAGTGACACCTTGCCATCGAGCGCGCGGCCCATCGCGATTTTTTCCGAGGTCGCCTCGCAATGGAAATCGACCAGGATGCACTGCGTTTCCGTCCGCAGCTTCGAGACTTCCTGTTCCACGATCAGAAAGGGGTTGTCCGTTTGCGGTCCCATGAACGTGCGGCCCAGCGCATTGATCACGCCGAGTTTTTTGCCGTTGCCGCTGACCACGACGGAGCCGCATCCGGG
Organism: Verrucomicrobia bacterium Tous-C9LFEB; assembly: GCA_002304345.1. Classification (GTDB taxonomy): domain Bacteria; phylum Verrucomicrobiota; class Verrucomicrobiia; order Methylacidiphilales; family UBA1321; genus UBA1321. The sequence continues at coordinate 117,179 of NEUU01000005.1, forward strand.
CGTTCCCGGCGGGTAATTAATGGGGCGCAGCAGGCGCGGTTCGGTATCGAAGTAGGCGTTGATTTCCTTCTGGTCCCACGTGTGATCGCCCAGCGTCACCACGTCGGCCCCGGCCCGCATCAGGTCGATGCTCAGCTTCGGGGTGATGCCGTTGCCGCCGGCCGAATTTTCGCCGTTCACGACGAAGAAGTCGGGGGAGTACTGCTGTTTCAGGGCGGGAATGGCGGCATGCACGACGTCGCGGCCCGGTTCACCCACGACATCACCGAGAAAAATCACTTTCATTACGGCGTCCACACTGTGGCATGGAGGAACAGGCGGCAATCTCGAATTTCACCGATGAATCGCGGTCGAAAATTCGCCCATTTCAAATTTGAGATTTGCCGGGATCTCCGTACAGTCGACCTCATGGAATGGCGGCGCGCACTGGCGGTGGGGTTCTGGTTGATCATGGCAGGAATCGGATTTGTCCAGGAAACGCCGCCCGAGACCCCGGCCATCACGGCCGAAAAAGTTAATCAAGCGCTACAGGCCGAACTCTTTCCCGCCACCGGCTCCGTCTGGGAAGAAGACGCCGACACCGTGGCCCAGCGATTGCAATGGCCCCGGGAATCCAAGACCACTACGCAAGGCAGTTACCGCCTCTACGCCAAGGAGACCGTCCGCCTGCTCGGAGCCCGTCCCTACTCCTGCGCGCTCTATGCCGAGGAGGGCAAGCCCACGCAGCTCTCCCTTGTTTTTGCCAACAAGGGGGATTACGGAAATCTCTACAATCTCACGTCGGAGGTGAGCAACGATGGCCGCCGCTCCCGTAGCGACGTGCAAAAGCAGGAGCGCGAACAGAAACGAGCGCTCAAGGACGAGGTGCGCAATTTCGATATCGCCTTGAAGGCCGATGCCGATGCGATTGAAAAAGCCCTCACCGAGGTCCTCGGTCCCGCCAACGACAAGGCCACCTTTGGCCAATCGCGCGACATGCGCGAGCGCGTCACCCGCTGGAACTGGAACGGCACCGCCATCCTCCTCGCCACGCCGCGCGGCGAGTATGTCGTCGTCCGCATCATGCCCGCCGCCACCGCCGATGCAGGCGGCCGCGTCGCCCGGCTCTCCGATTCCGATCTGCGCCAGATGCTCCTCAAGCGCGTGGAGAAACGCGACAACGGCGACGTCGTGATCACCGACATCCCCATGGTCGACCAAGGGCCCAAAGGCTTTTGCGTTCCCGCCACGTGGGAACGTTACCTGCGCTACCTCAATATTCCTGCCGATATGTACGTCCTCGCCATGGCTGGCGGCACCAGCCTCGGCGGCGGCTCCTATATCACCCTCATGGCGCAAAATGTCGACGACCTCTGCCGTCAGTACGGACGCCGCACCGAAGGCATCAGCAGCGCCATCGACATTCGCAACCTCTCCAAATACATCGACGAAGGACTCCCCATCATGTGGGCCTGCTTCGCCATGGATCCTGTCGAAGTCAGCATCATCAAGCGCACCCGCGAACGCCGCAACGTCACCGACTGGGCGCAATGGAAGAAATCGCTCGAGCCGATACGCTCCGAAGCGAGGTCCATCCAGACCGACCTCCACAGCGGCCACCTCCGCATGATCATCGGCTACAACGCCACCACCAAGGAAATCGCCATCTCCGATTCCTGGGGCGAACGCGCCGCCGAACGCTGGATGACGGTGGAAGAAGCCGCCGCCACCTCACAAGGTTTTCTCACCATCATCAAATGGTGAACTTGTCGCCAGAAGGCGCTTTTCTTAAAAGTTCCTCTGCTGCAATCAATAACAGAAAGAGTCTATTTAGCGCCTGAATCATTATTAGAATGGCTAAGTACTTGGCTAATTCATTAATGAACAAATCTTTAAGACTAAGAACTTTCCTTTCCGCAAAACTGGCGGATAGTATCCGTTGGAATACGTATGGACAACTCCTCCAAAAAAGAGACGATGATGTTTGTTGCCTTGCCGGGAACCGACCCGTACGCCGAGGTACCCAAGAAGCAAGTCAAGGACCAGCTCGACAAAGGACTGCTCAAGCAGTCCGCGCTCATTTGGAGCCAGAAGCACAATAGCTGGAAACAGGCCCGCCACATCACGCAGTTGATCGCTTCCAAACTGCAACCGCGTCCCGCCCAAGCCCCACTCGCCGGGACGGCACAACCGCGAGTCAATGTCCAACCGGTCGCTGCCGCGCAACCCAAAGCGCAGACCGTCAAACCCGCCGCGCCGATCAAAGTCGCCTCCGTCCCGAAAAACGCCGGAGCCAAGCCCGCAGCGTCCCACGCGGCCCCGGCCGCTGCCGCCAAGCCTGCCACCCCGGCTGCTTCGCACGATCTCCATCTCGAAGGCGAAGGCGCGCACCGCACCCCCATGTGGCTCAAAGCCGTTTGCGCCGCGCTCGTCGTCATCATTCTCGGCCTCATGGCCCTGAACTGGTACTACGTCGACCACGCCATCAAAGCGAATCTGGCGGAAGACAACACCCCCTTCAAGGAAGTCCCCCTCTACGCACACCTCGGTGGTTTCTTCCAAGCCAGTAACCTCATCATTCACCTCCGGCCCACGGACACCGTGACGCGCGAGAACTTCCTCCAGTACCTCTCCGCCATCGCCAACGCCACGCCCGATCGCCCCATGAGCACGCGCGCCTTCGACGTCGTCAGCCTCTCCAGCGGTTGGTCCGCCGATTACCACATGTCCGGTCGCAACTGGCGCCGTCTGGCCAAGCCCGACCTCAGCGACGACGACCGCCGCGCCATCCTGCTCGAAAGCGTCTACATCGCCGGTGGCGAAAAGCTCATTCCCCGCAGCAATCTCGACGCCAGCGGTCAACTCGCCCTCGAAACGAAACGCTGGAACGACTTCGTCAGCACCTTCGTCAAGAAATAGCGCGGATCGCGCCAGCCTAGTTTCGCAAAGGAACTCCGATTGGAGCCGCTCGCGATGAGAGCGGCAGGCGCAAGCCCAGTAGAGCCTTTTCCATTTAAATTGTCGCAAATTTGCGCGATCAAATCAGGCCGGAGGCGAAGCGTGCGAGGGAGTGTATCCGCAGCGATACTCGACCGAGTTCGCGACAAACTCCGGCCTGATTCGAACCGCAACCCTTTGGACCACGGTTCTTTTGGGCGGGCACTTCGTTGTGCGCTCGTCACAGATATACTGGATATATGCTCCTCGCTTACGCCTCGTTCCTGCCCAAAATCCCTCGTGGATTTGCGACAATATAAATGGAAAAGGCTCTAGACAGTGGGCCCTATCAAGGGAATTGCTAACGTGCATTGAGTTCATTCCAGAACTCATACTGTAGGGCGCTTCGGTGAAGCGCCGCGGCGGCTCGCGGAGCCGCCCTATGGAAAACCTCCCGAAAAAACGGAGCCGAACACTCCATCAACTGGGTCCAGTGTTACACTGGGTGGAGGCGGGGGGAGTCGAACCCCCGTCCAAAAACCAGGCCCTGACCGCGTCTACAAGTTTGTTTGGGCGTTAGATTTTCGAGAAGGCGGTTGTGGTCCAACTCACCCGCCTTCCTTAGCCTCCACGTTAGTTCGTCATATCAGGTCGGTGACTCACCTGACATACCGTCCGGCTAATGTCGCCGTTGTCCCTTAGCCGAAATCAGGGCAACGACGTCTGCAGGCCTTATTTAGGCTGCGAGAGCCAACTCTTCGTTAGCATTTATTGTTTGAGCAGGCTTTTTTACGAGGAAGACCCACTCAATCCTCGACTTGCGGCGGGCATCACCGAGCTTCTGTCGAAACCAATGCGCCCCCTTACTTCCTACAAGTTACCATGAAAGCGGACTCTGGCAAGCGGTCACTCTTCCGCTGTTTGCGGGCCCTTGATCTTCTCCCGTGCCTTCTCGATGAAATAATTGCACGCCTCCGGGCAGAGCAGGGGAAGTTCGCCCGTGGCGGCGGTGATCCGTGCCGGGTTCGGACCCCAGAGTCGCTGCTTCAGACAACTGCGGGCGCAAACGGTGGTGGTCAATTCCTCGAGGGCTGCCGCAGGCAGAGCGCGGACAATGCGGTAACGTCCCGTCTGGCGGTCGGCGGTTTCGAGATAGGGGATGACGGGGAGCTTTCCCTGTTCCCACAGATGCCAGTTCGCGAGTGCGGCGGGATAGAGAAATTGCAGGGCGAGTGCGACGTTGGCTTCGCTGGCTAGGGGAAAGCGCCAGCCGCGCGGCAGATTCGGCGCGGCTTTCAGCGGACGGAATTCGCCCTGCGCGTTGGTGCGGAGCAATTCGCGCCACGCGACCCAGTCGGCGATCACCCGTAGAGATGAGGCTTCAACCGCGACATCGTTGCGGTGGCGCAGTTCGTGATTTTCGCTGATTACCACTTGTCCGACGCGGCGCAGCGGGAAGCCGATAATCGAAGCGGGAGATGATTCCGCCGTGGTGGTGATCGCATGATCGGCGTTGAATTTCTCCACCTGTGCCAGGACCACATCAGCCATCATCGGTTCCGTGCCGATGGCAGTGGCGTACCAGAGACGGCGACCATTTTCGTTGTGTGGATTCTGCACACCCTGCACGCGCACATTCTCGGTGATGCCGAGCAGCACGGGAATGTCCTCGAAGGAATGGAGTCCGTCCGAGATAAAATACGGAACCACAATCACATCGCGGCAATTCGTGTGCGAGCGCCAGTCCTTCACGAACGGCTTTTGCTCCATGAGCACCATCTGGCAATCGGCGTAGAGACCGCGCGCGCGGATTTCCTCGACGCGTTGCTGGATGATCTTCGTGGAATTATCATTGAGCGAGGTGCCGTGTCCGCAGATCAGCAGGCAGGCCGACTTACGCGGATTCTCGATGGGAACTCCCGCCTTCGCGACGACCTCCGCCGCGCGATGCAGCAGCGTTTCCGTCATCACCGGATGCAGTCCGACCGGATCGCAGTAGAAGAGTTCGCGTCCCTCCGCCATGCGCGTGATCGGACCGCTGAGGCCGAACTCGCGCGGAATGACTTGTTCCGTGAAATAGCCGGAGCTGATGAAATTCGGCACCAGATAAACGCGCTTGGCGTTGACGCTACGCAATGTCTGGCGGAAGTTCGGTTCCTCTTTCCAGAAACATTCCACCACCTCGGAGAAGAGGTCGCGTTGGCGAATCGTCTCGGCATGCTGATACGTCGGCGCGCTCGAATCGGCGTTGAGCGTCGAGCCGTGACCGATCAGGACAAGGGCGGCGGGGGAGGAATTCATAACGTAACAGCAATCCGAAGATCACACACCCCGGCGCTACGCGCCACCCCTCTTATTAGAGGGGACTTCTGCTGGCGTGACTTACAGTTGCCGGAATCCCCTCTATCAAGAGGGGTGGCGCGCAGCGCCGGGGTGTGTGTGGCTTGGCTCATAGCTCTCGAAAACCTAATGGAAAAACAGTTCTACTCAAATCGCGCATTTTTCGAAGGCATGGTGGGCGGCAGGGGAGAACTCAGTGTGGCGGAAGGACCGATCGAAAGCGGCAGCCCCAGTTCCGTTTCGACCGCGTTCTCGAATTGATACTCATTGAGCGACTCCGAAACGATTTTGCCGTCCTTGCCGACCAGGACGACAACAGGCAGCGCGAAGACGCCCCACTCCTTGACCACACCGCCGTCAAAGCATTGACCATCGAAATGTTGCGGCCAGGGGATTTTCTTGGTGGCGACGAATTTGTCGAGCGCGAGTTTATCCGGTTCCAAGCTGACGCCGAGAATCTCGAGCCCCTTGTCGTGATACTTTTGGTAAAGGGCGATCAGGGGCGCGATGGGCTCCACATACGGCGTGAATTGGCTATCCCAGAAGACCACGAGAACGGCTTTGCCCCGCCAATCGGAGAGTTTGATCTGGCGTCCGTTGAGATACTGGGCGGTGATGTCCGGGGCCATGTCGCCAGCATCGAGTTCGAGCAGCAGTCCGAGCGAGCTGGAGACCAGGAAGCGGCCCTTGGCGTCTGCGAGTGATTGGCTGGGAACCTTGTTGAGCGCGGCGTTTTTCGTTTTTCCGGCCTTGTCGCGTGCCTGAATGCGGACGGGATTTCTCTCCTGGATCAGGCGGTTGATCTTGGAGAGTTCCATCCCTTCCACCGATTGGCCGTCGACCTGAAGGATCACATCTCCGCCCCGCAATCCCGCTTTCTCGGCGGGGCTATCTTTGTAGATGAAACGAATCTTGCATCCGCTCCGGGTCTGAATCAGCGTCGCGCCGATGACGAGTGGATCGCGTTTGACCGGCGCGGGCTCTTCGCTCTGCAGCATGACAAGCGGCACCAGCATCAAAGAGAGCGTGAGGAGAATTCCCAAAGGGCGGTGCATGCGTGAGGAGAGGTTAGAGGCTGGACGGGAGACGGCGCACGAAAAAAACGCGTCGACAAAGCGCTACAATAATCGACCGACTCTGTTGGCGTGGGTGGGTTGTCGCCATGGATTTTAATTCCCAATGGACGTTCCTCACGAGAAATAACTCATGCATGCGTGCATTTAAGCACAAATCCCGAAAAGGCGTTTGCGCTAGATTGGCTACGTTTGTTAGGTGCACGAAAAAAAAGTGCCTTGAAAGGGAACTCCCGGCCATTATTTCAATCGATCCTGGCGCAGGGGAAGAAAGTCAAAGGTCATTTTTTGTCGATACTTATTTCATCAAAATCACCATCTCCACCGGCAAGTGATCGCTCACGCCTTTTATCGGCAGGACGCGCGCGGCGGGGTCGCCGAGACCGAAGGTGAAGAAGTGATCGAAGGAGACCGGCGGGAGCGGACTATGCTTTGAACCGGGGATGGTAATGCGGTCCATGTAGGAAGCGTTGGCGAAACCCCACGTGTAGCCGTCCTTCGAGAATGCGCGTAGTGTCTGCTCGTCTTTGAATCGTTCGTCGTCGAGCGAGGTGTTGAAGTCGCCGCCGACCAGCACGCCGATGTGTTCGTAGGCCTTGCCGTAGATCGCGCGCATTTTCTTGATGTGGCCGCGCAGGATTTTCGAGGACTCCTCGCGCATGGCGGCGTTGTCATCCTGATCGCGGTCCGCGCCCCGATGATTACTCTTGAGGTGGACCGAGTAGACGAGCAGCAGGGAGCTCTTCGTGGGCATTTCGATAGCGGCGAACGCGAAACCGCGCGGCAGCGGATATTTCGTGCGACCGTCCGCATTCCATGTCTGGGCCCAACCGGAAATGACAGGCAGCTTTGTGGCGATGGCGACATTCTGCGGCGGCGCGCCCTCTGCTGCAGGACCGAAATCGCTCACCACGGCGGGCTTCAATCCCGGAACGACCGAGGAGAGTTCTTCCACTGCTTGCCACGAGGCCACTTCCTGACAGAGGAAAATATCCGGCGCGATCTGCTGGAGTGCGGATTGCGCGCGCTTCATTTGCACCTGTTTTTCTTCCAGCGCCGCCGTCGGGAACCGACCGGGAAACCAGCAGAGATTCCACGTCACGGCTTTGACGTTGTCGGCCGAGACGTTCAACAAGGAGAACAGGAAGAGTCCGCCGATGAGAAAAAAAGAAGTCCGCAGATTTCGCAGATTGACGCTGATTAAGGAGGAAGAAAAAGAGAGGGAATTCATGGTCTTAAAATAATCTGTGAAATCGGCGTCATCTGCGGACTTTCCCCTTTCGGTTTCGCTTACGCGCGGAAGAGTCGTCCCATCTTTTGGCCCAGTAATTTCGAAGCGAGGATCAATCCCGCCGCGAGCACCGCCATGGCGAGCACACCGAGCGCACAGGCGACGGACGGCGCGGTCGGTGTGATGCGGCCCATCACGGCGTAGATCGCTTTGGTCAGCGGATAAAATTGCGTTTCGAGCGTGAGGATCATGCCGTTACTCACATCGAGCATGGCGAAGATGAAGGTGAGCAACGCGCCTGCGATCAGATTCGCGCCGATGAGGGGAAGCGTGATCCGCCACATCGTGCGCAACGGACCCGCGCCGAGATTTGCGGAGGCTTCCTCCAACGTCACGGAAGTTTGCTGCAAGCCCGCATAGCCCGCGCGCACCATGAATGGAATGCGGTGGACGGCGTAGGCGATGACAAGCACCAAGGTCGGATTCTTGCGCGGATCAAACGCATCGAGCCACGCCTGATTGAACCATTTCGTCGTACCCGTGCCGAGCCACTCGCTCCACAGGGGGCCGAGCGGCGCTTTGCTGAACGTGACAAAGTACGCGAACGCGAGCACCAATCCCGGCAACGCGAGCGGCAGCATGGCCAGCACATCGAGCAGCGTGCGGCCCACAAATTTCTCGCGGACGAGCAGCCACGCAATCACCATGCCGAGGAATACGTCGACCACGGCGGAGCTGGTCGCATAGACGAGGGAGTTGCGGATGCTGGTGACGGTGATCTTCAGGTTGAAGATTTCGCTGTAGAACTCCGGCGACCATTCCGTCGGCAGGATGGTCATGAACCAGCGCGCGGCGAACGATTGGATCACCACGCCAATGTGCGGCAGCAGTGAGATGAAAATCAGCAAACCGACCGCGCCCGCCGCGAGCAGTCCCTTCGTGCCGCGCAGGGTAGTGACCTCCAGTTGCGAAGACGAACGGCCCATCATGGCGTAGTCGCCTTCACCGAGTTTCTTGCCGAGTACGAAGAGCAACGAGACCACAACGAGCGTCAGCACCACGAGCGCATAGCCGACCGGATTATCGATTTGTGTGACGAGGTTGAAGATCTGCGTCGGCACTGTCGCTTGGAAGTCGAACATCAACGGCACACCGAGATCAGTGAAGGCGGCCACAAACACGAGAGAGGAACCGGCGAAGATGCCGGGCATGGCAAGCGGCAGGGTGATCGTGCGGAAGGTGTGGAAACCGCCCGCGCCGAGATTGCGCGCGGCATCGCGCAGGCTGGGATCGATGTTCGCGAGCGCGGCCTGCGTGCTCAGCATCATGATTGGGTAGAGATGCAGCACTTGGAGAATAATGATGCCGACAAAACCGCCCGCGCCGAGCCAGTCGACGGGGTCGCTCATGTTGACGAGGCCGAGGTTCGAGAGGAGGAGATTCAGGCTGCCGAAGCGGGAGAGGAATTGTTTCAGCCCGATTGCGCCGACGAACGGCGGCAGGACGAGAATCGTGAGGAGGAGGACATTGAGCGCTTTCTTGGCGGGAAATTCGTAGCGCAGGAACAGCATCGCGAGCGGCAGCGACAGCGCGATGGTCAGTGTGGTGGTGATTACCGCGATGATGAAGCTATTCGTGAAGCACTCTCGATAAAACGAGTTCTCAAAGATCAGCTTGAAATAATCGAGGCTGAACGACGTGACCGCATGGCCGTTGACGACTTTTTCCACCATGAACGCGCCCCCCAGCAGCGTGATGAGCGGGTAGACGAGAAACAGTGCGAAGAAAATTGCGAGAGGTGGCAGAAAGAGTTTTTTCATCGTCCAATACCTTTCTTGCTTCTTAAAACCACACACCCCGGCGCTGCGCGGTGCTACCGCACGTTCCCTTTCCCTCTTGATAGAGGAGATTTCGGCAACTGTGAGTTTCGAGAGCATGAATCCCCTCTATGAAGAGGGGTGGCGCGCAGCGCCGGGGTGTGTGAAGTAGTAAATTATTCATAGTCTACTCTGCGAATTGCAGCAGATGCTTCGCGTCGACATCGAAGTGGACTTGATCGCCTTCCTTCACGTAATCCTGCAACCACGCCTTGAGGCGCGTGCCGTCGGTGGTTTCGAGTGTCACTTCATTCTTGCTGCCGAGGTAAGCGGAAAAGATGACCTTGGCCGCGATGCCGTTGTCGGCGCTGCGCAACTTGACGCGCTCAGGGCGAAACCCGACCGTGCCCTTGCCCCCACCCACGCCGCAGTGAATCTTTTGTGCGAGGAGCGAGCTTTCCGGCAGGAGATTGATTTCGCCAATGAACGACGCGACGAATTTCGTAGCCGGCTTGTTGTAGATGTCGTACGGCAGGCCGACCTGTTCCAGCACACCCTTGTTCATCACGCCGATACGGCTCGCGAGGCTAAGCGCCTCCTCCTGATCGTGCGTGACGTAGAGACTCGTGATTTTCGTTTCGGCCTGCAGGCGCTTGATCTCGTCCCGCATTTCCAGTCGCAACCGTGCATCGAGATTCGAAAGCGGCTCGTCGAAAAGGAGAACATCCGGGTTCACTACCATCGCGCGCGCGAGCGCCACGCGCTGTTGCTGTCCGCCCGAGAGTGACGCCGGACGGCGGTCCGCGTAGGAGTCCATTTTCACTTGTTGCAGCGCTTTCAGGACGCGCGCTTTCAATTCCGTCTCCGCGACCTTGCGCACGCGCAGACCGTACGCGACGTTTTCAAATACGGTGAGGTGCGGCCAGATCGCGTAGTTTTGAAAAACCAGCGCCGTGTTGCGCTCGTGCGGCGGGATGCCATTCATGTGGCGTGTGTCGAAGAGCACCTCGCCACCGTCCGGTTCGTAGAAACCTGCGAGGGTGCGCAGCACGGTCGTCTTGCCGCAACCGGAAGGGCCGAGCAGGAAGAAGAGTTCGCCGGATTGGATCTCGAGCGAAACGCCGCCGATGACGCGGTTCGTGCCGAAATTTTTAACGAGGTTCTGGATGGCGATTTTCATGGGAGGGAGGAGAAGGGAATTTTTTGACGAAATTAACGGAATTAACAAAATTTAAAGACATTGTTTCTCGCAGAGCACGCCATGACGCTAAGTTTCTTAAAAGCAATTTCGTAAATTCCGTTAATTTCGTCAAAACTGCCTTTAGTTTTTTAGTCGGGCTTTCGCTTCCTGTTCGAGGGCGCTGTAGCGGCGCACGGCATCGGCCATCCACTGGTTGCGGATGGTGCCGGAGCGGACCTTGTCCTTGCGCCAGAAGGCGCCGTACTCGGTCGCCTGCGCTTCGGTGATGAGTGGTTGACCAAAGCGGGTGATCAGATCGGCGCGTTGCTCTTCCGGCAGCGCGATGATGGCTTTCCACGCGGCACGCAGGCTGGTTTGCACATCGATGATGCCCTGGCCGATCATGTCATCGACCACGGCCCAGCGCGAGGAGGCGAGTTTGCTTTGGTATTGGAACGGCTGCTTCAGCTTGAACGGATCGAGCGGGACGTAGAGCTGGGAAAGATCGCCTTGATAAAACTCTGGCAGCACGCTCATGCGCGAGATGCCATACTTGACCGGACCGTCCGGCGAGCCGAGCGGTTTCATCCAGAGCGATTGGCCGCGCGGCGACAGGATGAACGTGACGAACTCCTGCGCGACGTCGAGGTTCGGTGCGCCCTTGAGAATCGCGATGCTATCCGGGTTGATGATCGAGATGCCTTCCGGCACGAAGAAGCGGACGTTATTCTTGCCTTGAAACGCCTGCTGCACCATGCCGTTCACGTCGATGGTGACCGCATACGCCACATCGCCCGCCGCGACTTCCTTCGTCGGAGCCGAGCTGCTCTGCAAAAATGCGCGGACATTCGCGCCCATGCGGATAAGCGTCGACCAGCCTTTTTCCCAGCCGTAGGCCTGCAGGATGATCTCGTAGATCATGTGCACGCTGCCGCTCTTGCGCGGATCGCCGGAGCTGACCCAGCCGAAGAGGCGCGGGTCGCCGAGCCCCTCCCACGTGTCGATGGTGGGGAGATGCAGTTTGTCGACGACGCGGACATTTTCCAGAATGCCGAACGAGGCCAGCGCCGCGCCGTAGAACATGTAGTCCGGATCGACCATGTGAAAGCCGAGTACATCGCGCGGGATGCGATTCAGAATGTCGTCGGGCAGCTTGAACGCTTGCAGATGGCCCTTCGCTTTTTGCCGGTCGAACGGATCGTAACCGCCGCCGAAGAGGATATCCATGCCGCACGAATCCGGTGTGGCGACATAGGCCGCGTCGATCGCTTTTTCAATCTGCGAGCCGCCGCCGCCCTGATCGCGCCAGCGCACGCGGACGTCGTTGCCGGTCTTTTCCTTGTAATACTTTTTGAAGGCGTGCTCGCATTCGTACTGCACGCCTTCCCAGTGGGGCGACGCGAGGATGAGCTCGCGTTCGGCGGCGCGCAGAGTCGACGGGAGAGCGGCTGCGAATGAAAGCAGCAGGAGGAGAGACGAAGAGAGACAAGACCGGAGCCGGTTCATGGTCGGGCCAAATCGTTGCGCGTTGGGGCTGCGCTGGCAACGTCTTTTCGTGGGGTGCTTGGATGTGCCATAAGATGTTGTCACGATCCTATGGAGTGCGGCGACTTGCCGCCGCTTTGCCTTTCTCTGATGAAGCGGAAAGGGCGGCCAGCCGCCCCAACGGCAAAGCGGGAGCAAGCTCCCGCACTCCAAAACGAGCACACAAAAAAGGCGGCACCGGAGTGCCGCCTTTTTTGTGTGCTACCAGAGCTTCACTTGGGGCGAAGCGTGACTGGGTGCAGGGCTCAGCCCTGCTTACGCGGGTTGCTTGCTTTCGGCGCGGCGACGTTTGTTTTCGTCGAGGATGCGCTTGCGCAAACGGAGGCTCAGCGGCGTCGCTTCGACGTATTCGTCGTTCGCGATGTACTCCAACGCGCGCTCGAGGCTCAACGTCACCGGCGTATCGAGCTGGATGCCCTTGCCGTCGCCCTGGGAACGCATGTTCGTCAGATGCTTTTCCTTGCAGGGATTCACCGCCATGTCGTCGGGACGGGCGTTTTCACCCACCACCATACCGGCATAGATCGCATCGCCCGGCTTCACGAAGAGCGTGCCGCGGACCTGAATATTATTCAGCGCGAAGGCCGTCGCTTCACCGGTTTCCATCGAGACCAGCACGCCGTTCAAGCGGGTGGCGATTTCGCCGCGCATCGGGCCGTATTCCTTGAAGAGGTGGGACATGATGCCTTCACCACGGGTCAAGTTGACGAGGTCGGTTTCGAAGCCGATCAAACCGCGGGTCGGGATGTTCGCTTCGACGGCGACCGTCGTCGGGTTGTGCACCATGTTGGTGATTTCACCCTTGCGGTTGGCCAAATTCTGGAGAATGTCGCCGAGTTTGTCGGTCGGGACGTCGACGTAGAGGGTTTCGATCGGCTCGAGAGTGTCACCGTTCTCCGCCTTATGGAAGATTACTTCCGGGCGGGAAACCATGACTTCGAAACCTTCGCGGCGCATCTGTTCGACGAGAATCGCGATCTGCATTTCACCACGGGCGCTGACCTGGAATACGCCGGCCTGATTGGTGTCTTCCACCTGGATGCTGACGTTGGTGCGGGTCTCGCGGATCAGGCGATCGCGAATGTGGCGCGCCGTGAGGAACTTGCCTTCGCGGCCGGCGAGGGGCGAGTCATTCACCACGAACTGCATCTTGATGGTGGGCGGATCGATGTCGACGAACGGCAGCGGTTCGCGATCTTCGCTGTCGGTGAGGGTCTCACCGATGAAAACTTCTTCCACCCCGGCGATGCCGACGATGTCACCCGCGTGCGCTTCCTGAATTTCGATGCGCTGCAGGCCTTGGTGCGAGAGAATCTTGGTGACGGTGCCCTTGGACACCGCGCCGCCCTTGCGCAGACAGACGATCTTGTCGCCCATGCGGACCGTGCCGCCGTAGATCTTGCCGAGGGAGATGCGGCCGTAGTATTCGCTATAGTCGAGATTCGCCACGACCATTTCGAAATGCTTGGTCGGGTCCGCCTGAGGGGCGGGAATCTTTTCAATAATGGTGTCGTAGAGGGCGGTCATGCCCGCGTTCTTGGTCGCTTCATCGACCGAGCCGACCCATTCCTTCACGGCGAAACCGAGCTTCGCGGAAGCGTACACGACCGGGAAATCGAGCTGTTCGTCCGTGGCGTTGAGTTCGAGGAAGAGTTCGAACACCATGTCCAGCACCTTGTGCGGGCGGGCGTTTTCGCGGTCGATCTTGTTGATCACCACGATCGGGCGGGCACCGGCTTCGAGCGCCTTGCGCAGCACGAACTTCGTCTGGGCCTGCGGGCCGTCAAACGCGTCCACCACGAGCAACACGCCGTCGATCATCTTCAAAATACGTTCCACCTCGCCGCCGAAATCGGCGTGGCCGGGGGTGTCCACGATGTTCACGTGGTAGCCGTTGTATTGATACGCGGCATTCTTGGCCTTGATGGTGATGCCTTTTTCACGTTCCAAATCCATGGAATCCATGACGCGCTCGACAACAGCCTGATTGGAGCGAAAGGTGCCCGATTGGCGCAGAAGCTGATCGACCAGGGTCGTCTTGCCGTGGTCAACGTGCGCGATAATTGCAATATTACGAATTTTTTCCATAGATCCTCTAAAAACTAATGAACGGTTACAGGGAGCGGGGAAGGTAGCGCACCGTACTTGCTAGGGCAAGGAGTTTATAGTGGCGCGACGCTTGCCGGACGTGGCGCAATGTGTTTCGATGGCACGTGTTAGCCTTGAAAGGGAAGGGGATATGGATAAATCGACGATCTTAAGCATGGGGTTGGGAGCAGGCTGCCTTTTATTAGGCGCGTTCGGCGGTTGGACCTATTATCGAGGGGCCGGGCTGCGCACGGAACTGGCCGGCAAACAATCCGCTCTCGAGCAGGCCCAGGCGCAAATCCGCGCCCTTGAGGCCAAGCTGAAGAAATCCGAGGCCGCCGTGACAGCCGCGAAAGCGGAAGCCGCTGTGGGAGCGGCCGCGCCCGAAAGCTCCACCGAGGCGATCACTGCACCGGTTCCCGCCGCAGCGGAAGGCGAACCGGTGGACTCGAAGAAGAAGCTCTCCGAGATGATGAAGGGTCCCTTTGGCGAGATGATCAGCAAGCAGACCGTCAACATGATGTACGGCGACCTGCTCAAGGAAATGGTCCTCACTCCGCAGGAACGTGAGGCGTTTCAAAAGATTCTCGTCGAGGAAACCATGGCCTCGCAACGCAGCGCGGACGAGTACAAGGCCATCACCGATCCCAAGCTCAAAGCCTCCTTTTACACCGACCGTCAAAAAGCAGGCGAGGTGAAGATTCAGGCATTGCTAGGCGATCAACGACTGGCCCAATACAAGGCATACACAAGCCAGATCGGCGAACGCATGATGGTCAAACAATTCGAGAGCCAGATCGCCATGTCGCAAACGCCTCTTGCCGCAGACCAGAAAAAGCAGCTCATCCAGGTCATGACGGAGGAGCGCGACAAACTGGCCACGGAATCGAAGGGCGGCAACGCGAAGGTGGACATCATGGCGAATCAACGCGCGCTCAACCAGCGGATCAATGCCCGGCTCGGCACCGTCCTCATGCCGGAGCAGTTGAAGGAATTAAATCGCTGGCAGGACTCCATGGCGCAACTGATGGAACAAGCGGTCAAAAAAATGGACGAGGGGAAAACGGACGGCGAGTAGACCGGGCGCGGAGCGTTCTCTTTCGGTTGATCTATCTGCTTCATTTCGTGGAGTTAGCGTTACGCGGTTCGGAGGTATGCGGGGGTCGTCACCTAATTGTAACAGCGTTTCGCTTGCCGCAATTCCTGCAGACGACTAGACCAATAACGGGTATTATTTACCCCAAGAACTATTTATATGAGTCAGAAAATTCTGGTCGTTGACGACGAGGCCGATGTGATCGACATGCTCTCCATCGGACTACGCGCCGCCGGGTTTACGGTCCTCGCGGCGGAAAACGGAGCAGCGGCGCTCGTGAAAGCCCGCGCGGAACTTCCCTCCCTGATTATTTTGGATCTGATGTTGCCGCAGATGTCGGGTCTGGAAGTGTGCAAGGCGCTGAAGAAAGACGCCCCCACCAGCCAGATTCCCATCATCATGCTCACCGCCAAGGCGGAGGAGGTCGACAAGATCGTCGGCCTCGAACTCGGCGCGGACGATTACGTGACGAAGCCTTTCAGCCCGCGCGAACTCATCCTGCGCGTGAAATCCGTCCTGCGTCGTGGCAAGGAAAAGGGCCCCGCCGTGGAGAAGCTGCAGATCGGCGAGTTGCTCGTCGATCACGCCAAACACGAAGTGCTCATCTCCGGCCAACGCATCGAACTCACCGCCACCGAGTTCAAGCTCCTCGCGCTCCTCATGGAACGCCGGGGCCGCGTGCAAGGCCGCGACCGCCTGCTTAACGACGTCTGGGGTTACGAAAGCGTCATCGACACCCGCACCGTCGACACCCATGTGCGCCGTCTGCGTGAAAAGCTCGGCCACTGTGCGAACTATATCGAGACCGTGCGCGGCGTCGGCTACCGCGTCGCGGAATTGCTCCCCACCACCGCGCAGGGCTAGCCCCAGCGCGACCAGCGTGACGCTGGACCCAGTAGCTGATGGGCTACGCCCATCGCGTGAAAACATTCGCTTTCACACTCCGTCATTCTGAGCCAAGCGAAGAATCGGGTGGAAGGGGCGGTGTTAAAAGCAATCAGATTGAGAGCGTCTCGTCGTTGTAAAGATCGTGGATAGGTTCTTATGAGAGGGAACTCCTGCTGGTGGAACTCTCAGATGCGTAAATCCCCTCTATCAAAGTCTAGCCTGAGCCTAGTCGAATGGCAGGGGTGGTCCGTAGGACCGGGGTGTGTCAATCTTCACGGCAGCTCTCGTTATCGCGAGACTACACATTGCTCCCGAGAGTCAGCCCCTCGCCCACCCGCAACGTCTTCCCCGCTTCGCTCGGTGGCACGGACGTATTCACCGCGAACCGGTAATAATGATTGAACCGCGAGACCGTCGCCCACGGTGGCAACGTCGCCTGGCGTCGCTCCATAAACGTCTTTTGGAAACCGGCGATTGCTTCGCCCGTCGACTGATCTCGCGGCGGCACGGCGCAACGCTGGCACGGGTTGTGACCCCGCAATTCGACCGCACCGATCCGAAACGGCGTCAACGTCTCCGGCTGCCCATAAAGCCGGTCTTCCCAAAACGGCACAGCCTCGTCACCGCCGATTTCCAGATTCGTGCGGAACCGGCGACGGGCGCTTTCCAGCGTCACATCGGGAAACCAATTCGTCACCTCGCGCAGACTCGCCTCGCTCACCACGGTGGGGCCGAACGCCGCGCGGTCGTCGGGAAATCCACTCTGCGGCTCGCTCCACAGTTCCACCTCGAAACCAAAGAACGCGCTCAACCAGCGCTGCAACGGATCGGGATCGGTGAAGACGAATTGCTGTCGAGCGGAGGGCGCACCCTCTTCCCACAAGGCCACTTCGCAAAAATCGGCGCTGAACTCGCTGCGCAACGCGTGCACACGCGGCGTGCGCTTGCCATTGACCACCTTGCCTTCCCGGTCGGCAATGGCATAGGTGCGGTCATGCTCCAGAATTCCACCCGCCGTGATGCGCGCTTCGCGCACCTCCACGCCATCGAGAGCCTTGATCGGAAAAATCGTGATGCGCTGCAACTGCATGCCCGCGGAGTATGACACAGGCATGCCAACTGGCAAATCCGGAGGAAACTACTTCGCCAGAATCGCCGACAGCAGCGGCGGCTGCTTCCCGAACCGCTTCGTGTAATCGTCCAGCGTCGGACGCAACCGCGTGCCGACTTTCGCCTCGTGATTGAGCGCGATGCTGGAGAGTTGGTGCTCCACAAACGGATTGGCGAAGCGGGTGAGCGTTTCCTTCGCGAAGTCGCGTTCGCCTTCCACCCGGCCTTCGATCGTGGGGAGGATTTCCTCGTCGAGCAGGCGGCGCAGCCACGCGCCGACTTCGGGATTCTCCACCGCCTCGCGCACGGTCGGAATGCCGAGCGGGAGCGCCTTGATGACGAGCGCGGTATGGCAGCCGTTCAAAATTCTCACTTTGCGCAATTGATACGACTGCACATCCTTCGTCACCGTAATCGCGGGATGGGTGAGAAAGGGCGACACGCCGTCCGCTGATTCCAATACCCAGCTGGCGAACGGTTCCACCACGACCAGCAGCGGATCATTCACCGCGGGCGGATTCTTGTCTGGGCGACCCGTCACGATGCGGTCGACGAGATTATTGATCCAGCGGCAGGAGACGCTCATCCACGTCACGAAATCCGCGGACAGGTTCCAACGCTTGGCCTGTTCCTGCGCGAGCGCGAGCAGCTTCGTACCGTTGCCCTCGATCAACTCACACGGAATGATCGTCAGCGGCGAGCCCTTCGCTTCCCAACGGGCCTGCAGCACGCGCACTAGCTTGCCGGGGAAGGAACGGGGTGTGCCCGCACCGAGCGGTTCACCGTCGACCAGCGCGAAGCCCGCCTCGGTCGTATTGGAAACGATCCAGCGCAACGCGGGACTTTTCGCCACGTCCAGCACTTGGTCCCATTCCTTGTCCGCCACGACGGAACGACTGATCGAGCGCACCTCTTCCACGCGGTCGACGACCTGGCCGCCCTCGAGGCCGCGAATGGCCACGTGGTAGACACACTTCTGCGCGTTGAGCGCATCGGCGCGATTCGACGCGGTCGATTGCACTACGACGATGCGGCCCACGTTCTGACCGGCACGGTTCGCCTGGTCGACAAAGAAATCCGCAAAGCCGCGCAGGAAATTGCCCGCGCCGAATTGCAGAATGGTTTCAGGAAGTTTTTCGATGGATACAGAACTCATAAAGTGACGCCTTCTTTCCAGATGGTGATTTCGCGGTAGCCGTTGATTTCATTGCGGGTGAGCTGCGTGCCGCTCGCCACCGCGAGAATCTTCTGCACCAGCTCCTGCTTCACCTCTTCGCGGTCGTGGCCCTCGAGCAATTGACCCGCGTTGAAGTCGATCCACGATCCCTTGCGCCCGGCGAGCGCGGAGTTCGACGCGATCTTGATCGTCGGCACCGGCAGACCCAGCGGCGTGCCGCGGCCCGTGGTGAAGAGAATCAGATGCGCGCCCGCCGCCGTCAACGCCGTCGCGGACACGCCGTCATTGCCCGGCGCGTAGATGAGCGAGATGCCGCCTTGGTGCGGCGTCGCGGGCGAACCGTAATCGAGTACTTCGGCGATGGGCGCCTGACCGCCCTTTTGAATGCAGCCCAGCGATTTTTCCTCCAGCGTCGTGATGCCGCCCGCTTTGTTGCCGGGCGAGGGATTCTCATTCACCGGTTCGTTGTGACGATGAAAGTAGTTCTTGAAATCACCGATCATGCGCGTCATCGCGCCCAATGTTTTTTCATTGCGCGCGCGGGCATAGAGCACTTGCTCCGCGCCGAACATCTCCGGCACTTCCGTCAGCAGCGTCGTGCCGCCCTCGGCGGTGAGCCAGTCCGCAACGCGACCCACCAGCGGGTTCGCGGTGAGTCCGCTGAAACCGTCGCTGCCGCCGCATTTCATGCCCAGCACGAGCTCGCTGGCGGGAATCGTTTCGCGCTTGAACTGCGACGCATACGCGACGAGTTCCTCCACGGCCGCGAGACCGGATTCGATTTCGTCGTCCACTTCCTGCGCGTTGAAAAAGCGGATACGGTGCGGATCGTATTGGCCGACCTCCTCGAGGAACGACTTGATCTGGTTGTTCTCGCAACCGAGGCCGAGGATCAGCACGCCCGCCGCGTTCGGGTGACGCACCAGCCCGGCGAGAATCTTCTTCGTGTGCTGCAAATCATCCCCGAGCTGCGAGCAACCGTACGGATGCGTGAACGCGTAGATGCCGTCGACCAGTCCGCCCGGCGCGACGAAACGCTTGTGCGCGGCCTGCGCGATTTTTTCGCTGGCGATGTTGATGCAGTGAACCGTATTGATGATCCAGATTTCATTGCGAATGCCCACGCGGCCATCGGGACGGCGGTAACCTTGGAACGTCGCGCCGGACGATTGACCCGTCACCGCTGTCGCCGGAGTCGCATTGGAGCTGCTTGCGGCAGAGTCGCCGTTTTCTTCCAGCGCGCTGGCGAGGTTGTGACTGTGCACATGCTCACCCGCCGCGATGGTGGTGGTCGCACGACCAATCGGAAAACCGTATTTGCGCACCAGCGTTCCGGCGGCAATCGGATGCAGTGCGACTTTGTGACCGACCGGAATGTCGTTCACCACGCGCAGGCTGCCGAGCGTCGTGCCCGCCGTCACGGGATGCACGCACACGGCCACGTCGTCTTGGGGATGGATCTGGAGAAGGTCAGACATAAGAGTGATGTTATTGGGGGCTGATCGCGGCCTCAAGGTCGCTGAGAGTACGATACGCCTGAAGTTCCTGCCGCGCCACTGCCGCCTTGGCCGGGGTCACCAGCGCGGAACTTTCCGCGAGGAAAATCAGGTATTCCGCCACGCGCTGCGCGTACTTCAACCGCGCTTCGTCGCTGATCGAATAGAACCGTTCGCGCTGCCGGTACCCGGCGGGCGTGTGATCGCCCAGCGCGGACTTTTGCGATTTTCCACCCGCCGCCAGCACGTAGAGGAAATTGTATTCGAACCAGTACATGTGATCCGGGTTCGGCGCGAGCTCAGTCAGCGCCACCGCGCAACTCGCCGGGGAGGCGAACACATCGACCGGTTTTTTCTCGAGCGTGAGCGCATCCACGATGAAGGACCGCGCCATCTTCTGCTCCGTCGCGTCCACGCTGAACGCGCCCGCCAGCGCCATCTCGCGCGTGAATTGATACCAATCGGCCCACAACTTTTGATCGGCCGGATTTTTCGATGCCGCGAGCGCGACACCCATTTCGTAGGTGTAACGGCCACTCGTCTTGATCTCGAAACGACCGCCCGTCACGTCGCCCATCACGCGGTAATTTTCCGCCGACTTGCCCGAGCCCGAATGGAAGCCGATGCTCACGCCGAGATCGC
Organism: Verrucomicrobia bacterium Tous-C9LFEB; assembly: GCA_002304345.1. Lineage (GTDB taxonomy): Bacteria > Verrucomicrobiota > Verrucomicrobiia > Methylacidiphilales > UBA1321 > UBA1321. The sequence goes on from NEUU01000005.1 coordinate 137,778, forward strand.
GGCAGACCTTCCACGTCGCGCCGATCAATTCGCGCAGCTTCGCATTGTCCGGGTAGGGAAAATTCTTCTGGAAGCCAAACGCCGGAGCGATGTAATTCACCGGCATCTCCAATGCGCGGCACAGCAGCAACATCACCGCCGTCGTCTCCGGCGCGGTCAGACCCGGCAATTCATCGATCGACAACTCGCGGTAATACGCGCGGCCCACCGGCGTGCTGAACAACTTCTCGCGAATCGCGCGATACTTCGCGTCGCGACGCTGCATCTTCACCATCGACGGCCACACATAGGCCAGCAACTCGTTGCGCTTGTCCGCCGTGACGGAAAGGCCGATCTCCTGCAATTCCTTTTCCAGCCGCGCGATCAGTGCCGCCGGAACTTCCTTCGCCACGTAGGCCGCGCGCGCTTCCGCCGTGTCGAGCGGCTTCGTCTGCGCCAGCTCGGGCGAAAGATCAAAAGTGATATAGCTCGCCAGTGCGCAACCCTCGACGAGTTGATCTTCGCGGCTGTCGAACTTTCCGCCGATCGGCTGGTGATCGGCATTGAAGCCCCACGCAATCCGGCGCAGATGAAATCCATTTTTCAACTTCGACAAAATCGAGCCGTGGCTCATGCCCTGCACACTCTGGCCTTGGTGACCCTCCGGCACATTCGCGCCGATGAACGGGAACGGTACCGAATCCAGCCGTCCCGCGAGCATCTCATCCACATCATAAACCAGCTCGCGCGGAATACTGTTCTGGTTCGCCGTCATGCTGAGGCCCAGATGCGCCATCGCCCACTCCACCGCCGGCCAATGCAGCGTCGTGAATCGCGCGCCCACGCCAATGCTGGTTTGGGCGAGCGTGCCGGTCGCCGTCGGGAAGATCGTCGACTTCGGATCATGTTCCAGCACGAGATTCTTCAACTTCAATAAATTCGCGAACGTGGCCGGATACGCCTTCGTGCCGGGGCGCACTTCCACGCCCGAGTCCAGCGGCACGCTGCCTTCCACGATCCACGCGTGATCGCCCGCCGCGTTGGAGACGAGCCGAACCGTGCCGTCCGCCACAGCAAAATGACTGCGGGGATATTCCGTAATCTCGCTGCCCGAGCGAAGAGAGGTTTGGAGCGCGGCCCAATCCAGGCAAAAGTCCGGGCTGACGCAGGGGTTGTGCGCGATACGCAGATGGTTATCCAGCAGGAAGGCATTGATTCGGTTCACAAGACCTACTATGCCTAACACGTGTGTGGTGTCCAGCCCGAACCGAGGCGGACGAGCCTTCAGATGGGGCCAGCCTCCTGCGGACCGCGTTGGTCAACCTTTCAGGTACGGCAGGATATTCTTGTAAAGCGCATCCATGGTGAATGGCTTCTTCAGGCAGGTACAACCCGTCGCCGCGACGAACGACTTCGTCGTCTCGCGCACCAGATCGCCGCTCATGAAGATGAATTGCCGCGCGTACTTCTTGTCGATGCTGCGGGCATGTTCGTAGAGCTGCAGACCGTCCAGGCCCGGCATGCGGATATCGCTCACGATCACGTCGAACTGTTCCCGCCGCAGCAGATCCAGCGCCGCGCGGCTATCCTGCATCGTCGTCACCGTGATGTTCTGCATTCCCAGATAATCCGAGAGCGCCTCCAGAATCAGCGGTTCGTCATCGATCAAGATCGCCCGGCCCGCCGGTGTGGTGGCATCGGTGCTCGATGTCGCATGAGCCTGTGCGTTGGCCACCACGAGCGGCGGATCATTCACCGCCGTTGGCTTGGGCGTTTCCGGACTCATCGCCAGCGGCAGTTCCAGGCAGAAAATCGTTCCGGCGGGCGAACTCGATTCGATCGACAGATTGCCCCCGTGCGCCTCCGCGATGGAGCGCGCGATGGAAAGACCCAGCCCCGTGCCTTCGCCGACCGGCTTCGTCGTGAAGAACGGATCAAAGATGTATTGCTGCACTTCCGGCGCGATACCGCCGCCGTTGTCCATCACGCGGATCTTGATCTTCTCCCCGTCGCGTTTGACGGAAAGCTGCACCAAGCCATCGAGGCGGCTCGGTGGAATCGCATGTTCCGCGTTGTTCACGAGATTGAGCAGGATCTGCTGGATCTGCGCCGGGATGACGAAGATCGGGTACGAAATCGGGTCCGTTTCGGTCAACAACCGGATGTTATTCACCTTGAGCTGATACTTCTTGATCGAGCAGATCTGGCTGATGATTTCGTTGATGCCGATGATTTCCTTGTCGCCCGCCTCCTGTCGGCTGAAGGAAAGGAGATTGCGCACCAGCTCCGCGCAACGGCGAGATTCCTCGAGGATCGCGCGCACGGAAGCCGCATCGCGCTGGCCTCCGCGGTTCAGTGTCAGCAGCGACGCATTGGACAGAATCGACGTCAGCGGATTATTGATCTCGTGCGCGATGCCCGCGATGATTTCGCCCAGCGACGCCAGTTTTTCCGACTGGATCAAATGCCGTTGCAACCGCTCCTGCTCGTTGAGTTCAATGCGCAGTGTGATCGCGAACGCCGCCAGTTCCGCGAAGACGGTCAGCGTCGCCAGCGTGTTATCATCGAACGCATACGGCATCAGTCCGTCGATATTGATGATGCCCCAGATTTTGTCCGTCACGATGACCGGCACCGCGAGTTCGCTGCGCACGTAGTCGAAGAGCGGGTAGTAGTGACTGTCCTTCGTCACATCGCGGCACAAATAGGGGATGCCCGTTTGCGCCACGCGGCCCGTGATGCCCTGGCCGATCTTCAGCATGCACGCCTGTTTTTCCAGCGTCCAATCCGAGCCGTGCGTCGAGGTGACGGTCAACCGCCCGTTGGCTTCATCCAGTGTGATAAAGGAGCCGTGAACCGCATTACAAAGTTGGCAGGAACGATCCAGAATGAGTTCGACGATTTCATCCACCCGCTTGCGGTGACGTATGGCTGTGAGGACATCCCGTACAGCCGGTGCGATGGGATTGTAATCCATACGGCTTTAGGGTGTAGCAGGGTACATGCCAGCCCCCTTCTAGAGTAAGTTAGTAGCTAAAATAATAAGAGAGGATTCCGTGTGAACTTTTTTACATATGTTACCAAGTCGGTAGGTGTTATCGGTCAATTATTTCCGATGAGCTACCTGCAGGTAGGTAATCCGTGCCTAGAAATGAGGGGTGTCACACGTCTCCGACCAAATGGCGCGATTCTTGGCACCACAATCAAAACGCCACAGGTATTAACCTGTGGCGTTTTTCGAAGCCGTCGTTGCCGGGCTCGCCTTACGCGAGCTTTGAGCAAACGGTTAGATCACCGTATCGCTGGCGACTTGGGCATTCTTCGGAATACACACGATGCCATCACGGATGTAGAAGTTCGGCCCATCCATGTTGGCGGGCTTGCCTTCGGGCGAGATCTTCACATTGTCCCCGATGCGCGCGTTTTTATCCACGATCACGCGTTCGAGTTTACAATTCTTGCCGATTCCGATGCGCGGGATGCCCTTGCCCTCGGCCATCAGCAGATGTTGATCTGTCTCGTAGTAATCCGAGCCCATCAGGATGCAATCCTTGATCGTCGTGCCTTCGTTGATGCGGGCGCGAATCCCGATCAGCGAGTTCTCGATCTTCGACGCGGTGATGATGCACCCGTCCGCGATCACGGCCTGTTCCACGTGACTGTTCTCGATCTTGCTGCCCGGCAGGAAGCGCGCGCGGGAGTAAATCGGCGCGGCCACGTCGTAGAAATTGAATTGCGGCACCGGCTTGCACAGGTCGAGGTTCGCCTCGTAGAAGGCCTTGATCGTACCGATGTCTTCCCAGTATCCCTGATAGATGTAGGAGAACACCCGGTGCGACTTGATCAGCCCCGGAATGATGTGCTTGCCGAAATCGGTCAGGTCATTGTCCAGCGACGCGGACAGCACCTTGCGGTTGAAAACGTAGATACCCATCGACGCGAGGAACAAATCATCGCTCGTGTGCACATTCAGCGTCGAGAGAACCGGGTCCTCCAGCTTCAGACTGTCCAACAGCGCATCGTCCGTCGGTTTTTCCACGAAGCGCACGATCCGCTTTTCGTCGTCGACATGCATGATGCCGAAGCCCTTGGCCGAATCGCGGCGCACCGGGATCGTCGCCACCGTCACATCGGCATAGCTCGCCACGTGCTGCTCCAGCAGCTTGCGCAGGTTCATCCGGTAGAGTTGATCGCCGGAGAGAATCAGCACGTAGTCGTGCTGGTGACTGCGGAAGTGGACCAGATTCTGGCGGACGGCGTCGGCGGTGCCTTGATACCAGCCCTCCTTGTTCGTCGTCGTCTGCTGGGCGGCCATGATCTCCACGAAGCCCTGCGAGAAATCGTCGAAGCGGTAACTCTGCTGAATATGCCGGTTCAGCGACGTACTGTTGAACTGGGTCAAAACGAAGATTCGTTTCAAGTCCGAGTTGATACAGTTACTGATCGGGATGTCGACCAGACGATATTTGGCGGCGAGAGGTACAGCAGGTTTGGCGCGATCCTTGGTGAGGGGAAAGAGGCGAGTACCCGCGCCACCACCCATAATCACCGCAACTACATCGCGCCCCGACACGGTGAGGCGAGCCGAATTGTCCATAGCTTGGCTTGACGCTAAAACACCTGTGGCGCTACAACAAGGAGAATGTGTGGCATCGTTGCTTATTTAGGTGAAAAGGAAGCGCAACCGCTCCTTTTGGAAGGTTTACGCCGTTTGGAATACCGCGGATACGATTCCAGCGGCATGGCGGTCCTCAATGGCACCGGCCTCCACGTGCTCAAAAAGGTCGGCCGCATCCAGGCCCTCTCCGCCCTCGCCGAGCAAACCCCGCTCCACGGCACCCTCGGCATCAGCCACACCCGCTGGGCCACCCACGGCGAACCCAGCGACCGCAACGCCCACCCCCACGTCGACGCCACCGGCAAACTCGCCCTCGTCCACAACGGCGTCATCGAAAACTATAACTCGCTCAAAAAGCGCCTCATTGGCGAAGGCCACGTCTTCACCTCCGATACCGACACCGAAGTTCTCGCCCACCTCGTCGGCGACCACTTCGTCAAGCTCCCCACCGGCACCGCCTCCCGCCTCGAACGCGCCGTCATCGCCGCCCTGCGCGAAGTCCAGGGCACCTACGGCATTGCCGTCGTCCACCAGGACGAACCCGGAATCCTCGTCGGCGCCCGCCGCGGCAGCCCGCTCGTCCTCGGCATCGGCACGGGGGAACACTTCCTCGCCAGCGACGTCTCCGCCATCGTCGCCTACACGCAAAAGGTCGTTTACCTGAACGACTACGATGTCGTCACCATCGACCGCAACGCCTTCCGCGTCAGCTCCCTCACCAAGCGCAGCGCCGGGTTCGAGATCAGCGACATCGACTTCCAGCAAGCCGACGCCGAAAAGGGCGACTTCCCCCACTACATGCTCAAGGAAATCTTTGAGCAACCCCAGGCCATCCAGAATGCCATCCGTGGCCGCCTGAGCCATGAAGAAGCCACCGCCGTCCTCGGCGGTTTGAATTTGAGCCCGCAGGAATTGCGCGATGTCGACCGTATCTTGATCACCGGCTGCGGCACCGCGCTCCACGCCGGCATGGTCGGCGAGCACCTCATCGAATCCATCGCCCAGATTCCCGTCGAAGTCGACTTCGCCAGCGAATTCCGCTACCGCAACTGTCCCCTCGACCGCCGCACCCTCGTCTTCGTCGTCAGCCAGTCCGGCGAAACCGCCGACACCCTCGGCGCGTTGCGCGAAGCCCGCCGCAAAGGCTTCCGCGTCCTCGGCATTTGTAACAACGTCGGCAGCACCATCGCCCGCGAAAGCGACGGCGGCGTCTACATGCACGCCGGACCCGAGATCGGCGTCGCCGCGACCAAATCCTTCACCTCGCAAGTCACCATCTTCGCCCTCCTCGCCCTCCTCTTTGGCCGCATGCGCCACCTCTCCGCCTCGCAGGGCCGCCAGATCATCGAGGACATCGAGAAACTCCCCGCCCAGATCGAGAAAATCCTCGGACAAACCGAGCGCATCAAAACCATCGCGGCCAAATATTGCCAGGCCCACAGCATGCTCTTCTTTGGCCGCCTCCTCCAATACGGCATCGCCCTCGAAGGCGCGCTCAAGCTCAAGGAAATCACCTACATCAACGCCTCCGGCTATCCCGCCGCCGAGTTGAAGCACGGCATCATCGCCCTCATCGACAAAAACACCCCCAGCATCTTCATCTGCCCGCAGGACTCCGTGCACGAAAAGAACATGAGCACCCTGCAGGAAATCAAGGCCCGCAAAGGACCCGTCATCGCCCTCGCCACCGAAGGCGACACCACCGTCGAGTCCGTCGCCGACGACGTCATCTGGCTCCCCAAAGCCAGCGACTACACCCTCCCCGTCCTCAGCTCCATCCCGCTTCAGCTCCTCAGCTACTACACCGCCACCGCCCTCAACCGCGACGTCGACAAACCCCGCAACCTCGCCAAGTCCGTCACCGTCGAATAGCCAGCGTGACGCTGGACCCAATAGGGTTGCTGAAAGAATATCCGGTTTCCGTGTGAACGTTATGGATGCAACGTAACGCTCACGCCCGAACTGGATCTCTGGTGTAGCCGAAGCCGGTGGCTTCGGCGGGCGCAAGGCTCCATGACAGGGGCTCTCGGCAACGTTGACTTTCGCCAGCAGAAATTCCGTCCATCAAGTACTGGGTGCAGCGTCACGCTGCAGACGTGGAACTCCGGGTGTGTGATTCTTTCACCCACAACTTTCACTTCCTCCTCGTCATCCCGAGCATAGTCGAGGGATCGGGCAAGGGGGTGGTTTTGTCTTCCTGTAGGGCGCGATTGCATCGCACAGTTGTTCTATTTCTAAATGCCATTTAGAATTAAAATATGAATAATGCTCAACCCGCCCATATTTTAACGGCGATCGAAGACATTCGTGAAACCCTAATCAAGGCTAGGTTATTTCGCGAAGCTTGGTGGGCTATCGAGGGAGTTCACCCAAAACGCTCCGATATTGTTAGGGCTTTGAACTTCTACTCTGATTTTTTTAGTAGCATTAGACCGGCTCTTTGGATTGCGTATATCGCAACACTTTCGTTGCTCTTTGATAAAGATGCTAAGTCTATATCACTGGGAAATATTCCGGAAATTGAAAATGAAACGGGGTATGCAGCGTTAATAAAAAAGGGAGAAATACTTCGTAAGTATAGAAATAAGCTAATCGCACATCGAGATCTGAAGTGCGTGCATGAAAAGCAAGTAAAAGATTTAGGCCTTTCTTATGATGATATTAAGGGGATTCTTGAGGAGTCATGTCTTTATTTTGATAGAGCTGCCCTAAAACTAAAGATTGATCCATTGCCTTCACTATCATGCGAAGGCGATTTTCTCCGGCTTGTGGATGACCTAAATCGACAATTTTCTTCGAACTCCTAAAACGGCAACGCCGTTTCCTCCGATAGCCCAGGGTTGGGCGTAGCCCTACCCTGGGAACCGACATCCACACCACCTCTCTCCCCCAACCCCAACGCGGGTTGCCTCGGGCCTCTCTGCGCATCAGACCTCGGAAAAACCTGTATCCCCGCTCCGCCTTTTGCTAAAGCCCTTACAGCATGAAACGGGAGGATGGGAAAAACAACGGGCTGGGGTTGTGGGATATTTTCATACTGATCGTCTCGATGTACGTGCTCGTGGCCATGGCCTTGGTCGCGGGCTTCAACCGCGATCCGCAGGTGCAACTGCTCTTCGCCAAATTCGATTTCTTCGTCTGTCTCATTTTTCTCACTGACTTCGTCATTCGCTTTTACAAGGCCGAGAGCAAACTCAAATTCATGCGTTGGGGCTGGATCGATCTCATTGCCAGCATTCCGGCCATCGACGTCTTGCGCTGGGGACGACTTTTTCGCATCGTGCGCATCCTTCGCCTCTTCCGGGCCTTTCGTTCCGCCCGCGATGTGGCGAAATTCCTGATCCAGCAACGCGAACGATCCGCCGTGCTGGCTACCGTCCTGATGCTGCTCTTCGCCGCATTTGTCGGGGCGGTTCTGATTCTCGAATTTGAATCCGACGCTGATTCCAACATCAAAACCGCTGGGCAAGCGCTCTGGTGGGCGATTGTCACCATGACCACGGTCGGCTACGGCGATTTCGTTCCGGTGACGACCGCTGGCCGTATTCTTGCCAGCGTCATGATGCTGCTCGGCGTCTGCCTCATTGGTGTGATCTCCGGCACCTTTGCGAGCTGGTTCATGTCTTCTAATAACAATCCCACTCAGGAAGAATTTCAAAAACTTCGGAACGACCTCAATTTGATCAAGAAAAAACTCGGCATCGACGACTGAATGAACACTCCCCGTAGCAAGCTACGGGGTATCTGGACAATCTCATATCCTATGCAAAGGCTTCACACACCCCGGCGCTCACGCGCCACCCCTCTTGATAGAGGGGATTCATGCTCTCGAGACTCACAGTTGCCGAAATCCCCTCTATCAAGAGGGGTGGCGCGTGAGCGCCGGGGTGTGTGTGCTTTTTGCAGTGGACTTCTCTTCCTTGCCTTCGCGTTCTTCTCCCCCGCCGCGGACCCGATCCGCATGGAAACGGTCCCGCTCCAGAAATCGCCCGCGATTGTCTGGGAGAACAAGCAGCGGCAAACGATTGACGCGGTGCAGATCGATGCCGACCCGTCGATCACGCTGAAGCATTGCGCGGACATTGTGATCGACGCGTCGGAGCTTCGCTCGATCAAGTTGGAGAATTGCGAGCGCATCACCATCCGCAATGGCTGGTTGCACGACTCCGACCGCATCGCGGTGGATGTCTACCGTTCGCGCGAGGTGCGGGTGGAAGGTTGCCGTATCGAAAATGTGGTCAACGGCGTCTACGCGGTCGAATCCCAGTCCATCGCCGTCGTCGGCAATTTCGTGCGCAACGTGCGCGGCCCCTATCCGCGCGGGCAGATGGTCCAGTTCAACAACGTCACCGGTCCGGATAATCGCGTCATGCTCAACTACGCGATCAACGAGCGCGGAAAAAGCTCTCCGGAGGACGTCATCAACCTCTACCAAAGTGAAGGCACCAAGGACTCACCCATTCTCGTGGAGTACAACTACCTCGTCGGCGATCCCCGCGACGGCAGCGAGGACAAGAGCAAATCTGGATCCGGCATCATGCTCGCGGATTGTGGCGGCGCGTATCAACTCTGCCGGAGCAATGTGATTCTTTCCGCCGGACAAGTCGGCATCGGCGTGGCGGGCGGTCACGACATCCACGTAATGGATAACCGCATCTACGGCGCGAAATCAAACGTGTCGAATGTCGGCCTCTATGTCTGGAATCAGAGCGAAAAACCCGGCGGCGCGGTTCGTATTGTTTGCAATCGCGTCTGGTGGATCGCCAAGAGTGGCGAGCAGAACGCATGGTGGAATGGCGGCGGCATGGGCCCTGTGCAAATGAAGGGCAACCTTTTCGCTGATGCGAGCTTAAGCAAGAACCTCCCGCCACCACCGAGTCAGGCGCCGCAGCCACCCCATCCGTACTTTACCGCTGGACCCGGTGGTCCGCGCATCGTGCGGGTTCCGTGGCCCCTGGAGAAGTGAGGGATCTCGCTCCTTCTCGTAATAGATTGCTAACGTTTGTTCGCCGTTCGGGCCGGTGCCGCCGTGGATTCACGGATGAAGAGTTTCGGTGGCAGCTTGAGGCCGATTGGCGGCGCGTCGGGATGTTCGAAGCGCTGTTTCAGAACCGAAACGCAGCCCTCGCCCCAGCTCTCATCGGCGGCGCCTGCTTCCGTGACTGACGGAGTCATCAAGGCATTCTCGGACGCGAGTCCAAACGAAACCACGCTGCAATCGCGGGGGACGCTCACACCCGATTCGTGACAACCGCGCAGCGCACCGAGGACTCCCTGCTGACTGGAGACGATGATAGCCGTGAAAGGTGGCTTACGGTCATGCTCCATAAGATAATTTTTCAGACCTTCGCAAGCCTTGTACATGCTACTCTCGCCCGAGCGGGTTTTACAATCGATGATGACCGGTTCTGGCAGCTCAAAAAGCTCCGCGATGTTGAGGAAAATTTCGCTCCGCTGCGTTAGCGGCAGCGAGGGCGGTTCATTTGCGAGGAAAGCCAATCGCTGATGGCCGAGGCTGCGCAGGTGTTTGATGAGCAGGCTGAGATATTGATAGTCGTCCCCAGTGACGTAATCCATTTGGAACGGCCCGGCCACCCGACCATAAACCAGCACCGGTACGGCCATGCGGGTAATTTGCTTGAAGAAGAGCGGGTTGGTTTCGAACAGACTCGGTATGACAATGTGCGCGCATGCTTTGGGATTCAACTGGATGTCGGGGTCATCGTACTCCGTCGGGTGCCGCTTGACTAACATCCTCCAGCCCTCTTTGGCGATCGCCCGGCCCAAGGAAATCTCCTTCGTGTCCGCCCATATCGCCGGAGATTGCAATCGGTGCAATTCAATATAACGCAATCCCTTGCGAGGGCTCACGTAAATCCCGCTCCCCTTCCGCACATCGATCAGCCCTTCCGTTTCGAGCTGCCGCAGGGCGATATTTACCGAGTGCAGGCTCGCTCCGTAACGCTTCATGATCGCCCGGACCGAGGGGAGTTTCTCCCCGGGGGCTTGAGCGGCGGACTTTTGGCGAAGGGTGGTAGTGAGGGATTCAGCAGCGCGCATAACCTTATCGATACACTTTGTTTCGAATATTGCAATAACATATTGATTGAATCGAAATGTAAGTTTAGCCTTCCAACATGAAACACGCGATTGCAACTCTCTCGGCGTTGTCCCTGATTCTGATGGGGCTGGCGGTCACCTCCTCTCCTCTCCATGGCGCGACGGTTATTCAGGACGCGGTCGAATGGTGGGCGTTTGAAGGGAATAATACCGGTGCCAAGGGCATTAACCTGTCCCCGGTTGCTTCGACCACTGCCGGGTTGACTCCGACTGTCACTCCGACCTTCACGACCGCTACGGGTATTTCGGCGGCCGATGCCGGCACGAGCGCCATTCGGCTGGATGGAACTACGGCACTCAAGAGTAACAGTACCTCCCTGCGCATCGGCACCGCTCAGACCTTCTGGCTGCGGGTTAATTTTTCCAGTGTATCCGGTACCATGGCCTTGATGGATCGCAGTCGCGCCGTCAATGGTCAGCGCGGTATCTCCCTGCAAATGACGGATGGCCACCTGGCGGGTTATGCCTCTTCCGATGGCACCACCTATGAGGCGCAGCTTTACAGCACCTCGTCTTACACTCTGCTGGCCAATACGTGGTACGACGTCGCTTTGCGCTATGATCCATCCAATGAATTGAGGATCGATCTGTACGACCCGACGACCGGTTTGCTGCTGCAATCCCGTGTCCTGACGACCAATGTGCCCGCGCAGATTTCCACCGCCTCGGGCATCGGCAGCGGCTACTTCCAGATCGGTTCCCTCAATAACGGAAGCAGTGGCAGTGCCTTCGTTATGCCGGACGGTTCCATGATCGAGGCCGCCGGGGTGTGGAATCGCTATTTGAGCGACGCTGAATTAGCCAGTTTGTCCGCTGCGCCGGAACCGGCTACCCTGAGTATGCTGCTCTTCAGTGGCACATTAGGCACTCTCCTCTTTCGCAAAAAAAGCCGATAACACTCTGGCGCTTGCGCTGTCCCTTTACCTCTTTTATATGTCCCGTCTCTCTACGATCACACTCGGACTCTGCCTTGCGCTCGCCATCCCCGGACAGGGCGCGACCTATTACGTCAATGTCAACAAAGGCGGACCATCCTCCGATGGACTCTCCCCCGAGCGGGCCTACGCCACGATTCAGGAGGCGGCTAAAAAAGTCGCACCAGGCGATACGATCCTCGTAGCGGAAGGCGTTTACTACGGCCCCATCGAATTGAAAATCGCGGGCACAGCGGAGAAACCAATCACGATCCGCGCCCAAAACCGGGCCCGCAATGCGGTGATTATCACCAACGCCGACCGCGGCATCCGCGAAGGCAAAACGAAATGGACCCTTGTCGATGAGTCGCTCGGCTTATACAAAGCCTTTCTCGAGCGCCCCACTTGCCGCGTCCTGTATTCTGGAACCGACCTTCAGCCGTACGCGAATTTGGAGGGGCTGAAAACTTTCACCACGGTCAATGGCTATCCGGGTCCTCAGCATGGCTATTATTACGACGCCGGAGCGCAACTTTTGTATGTCCGGTTGAACGCATCGGGCAAATATGGTTCTGCGAATCCTGCCGATCACATCATGAGCGCAGGCTCCGCTTCCGGCAACGGATCGGCGGCGAATCTCTACAACGGCCCCACCTTTTTCAATCTCGGCCTGATGGGCACCGGCCCTCTGCATGTCATCGTGGATGGTTTCACGTTCGAGACGCCCGGCTATGCGGGTGTGTTCGTCAATGGTGACGAAGTGACTGTGCGCCACTCGTGGTTCGTCGGCTGTCGCGGCGGCGTCTCGGGTCGGAAGGAATCGCCCGAGGCCACCGAAACCTCTAACCACGTCACGGTTGAATTTTGCGATTATCACCAATTCCCCGCTTTCGACGATGCGGTGGAGTTGATCAAGGCCCACGGGAAAATGACGGAAAAACTGCAGTTCCCGGCTTATTGGTGGTCGCGCAAAGGCAACGGTGCGACCAATCTCAAGACCTACGAAACCGGAATCTGCAATCTGGTCGGCTCCAACTGGATCGTGCGCAACAACCGGATTCACGACGCCTTCGAAGGACTCTCGACGTGGACCGTGCGCTGGAGCAAAAACATGGACATCTACGCGAATCGCTTCGAGCGGCTCGTCGACAATGCCGTGGAAGCGGAGGATCACGCGGCGAACATGCGCGTGCACGACAACCTGATTCTCAATGTGACGGAACCCTTCTCGTGGCAACCGCTCGGCGGCACGCCCTGGCCCGGCCCGGTCTATATTTATCGCAACATGGTCCGCAGCGATTTTGCATACAACCGGCTCATGGTCGAAAACGCGAACTGGACTCCGGGTTGGTTCAAGGCCGGAGCGAGCCGTGAAAATTGGGAATCGAAGTGGAACTCTCACATGAAGGACGCGCCCCGAGATGTCGTCCGCTCGCCCGGCGACGGCGTGGTGGTGTTCAACAACACGATCTTTTTCCCCGGAGGCAATTTCCTCACCTACGTGCAGCCGCCGGATCGCAAGCTCGATAATTTTTGGTTTTATAACAACATCTCCGTCGCGCAAGGCTTCTCGCGGCAGGGCGATTTCGATGCGACGACGATTCATTTCTCGCACAACCTCTGGGCTTTTCTCCCCGCCAGTGACGATCGCGGCGCGGTCTTCGCCGGTGAGGGTGGTGCCGTGATCGCCGAGTCAGCCGAAGCGTTATCGAAGAAAATGGAGGGCGACGCGTTCATGCGGGGTCGACTCTGGGCCGATCACGCGGGCACAGGCGTGTCGCAAGCTAAAGCGGTGGACGCCAAAGCCGAAAGTATTAACTGGGTCGGCGCAAACTCCGGCGCGGGCGATTGGAAAGAACCAGTCGTCGGACCGCAACCCTGATTCCAGGCCTATGACCCACTCATTTCACTGGAGACGCAAGGCCCGCAACTGTCGCGGGTGGTCCCTGGTGGAAATGATGGTCACGGTGATTATTCTGATCGTCCTCGCGGCCCTGATTCTCCCCGCCCTGCAATCGGCGAAGATGGTCAGAGACCAGATGGTTTGCAGTGCTCGATTGCGAAACGTCGCTATGGCCGGCTCGAGCTGGATCATAGACCATGACGGCGCGATGCTCGATGCGATGTATTGGCGGTTTCCGAACGAAACGCACAGCGGCTCAATCCTTCCCTACCTCGGTTACAAGGACAGCCAGTTGAACACAAGGCTGGCTACTCCACTTTCCTGTCCGAGTTCACTCCGGGAAGTGGGACCAAATCCGGATTGGAACCGGTGTTACTCGATCAGTATCTACGCCTGCATGTCCGAGACCGGCGTGCGCTCGGGGGTCTTCGAGCGGCATGCGTCCAAAATTCAACAACTGACGCATCCCTCCCAAATGGCTTTTTTCATGGATGGCAATTTCCTCAGCACCGGCAGCGCGGAACGCAAGGCGAGCACGAGCACTATTACTTTTCCGTGGAATCAACAGGCGAAGACCGGATTCTACGCGCGCCATCGCGGCAATCGCGCCAATGTCGTTTTCCTGGATGGCCACGTTCAAGCCATGACGGTCGAAGAGTTTCCGCAAGGCAATCCGACGGAACAGCGGCTCGATCCATTCTGGGGTAGCCTCCAGTAATTGGCCTCCGGCTGGAATTTCATCGCGCACTTGCCCTTCGGGCCGCGCCCGGCATAGTCGGTGCTCTTCTCACCGATACTTACTTTTATGGCTACCCCGACTTCCACCGCGCTCATTTACAAGGCGAAATCCAAACTCCACGGCAACGGTCTCTTCGCCAAAGTGGATATCAAGCGCGGACAAAAAATCATCCAGTACATCGGCAAATCCATCACCTACAAACAGTGCGACGAGATTACGTCGCGCCGCTACAAATCCGCTGCCGCCGAAAATCGCGCCTACGCGTTTGTCTTTCAGGTCACGAAGGATTACTTCATCGACGGCAACGTGCCGAACAACCTCGCGAAGTTCATCAACCACTCCTGCAACCCGAATTGCGAAAGCTATATCTACCGCCGCGAAGTGTGGATTCGCGCCCTGCGTCCGCTGAAGGCCGGTGAGGAACTCACCTTCGATTACGGTTTCGACATCCTCGAAGGCATCGCCTCGCCCTGCGCCTGTGGGGAACGTGGCTGTGTCGGCTATGTCATGGACAAAAGCTACCGCTCCTATTTCAAAAAGCACGTCGCCCCCCTCATGGCGTGATCGGAAACGGGGGCGCTGCCCCCATACCCCGCTCAAGGAAATGATTTCCTTGAGAATCCTCACATTGCGTTTTTGATTTTTGCCGCTGCGGCAAAAATCAAAAACGCAAATGGGGTTCCCAGGGTATCATACCCTGGGCAGGAGTTTTGGAGGACGGAGTCCTCCAAAATCTATACGAGATTCGCGCGAATATAGTCGAAGCTTTGCTTGAGCGAATCGAGCGGCGAACCGGGGCAGGTGTCCTGTTCCACCACGAACCATTGGCAGCCCGCTTTATCTGCCGCCGCGATGATCTTCTTGAAGTTCAGATTGCCCGCGCCGATTTCGCAGAGCTGCGGTTTATTTTCCGCGTTGGTCAGGTAATCCTTCAGGTGAATGATCGGCAGACGATTCTGCAATCGCTCGCACCACTCCACGTTTTCGCCACCGCCGAAATGGACCCAGTACGTGTCCGGCTCGCCCTGCAGATATTTCGGATTCGTCTTCTCGTAGATATGTTCCAGCAACGTCTTGCCCTGCACCTTGCGGAACTCGTGATTGTGATTGTGGTAGCAGAGCGTCAGGCCCGCATCGGCCAGCACTTTGCCGGAATGATCGAGGCCCTTGATCAGGCTCGCCACGCTCTCCGGCTTGTCGAATTCGATTCCGGCGGGGAAAGGGTAGGCCGTGATTTTGCAGCGCAGTTTTTGCAACCGCTCCACGATCTTCTCCGGAGTTTTCAGGATCACATCACCCGGCTCATGCGTGGCGCAGCAGGTCAGCCCTTCACCATCGAGAATCGTGTTCAGTTCCTCTTCGGGAATCGGTCCCATGCCGCTGACCTGCACTGCGGTGTAACCGATGGCGCGGACTTGCTTGAGGGTTGTGGCAATGTCGGCGGGTGTCTTCAGCAGATCCCGGCACGTGTAGAGCTGAGCGGCAACTTGGGTGAGTTTCATGAGTGGGTGGATGGGGTTAGGTTAACAATCGAGCAGGTAATTGCCTGCCGCGCCGCGATAACGGCGCACTTTCTTGCGGAAGGTGGATTGGCGGATGAGCTGTTGCAGCAACCGCTCGTATTCGGCGGCCTTGATGGGAAGCGTGATGGCCTTGTCCTTGAAGGAAGCCAGCAGCATCGCGTTGATCAACTCCACGGAATGAATGCCCTCGACGCCCGGCGCGAGCAATTTTTCGCCGTGCAGAATCGCGTTCGTGAAATTCTTCAGGATGCCCGTGTGTTGCTCGCCGCGGTCGCGAATCGGGATTTCGATCTTCCACGTGGCGGGGACTTGGTACGCTTCATTCGTCGTACGGCTGTAGCGCGACGTCGGGATTTCATTGCGCCAGAAAGTCAGGTGACCATTCTCCAGTGTGAGCCGTCCACGATCGCCCGCCACTTCGAGGCGATTCACGCCGGGCGCTTCGCCCGTGGAAGTAATCAAGGAAGCCGTGGTGCCATTGGCATATTCCCACGTTGCCGTCACTTCGTCTTCCACTTCGATGTCGTGGTAACGGCCGATATGGCAGACCGCGCGGATCTTTTGCGGCATGCCGAAAATCCACTGGTACAGATCAATGTTGTGCACGCACTGATTGATCAGCACGCCGCCGCCTTCGCCCTTCCACGTCGCGCGCCAGCCGCCGGAATTGTAATAGGCCTGCGAGCGGAACCAATCGGTGATCGTCCACTGGATGCGTTGGATCGCGCCCAATTCACCCTTTTGCACCAACTCGCGGATCTTTTGGTAATGCGGGTCCGTGCGCTGGTTGAACATCGCGGCGAAGACGAGTTTCTTGTTCGTGTACGCGGCGATCAGCTTTTGCGCGTCCGCCTTGTGCACCGAAATCGGCTTCTCCATCAGGACATGCAGTCCCGCCTTGAACGCCGCAATGCCAATCGGCGTGTGCGAGTAATGAGGCGTTGCGACCAGCAGCGCATCAATCGCGCCGGAGCGGATCAGCTCCCGGTAATCGGTGAAGGTCTGCAGTGTGGTGTACGGCTTCAGGCGTGGCGCATCGACGTCGCAGACCGCGGTGAGCTGGCAGCCGGAGATTTTCCCGTCGAGAACCGTTTGGGCGTGGTGACGACCCATATTGCCCAGGCCCGCGATGCCGAGGCGAACGACTGACAATTTGGACGATGACTTTTTCATGAGAGGCGAAACCATGGTTCCACCCTAGAAGATGGAACCAAAATCGCGATTCATAAAACTAACGGTAATCCGGTGGGACTATTTGAAGGACTTGCTGAAATCGGTCACCGTCGCGGTCTTGACGACTTTCTTTTTGCGCGGCTTCGACGTCGCGACCAACTTCTTCAGCATCTTCTCGAACTTCGCACCGGGCAGCGGCACATCGACCGTTTCTCCCAGCAGGGAGGACATCAGGATGGCGTTGCCGAGCTCGACTGAGTGAATGCCTTCCGGCGCGGGCGAGAGCAATTTTTCGCCAGTGAGAATGGCGTTTGTGACATTCTTCAGGATACCGATGTGCTGCTCGCCTTTTTGCGCGACCGGAATTTCCACATTCCACGACTCCGGGCGACCGAAGCTTTCCGTGGTCGTATTGCTGAATTCGCTCATCGGAATTTCATTGCGCGTGTAGTGCAGCTTGCCGCCTTCCATCACCAGCTTGCCCTGTTCGCCGGTGATCTCCAGTCGGTTCGTGCCGGGCGCTTCGCCCGTGGAGGTGATGAAAACGCCGGTCGCGCCGCTCTTGTATTCAAAGTAGGCGGTCACGTTGTCCTCGACCTCGATGTCGTGGTAACGGCCCAGCTGGCAGAAGCCGCGCACCTTGTCCGGCATGCCGAAGATCCATTGATAGAGATCGAGATTGTGCGGGCATTGATTCAGCAACACGCCGCCGCCTTCGCCGCCCCACGTGGCGCGCCAGCCGCCGGAGGAGTAGTAGGCCTGCGTGCGGAACCAGTCGGTGATGATCCAGTTCACACGTTGAATTTTTCCGAGTTCGCCACCTCGCACGAGCTCGCGGATTTTCTGATAAATGCTGTCCGTGCGCTGATTGAACATCGCCGCAAAGATCTGCTTCTTGCCCTTCGGCTTGTAGGCCGCGATCAGCCGTTCGCAATCCGCCTTGTGCACCGAGATCGGTTTTTCCACGATGACATGCAGGCCGGATTTCAGCGCGGCAATGCCGATGGTGGTGTGATCGTAGTGCGGCGTCGCGATCAGCACCGCGTCGATCAGGTCGGACTTCAGGAGTTGCTTGTAGTCCGTGAAGTGCGCGTAGCCCGGGTATTGATCGAGCTTCGATTGTTTCAGATCGCAAACAGCGGTCAGTTCCAGATTCGGAATCTTGCCAGCCTTGATCCACGAGATGTGGGAGCTGCCCATATTGCCGAGGCCGATGATGCCGAGGCGGACGACGGAAGCGGATTTTTTCATATAGAGAAAGGGGAGAGGAGGGGGATTATTTTTGCGCCGCGCGGAAGGCGTCGGCCTTTTGTTGGGCGATCATGGCGAGCTCTGTTGCCTTGAACGCGTGAACCTGCGTCATCGCCTTCTCCGTGCGATTCAGGCAATCGAGAATCAACTGACCGAAATAGGGGAAGCCGACCTTGCCCTTGCAATCGATCATCTGCTCTTTTTCATTATTCGTCACAAAGACGAGATCGCCGCCGGTCTCGCGTCCGAGATCGAGATACTTGCGGACCTCGATGAAACCGTCCGTACCCAGCACGAAAAGACGTCCATCGCCCCAACCGCGCAAGCCATCCGGAGTGAACCAGTCGAGCCGGCAATAATAGGACGCGCCCGTATCGGCCAGCAGGCTGGCTTCGCCGAAATCCTCAAAGCCCGGCTTGTCCGCGTTGGCGAAATTATCCACCCGCGCGAAATTCACCGAAGCGTCCTTCGCTCCCGTGTAGGCGAGGAATTGCTCGAATTGATGCGAACCGATGTCGGTAAGAATACCGCCGTATTTCGCCTTGTCGAAAAACCAGTCGGGGCGGCTCGCCTTGCTCAGTTTATGCGGCGCCAGATTGATCACCTGCAGCACGCGACCGATCGCTCCCTGCTGGATGAGTTCGCCCGCGTACCAGGCCGATTCCACATGCAGCCGCTCGCTGTAATAGACCATGTACTTGCGGCCCGTCGCGGCCACGACTTTACGCGCTTCCGCGAGTTGTTCGAGAGTGGTGAAGGGACTCTTGTCCGTGAAGTAATCCTTGCCCGCCTTCATGACGCGACAGCCGATGTCGCCGCGTTCCGAGGGAATCGCCGCCGCCGCGACGAGTTGAATTTTCTGATCCTCGAGAATCTTCTCGAAGGAATCGACTGCCTTGGCCTGCGGATAGTGCGCGAGAAAATCCGCGACCCGTTTGGGGTCACGATCGTAGACATACTTGAGGACACCGCCGGCTTCGATCAGACCGTTGCATTGTCCGAAAATATGGCCATGATCGAGGTAGGCGGCCGCGAAGATGAATTCGCCGGGTTTGACCACCGGCTGAGGCCGGCCGGAGGGAGCGTAGTTGAAACCTTCTTTGGATGACATAGAATGGGCTTGAGTTAAGAAAAAAATCGGAATAACTTGATACCAACACGTGTTAGCTCAATAATCTCTCCGCGTCAAATGAAATCCCCCGTCCGCTCCACCAGTGAACTCGCCGCCGCCCTCGGCATCTCCCGTTGGACGGTTTCCCGCGCGCTCAACGGTCATCCCGGCATCAGCCCGGAAACGACCAAGCGCATTCGTGAAGCGGCGCGACGACACGGTTTTGCTCCCAGTGTTCTAGGACGCGGCTTGCGCACGGGCAAGACGACCATCATCGGCGTCTGTCTACCCGACCTCGTTGATTATTTTCTCACGAGCAAAATCTCGCGGCTGCAGGACGCGATCGAATCGCGCGGCTTCCATCCCGTCATGCAGATGACGAATGGCTCCGAGGAGCGCGAGGAAGCGGCACTGGCCAATTTCGCCGCGATGCATTGCGCTGGCGTGATTTCGATTGCTTCCAAATTAAAGCCGACGAACCCCGGCTTGCGCGGACTCGATTCGTCCAGCATTTCCGTCGTCAAAATCGATCCGCTGCATCCTGACCACATTCGCGTCGTGGCCAGCAACCGCGTGCTGGCGATGCAGGAAGCCCTTACCCATTTGCATGAACTCGGCCATCGCCGCATCGTCGCGTTGGGAATCCGTCCCGACACCGCCTACGGCCAGCAACGTGTCGTGGGTTTGCAGACCGCCTGCCAAAAGCTGGGCTGGAAATGGAAACGCGACGTGCAGCTTCTGAACGCCTCGGCCATCGCCGACGATTTCGATGCGGGCGCGGCTCTGGCCAAGGAATATCTCGAACAGCCCACACCACGCGCGCGTGCCATTGTGGCGATCAACGATCGCGTGGCGCTCGGTGCCATGCGGGTGCTGCAGGCCCATGGCCTCAAGGTGCCGAAGGATGTTTCGATTATTGGCTACGACAACGCCGATTTTTCGCCCTATGCCGCGCCGTCGCTGACCTCCATTGATCCGCAGGTATCGGAATTGATCGATGCCGCCGTGGCTTTGTTGCTCGATGAGAGCGGTCGCAAGAAAGCGCCGTCGACAACGCCCACGTTGATCCCGACCCGGCTCGTGGTGCGGGACTCTACTGGCGTGTAGCAGATATCAAAGCTGATGGAGTGGAGCTTGTCGAAGGATCGGTCGAGAAGGTTTTAGATGTGGAAATACAGGCGATGGCATCATAAATAATGCCACCGTATTCGGGCGTGTCGCCTACCCCTGATACTTCTTGTCGAGCTCAAGGCCGAAGAACTGCCGCGCGTTGCCGAAACAGATCTCGCTCACCATCGAACCGAGGAGATCCATATCGCGCGGGAGCAATCCCCTTTCCACGTCGTTGCCGATCATGTTGCAGAGGATGCGGCGGAAATATTCGTGGCGCGTGTACGAGAGGAAGCTGCGCGAATCGGTCAGCATGCCGACGAAGCGGCGCAGCAAGCCGAGTTGCGAGAGCGCGTTGATTTGCAACTCCATGCCCTCTTTTTGATCCAAGAACCACCAGCCGCTGCCGAACTGGATCTTGCCCGCGACGGAGCCATCCTGAAAATTGCCGATCATCGTGGCGAACAGATAATTGTCCGCCGGATTCAGGTTGTAGAGCACGATGCGCGGGAGTTCGTTTGTCGAATCGAGCGCATCGAGGTAGCGCGACAGCGCCCGGCCCTGCGGGAAGTCGCCGATCGAATCGAAACCGGTATCGGCCCCGAGCGCCTTGAACAGACGGCTGTTATTATTCCGCATCGCGCCGAGGTGCAACTGCTTCGTCCAACCGCGCGCCGCGTCGAGTTGTCCGAAATAAATCATCAGGTACGCGCCAAACTGTGCCGCTTCTTCCGGAGACGCGGTCTGACCCGCGCGCGCTTTGTTGAAGATGGCCGTGGCTTGCGAAGCGGTACATTCCGCTGCGAAGCAGGATTCCAGACCGTGATCGGAAAGTCGTCCGCCGAGGGAATGGAAGAAATCGTGGCGTGCCTTGATACCATCGAGGAAACCGCCGAAGGTGCCGCTGTCGATGCCGCTGGCCGCGCTCAGCTTGTCGCACCACGCGTTGAACACGGCGGGGTTGTTGACCGTCAGCGCCTTGTCGGGACGGAACGTGGGGTAGACGCGCGTGGCGATGCCTGACTTCCGGATCTGCTGGTGAAACTCGAGCGAGTCCACGGGATCATCCGTGGTGCAAATCAGCGCGACCTTGTTCTTCTCGAGAATGCCATGCACGGAGAGTTCCGGCGTCGCGAGCTTCGCGTTCGCCTGTTCCCAGATGGTGGCGGCGCTGGATTCATTGATAAGGGCGTCGATGCCGAAGTAGCGCAGCAACTCGAGGTGACTCCAGTGGTAGAGCGGATTGCGCAGCGTGTACGGCACGGTGCGGACAAAGGCGAGGTACTTGTCGTAATCGGAGGCGTCGCCGGTGCAGAATTTTTCCGCCACGCCATTGGTGCGCATCGCGCGCCATTTGTAATGATCGCCCGCGAGCCAGATGTCGAACAGGTTGCGGAAGCGGTAATTCTCCGCGATCTGCTGCGGGGCGAGATGGCAGTGGTAGTCAAAGATCGGTTGATTCGCCGCGTGCTGGAAATAGAGATCGCGGGCCGCATCGGTTTCGAGCAGGAAATGGTCGGTCAGGAAAGTCTTCATCGCTTGATTCAAGGGTAGGGGATGGGGCTGGAATCGCAATCAAAAAATCACACACGTGTTAGGCGATGCTGAGGCAATATAAAGGATCGTGCGCAGATTGAGAATCCTTATGCATTCGTCCGGGGTCAACGACCCCGGCTACAACGCTACCGCGACAGGTGGACTTCTCGATAGAACTCCGGTGTAGCCGGGGTCGCTGACCCCGGAGGGCGAAAGGGACGGGTTAAGCCGTGTGAAGATCGTTTTGAACCGCCCCTTCCACCCGATTCTTCGCTTCACTCAGAATGACAGAGTGTGAAAGCGAAGGTCTTCAAGTGATCAGCGTCGCAAATCAGTCCAGCGTCACGCTGGGGGCGGATTCGAAGTGCGCGTCGCTGTCCGCTAAACCGCGTTGGCGAGTCGTTCCGCGAGGCGCGGGGGCAGGCCGGCGTTGATGATCTTGGCTTGCGCCTTGGCCAGGTCGTAGGGCAGGCGGCGCAGTTCGATCGTATTGGCGGTGGAGTCGTAGATGACGTAGGCGGCACGCCAGTCGCCATCGCGGGGTTGGCCGACGCTGCCGACATTGACGAAATACCGTTTATCCGGCAACAGCTCGATCTTCTTGTAGAAAAACTCGTGTACCTTGGTGTCGCGGATGAAGACATGCGGCACGTGCGTGTGGCCAAAGAAGCAGATATTGGTCTTTTGGTACTGGAAGCTGGTCTCGGCTTCGAGGCAGGAGAAGACGTAGCCCCAGCGGTTCGGCTGGTCGAGGGTGGAGTGGACCACCGTGAAGGAATTCACCGGGCGGGTGAGGGGCAGGGCGCGCAGGAACTCCTTCTGCTCCTTGGTCAACTGGCTGCGGGAATACTTGATGGAGGCCAGGGCGAGGTCGTTGAAATGTTCGACTTCGCGCAGTTCGCTGGCTTCCTCGTCGTGGTTGCCCTTGACGATCGGGCAGCCGAGGGCACGAACGATCTCCAAGCACTCGCGCGGGTTGGCGTTGTAGCCCACCACGTCGCCAATACAGACAGTGTGTGTCACCGCCTGGGCTTGCATATCCTCGAGCACTGCTTCCAATGCCTCGAGGTTACTGTGAATGTCCCCAAAAATTCCAAATCTCATCTGCTAGGTTTTGTCACGGTATTGGAAGACTTGTATTAAGGAAAGACTCTTTTTTCGCGCGGCACCTTTAGTTTCGCTTCTAATGCCCGGATTCGCTCTTCCACTTTATCATAGCCAAACTGGGGAACCTTGTGGTCCCGAGGCAAATACCAAAGGCGCTTGTATACTTCCAGGGCGGCCGCATCGTCGCCCGCTTTTTCCAGCATATAGCCCGGAAAACGCTCCAAAAAGACCGGGGCACCGGGCACGGCGGCGGCATGGGCATAGGCCTCGGCGGCGGCCCGGTAATCGTGCAGTTTTTGGTCGTTGAGGAGGCCGAGGGAACGCCAGATTTCGAAACTGTCGGGATTATTTTCAGCCCCGCGCTCGTAAATCTTTTTTCCTTCGTTGATCCAGTAACGCTCTTCCTTGAGGCGGCGCAGCTCGTTTGGCTCGTCGCGGTTGTTACGGCGATCCACGCTGGCATTCCAGGCGAGGTGCCAGCCGCCGAGGTCCCAGAACGGGATAAAGCGCGGCTGCAGGGTGGTCGAAAGGTCGACCATGCTCTTCACCCGGAACCATTGTTTGTCCTGCCAGGAATTCGTCACCATGAGCCAGACAAAATCGGCCACGACCCCACGGAAGCCGGACAGCAGGCCGAGCATCATCCCCTGGCCAAGCTGATCGCGCAGGTCGCGGTTGATGGTGTAGCCATGGAACCGCAATTCGGCCTCGCGGCGTTCGATGCCTTGCTCCCAGCACACCTTGAGCGTGCCCCAGGCGGCGAGGATCAACGCCAGCCAGATCGCGGTGCGGTGACGGTACCAATTCATAGGGGGGAAGTTTTCAGTTCGAAGTTTTCGGTTTTCAGTCATCCAGTTTTCACAAGGCGCATTGGAGTGGTGGCCGAACCCACTGAAAACCTCGAACTGAAAACTGAAAACGCCGTTTCATCTTAAAGTTCCCGTTCGTTGAAAATCAGGATGGCAACCGACATCAGGATCAGCAGGAAGATTCCCGTATAGGAAAGCACGTTGAGCGTGTGACTCCACGGGACAGCGCTTCCGGCGATGATCTCGTCGATCACGTTGTAAATATTCATGTCCGGCACGAGGAAGGACAGAACGCCGAGGAAGATCTTGGCGGCGAAATTCACCTCGCTGCCGCCGGTGAGCCACGCGGCTCGCGCCACACTTTCCAGATGGCCGATGATGTAGACCATGAAGGTCGTGGCGACGGTGAAAATAGCCGAGGTCGCGAAAGTGGAAATCAGCAGGGCCAGCCCGGCCACCACGGCCAGCTTCGCATAGGTCAGCAGGATGGCCTGGATCAGGCGCGGATCGCGTGCTTCTTTGTGGATCTGCTTGATGTTCTCATTCGCCATCGCCTGCATTTCCGCATTGGTGCCTTGCGCGTCGCGCAGCTCGGCGTTGATCATGAGCCGTTCCTTCGTCAGGATGACGCCGACGAATACAATCGACATCAGCAGCATTGTCGTCGCGAGCAGCGCCAGCATGCCGCAATATTTACCGATCAGGAATTCACTGCGGCGCACCGGCTTGGCGAGGATCGTGTAGATCGTCCGGTTCTCGATTTCATTCGGCAACAACTGCGCCGTGCCCATCAGGGCAATCAGCAGACCGAAAACGGACATCGCGCCGATGGAGAAATCCTTCAGGAACTTGAACTGCTCCGCCAGCGTGAAGTTCGCGAAGAGAAATCCGCTTACGATGGCGATCACGCCAAAGAGCAGCAGGATGTTGAGCACCTTCTGGCGGAGCGCTTCCGTCAGCGTGTTGCGCGCGATGGCGCGAATGCGAAAGAGGCTTTCAAACATAGGACGTTTTTTTCGTTAGCGTTCGTTGGTCGGTTTGGCGACGCCCGGTTGTTGCGCCGCGCGCTCGTACTCGACGGTCTTGAGGAAGAGTTGTTCCAGCGAAAGCTTGGGGCTCGAGACGGAGACGTTGCGGCCTCCGCGTTGTTCGATGAGCTTGCGCACTTCCTCTTGCGCGGCGGGCGACAGATCCTGCGCGATGAACTGGGTGCGGTCCTGCACGGTCAGCAGCTCATCGAGCGAGCCTTCCACCATCTTTTTGCCCAGGCTCATGATCGCCACGCGGTCGGCCACTTCCTGTACCTGCTCGAGCAGATGCGAGGAGAAAACGACGGTTTTGCCCATGTCGCGCAAGCGCACGATCAGGTCGCGGATTTCGCGCGAGCCGATGGGATCGACGCCCGCGGTCGGTTCGTCGAGGAAAAGCAATTCCGGGTCATGAATCAACGCCTGCGCGAGGCCGATGCGCTGGAGCATGCCCTTCGAATAGGCCGAAAGTGGCCGGTCGCGACCGTTCTCGAGCCCCACCAATTTAATCAGTTCTTCGATTTTGTTGTCGAGCGCGATTCCCTGCATGCCGGCAAGGCCGCCGTAGAAGCGCAGCGTTTCGTCGCCATTCAGGAATTTGTAAAAGTAGGGATTCTCCGGCAGGAAACCCACCGTGCGGCGCGCTTCGATCGTATCGACCGGCTGGCCGAAGATCCATGCTTCGCCCTCGCTTGGTTTGATCAGCGACAGCAGCATCTTCAGCGTCGTGCTTTTGCCGGAGCCGTTGGGGCCCAGTAGGCCGAAGACTTCGCCCCGGCGCACAGTGAGGTTGAGCTGGTCGACCGCGACCAGCACCTTGCGCTTCCACGGCAGGGCGTAACGCTTGGTCAGACTGCGAATTTCGACGGCGAGGTCGGCCTTGGGAGAATCGGGAGTGCTCATGGTTTTGGCAGATAGTTAATAACCCTCATGGATAATCTTGAACCCTTTGACGTCGCCGCGCGGCTCGGACCACTGGACCGAGCGTTCCTTAATATATCCGGCGAGATCGCTTTCGGCAATCGCCTGCAAAAAATCTTCCAGCTCCTGTTGGGCGCCTTCCGCGACCACATGAACGCGGCCATCGGGCACGTTGCACACGGTCCCGACCACATCGAATCCCCGGGCCAGACTTTGCGTGGCCGCGCGAAATCCGACGCCATGAACCCGTCCACTGTAAAAAGCTTCGATCCGTTTCAACGCGCTTATTATTAATACAGCTCACGCCGCTGTCAACCCGTGTGACGAGGGAAAGGGCGAAGGCCAAAGCGTCCCCAGCATTGACACCGTGCCCGCCTGGGTTATCCTGCCTGCACACGAATGAACCTCGTCTCCGTCACCCACGCCGTCGCCGCGATTGCCGCCCATAAAATGGGTTGGATGGCGCCTGCCATGGCCACGGAGGTTTCGGGTTTCTAGTTCGTCCTAAACACAAACAAACGACGACCCACCTCCAGAAAACGGGGTGGGTTTTTTATTTCCCAGTTCCGTTTTTCCCGGGGTGGCTCCGTCCAAAAAGGAATCCATGAGCTCCACCACGACCGAACCGCAGTCCGACACGATCACCCCGACGTCTCCGCACGCCCATGCGTTGATGCCCTGGATCGCCGCCGCCTTCGCCCTGGTCTACCTCGCGTGGGGTTGCACCTTTTATGGCATCCGTGTCGCCATCGAAACCATCCCGGTCTTCCTCATGGCCGGAACGCGCTTCTTCATCGCCGGAGCCATCCTGATGGTGGGACTGCGCTTCTTTCAGCCGAAGGGTTTTCACTGGGGCACCCGCCGAGAATGGCGCGACGCCACGGTGGTGGGCGGCTTGTTAATCGTGATCGGCAATGGCGGCATGACGCTCTCCGAACGCACGCTGCCCTCCGGCATCGCGGCGTTGATCACCGCCGGGACTCCGCTCTGGATGGTGCTCTTCGACTGGCTGCGACCGGGCGGACGCCGCCCCACAGGCACCGTCGCGGTTGGCCTACTCCTCGGCTTCGGCGGCATCCTGATTCTCTGCCAGCCGGAACACGCCGTTACCACCGTCGCCTCGCCGCAACTATGGGGCTACCTCGTGTTGATCGGCGCCAATATCTGTTGGGGTGCCGGCGCGATCTATTCCCGCCACACCCATGTGGAAGGCTCGCCCCTGCTTCCCGTGGCCAGGCAGATGTTGATGGGAGGCTTGCTCCTGTTTGCCCTCGGCGTGGGCACCGGTGAACTGCACCGTTTTTCACTTGGCGCGGTCTCGTTGCGCTCCGCGTTGGGCTTTGCCTACCTGCTCGTGTTCGGCTCGCTGCTCGGCTACACGGCCTATGTCTGGCTCATGAAGGTCAGCACTCCCGCGCGCGTCGGCACTGTGTCGTATGTGAATCCGATCATCGCGGTGCTCGTCGGCTGGGCCATGGGCGGCGAGGTCTTGACGCTCAAGATCGCGCTCAGCGCGGTGATTATCGTCATTGCAGTTGTGATTGTCATCCGCCGTTGAACCCGACACAATCCCATCGTCAGGCGAACGTCTCTCTCGTTCGAAGGGGCGTCCGCCAGGGATCTATTTTTGGGAAAATTCAACTTTAAGGGAGATCAGTTCATGCATGCCTTCATTCGTCGCGCTAGTGTCGTTACTACCATCCTCGGATTACTTCTGCTCGCCGGGTGCGCCTCCGTCAGCGTCAAGGACCAGGAGGTCAACACTCTGCCCGGTGGCCGATTGAAACCGACGAAAATCTACGTGCGCGACTTCGATCTGCCCCTCGACACTCTCAACGTGGACCGCAGCGGCGCAGAGCTCGAAAACTTCAAAAAGCAGTCCATCGAATCCATGTCCGCCGCGCTCCTCGCTGAAATCGTCAAATTCTATCCCGTCGAGAAACTCGCCGCCAACGCCCCCGCGCCCGTGGGCAATTACCTCGTCCTCGACGGCCAATTCCTCCGCGTGAATCAGGGCAGCCGCGCGCTGCGCATGTTCATCGGCTTCGGCGCAGGCGGCACCAAGATGGAGACCGCCATCAGCCTCTACGACGCGGGCGTCAACCCGATGCAGAAACTCCTCGCCTTTGACACCACCGGCGGCAGCGGCGCGGAACCCGGCGTGGTGGCCGATCCCACTCCCATCGGGGCCGCCGGCAGCATGGCCGGTGGTTCCATGAAGGGCATCTCCGAAGACACCCGGCGCACCGCCCGCATGATCGCATACCGCCTGTCTCAATACCTCGGCGACCACGGCTGGATCACCCCCGATCAAGTCAAGGCCGCGAAAAAGCAGGACGAATAGTCCGCCTCGCACACGACCACAAAACGGGAGCTGGCTCCCGTTTTGCCGCGCTCGCAAATCCGCTTGCACGCGCCGCACTCGCGGCGCAACGTAGGCCGCACTATTCTATGGCCACCACCCCCACTTTCCCCGACGAACACAGCTTCACCATTTCCACGCCCGACAAGCATCATCTCGCCGCCGTCCTCCACGTGCCGAAGAAAACCGTGAAGGGCCTCGTCATCCTCTCGCACGGGTTTACCGGCAACAAAGGCGAGAGCGGCCGACTCTTCGTCACCACCGCGCGCGAACTCGCCAAGGCGGGTTTTGCCGCGTTGCGATTCGACTTCTGGGGCTCCGGCGACAGCAGCGGCGAGTTTTACCAAATGACGCCCAACACGGAAATCAACGACTTGAAGAACGTCATCCGCTGGGCGCACCAACAAGGGTGGGACAACATCGGTCTGCTCGGTCTCAGCTTTGGTGGCGCGGTCACCATCTGCACCGCCGCACAAATTCCCGACGGCGCTGTCCAGGCCATGGTCACCTGGTCCAGCGTGCCGAGCTTCCAATTCTGGCGTTCCAAGCCCGACATCAATCCTCCCGCGTTTACAGGCGAAAACCCGATTCACGTCGTAGGCAAAAAGTTCTTCACCGATCGCCCCAAGATTGACGTGCCTGAATCCTACGTCCGCCTGCCTTTCCCCAAACTCCAAATTCAGGGCGACAAAGACATCGAAGGTTTTCGCGAGGAATTCTCCAAGTACTTCCCCGTTGCCCGCGGCGTAAAGAAGCACCTCGTCGTGCCGGGAGCCGACCACGTTTTCACCACGTGGAAACACCGCAAGCAGGTCATCGCGCAGACCGTGAAATGGTTCAGCCAGCACCTCAAGGCCCGCTAGCCCAGCGCCTATTCAAGTAGGCTGCACAGGAAGAGTGAATCCGAACGGTAGGGCGGTTCGGTGAACCGCCGCTGGCACCGCAGGTGCCAAGAGTGGGGAGTTGTATTCGGATTTCAGGTGGCAGCCTTGCTGCCAATCGGCCATGGCGAATTTGATTGCTGATTGCTTCGGAAAAAAGGAATCTGAACGGCTTCCATGAGAGTTTTGGCCATTCAACTAAACCAGCCCGGTGACGCCATTCTGACGACACCTGCCTTACGCTGGCTGATGCAGCAGGGGCACGAAGTGCATGCCATGGTGCAACCGATCTCGGCGGAACTACTGCGCACGATGGATGGTCTGGCTGGAGTGCACCCGCTGCCGCGCGGTTCATTCCAAGTCAGCCGCGACATCCACCGTTGGAATTTTTTCCGCGCGGTCCATTTCGACTGGGCGCTCGTTTTCTCCCGCTGCTCGGAACGGCCTGCCCTCTGGGCGTGGTTGTCGCGCGCACCACAGCGCTCGGCGTTGCTCAATGAGAATTTCCCCAAGCTGTTGCGCCCACTGCGCATGATCAATCAATGGCGTCGATATCCCGCGTGGCCGGTTCATGTTGTGGAGCAGCACCTCGCCCTGGCCGGGGCCAATGCCGAAGAAGCGGCGCAGTCCCGTTTGGAATATACCCCGGCGGTTGAAGCGATCGGCTGGCACGCGGAATGGCTGCGCGAGCACGGATTAACCTCGCAGGGTTATCTTCATTTTCATCTCACCGCCCGTTGGCCGTCAAAATGCTGGCCGGTCGGGCACGTGCGCACTTTCCTGCAGCGTGCGCAAAAAGAACTGGCCTGCCCCATCGTCGTCAGCACTGGTCCGGCGGAATTTGAAAAACAGTACGCCGCGCAAAGCCTCGATGGACTCTCCGTTGCCGTGACGGAAATTGGCACCCTCGCTCCCCATCAGCTCGGGGCGATCATCGCCGGAGCGGGCGCTTTCCTCGGGATGGACTCCATGCCCATGCATCTGGCCGCCGCGCTGCAAATTCCCGGCATCGCCCTCTTCGGCTCCACCAATGCCGACCAGTGGGGCCCGTGGCGGGCGAAGATCGAAGTCATCCGCACGCCGGACGCGGCCCAACGCATGGCGGCGATTGCCCCCGAACTCGTCGTGGAGCGCTTGCGTTCCCTCGAAGCGCTGGGTGTGAAATGAGATCGGCCCCTTGAAAGATTTATGAGCAAACCCCTTCGCCTTCTCGCCTTCTGGCCCGCCTCCGATTTCGAGGATTTTCTCGAGCCCGCGTTCTTGAACCGGCCGGAGTACGAGGTGGAAATCGTCTCGGGCGACCGCACCTCCGGCAAGTCTCCCTACGCCATGGACGGCACGCGCCGCCGCGCCTTGCGCCGTCGGCTGGAAGCGGGGGAATTCGATCTCGTCATCAGCGGCAACATCTGGAATACCCCCTGGCCCGGCAACAAGGGCTGGTGGACCTCGATGGCGCAGGCCGCGCGCTTCTTCACCTATAAACAGTCGATGCTCGATGCGTGGTGGGCCCCGTGTTTGGTGCAGGGCCTGACCGATCGCGTGCCCTTCGCGGTGATCGATCTGCGCGATCCGCATTTTGTCCTGCCTTGCGATTATCGCCTGCTCAAAGGCTGCACCCACTACTTCAAGCGCGAATTATTCGCCTGGCCGCGCCGCTCCCTCCTGCCGCTCTACACCTATGTGGGCGAACGCCGCGTTGCCCCGCACGAATCAAAATTGTTACCCCTCAGCTACGGCGTCAATCACCGCAAAATTCCGGAACGGGTACGATCCATGGCGGAGCGCGATATTGATATTTTCATCAGCGGTCACGGCAATCCCGTGCGCAATGAAGTGCGCGAGCGCTGTCGTAAATTAGCTTCCAAATATAACGTGGTGGTGGTCGAGAAGAAGGCCGAGAAAGTGGATTACATCGATTATCTCCAGCGCTCCAAACTCGTCATTTGCACGGAAAGTTACGGCTGCGAAACCTGGCGGCAATACGAGGCTTCGTCCGCGGGGGCGGTCCCCGTCATCAATTACCCCTTTGTGCACCATCACATGCCCATGGAGCCCGACGAGCACGCCCTCTTTTTCTCCATGGCGGGCCAGGATTTCGAAAAGCAGATCGACCGTGCCTTGGCCAACCCCGCCTTGCTCGAAAAGATCTCGCGCCAGACCCGGGAATTCACCATCGCGCACAAGGATCGCCGCCGCATTGCCGATTATATCGTGCAGACCGCCCTCGCTCCCTCAAAAAAGTCGCACACCTAGCAAACGTAGCCAACCTAACGCAAACGTTCGCCCCGTTTTTCTGCTAGAACAGGAGTCATGCGCGAACTCCGCCCCTTTGAAATTTCAAATCTGAAATTTGAAATCCATCAGTTTGGCCTACACCGACCGCGACACCCAACAGAGTCGGTTGATGCTTGTAGCGCGTTGTCGACGCTGTTTTTTTATGGAGTTACGCGACCCTTGACTTTGCTCACGTCCCATACAATCCTGTGCGCACCATGAAGCGGACCCTTACAGCAGTGATGGCGTTGGTGGCGGCGACAACCCTGTGGTTTGGTTTGACACCTCATTCCCAGGCGCAGACGAAGAAGCCGGCCAAGCTGATGTTGATCCGCTATAATGAAGCCGCCGATGCCGAGAGCGGCGAGAAAGCCATCCGTGCCGGTCTCACCAGCGCGGGCCTCGTCGATGGCACCGATTACATTCTCACCGTCTCCTCCGCGCAGAACGACATGCCGACGCTGATTAATCTCGTCGACAAAGCGGTCAACGACAAGGCCGACATCCTCATCCCGCTGCAATCCCAGAGCCTGCAACCCGCCGTGCAGCGCGCGCCGAAAACGCCGATCGTTTTTCACCTCGTCTCCGACCCGATCCTGCTCGGCGTCGCGAAGAGCGATACCGACCACCTGCCCATGGTCACCGGCGCGTACATCAAAACCCAGCCTTCCGAATTCGAAGCGGTCGTCGCCCAGATCAAGTTCCTCATTCCCGGCGTCACACAAATCGGCACGCTCTACGTCCCCGGCGAAGTGATCTCCAACGAACAAAAGGATCTCCTCATCGAAATGGCCGCG
Source organism: Verrucomicrobia bacterium Tous-C9LFEB (assembly GCA_002304345.1). Taxonomy (GTDB): domain Bacteria; phylum Verrucomicrobiota; class Verrucomicrobiia; order Methylacidiphilales; family UBA1321; genus UBA1321. Next base: position 169,934 of record NEUU01000005.1, read on the forward strand.
AAGTACAAGATCAAGGTCAACGCCGTTCCGGTCGACACGGTCAGCGATATCACCAACGCCGTGCAGGCCCTCGTCAGCCAGCAGCCCAGCGCCATCGTCATGATCGAAGGTTCCATCCCGAACGGAGCGTTCTCTGCCGTGGCCGCGCAAGCCACCCGCTCGCGCATTCCGATCTTCGGCTTCACCGCCTATCAGGCGAAAAACGGCGCGGTCTTCTGCGTCGTGCCCGACGTCGGTCGTGGAGGTAAAGCCGCCGGCGAAATGGTTTCGCGCATTCTCAAGGGCGAAAGCCCGGCCAACATTCCCCTTTACCGCATGCCCTCCGGCTTGAAGTTGATCAACTCCACCGCGGCCCGCCGCATCGGCATGGAAAACATCTCGACCGATACAATCAAGGGCGCGGCCGATGTCGTTCCCGGCTCTTTTGCTCCTTAGGTACCTTGACTATCACCATGGCATCTTAATAATACGCGGCGTCACGCGGCGCGTTTGGTCGAGCGGAAAAATTGCAACCAGACCATCACAGCCGTCGCGGCGAACATCGCGGCGGAGAGTAGTTGACCCTGCGTGAGCCAGCCGAAGAAGTAGCCGATGTTGTCGTCCGGTTCGCGGAAGAATTCCCCCACGATGCGCAGCACGGGGTAGGCCCCCATGAAGGTGAGTGAGACGATGCCGGCGCGCTTCGTCCTGAAGCGAAGGAGAAGAAGAATCGCGAAGAGCAGGAGCCCTTCCAGTCCGGCCTCGTAGAGTTGCGATGGATGGCGCGGCAGCGGAACGCCGTCCGGTCCGCGCGGGGCGTCGGGGAAGATGACGGCCCACGGCACGGTGGCGGGGCGACCCCAGAGTTCGCCATTGATGAAATTCGCCACGCGACCCAGCGCGAGCGCGGGCGGCGTGCACAGGGCGGTCGCATCCGCGAGAACGTAGAAGGAGATTTTTTGGCGACGGGCGAACCAGGCGATCGCCAGGATGGAGCCGACGATGCCGCCGTGACTGGCCATGCCGCCTTGCCAGACGAAGAAGATCGAGAGCGGATGGCGGACCGTGGCGTCCCAATTATAGAGCAGGCAGGAGGTCAACCGACCGCCCACGATCACCCCGATGATCATCGCGGTGAGGAAATCGACAATGGCGTCTTGCGAGAGCGGGAGCCAGCCACGTTTCGCCTGCCAGACCAGCCCGAAGTAGAGGCCGATAAAGCCGACTGCATACGCCAACCCATAATAGCGGATGCCCCAATTCCCACCGAAATGGATCAGGTAGGGACTGAGATCGTGGACATAGTACGCAAACATCGACTTCAGGTGCTACCGAACAGGGGAAGTGGTGTCGAGGGGAAATCGAATCCATCACAGGCGAACCGCCCTGAAGCCCAGGCAATGTGACAATCTGGTAAATTATTATTGACTAGCTCTATAATATTGATAGAGATTCAAATAATAATGTCTATCGACTTTATTGGGATCTGCGGAAAGCCGCTGATCCAGAAGCCATTCAGTCAGATCCGGGAGACTGTCTGAATCGAAAGCCGACGGTGAGAGCCGTCACAATAACCTAAGGAGAAACGAAAAATGAAAAGCAATCTGAAGAAGCTGGTTGCGCTGGTGGGGATAGCGATTCTGGCTGTTTCCTCGCTGCACGCGCAGGACAGCAAGGCGCTGGTGGAAGCCCTCGTGAAGAAAGGGGTTCTAACCGATCAAGAGGCCGAGGAAATTCGCGCCGACCTGGTCAAGGAATTCAACACCACCTCGGCGGGCAAGCTCGAGGTGGGTAGTCATATCAAAAAACTCAAACTATACGGCGATGCCCGCTGGCGTTACGAGTATGTGGGCCAGGACGGTCAAGTCAACGGCAGCACCAATTCGCATAACTGGCAGGCGCGTTATCGCATTCGCCTCGGGGCCGAATACGCCTTCAAGGATAACTTCTCAGGCGGATTTGAACTCGATTCCTCCACGGCCAATGATTCCGGCAACCAGACCATCGGAGCCGGTTTTGGCAAATTCGGCATCAACGTGGGCCTGCTTTACCTGACCTACAAGCCGTGGGATTGGGCGACGGTCACAGGTGGTAAGATTCGCAATCCGTTTTATACCACCGATCTGGTCTGGTCCAACGACCTGTACCCGGAAGGTGCGGCGGAAATCCTCAAATGGGACTTGTCGGATCAATGGTCGATTGGTTTGACTGCCGCGCAGTTCAACTACACCGAAAACAATGACAGCGGTAGCCTCACGGGCAACGACAAGCTTCAGGACTCATGGATCTTTGCTGCGCAGGTGCCGGTGACCTACCAGTTCGGCAAGTTTGAAAGCGTCACGGTGGCCCCGGCATTCTACTCGTATACGGGGAACAGTGCCGCCACGGTGGTCACGGGCAGCCCCAGCTCGACGGGTACGCTCAGCGCGACCAATCTGAATATCGTCACGGCTCCCGGCGACGTCTCATTCAAGTTGTTCAGCAAAAAAGCCAAGTTCTACTGGGACTTAGCTTACAATACCTCGGGTGAAGCGCGCATTCACCAAGTCTACGGGATCGTCAATCAGAACAACGATCTGACGGACAGCCTGGCCTGGTTGGCTGGCTTTCAAGTGGGCGACAGCAAGAAGAAGGGGGATTGGCTCGTCGGACTGGACTACCGGCAAATCGGTCTCGGCTCGATCGATCCGAACATCAGCGATCCGAGCTGGGGTAACGGTTACCTCAATCAGCAGGGTATCCGTCTGCGCACCAGCTACAACTTTACTGACTTCCTGACTGGTGGGGTGACCTACTACAACACGTGGAACCTCAAGGAAAACATCAACACTTCCGCGACCAATCAGAATGGCAATACGGTCGGTGGTCTCAACGGCGTCAACGCCACGAGCCGACTGCAGCTGGATTTGGTTTGGAAGTTCTAAGGCGATCTCCGAGCGGATTCATCCGCTTTATCGCGCGCAACGCAAAGGCCAGTCCGGGTAACCGGGCTGGCCTTTTTGCTGTCTTGTGAGCCTCTTTCAAACGATTGCGAAGGAGTAGGAGATCGCCGTGGATATCCTTCCTCGCCGCCCTTCCACAATCCCTGACGGCGCGGCCATTTCCTATTGAGGGATAAGCTCTCAGCCCGGAAAAGCGCCCGGCAAAATCTGCCGGTTTTTTTGGAGTGGGGCTGGAGCGTCGTTGTCGCAGCCATCCAAGATCGCTGAGGATATTGGCCGGCTGCTCCGCCTCGCCCAGCCTCCCTATTCTTGGCAACTCCACCCCAAAAAGATCGTGGATAGGTTCTTAGGACCTGAAAAGTTTGGCCTCCTACGCATTGCGTTAAGTTTTACTTCTGCGCGGACGATTTAGTGAACAACCAATTCGTTCAACGGGATGTTATATTTTCCGAAGCCAGCCTTTTTTGCGCGACTGCGGCAAGCCCTGCCGTGGCCACTGATCTTGTGTGCCTGCCTCACGGTTTTGGCTCTCTTGATTTACCGCACCTTCACCCACGTGGGATGGCAGGTTGGACTGATGGATCTGGTCGTTTCCGCCAGTGGATTGGTCTTCTGGCTGGCTATTGGCGCGGTGCGTCATACGGCTCATTTACACCAGCATGCTGAGGAAAAAGCAGCCACGCTTGAGCGGGAGTTGCGGGGAAAAATCGCTGATCTCGAAGCGCATAACCACAAGATCCAGCACCTGCTCGACGACCGGCAGACACTCGCCCTCGTGGCGATGCGCACCCACAACGGCGTGGTCATTACCGATCCGCAAGGTCATATCCAGTGGGCGAATCCCGGATTCACCCGCATCACCGGATATACGCTCGACGAGGTTCTCGGTAAAAAGCCGGGAGTCTTTCTGCAGGGACAGGACACCGATCAGGCCACTCGCCTGATGATGCGATCCGCCCTGCAACAGGGTGAAGGATTTCGCGTTGAGGTGGTCAATTACAACAAGAATGGTCGCAAATATTGGGCGGCCGTGGATGTCCAGCCGCTGCACGATGAGCAGGGCAACATCACCCATTACATGGGAATTCAAAACGAGATCACCGAACGCGTGCTCTCCGAACAGAAATTCCGCATTCTCTTCGAACACTCCATCGATGCCCACATTCTTTATAATCAGCGCGGCATTCTCGATTGCAATCAGGCCACGCTCGACATGCTGCGTTGCCCGGAAAAGAAACGCATTCTGGGGCAGCGTCCCTCCCGGTTCTCGCCCGAGATACAACCGGACGGTCGCGCTTCGATCAGCAAGGGCGAGGAGATGGACACCATCGCGCGTAAACGGGGATTTCACCGCTTTGAATGGGTGCACCGCCGGATGACCGGCGAGGATTTTCCGACGGAATCGACGCTCACACCGGTGATCATCAATGGCGAGCAAACCATGCTGGTCGTGCTGCGCGACATCAGCGAACGCAAGCGGGCCGAGCAGACCATTGCCTTGAATGAGCAACGCCTCGACATGGCGCTGAAGGCTTCGAAACAATATCTCTGGGACTGGCTCGTGCCCACCGGCGCGGTTTATTTCAGCTCGGAATGGTCGCGCATCATGGGCTACGACGAGAAGGATACCATTCCGCGCATCGAGTTTTGGGACAAGACGATTCATCCGGAAGACCTGCCCCGCGTGAAGCAATTGCTGGATGCACACGTTAGCGGCGAAACCGAATTCTTTGACGTGGAGTACCGCAGCGCCACGAAATCGGGTGAGCCGATGTGGTTTGGTACCCGCGGTCGAGTCGTTGAGCGCGACTCCGAGGGCCGCGCGTTGCGTATGATCGGTACCGGCATGGACATCACCCGGCGCAAGAAAATCGAGGAGGAATTGCGGCTCGCCAAGGCTGCGGCCGAAAGCGCCGACCGCGCGAAGAGCGAATTTCTTGCGGTGATGAGCCACGAAATCCGCACCCCGATGAACGGCCTGATTGGCTTCACCAGCCTCCTGCTCGATACCCCGCTCAACAACACGCAGCGCGATCATCTCGAGACGGTGCGCAATTGCGGTGAGTCGCTGCTCACCCTCATCAATGACATTCTGGATTTTTCCAAAATCGAATCGGGTCGCTTGGAACTCGAGGCGCAGCCGCTGCCGTTGCGCAGCACGATCGAGGATGTGCTCGAACTTTACGCGCAGCGCGCGGCCGCGCGGCACATCGAATTGATTTATAGTCTCGCCGACAACGTGCCTCCCTGCATCCGGGGCGACTGGTCGCGATTGCGGCAGGTGCTGGTGAATCTCGTGGCCAACGCGATCAAGTTTACCCCGCAGGGAGAAGTGGAACTTTCAGTGCGTGTCATCGATGTCGGAACGCAATGGAAAGGTGGCGACCGCATTGTTTTGGAATTCAGTGTGCGCGATACCGGTATCGGCATCGAGGAAAGCAAACTCTCCCGCCTCTTCAAGCCGTTCAGTCAGGCGGATTCTTCCACGACGCGGCGTTTTGGCGGCACGGGATTGGGGCTGGCCATTTGCAAAAATCTCGTTGCGCTCATGGGTGGCGAGATCCGCGTGCAGAGCCGCCCTCAGGACGGGTCTGTCTTTACCTTCACCTTGCCAACCGAGGTGGTCGATCCGGTCGATGCGGGGAGTGAGGCCAAGGCGGAAATTGATGCGCGGTTGCAGGGACTGCCTGTTCTCATTGTGGATGATAATCAATCCTTGCGCCGTTCGCTGGCGGAATTGCTGCAGGGGTGGGGATTGCAACCGCAGGGTGTTCGCACGTTCGCCGAGGCGCGCAAAATTCTCGAGGGTCCGAACGATATTCGGCTGGCGATTCTCGATAGTAATTTATCTGACGGCGTGGCTTCTTCCCTGCTCGAACAATTGCCCGCGCTTTTCCCGACGTTGCCGTTGATCTTTCTCTCGGCGGTGAACGAGCATTTGCCCGAGGTGGATAAAATTCCCACGCGCGCGCCGCGCCATCTTTTAAACAAACCGGTGCATTATCACCAATTGCGGCATGCGGTGCATCAGGCCTTGAACATGAATGATATCGCCCCGGACACCGCGCGGGAATCGCGCGATCGGGCGGGACTGGGGGATGTCACGCCCGGCGAGGAATCGGATCTGAAAATCCTCGTGGTGGAGGATAATCTGGTGAATCAAAAGGTGGTCACTCTCATGCTGGCGAAACTCGGTTGCAAAGCCGAGGCGGTGAACAACGGACGGCTCGCGGTGGATGCTTTCAGGCAGCAGAATTACGACGTGATTTTCATGGACGTACAGATGCCGGAGATGGACGGGTACGCGGCTTCAGTGGCGATCCGTTCAGTCGAGGCTTCCACCTCGCGCCTGAATCATACGCCCACACACATCGTGGCGTTGACGGCCAACGCGCTCACGGGCGACCGGGAGAAATGTTTGCAGGCGGGGATGGATGACTATCTGACGAAGCCGATCCAATTACGGGAATTGGAACGGACTTTGCGTCGCGTCGCGAAGCACCAGAACTAAGCTTTCGGACCGCTATAGCTGCAGCTGGCGCGCTCGGTTTCGTGCACGGTGACTTCACTCAGGCCGGGCAGGATGCCGTCGAGTTTGTTCCAGAACCACGCGCAGAGCAGTTCGATCGTCGGATTTTCCAGGCCGGGAATTTCGTTGAGGTAGGAGTGATCGAGGAGTTCGATCAGCGGCTTCATTTTTTCCGAGATCACGGCGTGATCGTAATACAGGCCGGTCTTGGGATCGACTTCGCCGGTGACGGAAATTTTCACATGGAAGGTATGCCCGTGCAGGCGGTGGCACTTGTGGCCATCGGGAAAATTGGGCAACGATTGGGCGGCGGCAAATTCAAAAACTTTGTGCAGGGTGACTTTCATAGGGAAGGGTGAAGGCTACCTGATCGGTGCGTTCATGGGAAGCCCGGTGTGATGAATTATGGCTTGGTCGCGTCGGGATCGAGAGCACCGGGGGCCGGTTTGGCAATGGGGGTCGACTCGGCGGGAGGGGGCGGAATCTGGCCAGGGCGGGGTTGAAGCGTCACTTTCATCTCCACGCGCTGCAACGGGTTATCGCGGCCATCGCGCTGAAGCGCGGAGATACGGTCGACCACTTCCATGCCGGAAATGACCTTGCCGAAGACGGTGTATTCGCCGTCGAGGAAGGGGCAGTCGATGACGCAGATATAAAACTGGCTGCCGTTGGACGACTTGAGCGGATTGACGTTGTTGGGGAGGCGGGCCATGGCGACGGAGCCGCGCTTGTGCTTGAGTTTGATTTCCGCTTGTAACGTGTAATCGGGACCACCTTTGCCATAGGTGGCGCGGTCTTCGCCCTTGCTGTTGGGATCGCCGCCCTGAATCATGAAATCGGGGATCACGCGGTGGAAGGTGGTGCCGTTGTAGAAGCCTTCGCCGGTGAGCTTTTCGAAATTCGCCACGGTCAGGGGCGCGGCCAGCGGGTCGAGTTCAATGGTGATCGCCCCGAGTTTGGTTTCAATCACGGCGACTTGTTCGCCAACGGGTTTCGGCGTGGCGGGAGCGGGCGTTTCCGCGACGGCAGGTGCAGGCGTGGGAGTGGGGGCCGGTGCGGCGGGAGTTTCGACAGGCGCGGGTGCTGCCGGTTGGGTATCCACTTTGGGCGCGGCGGTATCGACCACGATGGATTCCTTCACCTTGACCTCGACCTGTTCCGGACTGGGGGTGGTGATGGGACCGGAGCCGGTGGCCGATTTGTCGGGCTTGGGCAACTTCAAGTCATCATCAGTGGTGGCGAGGCCGGGGGTTTCTACTTCCGATGTTTTGGAGGAGGGAGAGGATTTCTTGGCCGGAGTGGCCGGGGTAGAGGGTGTGGAAGTCGTCGCCGTGGTGGTCACGACGGTCGTTTTATTTTTGATCTGCGACGGCTCGGTGGTCGGATCGGCGGCGCGTTTGCGGGCTACATTTTGGTCGAAGGCAGTGGAGGCTCGTCCCTTGAGCGGAATTTGTGGTCCGATGATCGCGGGGTCATTCTCCTCTTTGGAGAACTGCGCGGAAATTTGCGGATCGTAAGCACAACCCACGATCAGGAGTGAAGCGGCCGCGAGTAAGAGGGAGAATCGAAATGCGCTCAAGAGGAAGCCAGTTGCAAAGGTGGTTCGATGATCGTGACGGCGTTCGGCCCGACAGACAGCCGCTCGCCAATACGGGCATGCTGCCGTTGCACGTAGCCTAGCGCAATTCCTTTTTCGAGCGCCGGAGAATAAGCGGAACTGGTGAGGGTGCCGACCACCTTATCGCCCGCGCGCAACTCGGCGCCGGGGGCGGGGATTTCCGGTGTGTCCGACTGGAAAAGAAGCAGGCTTTTGTTCACATGGCCGATGCTTTTGATGCGGGCGATGGTTTCCTGGCCGAGGTAACAGCCCTTGGTGTAGCTGATGCCGTAGCGGTCGAGACCCGCTTCGGGCGGGAGGTTTTCCTCGGTCATGTCCACGCCCCATTTGGCGAGGCCATGCTCGAGACGCAGCGATTCCACGATGTCGTCCGGCAACCAGGGAAAACTCGGTTCACTGGTGCCCGCAATCCAGAAGTCGTGACCGGGAAGGCCGAAGCGAGCGTTCGCAAAATTCTGAGACACATCAGCCGGGGTGGAACCTTCCACGGAACCGATCAGGTGGAAAAGCGTCCACTCGTCGGTGACATCGACCAGCTCGGCGTCGTCCGCGATGAGGTATTTCTGCAGGCGCTGGTCGAGCGCCTCGCGCAGTTCGAGGGGCGCATCGATCCAGAGCGCATCGGCGGTGGCGCTGATGAAGCAATCGCCCACGAATTTCCCCTTCGCATTCGGCACGGCGGCGTAAAGAGAGCGGCCTGCGGCGAGCTTTTTGATGTCGTTGGTGACCTGCCCATTGAGGTAGCGCACGCGGTCATTGCCGGTGAGCTTCCACAGGGCGCGCGACAGCCGCACGTAGCCGGGTTTTCCGGCGCGGAGTGAGCGATAGAGTTCCAGGTTCATGCAGGTATAAATAAGCTAGAGGAAAGGAACGTAATGCACAATCACGGCATCGTGGTGAGAAAAATAAAGACCGTCGACAAACGACTACAAGAATCGACCGCCTCTGTTGGGTGTCGTGGTGGGTGTCGACCAAACCGATGAATTTCAAATTTCAGATTTGAGATTTCAGAGAGGCGGAGATGGGGCATGGGCTATTTATAACAGAAAAGACGCCAGAACGTTTGCGTTAGGTTTGCTGCGTGAGCTAGGTGTACGAAATCTTTTGCTTTTTTTCCCCGAAAATCGGTTAACCTGCCGTGCGTATGACCGAATCCACTCCCGACGATCTCGTTTTCATGGACGAAGCGCTTGCGCTCGCCCGCGAAGCGGCGGCGGCAGATGAAGTGCCGGTGGGCGCGGTGCTGGTGAAGGACGGTCAGGTCATTGCCCGCGCGGCGAACACGGTGGAGCAATCCAAGGACGCACTGGCCCATGCCGAAATGCGCGTGCTGGCCGAGGGGGAAAAGCTCGCGGGCGATTGGCGGCTCACGGAATGCACGCTGTATGTGACGAAGGAGCCGTGCCCGATGTGTGCCGGGGCGATTATTCACACGCGGCTCAAGCGCGTGGTCTACGGCGTCGGCGATCCGAAGGCGGGCGCGTGCGGTGGGGCGATCAATCTGCTGCAACTGCCGGGGCTGAATCACCGCTTCGAATGCGTCGCCGGGGTGCGCGAAGCGGAGGCCAAGACGTTGCTGCAGGATTTCTTCCGCGCCAAACGCCAGCGGTAGGGCGGCGCGCGCTTCATGATGGTGTGCTGCCGCACGCCAAATCATCCCTCTCCTCGCCATCTGTCGATGGGGTGGTCTGAAGCTTCCCTAATTTGGAGTTTTAACGCTCCTAATTGGAAAAGGTTTTGACGATCGTGTGCTGGCGATCTCGTTTTCGTATAGAGATTTGCCATTCCTTTTCTCTTGTATCACGAATGTCGCTCCGCAACAAGTTGCTAAACAATGAGATATAGAAACCGATAATTGTTGGCACGGGACATGTGAATAGGGAGATGCGCTTTTCGAGCGGCTGATGTTGATGCCGAAGCAAAGCGGACTGCACAACAACACACAATCAATATGGAAACAATCGGTATGAAAAATTGGACCATTGGTAAGCGAATCATCTTCGGGTTCGCCAGTATCATCCTTATCAGCGCCATCCTTGGAATCTTCGCCTTCGTGCGAGTGAACTCCATTAATCACGAATCAAATCTCATTGCCAAGACAGCGGTTCCCACCTCGGTCTTGTGCGGAGAAATGAAGTACAATCTGAGAACGGTGCTGCTCTCCACGTACCAGCACATCGGCAGTAATGACAAGGCGGACATGGCGCAACTGGAGTCCACCATTGATAAAGCGAGAGCGCGCAATACGGAAATCTTTGCCGAGCTCGACAAACTGGTGATCGATCCGAAAGGTCTCGCCCTGCTGGAAAAGGTCAAGGGCGCGCGGGGCGCTTACGCGAAAGCGACGAGCGCGGTGATGGAAATCAGCAAGAAGGGTAATGAGAACGAAAAAGCCTATAACCTGGCCCGCACCGAAATGGATGGAGCCGCCACGGTGTACACCGCCGAATTGGATAACCTGAATGCCTTCAGCAAGGAGTCCATGTACCACGCGCTCACCGATATTCAAGAAGACGTGGCGGGTTCCAAGCTCGGGATTTTGATCGGTCTCGCAACGGCGCTCGTCGTGGGTGTGGTGTTGGCCTATGTGATCATCTCGGCCGTGAGCCGGGCGTTGACCTCGATTGCGAACGCGCTTGGTGAAGGTTCCAACCAGATCGCCAGCGCGACGTCGCAGTTGTCGTCCACAAGCCAGTTGCTGGCGGAAGGGGCGAGCGAACAGGCGGCGTCACTGGAAGAGACCTCCTCTTCGATGGAAGAGATGGCGAGCATGGTGACGGCCAACGCGACGAGCGTGCAGGATTCCAAGACGCTGGCCAGTGAGACGCGCCAGACGACCACGCAGAATGTGAGCCGGGTGCAGGAGCTGAAGAGCTCGGTGACGGAAGCGCAGAGCTCTTCAACCGAATTGACTCAGGCGATGGAAGCGATCAAGCAGTCGAGCGATTCGATCGCGAAGATCATCAAGACCATCGACGAGATTGCGTTCCAGACGAACATCCTCGCGTTGAACGCGGCGGTGGAAGCGGCCCGGGCGGGAGAAGCCGGCATGGGCTTCGCCGTGGTGGCCGATGAAGTGCGCAATCTGGCCAAGCGCAGCGCGGATGCGGCGAAGGAAACGGCCTCGATCATCGAGGACTCCATCCGCAAGAGCGAGAATGGCGTGAAGGTGAACGAGCAGGTGGTGAAGAACCTCACCGACATTGATACCAAGAGCAAGCAGGTCGATAACGGTCTGCAGGAGATTCTCACGAAGGTGGGCAAGGTCGACGAGACGATGGGGCAGATCGCCTCCGCCTCGAAGGAACAGAGCTCGGGCATCAGCCAGGTCAATATTGCCCTGACGCAGATGGACAAGGTGACGCAATCCTCCGCGGCCAGTGCCGAGGAAACCGCCAGCGCCGCGGAAGAACTCAACGCCCAGGCCATGGAACTCAAGGGCGCGGTGGATCAGCTCCTGCGCTTGGTCGGGTCCAAGTCGGGTGGAGCGGCCACCCCGGCTCCCACTCATGCCAGCCAGAGCCGCGTCTCCGCTCCGTCAACGGGGCTGAAGAAGACCTTCACCACCCCCAGCCGCTCCACGCCCACCAAGGCCGCTCCGGCCTCGGCCAAATCGGGTGAGTCGATTCCGATGGAGAGCGACTTCGAAGACATGCATAATTGAACGATTGTTGTGTGAAGCAGCCCGCAAGGCAGAACGTCCTCCCGAAAGGGAGGACGTTTCTTTTTGTCTCGAGGCGATCTGCAGACAATTCTCTGCGTTGCCCGAGGGTGTTCTCGTGGGGCGCTGTCAGTCCTGACTGGGGTGCCGAATTTAACGCAGGGGGAGTTACTTTCCTGTCGTTTGACTTACCGTTTCGTAGCTCCTGGCGGCCTAGAAAGAAATTTTACTCACGCAAAATTTTTTATCTCTATTCCGTATAAAGATTTACGCCGTTTTCTTCATGTTCGAAACCTCGGTTTTTCTAATAACTTGCTAAACAAGGAGATATCGGACCCGATAAATGTGGCACAGGATATGTGATTGAATCGTGCGCGACCGCTAACAAGGACGTTCAGGTCGCGGACAGCAACCACACCACACAACAAAAATTATGAAAAATTGGACCATCGGCAAGCGCATCATCTTTGGCTTTGCCAGTATCATCGGCATCTCGGCAATCCTGGGAATTTTTGCCTACACACGGATTCTGTCGATCAACAAAAACTCCACTGAGATTTCCGATCAATCGATCCCCACTTTCGCCAATGCCAGTTTGGCCAAGTACAATCTGACGGCGAGTACCTTGGGGGTGTTCCAGACCCTCACGCTCAACGATCAAACCGAGATCGATCTGCTTAAAGCCAGGTTGGGGGCGATCACCGAGTCGCAGACCAAGGCAATGGCCGCGCTGGAGTCGCTCCTGACTGAACCCAATGAAAAGGCCATGTTTGAGAAGGTGAAAGGTGACCGGGCGCCCTATCTCAAGGCCCGTGCGAACCTGATCGCGGTGGGGCGTCCGACTGCTGAGAATGAAAAGGCGTACAACAAGGCCTTCCAGGAATTCAATGCCGCCAATGACCAATACGTCAAGGACCTGGAAACGTTGATCACCTATAGCCAGGGCGAACAACAGCAGGCGACGCTCAACATCGTTTCGGCTGTCACCAGCTCCAAGGTGGGAATCCTGCTCGGACTGGCCATCGCTCTGGTCGTCGGCGTCTCTCTGGCTTTCGTCATCATCAGTAGTGTCAGCCGGGTGCTGACTTCGATCGCGACCTCGCTGGGTGAGGGTTCCAACCAGATCGCCAGCGCGACATCCCAGTTGTCGTCCACGAGCCAGTTGCTGGCGGAAGGGGCGAGCGAACAGGCGGCGTCGCTGGAGGAGACCTCCTCCTCGATGGAAGAGATGGCGAGCATGGTGACGGCCAACGCGGCGAGCGTGCAGGATTCCAAGACGCTCACGAGCGAAACGCGTCAAACAGCCGTGCAGAACACGGAGCGCGTGCAGGAACTCAAGGGCTCGGTGACGGAAGCGCAGACGTCTTCGACCGAATTGACGCAGGCGATGGAAGCGATCAAGCAGTCGAGCGATTCGATCGCGAAAATCATCAAGACCATCGACGAGATTGCGTTCCAGACGAACATCCTCGCATTGAACGCGGCGGTGGAAGCGGCCCGGGCGGGAGAAGCCGGCATGGGCTTCGCCGTGGTGGCCGATGAAGTGCGCAGCCTGGCCAAGCGCAGCGCGGATGCCGCGAAGGAAACGGCTGCGATCATCGAGGACTCCATCCGCAAGAGTGAGAACGGGGTTCGCGTGAACGAAGTCGTGGTGAGCAAGCTCGTTGACATCGACACCAAGAGCAAGCAGGTCGATAGCGGCCTGCAGGAGATTCTGGCAAAAGTGGGCAAGGTCGATGAGACGATGGGACAGATTTCCTCGGCGTCGAAGGAGCAGAGTTCCGGTATCAGCCAGGTCAACATTGCGCTGACGCAGATGGACAAGGTGACGCAATCCTCCGCGGCCAGTGCCGAGGAAACCGCCAGTGCCGCGGAAGAATTAAGCGCGCAGGCGATGGAGCTGAAGGGCGCGGTGGGCCAGTTGCTGGAATTGGTTGGCGGTAAGAATGGCGCCAGCTCGAGCCCGGCTCCGTCGGTCGTCCGTACCCGGTCGACTCCTGTGTCGTCGAAGAAGAATGCCTTCGTGTCGGCCTCTCGCACGAGCGCCGCGCCAGCCAAGAAGGATTCCGGGATTCCGATGGAGAGCGATTTCCACGATATCCATAATTAATCAGCGCCCGAAACGTTCAAAAAAAACGCCCTCCGACATGGAGGGCGTTTTTTTTGAAACGGAAAGGCGTTATTTCATCTTGCGGGGAATCGCGACGAAATTGGACAGATAGACCTCGCCGGTTCCGGGTTGAATCTCGATGACGAGGGGCAGGTCGCGCGTTCCGGGGACGACATCGTAGACGAATCCCACCTGTCTTTTCTTTCCCGGTTCAACGCGGACATCGGTATAGGTGATGGTCCGTCCTTGATCAAAATAGGCCCGGATCACGGTCGGCGTCTTGGGCTTCAGATCGCTGCTGCCTTCCACATCAAACTCAAATGCGAGGGCCACAATATCCGTGGTAAGCTTCATGGCGCCGTTGATGGTGTGAGGGCCAGCCGCACGAAGTTTCACCTCAAGGACCTTGATTCCGTCGCGATCAATGATGTTGCCGCTGCCGCGCCAGCCGTTTTTGCCGTCGGAAAAATCGCCGTTGCGAAAGAGATTTTCACCCTTGTCTTTATCCTTTTTTTCCACCGCGACGACGGTGGGACCGGAGGTGTTTTCCGCGGGCTGGCTGCTAGTCGCGGTGGGGTTCGGATTTTCCTGCGCTTGCACGACCGTCGGCGCGAGCAGCACCGCGGTTACCATAGCTACTGTGGAAAGGAGTTTCATACGGGGAACGGTAGGCACGAAAGGAGCGGAATTGCGAGCTTCAATTTCAGGCGCTGGCGGGCCAGTTTTCCATGAGTTCGAGGATGTTGCCTTCCGGATCGCGGAAAAAACAGATGCGCAGGCCGGGGACGGGTAGTTTGTCGAGGATGGGGTCGGCCGTGATGCCGTCTTCTTTCAACTTGTCGATGGCTGCTTCCAGATTGTCCACGCTGAAGGCGAGATGGCGAAGGCCGATCTTTTGTTCGCCGCCGCGCTCGGTGGCTGCGGTGTCGGCGGCGCGGGGAAAAAATTCCAGGCAACAGGCGCCGCAACGCAGCATGATGAATTCGTTGGGCTGGCCTTCATTGAAGGTCCAGACACGTTTGAAACCAAAGTGGCGGGCGTAGAATTTCTCCTGCGCGTGGATGTCGTGACAGTGAAAGGCGATGTGATGGATGGCGGGCATAAGGGTTTATTTATTCTACTCCGAGGACGACGAAGTTGGTGAAGCAAAGGGGGCCTGTGCCGGAGCGGGTGATGATTTCAAAGGTGAAGTCGCGCTGGCCGTCGGGGACTTCCCGGTCCCAGTGAATCGTCTGCCAGCCGCCGCCGGGCTTGACGGTGATGTTGTTAAAGGAGTGACCGCCGCGAGCCTTGTTGATTTGCATGCGGAAGTCCGCGACCGCGCCGTCGCTCGATTTGACTTCGAAGGAGATTTTCAAGATGCGAACGTCGCGAACGGTTTTCCACGAGGTGCCGAGGGACTGGGGCTCGCGGCGGGTGGTGTCGAGTTCAAGGGCGTTGCGATTGTCGACCTGGATGATCTTGCCGCGGGAATACCAGTCGGATTTGCCGCGTTCAAAATCGCCGTTGCGCAGCAGATTTCCCGGCGTGTCGGTGCTGGCACCTTCAACCGGTACGACGACGGGACCGGAGGTCGTGGCGGTGTTCTCCGGCGGTGGTGTGGTGGCGGGTGGTTCCTGAGCCAGAAGTGGAACCAGAGAGAAAATGGAAACGATTGCCGCGAATAAATACCCCATGCGTTTCATTGCTGTACCCTAGAAGGCCACAAGGGGAGAAATCCAGATTAATCTCGAGACGCGAGGCGATCGCGGTGAGGAGATGTTGCCTGCTAACCGCGCTTTTTGGTCTTCAGATTGAACTGCACGAGCGAGCGGGCCAGCATGGCCTGCGTGGCTTCGAGTTCTTCGCCGACGAGGGTCTGGGTGCGGAGGGCTTCCTGGGCGCGGGCGATGGCTTCCTTGGTCTTTTGCTCGTCGATGTCGTCGGCCTTGATGGCCATGTCGGTGAGGACGGTGACGGTGCCTTGCGAGATTTCGGCAAAGCCTTCGCCGATGGCCAGAGTGCTGGTCTTGCCACCGGCGGTGATGCGGAGTTCGCCGGGCTGGACCTCGGTCATGAGCTTGGCGTGATTGGGTAACGCGCCGATTTCACCCTCGCTGCCGGGCAGGAGCACGCCTTCGACGTTGCCGTCGTAGATGCTGCCTTCCGGCGTGACGATCTGGAGATGAAATGTGGAAGCCATGATGGGTGCCTTTTTTTAGACGAAATTAACGAGATTTACGAAATTGAAGAAAAGGCAAAGCTCAACGCCTTTCATTCCGTTTCAAATTCCGTTAATTCCGTAAATTTCGTCAAAATCTTTTCTTTGCTTACTTGCTGGCGAGCGCCTGATCGATGCTGCCCTTCATGTAGAAGGCGGTTTCGGGCACGTCGTCGTGTTTGCCGTCGAGGATTTCCTTGAAGCCGCGGATCGTTTCCTTGAGCGGAACCTGCTCGCCCTTGGTGCCGGTGAAAATTTCGGCGACGGTGAACGGCTGGCTGAGGAAGCGCTGGATTTTGCGCGCGCGATAAACGGTGAGTTTATCCTCGGGCGAAAGTTCGTCCATGCCCAGGATGGCGATGATGTCCTGCAAATCCTTGTAGCGTTGCAGCACTTTCTGCACGCCACGGGCGACGGCGTAGTGTTCTTCGCCGACGAT
This sequence comes from Verrucomicrobia bacterium Tous-C9LFEB, assembly GCA_002304345.1. Lineage (GTDB taxonomy): Bacteria > Verrucomicrobiota > Verrucomicrobiia > Methylacidiphilales > UBA1321 > UBA1321. Next base: position 186,412 of record NEUU01000005.1, read on the forward strand.
ATCGGGAGCGAGCGCCTTCGAGGTGGAAGCGAGGGGATCGACTGCAGGATAGATGCCGAGTTCCGCGATGGAGCGCTCGAGCACGATCGTGGAATCGAGGTGCGCGAAGGTGTTTGCCGGAGCCGGATCGGTCAAGTCATCCGCAGGCACGTAGACGGCCTGGAACGAGGTGATGGAACCGTTCTTGGTGGAAGTGATGCGTTCCTGCAAGTCGCCCATTTCCGCGGCGAGAGTCGGCTGGTAACCGACCGCGCTCGGGGTGCGACCCAGCAAGGCGGACACTTCGGAACCGGCCTGCGAGAAACGGAAAATGTTATCGATGAACAGGAGCACGTCCTGGTTCTTTTCATCGCGGAAATATTCGGTCATCGCGAGAGCCGAGAGCGCGACGCGCAGACGGGCGCCGGGGGGTTCATTCATCTGGCCGTACACGAGCGCGACCTTGGACTTGGAGAGATCCTTCTGGTCGATAACGCCCGACTCGGACATTTCGCTGTAAAGATCGTTACCTTCACGGGTACGTTCACCGACACCCGCGAACACGGAGTAACCGCCGTGCACTTTGGCGATGTTGTTGATGAGCTCCATGATGACGACGGTCTTGCCGACGCCCGCACCACCGAACGCGCCGACCTTGCCGCCCTTGGTGAAGGGACAGATCAGATCGATGACCTTGATGCCGGTCTCGAGGATGGTGGCCTTGGTGTCCTGATCGAGGAGCGAGGGGGCCTTGCGGTGAATCGGGTAGCGCTTGGTGAAGGTGACGGGGCCGCGTTCGTCGGCGGGTTCGCCGAGGACGTTGAAGATGCGACCGAGAACGCCTTCGCCCACGGGGACGGAGATGGGGGCGCCGGTGTCGGTGACGGCCATGCCGCGCTTGAGACCTTCCGAGGAGGACATGGCGATGGAGCGGACCCAGCCTTCGCCGAGGTGCTGTTGCACTTCGAGGGTGAGTGTGTTCGGTTTGCCGAGCACATCATAGGTGACGGTGAGGGCGTGGTAGATTTCCGGCACGTGGCCGTCGGCGAATTCCACGTCGACTACGGGGCCGATCACTTGGACGATTTTTCCTGTGTTCATGGGGCTGGGTTTCTTTTTTGGGTGATTTCTGAAAAGGGTTTTTTAAGACGAAATTAACGAGATTTACGAAATTTGAAAAAGGCGCGAGGTGCTTGTTTGTTTCCTATTTTTCACTTCTATTTCTTGTTTTAACTAATTCCGTTAATTTCGTTAATTCCGTCAAAAAGTTTGTTTTGCCTTGTCTCTAGCCGAGCGCGGCTTGCGCGGTGCTGATTTCGAGCAGTTCGGTCGTGATCATGGCCTGACGTGCCTTGTTGTATTCAAGGGTCAAGTCTTTCACGAGCTGCTTGGCGTTGTCGGTGGCGTTCTTCATGGCGACCATGCGGGCGCTGTGTTCGGAGGCCTTGGAATCGAGCAAGGTTTGATACGTCTCGTAGTGGACGTAGAACGGCAGCAACTTGGCGAGCAGTTCCGGGCCGCTCGGTTCGAAGAGGTAGTCGCCGGGGGTGATGCCGGTGATGGCCACCTTGGCATCGAGCTTGTGCGCACCGATGGGGAGGATATCGATGACGGTCGGCTTTTGGTTGATCGTGTTGATGAAGCGGGTGTAGTGGATTTCCACCGCATCGAAGTCGTGCTTGATGAAGCCGTCGATCAGGAACGTGCTGATGCGTTTGCTGTCGCGGAAGGTGAAATTGTCGCGAATCTCGAAGTCGGCCAGCAAGGTCTTGCCCGAACGCGCGAGGAATTGGCGGCCCTTGCGACCGGCGGTGACGTACACCTTGTTGGGTGCGTCCTGCTTCAGGACTTCGCGCAGCAAATTGGTATTGAGCGCGCCGCAGAGACCCTTGTCCGTGGTGACGACGAGCGCGCAGATCTTCTTCACTTTGCGCTCTTCGAGGAGCGGGTGGGTGAAGTCGCCGCCCGCGTCGTGCAGATGCGCGCCGAGTTCATCCAAACGCAACGCGTAGGGACGGCCGGCAATGGCCGCCTGCTGCGCCTTGCGCATGCGGGAAGCGGCCACCATCTGCATGGCTTTGGTGATCTGCGCCGTGTTTTTGATCGACTTGATCCGGCGTCTGATGTCGCGCAAGTTGGCCATAGTTTTAGAGAGTTTTTAGACGAAATTCCTTAAAGGCAGTTTTGACGAAATTAACGAGATTAACGAAATTGAAAGACAGGAAAATCTTGAGTTTTTCTTTCTCTATGGGTTATGAAATTTCGTAAATTCCGTTAATTTCGTCTAAAAATTCTTTCCCTTCTTATCCCTGATAGCTGTCGGCGAAGGCGCCCACGGCTTTTTTGAGTTCGGCGGAAATCGTGTCGTCGATGGCACCCTTTTCGCGCAGGGCGGTCAGCACGCCTTCGGCGCGGGTGGTGAGATATTCCGTGAGCTTGGTCTGGAAGTCCTTCACCTTGTCGACGGCGACCTTGTCGAAGAAGTTATTCTGCATGGCCCACATGACGGCGGCCTGCACTTCGACGGGGATCGGGTTGTACTGGGGTTGCTTGAAGAGTTCGACGATGCGCGCACCGCGATCGAGACGAGCCTTGGTGGCGGCGTCGAGATCGGAGCCGAACTGGGCAAACGCGGCGAGTTCGCGGAACTGGGCGAGTTCGCCCTTGATCTTGCCCGCGACCTGTTTGATCGCCTTGATCTGCGCGGCGGAACCGACGCGCGAGACGGAGAGACCGACCGAGATGGCGGGGCGGATGCCCTGGTAGAAGAGATCGGTTTCGAGGTAGATCTGACCGTCGGTGATGGAGATCACGTTCGTGGGGATGTACGCCGAGACGTCGCCGGCCTGCGTTTCGATGATCGGCAGCGCGGTGAGGGAACCACCACCGGCCGCTTCGCTGAGACGCGCGGAGCGCTCGAGCAGACGGGAGTGGAGATAGAACACGTCGCCGGGATACGCTTCACGACCGGAGGGACGTTTCAGAATCAGCGAGACCTGGCGGTAGGCGACGGCGTGCTTGGACAAATCGTCGAACACGATGAGCGCGTCCTGATTGTTGTCCATGAACCATTCGCCAATCGCGGCACCGGCGAACGGCGCGAGGTATTGGGTGGCGGCGCTGTCGGAGGCGGTGGCGGAAACGATGACGGTGTAGCGCAGCGCGTCCGTGGCGGTAAGGGTGTCAATGACGCGGGCGACGTTGGAGTTCTTCTGGCCGACGGCGACGTAGATGGAGTAGAGCGGGCGGAAGCCGGGCTTGCCTTCGTTGGCCTTGTTGATGCGGGCCTGATTGATGATGGCGTCGATCGCGATCGTGGTTTTGCCGGTGGCGCGATCGCCGATGATCAATTCGCGCTGGCCGCGACCGATCGGGATCATGGCGTCGATGGGCATGATGCCGGTCTGCACGGGCTGGCTGACGGATTTGCGCTTGATGATGCCGGGGGCGATTTTTTCGACGGGATAATAGGTGTCGGTGACGATCGGGCCTTTGCCGTCGAGGGGTTGGCCGATGGTGTTCACCACGCGACCGAGGAGCGCCTTGCCGACGGGGACCTGCAGGAGGCGGCCCGTGGTTTTGACTTCGTCGCCTTCCTTGATCTCGAGGTAGTCGCCGAGGATGACGGCGCCGACTTCGGTTTCTTCAAGGTTGAGGGCGAGGCCGAACGTGCCGTTCGGGAACTCGATCATTTCGTTGAGGGCGACGTCGGTGAGACCTTCGATCTTGGCCACGCCGTCGGAGATTTCACGCACGGTGCCGACGTTGGTACGAGAGACCCCGGTTTTGAGGTTCGCGATCTGGTCTTTGATGTCTTGGACGAGGTTGCTCATGGCTTTTTAGTGGTGTGGAGTTGTTCGGAAAAAAGGGTTATTGCAGGTTCTGGCGCAGGGTGTTGAGGCGACCGCGGATGGAGTCATCCCAGACATCGCTGCCGCGCTGGACGCGCAGGCCACCGATGAGGGAGGGGTTGATCGTGTAGTTCTTTTGCAGAGCGGGGCCAAATTTGCGTTCGAGCGCGGCGAAGGCGGAGGCACCCTGGTCGGGCAACGCGACGGCGGAGGTGACGCTGACGGTGTTTTGCTCGACTTCGATTTCCACGAGCTTGAGGAGCCGGGTGGCGATGGCGAGGTAGTTGCGCGGCTTTTGCGTGCAGAGCGCGTCGACGGTCTCGCGCACGCGGGATTCGTCGAGCTGTCCGTTCACGACGGAAAACTTGAAGAGCTTCTTGGCGGTCTGTCGGGCTTCGCGGTTGATCTTCATTTTTTGAAGGGGATTTTTTTGACGAAATTAACGGAATTTACGAAATGGAAAGGCAGGAAGGCTTCGATCCGATTTCAGCTTCTTGTCTCGTTATTTTGTTTTAATCAATTTCGTTAATTCCGTTAATTTCGTCTAAAGCTTTTTCTTTTCGCTCAATTCTGGTTCGCGATCTGGCGGACGGTTTCTTCGTTCAGGCGGGTCTGGTCGTCGGCGGTGAGGACCTTGCCGCTGACCTTGGCGGTGGTCTCGATGACGAGCTTGGCGACTTCCTGTTTCAATTCGGTGAGCATGCGTTCGCGGTCGAGTGCGGTGGCTTCATGGGCCTTGGCGATGAGCTGCTCGGCCTGAGCGACGGCTTCCTGCAGGCGGCGTTCGCCTTGGACGGCCGCGGCTTTCTGCGCGTCGTTGATGAGGGCGGTGGCTTGTTCGTTGGCCTTCTGGATGATTTCCTTGCGGGTGGCTTCGGCGGCGGCGAGTTCGGCCTTGATCTTCTCGGCGTTGTCGAGGCTGTCCTTGATCGTGTTGCGACGCTCGTCGAGCACGGTGAGGATGGGATTGAAGGCGTATTTGTAGAGCACCGCGCAGAGAATGCCGAAAACGATGAACTGTGAAATAAAGTGAGGAAGACTCACTCCAAAGGTCGTGAGCAAGTCTTGATTAGCAGTCTCTTCGGCTGCCAGATTCGCCAGTAAGATAGTATTGGAAAGCATAAAAGTACCCGAGAGTCATTCAACCTCCACCACTTGGATAGAGGTTGAATGAGAATTGAATTACATGCCCATCTTGCCGAGGAAGATCGCAAAGAAGACGATACCTTCTGCGAACGCCATGGCCAAGATGCTTTGCACGAGGATCGGGGTGGCGGCACCGGGATTGCGGCCGACCGCTTCCGAGGCTTTCATACCAATCAGACCCACGCCAATGGCCGAGCCGACTGCGGCGAAGGCGATGTGGAAACTGCCCGAGAGTTCTGCGAACATGGTTAACATGATGTGATTCTCCGTTGTGTTTATTGTTGTTCTGCCCTGTCCCCGCGATTGAACACGGTCGGACAAAGCAAAGTGTTTAGTGCTTGGACTCTCCGTGATCGTCGTGCTTGATCATCATCCCGGTGAAGGCCGCCGTGAGCAGGCAGAACACCAAGGCCTGCACAATCGCAACCAGCAATTCAAAAAAGTAAAAGGGAATCAACGCCACGCAGGCCCAGATCGGACCGGCCGTCTCGTACATCGATTCGAGCATCTGCTCACCGCCGTAGATATTGCCAAAAAGACGGAAGCTGAGCGACACTGGGCGAAACGCGATGGAAACCACCTCGATCAAGCCCGCACCAAAGAAAATCAGGCCAAAAAGAATCGAGACCAACACGCCGATCCAGCCCTTGAGACCGAGTTCTGCCTTGGAGCCGAAGATGTGCTGGAAAAATCCCTTGAGGCCGAGCGCTTGAAGAGACCAGACAATCCAAAGCAACGCAAAGGTTACGGCCATCGCCGCTGTCATGTTCAGATCTGCATTCACCCCGCGCAAGAGCGGCTTGGTGACTTCGAAGTGGCCATGCACGTCTTCGCCCCAGCCGATGCTGCCGACGCCGGGGATCAGCGCGAACAGGTTCATCGAAACGATGAAGATGAAAATCGTGGCGAAGAACCAGAAGGTCTTCTTCGCACCCTCATAACCGAGGATGGGTTCCAAAATACCGAAAAGCTTTTCAATGACGACTTCCAGAAAACCCTGCTTACGGTCGGGTACCGTTTGCAAATTCCATGTCGCCCAACGTACTGCCGCAATGACAATGAGAGCGGCACCCCACAGCACGACCATCGAGTTGGTGATGGGGAAGGGTCCGATGCGGAGCACCTCGACCGGGCTCATGGGCAAGGAGGCAAAAAATGCCGTATTTGTCGCGATTGGTAACATAAGGAAAGGCTAAGTATGATTGTCAGATTTGGATTTTAGGCAAGTCTAAGTTGTGAAAAATTTCACAATCTCTTCTAATGGTTAAAGTTCAAGGACTTATACTAATACGGTTAAGTAGAAGTAATAATGGGTGGGTAAGTGTCTTTAGACGAAATAATTACACTTTATGAAAAAGTGCCGGTGCCGACCTGTTTTCGTCTCGAAACGAATCACCCTCTCTTCTCCTCCCTCTGTAGACCGGCGTGTCGGGTGGGTCAAACCCTTCTTAAAAAGACCTTTTTAGGCCCGGTCGCCAAAGGGGTATCGGTAGCGATCTTTAAAAAGTTTGGCAAAAAATGCCATTAAATTACGAGAGAGGCACAGCGTAACTCCTTATGAAGTTGGTGGTTAGTAGGAGTAAAAAGCCGAAATATCGCTCACTAACAGGATCAGGGTGACACTCCCTGTCCGAGAGCTTGCGCCCGCCGAAGCCACCGGCTTCGGCTACACCCGGAGTTCCATTGAGAAGTTCACCTGTCGCGATAGCGTTGTAGCCGAAGCCGGTGGCTTCGGCGGGCGCAAGCTCTCGGACGGGGGCTCATAGGTCTTGAGTGTCATTTCTGCTGTGGATTCGCGACCTAACAAAGGCATGCGAGTGGTGGCGCTGCCGCTGTCGCTGACATGAACCTCGCTCGACACGATAAGGTTATTTACTAATCTCAACTACTTTATACCGCATAAAAAAGCGGGTAAACTGCTTGCTGAAAGGCGAATGCGATTGATGCTTAAGGAGCTAAATGACCTGACTTTTTGGAAATTCTGATTGCATCTTGTGGCAGAACCCGTAACTTGCTCGCTCAAGAAAGGATACGAATGAGGATTTACCTCGCCGAGGCCATCGGCACCTTCGCTCTCATCTTTATTGGTGTGGGAGTGATGCAAAACACGGATAATCTGTTAACCATCGCTTTAGCGCATGGGTTAACCATCGCCGTCATGGTCTCAGCAGTGGGCAGCATCTCTGGAGGTCATCTTAATCCCGCCGTCACATTTGGCGCGTGGGTGGGAGGCAAAATTTCCACGGCGGAAGCCGGGAAGTACTGGGTAGCGCAATTATTGGGCGCGACCTTGGCAGGGGTGTTAGTCACCATCCTCTTCGGCAAAGGGGTCGTAATCCTGGGTACGCCCGGATTATCGGCCAAGACAACCTATCTTCGAGCCATCGCTATTGAGGCGGTCACTACATTCTTCCTGGTGTTTGTCGTTTACGGCACCGGAATTGACCGCCGCGGTCCCAAAATCGGGGGCCTGGCCATCGGCTTGACGGTAACCATTGGAATTTTGGTGGCATATCCGTTTACAGGCGGCGCCCTGAATCCAGCGCGGGCTTTTGGCCCGGCACTGGCCTCGGGCGATCTTCTGTTCAACGGCTGGTCCTACTTCGGGAACCACCTGGTTTACTGGTTTGGCCCTCTTTTGGGCGGTGCCTTGGCCGGTCTCATTTACGGCCGTTATTTGCTGAAAGATTAAGCAACGCACTCGAACACTCCTCGTTCGTTCACAACTCGCAACATGAATACAGATACACGGCCGCGTAATGGTGGCTCAGGCCGCCGCCGTCGCGGTGGACGCAATCGTCGCAATGATACCCGCAGCAGCAGCGGTCAGGGCTACGCCCCCCGCCGCAAGGAAGAAACCAGCCTCTTAAAAAAGATTCTGGGTTGGTTTGGCTTCAAGTCGAAACCCGCCAGCAGCTCGAGCAGCAGCAGCTATAGCTCGCCCAAACCCGTCAGCGAAAAAGCCGAACGTGCGGAACGCCCCGCGCGCAAGGAACTCACGGCCGAACCGCCGGTTCCCCAGGAAATCACCAGCACCAAGCTCTACATCGGCAACTTGTCCTATGACGCCGCCGAAAGCGACTTGTTCGACCTGTTCTCCAAGGTTGGCGCGGTGAAAAACGTGGAAGTGGTCATGGACCGCCAAAGCAGCCGCTCCAAAGGCTTCGGCTTTGTGGAAATGGAAGAACTCGAAACGGCCAAGCTCGCCGTGGAAAAGCTCAACCGCACCGACTTCATGGGCCGCCAGATCGTCGTGAGCGGTGCCAAGACCGACCGCCGGGCAGCCTAATTTCCGGCCTCTCGCAAAAAAGGCGCACTCGCAAGGGTGCGCCTTTTTTCGTGTCGTGGGGGCTCTAGAGCGTTTTAAATAAAACTATAGCCGCTGGTGCCTTGCTGTAGGGCGGCTCGGTGAGCCGCCATGGCGCTTCACCGAAGCGCCCTACAGAAAAACCAATGGCGTTCGTAACGGCTACAGCAATTTTTAAAATGCCCTAGACTCCATCAAACGGTGAAGATTTGCATTTGAAAATCACTTGGGCCGAATTCGCTCTTTTACGTCTGCGTAAAAGGCGAATTCGGCCCAAGCGGGGTTTCCAAAGGGAATCATTCCCTTTGGCGGGGTTTTAAGGGGCGGAGCCGCTTAGTAAAACACAACGCACACGGTCGTGCCGACGGTGGCGGACTGATCGGTGAGCGAGAGTTTGCCGGTGGCCGGATCGATGCGGAGCACGGCGACTTTGCCGTCTTTTTGGCCTGTGGCGAGAATCCACCGACCGCTCGGGTCGATGGAGAAATCGCGCGGCACCTGCACCCCGGCGGAGACGTTATCCACGTAGGTCAGTTTGCCATCGGTCCCCACGGCGTAGAGCGTGATCGAGTCGTGGCCGCGATTCGAGGCGTAGAGCCAGCGCCCGTTCGGGTGCAGCTTGATCGCAGCGGTCGAGGTGCCTTCGCGCGACACGCCTTCCGGCAGGGTGGAGATCGTCTGCACTTCTGTCAGCGCGCCGGTTTTTTCGTCGCGAGCGAGCACGCTCACGGTCAGCGCCATCTCGTTGATCAGGTAATAGAATTTGCCATCGGGAGCGAGCGCGAGATGCCGCGGTCCCGCGCCGGGCGTGCCCTTGAACGCGGCGGGTTCATTCGGCGTCAACGTGCCGCGCGCCGGATCGAATTGAAAGATCCAGACCGAGTCGGTGCCGAGATCGCACGAGTAGACGCGGCGATTGTCCGCATCCGCGTAGATGGAGTGCGCGTGCGGCTTCGATTGCCGTTGGGCGTTCACGCTCGAACCGGTGTAGGCGATCATCGCCGTGCGCGCGCCGAGCGAGCCGTCGGCTTCGATGGGGAAGCTGATCACGTTACCGCCGTTGTAATTGGCGACGAGGACATTCTTGCCCGTGGCGTCGACGCTGATATGGCACGGGGCCGCGCCCTCGGCGGAACGCGTGTTGAGGAAGGTCAGCTTGCCATCCGCTTCCACGCGGAATGCGCTCACGGACCCCTCGGGGGCTTCCGTCACGGCATAGAGAAAATGGCGATTGGGCGAGAGCGCGACGTAGCTGGGATTCTTCGCGGGCGCGGCGAGGGTGATCGGCCCGAGCTGGCCGGTCTCGGTGTTGAAGACGCCGAGGTAGATGCCCTGGCTGGGCGGGGTATTGGTGTAGGTGCCGAGGTAAAAACGAACGTCGGAAGCAGTCGCAGTCATGGTCAATAAAATGGTGAGAATCGAAAGAAGTGGGGTGAAGAGTTTCATCCGATTTCTCCGCACCCTAGAAGTCCGCCTGTTGGTTGGCAAGCCGCCTGTCTTTCTCATTTGAACCTGCGTGACGGCAGCGCTGAGCCTTGCACCCGGTGCGCACCGCTTTCGGTTCTTGTCACAGTGAGTTAATTCATCGGCGTTCTCAACCTTTCTAGGGCGGATTTCGAGTTCATTGTCGCATCCCAAACAATCCCAGCCGATCCTTCGACAAGCTCAGGATGACGGGTTGGGGAGGTAATCTCAAATGATCGTGAGGAGTTCTGGAGAGAGCAGAAAGTTATCTGAAATATTACTTTCACTCCACGTCATCCTGAGCTTGTCGAAGGATCAGTTGGCTTGCTCCACGAGTCTTAGCGTTGCGACAATCTAGTTGAAAAAGGCCCTAATATCGTACTTCGGTCCTTCCTGATTCGCTTGTCAGCGGCCAAAGGAGAGCTATAGATTGACCTCACTGTGATACCGTTCGCCTTTATCGCTGATTGGTGGTCGGACCAAACGCTTTCGTTGCAGATTTTCTGGGGCATCGGTTTGGTGTCGTTGGGATTGATCGTTTTGCAGGCGGTGCTCGGTCTCTTTGCCGGACACGATGGGGATATCTCCGTCGATGTGGCGACCGATCACGAACTGAGCGGTTATCTCTCGCTGAAATCGATTTCCGCTCTGATGCTCGGTCTTGGTTTCGGCGGCGTGATGGCGATCCAACACAACTATTCCATTCCGGTGGCGTCGGCTTTTGGCCTGCTCATCGGTCTCGTCATCACGGCGAGCTACGTGCTGCTCATGAAGTTCGTCTACAGCCTGCGGTCCGACGGCACGGCGATTTTGAAAGAGGCCATCGGCTGCAATGGCACGGTTTACATGCGCGTTCCGGGAGCGAATTCGGGCGCGGGCGAAATCCAGGTGTCATTCAGCGGTCGGCGGCAGAACGTGAAGGCCTACACGACGGGGCCGGAACTCGCCACCGGCACAGATGTCAAAGTCACCGCTCTGCGCGGGGAAAACGCCTTGGTCGTCGAAAAGCTTTCGTAGGGTTCACACGGGTCGGTTTTTTTCACAACCACAAATAAGAAGGAAAAAGGGATTATGCCTGAGTTGTTTCTCATTGCCGGAATCGCGGTTCTCGTCTTTGCCGTCATCATGACGTTGCTCACCCGCTACAAGCGGTGCCCGTCCGACCGCGTGCTCGTCGTCTACGGTTGCGTCGGCACGGGCCGCAGCGCGAAATGTCTGCACGGTGGCGCGGCCTTCATCTGGCCGGTCTTTCAGGACTACCAGTTTCTCGACCTGCACCCGATGTCGATCGATATCCAGCTCAACAACGCGCTCTCGAAGCAGAACATCCGCGTCAGTGTGCCGTCCACTTTTACCATCGGCGTCACCACCGACCCGCAGATGATGGGCAACGCCGCCGAGCGGTTGCTCGGGTTGAACAACGTGCAGATCATCCAGCTCGCGCAGGAAATTATCTTTGGCCAGATGCGTCTCGTCGTCGCCACGATGCGGATTGAGGAAATCAACGCCGACCGCGACAAGCTGATCGAAGCGATCACCACCAACGTCAGCACCGAATTGGAGAAGGTCGGCCTGCGCCTCATCAACGTCAACATTCAGGACGTGATGGACGAGTCCGGCTACATCGAGGCGCTCGGCAAGGAAGCGTCCGCCAAGGCCATCGCCGATGCGAAGATCAAAGTGGCCGAAGCCGAGCGCGATTCCGAAATCGGTAAAGCCGAAGCGGACAAGGAAATGACCGTCAGCGTTTCCAATGCGCAAGCCCTCGCCACGCAGGGCCGCAATGAAGCACAAAAAGCCATCGCCCAATCGAACGCCGATCTGCGCGTGAAGCAGGCCGAAGCGGCGCGCCAGGCGCAGGCGGCGGAAAACATCGCCAAGGCCGACGTCGAACGCCAGACCTTCGAAGCCGAAGCCGTCGCGCAACAGGCCCGTGCCGAGATGACGCGCAAGGAACAGTACGCGGTGCAGGTCGTTCCTGCGGAAATCGCCAAGGAAGCCGCCATCGTCAACGCCGAGGCCGATGCGAAGCGCGTCACCATCGCGGCGGAAGCGGAAGGTACGAAGATCTTCACGATCAAGCAGGCCGAGGGTCTCGGCATCAAGGCCGTGCTCGAAGGCCGTGCGAACGGTTTCCGCGAACTGGTCAGTGCTGCTGGTGGCAACGCCAACGAAGCGGTCGTCGTCCTGCTCGCCGATCAACTCCCGAGCCTCGTCGAATCGCAGATGAAGGGCATCTCCAACCTGAAGATCGACAAGGTCGTCGTCTGGGGTGGCGGCGAAGGCGGCGCGAGCGGCGGCGTCTCCGGTCTGCTGAAGGATCTCATCACCGGTCTCCCGCCCGTGACCGATCTCGCTCGCGCGGCGGGGATCGAACTTCCGCCCGTGCTCGGCAAGGTCGGCGCGGAAACGAAGCCTGTTCCGGTTCCCGCACAACCGGTCGTCCTGCCGCCCGCCACGCCGAATCAGCAGGCGTAAAGATTGGTGTTATCAGGGGATTGGACCATGAGGAAGGTTCTGTTGGCTCTGATGTTGATAGCTGCGACGGCGAATGCGGCGGAAGGCTATCGCTATATTTCGTCGCCCGGCCTCTACGAGAAAGCAGTGGGGGGCGAGAACCTCCAGGTCAAACTCGACAAGAATACGCTGACGCTCTCACGAGTTCGGCTCAAGAACGCCGTTGCTTTTGAGGTCGTGGATGGATGGCTCGTCTACACGGACTCCAGTCATGTTCTTTGGGCCTATGACGGATACGATAAAATCTGGTGCTTTGAATTCACGCCAGACAGTATTCGCTTTAAAGAACGTCACCATGTCGAATTCCAGTGGAAAGAAGCCCCACAGCAGTTCATGAGTCTCGTTCGTCAAAAGCGGAAGGTTTCGGAGTAATCGAGCTAAAAGGGGACTGGCCCATTTTCTCCGCAAGATGCATATAATAAAGGGTATTTATAATATTCGCCATGTCAGTATATAGAGGTTCTTTTGCATCTCTAGTGATAGCGGTGCTTGTTTTTTGCTGTTCGTCGCTGAGCCTTTACTCAGATGCGAGTGGAGATATTACAGTGCTAATAATCGATTATAAAAAACAAGATCAGATTTCCTATGCCTTATTAATGATTATTAACGAGTCTAAGGAGCGTTATAAATTTCGCTCGCTGCAAGTTAAGCAGAAAAATATAAATACAGAGAATATTGATGGAGTTGCAGTGGGTCTCGACTATTTGAAAGATGATCTGGCAATTAAAAAATATGTGAAGAAAACGGTCACGCAAAATGTTTTCTTAAATTCAGAGAATTCATCAAAAGATGGTGGAGCCTATGTGCTAAATGAATCTGGTGGATCATTTATCGGAAAGATTGCTTATCCAACTCTCTGTTATAATAACTTAAAATTTGAAATATCTTTTCGAGTATATAATTATACGGATGAGGGTGGTAGCTATAAAATAGTCAAAAATATGGAGATATTAAATCCTATCTTCATTAATGATCCTGGATTTTTTGAGAGGAAATTAGACTTTGATCGGGTGGTGGTTTTAACGCGAGTTATCGAGAATCCTGAGGTAAAGCAGACAGCGAAATAGGGGGCAGGTATGAATGGCACTAAGTTAAGGACGTGTTAGGATGATTTTATGAGGCCTTGAACGCTTTGGAGTGCGGCGGCTTGCCGCCGCACCGAAAAGCGGGAGCAAGCTCCCGCACTCCAAATTATCCTCAGTGGAGGTACTCTCCAACTTGCTTAGCTTAGTGCCATTCGGGGCTGTCCCCTTTAATCCCCGCATTAAAGAAAGCCGCAATGTCGAGTTTCAGTGAAAAGAAGCTCCGCCTCAATTCATGAATCTCGTTCGCCAAAAGCGAAAAGATTAGCACCTTGCCCGCCGATCCTTCGACGAGCTCAGGATGACGTGGAATGAAGGTAATGTCGTAGGGTCATCTTCACATCACACCAGAACTCCTCGCGATCATTTGAGTTTGCCACCCCCAACCCGTCATCCTTGTCGAAGGATCGGTGGGCAAGGTTTCGGAGTCATCGTGTTCCGCGTCGGCGGGGGGGCGTTCTCATCAGAACCGACTCCGTTCAAGGGGCTTGAGGGACTGCTCGTGGACTGGCGTCGTAGCGATTCCGCATCCACGCTTGCCCCGCGCGGAGTTTTAGGGCATCTTTGACCCTCACGTTTTACGCTTATGCAAAAGACCTATAATCTGCGTGTCCGGGGGATGGATCGTCTCGTCTCGCCGCACCAGCTCAAGAATGAATTGCCGATGACCGATGAGGACTCCGCGAGTGTGCTCGCGTGGCGTCAATCGGTGGAGGCGATTCTCGCCGGCAAAGACCACCGCCTGCTCGTGGTCATCGGCCCCTGTTCCATCCACGACCCGAAGGGCGCGATGGAATATGCGCAGCGTCTCGTCACCCTCCGCAACGAGTTGAAGGATGTCTTCGAAATCGTCATGCGCACCTATTTCGAAAAGCCGCGCACGACCATCGGCTGGAAGGGGCTTATCAGCGACCCCTACATGAACGATTCCAACGACATCGAAGCGGGCCTGCGCCTCTCGCGCAAGCTGCTCATCGACATCACGCGCCTCGGCCTGCCGACCGCCACGGAATTTCTCGACCCGATCGTGCCGCAGTACAATGCCGACATGGTGACGTGGGCCGCCATTGGCGCGCGCACGACGGAATCGCAAACCCATCGCATGATGGCGAGCGGTCTTTCCATGCCGGTCGGATTCAAGAACGGCACGGATGGCAGTCTGCAAGTGGCGCTCGACGCGATGCGTTCGGCGCAGCATCCGCACAGTTTCCTGGGCATGGATCAGGACGGAATGACCGCCATCATTCACACGACCGGCAACCCCTGCAGTCACATCGTGCTGCGCGGTGGACGGGGGCGCACGAATTATGATGCGACGAGCATCGTGGACGCGGAAGCGCAGCTCAAGAAAGCCGGATTGCCGAGTGGCGTCATGGTCGATTGCAGTCACGCGAATTCCGGCAAGGAACCGACCCGGCAGGAAATCGTCTGGCAGAATCTGATGGAGCAACTCTGCCACCGCACCAGCCCCGCATTGATGGGGGTGATGATCGAGAGCTTTCTGCACGAAGGGACGCAGCCGATTTGCGCCGACGTTTCGAAGTTGAAGTACGGCGTGTCGATCACCGACCCGTGCATTGGCTGGGAAATGACCGAGAGCATGTTGCGCAGCGGGGCGGCGCTCCTGCGCGCGCGTAAGTAGCGTGACGTTCTTTTGTAGGACGGGACTGCGTCCCGTCGCGGCGGTTCACCGAACCGCCCTACAGCAAGACACCTGCATCCGTCTGCTACAATGAGGTCCTTCGAGGTGTATGCTGGGTTAGCATCGCTGAGTCCAGCGCCGCGCTGCTATTAGTTATGCTGTAAAGTCGTCATTTCTCGCAGAATCCGCTTGGCGTTAATAAGTTGGAAGCCGTATAACACTGTTCCCCCTTATGACTAAACGCCGCAAGACGAAGTCGACTTCCACCACGCAAACTCTTTCCGTTCCAAGCTATTCCGCCAGCGTCGGGAGCAAGCCGAAGAAACTGCTCGTCGCCAACCGCAGCGAAATCGCCATTCGTGTTTTTCGCGCCGCGACGGAACTCGGTTTGCGCACGGTCGCGCTCTTCGCGCAGGAGGATCGTTTCAGCATGCACCGCTTCAAGGCGGACGAGGCGTATCTGGTGGGACAGGGGAAGGGACCGGTCGGCGCGTATCTGGACATCGACGGCATCATTACGCTGGCGAAGGACAATGGCATCGATCTCATCCACCCCGGCTACGGATTTCTTTCCGAGAATGCGGATTTCGCGCGCGCGTGCGCGAAGGCGGGCATTACATTCGTTGGACCGCGACCGGAGCTGCTCGATTTGATGGGCAACAAGGTGGCGGCGCGGGAGCTGACGCAGAAGTTGAAAATCCCCACGCTACCCGGCACGGAAGATCCGGTGACGGATCGCAAGCTAGCGGTGAAGATCGCGCGGGAACTCGGTTTTCCATTGATCATCAAAGCGGCGTTCGGTGGCGGCGGTCGCGGCATGCGCATTGTGCAGGACCCGAAGGATCTCGACCGTTTGCTGGACGAAGCGCAGGGTGAGGCGGATCGCGCGTTTGGTAATCCGGCGGTATTTTTGGAAAAATTCGTGCGTCGCGCGAAGCACATCGAAGTGCAATTGCTCGGCGACAAGCACGGCAATTGCATCCACCTGCACGAGCGTGATTGTTCCGTGCAGCGGCGTCACCAGAAGGTGATCGAAGTCGCGCCGTCGATCGGGCTGGCGGAGAACGTGCGGCGCGAGTTGTGCGATGCGGCGGTGCGCATCGGCAAGGAGATCGGTTACGACAACGCGGGCACGGTCGAGTTCCTCTACGATCTGGACGATAACAAGTGGTACTTCATTGAGATGAATCCGCGCATCCAGGTGGAGCACACGGTGACGGAGCAGATCACGGGCATCGATCTTGTGCGCTCGCAGATCATGATCGCGCAGGGCGCGTCGTTGTTCGGTCCGGAATTGAAGTTGCCGAAGCAGGAGGACGTCCCGCGCATCGGCTACGCGGTGCAGTCGCGCATCACGACGGAAGATCCGACGAAAAACTTCACGCCGGATTACGGCAAGATTCTCACCTACCGCTCGGCGGCGGGCTACGGCATCCGACTCGACGCGGGTATGGGCGATACCGGGAGCGTCATCACGCCGTTCTACGATTCGCTGTTGGTGAAGGTGACGGCGAGCGGGCCGTCCTTCGGCATCGCGTTGCAGCGCATGGAGCGCGCGTTGCGGGAATTCCGTATTCGCGGGGTGAAGACGAACATTCCGTTCCTCGAGAATTTGATTCACAACGAGACGTTCCGCCGTGGCGACGCGACGACGCGCTTGATCGATAACACGCCGGACCTCTTTAAGTTCACGCCGCGCCGGGATCGCGCGACGAAGTTGCTGTCCTACATCGGCGATGTGACTGTGAATGGCAACCCGCAGGCGAAGGGGTTCAAGCCGGGGAAGTTGCCGACACCGGCCGCGCCAAAATTCGATTTCAAGCAGACGCCGCCCGAAGGCACTCGCCAGATCCTGCTCAATCTCGGGGCGCGCAAATTCGCGGAGTGGGCGAAGAACGAGAAGCGCTTGCTCATCACGGATACAACGTTGCGAGACGCGCACCAGTCGCTCATGGCCACGCGCGTGCGGAGTTACGATATGCTCGCGGCGGCGGATGCCATCGCGCGGCGCACGCCGAATTTATTCAGTCTCGAGATGTGGGGCGGCGCGACGTTCGACACGGCGATGCGCTTCCTGCATGAAGACCCGTGGCAGCGGTTGCGCGATCTGCGCGAGCGGGTGCCGAACATTTGCTTCCAGATGCTGTTCCGTGGCTCGAACGCGGTCGGCTATTCGAACTACGCGGATAACGTGGTGTCGGGGTTCGTGAAGCACTCGGCGGAATCGGGGATCGATATTTTTCGCATCTTCGATTCGCTGAATTATCTGCCGAACCTGAAAGTCGCAATGGAAGCGGTGCAGGACACGCACGCGGTTTGTGACGCGGCGATTTGCTACACCGGCGATATTCTCGACGGGAAGCGCGACAAGTATTCGCTGAATTATTACATCAAGCTCGCCAAAGAGCTCGAGAAGATGGGCGCGCATATTCTCACCATCAAGGACATGGCGGGCCTGTGTAAGCCCTACGCCGCGTACAAGCTGGTGAAGGCGCTGAAGCAGGAGATCGATCTCCCGATTCATTTCCACACGCACGACACGAGCGGCATCAATTCCGCCTCGATTCTGAAAGCAGCGGATGCGGGCGTGGACATCGCCGACGCGGCGATTGCGTCGCTCTCCGGGTCGACGAGCCAGCCGAATTTGAATTCGCTCGTGGCCGCGTTGCAGCACACGCCGCGCGACACGAAGCTCGATCTCGACGCGCTCAACGAGTTCGCCGACTACTGGGAACAGGTCCGCGAGTACTACGCGCCGTTCGACACCGCGCCGAAGTTCGGCACGGCGGAGGTCTACCTCCACGAAATGCCGGGCGGTCAATACACGAACCTCAAGGAGCAGGCCGTCAGCATGGAGATCGGTCACCGCTGGCCGGAAATCGCCCGGTGCTATGCCGAGGTGAACGCGCTCTTTGGCGACATCGTCAAAGTGACGCCGAGCAGCAAGGTGGTCGGCGATATGACCATGTTCCTCGTCACGCGCGGCATCAAGCCGGCCGACGTGCTCAATCTGCCCGCCGGAACGCCGTTCCCGGAATCGGTCATCGACATGCTTTCGGGCGGACTCGGTTTCCCGCAGGGCGGTTGGCCGAAGAAGCTGCAGCAGATCGTGCTGGGCAATCGCAAGCCGCTGAAGTCGCGCCCCGGCGCGAATCTGCCGCCGCTCGATTTCGACAAGACGAAGGACGAGCTCGAAGCGAAGATCAAATCGAAGCCGACGGACGACGATCTTTACAGCTACCTGATGTATCCGCAGGTGTTCCTCGACTACAATAAATTCGAGAAGGACTACAGCGACGTGAGCGTGCTGCCGACCCCGGCGTTCTTCTACGGCATGAAGCCGAACGATGAAATCAGCATCACGATCGAGCAGGGCAAGACGCTTTACCTGAAATTGCTGAATGTGAATCCGCCCGACAAGGATGGCCGCCGCATGGTGGTGTTTGAGTTGAACGGCGTGACGCGCCAGACGTGGATCACGGATCGCGCGATCCAGCCGAAGACGAAGCCGCGCGTGCAGGCGGACCCGAACAACGCGCTGGAAGTGGCCGCGCCGATCCCCGGCATGGTGACGTCGCTGGCAGTGAGCGTGGGCTCGAAGGTCGCGAAGGGTGACAAGCTGCTGACGCTCGAGGCGATGAAGATGTACACGACGTTGACCGCGCCGGAAAATGGCGTGGTGGGCGAACTGTTCGTCGCCGTGGGCGATGCGGTCGAGAGCAAGGATCTTGTCGTCCGGTTGCGGAAGGCGTAGGCAGCGGAGAGTTTCTCGCCGAGCTCGCCAAGAACGCAGAGGAGGGGATGGGGTTTGAGATGGATAAAGACCGAACCTGCCCCTTCCACCCGATCCTTCGACTTCGCTCAGGATGACCAGTGTGACGCTGGACCCGCTTGCTGATTGGCTGCGCCAATCGCAAAAGACATTCGCTTTCACACTCTGTCATCCTGAGCGAAGTCGAAGGATCGGGTGGAAGGGGCGGTGGATTTTTTGGATAGCCGCGGCGGTTCGCAGAACCGCCCTACAACGCAGAGAAGACCGGCATTACACTCGCGCGCTACTAAAAGAGGCGGGCTTCGTCGCTGCTGGTGATGAGCGAGTCGGCGCGTTCGTTGCGGCGTTCGAGGATGAGCTTGTCGACTTTTTGGTCGTACTCGACCGGGTATTTGCCGTTGAAACAGGCGCGGCAGAATTGATTTTCGGGGCGGCCAATGGCGCGGATCATCGCTTCTTCCGTGAGGTAGCCGAGGCTGTCGGCACCGAGGTACTGGGCGATTTCGTCGAGGGAAAGCTGATTGGCGAGCAGGTCCTTGGGATTCGGGAAATCGATGCCGTAATGACAGGCGTGTCGATGCGGGGGACAGCTGACGCGGATGTGGACTTCCTTCGCACCGGCTTTGCGCAGGGTGACGACGCGGGATCGGGCGGTGGTGCCGCGCACGATGGAGTCATCGACCACGACGACGCGCTTGCCCTTGACCGCGTCCTTGACGAGGTTGAGCTTCACGCGGACACCGAAATCGCGGATGAGCTGCGAGGGTTGAAGAAAGGTGCGGCCGATGTAGTGATTACGCACGAAGGCGTGCGAATAGGGGATGCCGGATTGCTCGCTGTAGCCGAGCGCGGCGTAGTTGCCGGAATCGGGAATGGGGACGACGAGGTCGGCTTCAACCGGATGCAATTTGGCCAACTCGTAGCCCATGCGGGTGCGGGCGAGGCTGACGTTGACGTCCATGATCTTGGAGTCGGGCCGGGCAAAGTAGACGTATTCGAAAACGCAGAGCGCCTTGTTGGGCTTGTCGACGAAGGGCTTGAAGGAGCGGAGACCTTTTTCGTCGATCACGACGATTTCGCCGGGTTCGACTTCGCGGATGAACTGCGCGTCGATGAGGTCGAGGGCGCAGGTTTCGCTGGAGAGAACCCAAGCGTCGCCGAGTTTGCCGATGCAGAGGGGGCGGAAGCCGTATTGATCGCGCGCGCCGATGATTTCGCGCTCGCTCATGATCACGAGCGAGAACGCGCCGTCGATGCGGGACAGGGCGCGGACGAGGCTGGACTCGCGGCCACCGTCTTGGGGTTGCGCCATGAGGTGGAGAATGATCTCGCTGTCGACGGTGGTTTGGAAAATGGAGCCGTTGGCTTCGAGTTCGTCGCGAATGATGTTGGCGTTGACGAGATTGCCGTTGTGCGCGATGGCGACCTGGCCGCGGGCGCAGTCGACGACGATGGGCTGGGCGTTCTTGAGCGTGCTCGAGCCGGTGGTGGAGTAGCGGACGTGGCCGATGGAGCGGGTGCCGGAAATCTGCTTGAGGATGCCCTCATTGAAGACCTGAGAGACGAGGCCCATGCCGCGATGGAAGGCGAAGGGGCTGCCGGGTTCCTTGGCGGAGACGATACCGGCGCTTTCCTGGCCGCGGTGTTGGAGGGCGTAGAGACCGTAGTAGGTCAGCATCGCGGCATCGGGATGACCGAAGATGCCGAAGACGCCGCACTCGTGTTTGGGATAATGGGCTTGGGAGGAGGATTCGCTCACAGGGGTAGGGGTGGGGAGGATGGTTACAACGTAGCCTATTCCATCAAGGTTTCAATGGCCAATCCCCATGCCTTGTCGAGTTGATCCAGGCTCCAGCTGATTTTCTTTGATCCCGAAGTGATGGCAAGTTCGTTGCCGCCGACCGTGCCGATGCGCAGGGCGGGGACGTTGAAGCGGGCGAGCAGCTCGATCACCGCCGTGGCGTTCTCGCCGCGGGTGGTGAGAATCGCGCGGCTCTGGCTCTCGTTGAAGAGGGCGACGTCGAGGCGCAGGTCGGCGGGAATGTCGATGCTCGCGCCGACGGGGACTTTGCCACCGAAGCAGGATTCGACGAGCGCGACGGCGAGGCCGCCTTCGCTCAAGTCATGCGCGCTGTGCACTTCGCCGAGGCGGATGAGGGAGCGAACGGCGTCATGCAGGCGCTTTTCGCGGGAAAGATCGAGTTGCGGCGGTTCGCCGGTGAGCACGCCGTGGATTTCGCGGGCGTAGGCGCTCAGCGCGATTTCCCAACCCCAGTCGCCGACGAGGAGAATGGCATCGCCGGGCTTCTTGAAGTGCGAGCTGGTGATGTGCTTTTCCTCGGCAATGAGACCGACCATGCCGACGGTCGGCGTGGGGTCGATGGCTCCGGCGGGATTCTGGTTGTAGAGGCTGACGTTGCCGCCAGTGACCGGGGTGTTGAAGAACCGGCAGCCGTCGGCGAGGCCGTTGACGGACTGTTGCAGTTCCCAGAAGATTTCCGGATCGTGCGGGTTGCCGAAATTGAGGTTGTCCGTGAGGGCGAGGGGAACGCCGCCGCTCATGGCGATGTTGCGGGCGCACTCGGCCACGGCGATGAGCGAGCCGCGATACGGATCGGCAGCCACGTACTTGGCGTTGCAGTCAACGCTGGCGGCGAGGTATTTCCATTTGCCGTCGCCGGTGTCGAAGCGGATCACGGCGGCGTCGCTGCCGGGGTTGACCACGGTGCCGACGCGGACCATGTGGTCATACTGGCGATAAACCCAGCGCTTCGAGGCGAGGGAGGGCGAGGAAGCGAGTTCCAGCACCGTCGCGGCGTAATCGTCCGGCTCGGTGATCTTGGAGAAATCGAACTGGCGACGCTCGAGGAGGTCGGCGGGTTCGCGCGCTTCGCGGTGATAGATGGGGGCTTCGTCCGCGAGCTTGCGGGCGGGGATTTCCACGACGACTTCGTTGCCGTTCTTCACGCGCATGAGGGTGTCGTCGGTGACGAAACCGATTTCCGCGACGGGGAGGTCCCACTTGCGGAAGATGTCGAGCACGGTCTGCTCATGGCCCTTGTGGACGATGATGAGCATGCGCTCCTGCGACTCGGAGAGCATCGTCTCGTAGGGAGTCATGCCCGGTTCGCGCTGGGGAACTTTCTTGAGGTCGATCTCGATGCCGCTGTTACCGCGGCTGGCGGTTTCGCAGGTGGAGCAGGTCAAGCCCGCCGCGCCCATGTCCTGAATGCCGACGACGGCTTCCGGGTGCTTGTAGAGTTCGAGGCACGCTTCGAGGAGCAACTTTTCGATGAAGGGATCGCCCACCTGCACGGCGGGACGGTCGGCCTTCGAGTCTTCCGTGAGATCGCGCGAGGCGAACGCGGCACCGGCCAAGCCGTCGCGGCCCGTGCGGTTGCCGACGTAGAAAACGGGGTTGCCCGTGCCGGTGGCGGCGCCACGGCGGATGTCCTCATGGCGCAGGATGCCGAGGGAGAACACGTTGACGAGC
The DNA here is from genome assembly GCA_002304345.1 of Verrucomicrobia bacterium Tous-C9LFEB. Lineage (GTDB taxonomy): Bacteria > Verrucomicrobiota > Verrucomicrobiia > Methylacidiphilales > UBA1321 > UBA1321. The sequence goes on from NEUU01000005.1 coordinate 208,665, forward strand.
GGGTTGCCGTTGTAGGAATTGTCGAAATAGATTTCGCCGCCGACAGTCGGAACGCCAATGCAATTGCCGTAGTGGGCGATACCGGCCACCACGCCGCCGAGGAGTCGGCGATTGGTCTTGGCCTGCTCGGAGTCGCCGCGGATGTCGCCGAAGCGGAGGGAATTGAGCGAGAAGATCGGGCGCGCGCCCATGGTGAAGATGTCGCGCAGGATGCCGCCCACGCCGGTGGCCGCGCCCTGGAAGGGTTCGACCGCGCTCGGGTGATTGTGCGACTCCATCTTGAAGGCGATGGCCCAGCCGTCGCCGATGTCGATGACGCCCGCGTTTTCTTCGCCCGCCTTCACGAGGACGTTCGGTCCGGTGACGGGGAATTTCTTCAGTTCGGGACGGGAGTTTTTGTAGGAGCAATGCTCGCTCCACATCACGGAGAAGATGCCGAGCTCGGTGATGTTCGGTTCGCGGCCGAGGATTTCCTTGATGCGCTCGTACTCCTCGGGCGTGATGCCGTGCTGGGCGATGAGTTCGGGAGTGATCTTTTTGGAAGTGGCGGCGGACATGGCGGGGAAAAGTTTTCGGTTATCAGTTTTCGGTTTTCAGTAGGACTGAAGAACAGCTAGGCGGCGACGGCCCCTTTCGGTTCCTTGGCTTCAATGACCGACTCGAAGATCGCCTTGCCATCGCTGCCGCCGAGGATCGACTCGGACGCGCGCTCGGGGTGGGGCATCATGCCGAGGACGTTGCCTTCTTTATTCATGATCCCGGCGATGTTGAGGGCGGAGCCGTTCGGATTGGTCTCCGGCGTGGCGCGGCCCGCGCGGTCGCTGTAGGTGAAGAGAATCTGGCGGTTGATCTGGAGCGACTTCAACGTCTCGGGATCGGCAAAGTAGTTGCCTTCGCCGTGGGCGATGGGGATGTCGAGGATCTGGCCGGTGAGGAGTTTCTTCGTGAAGAGGGAGTGGGGATGCTCGACGCGCAGGGGGCGCGATTCGCAGCGGAAGTGGAGCGAGCGGTTGCGGATGAGCGCGCCGGGGAGCAGGCCCGCTTCGCAAAGGACCTGGAAGCCGTTGCAGATGCCGATGACGATGCCGCCGTCGGCCGCGTGGGCCTTGACCGATTGCATGACGGGTGACCAGCGGGCGATCGCGCCGCAGCGCAGGTAGTCGCCGTAGGAGAAGCCGCCGGGGACGATGACGGCGTCCGCGCCTTCGAGGGAATCGTTCTTGTGCCAGACGTAGTAGGCGTCCTGACCGAGGACGTGCTTGAGGACGTGGTAGCAGTCCTGATCGCAGTTTGAACCGGGAAATTGAATGACAGCCCAACGCATGGTCGATTCCTTCTTATTCTTGGGTTAATGGACGAGCTTGGCGCTAGTGCTTCTTTTTCTTTTTGTCCTTCTTCTTCTTGTCCTTTTTCTTTTCTTTCTTGGACTTCTTCTTGTCGGACTTGTCTTTGACCTTGGACTTGATCTTCGAAGCGGGAAGGGGGATTTCGTCGTCGTCGTCGGTGGCTTCCTCGATGAGGGCCTTCAGCTTGGCGGCGGCGGAAACGGGGGCCTTGGCTTCGCCGAGCTTCAGGACGTAGTCTTCAATCACGGGATTGGAGAGCAGGTCCTTGCAAATCTGGTCGAGCTTGACGCGGGTCTTTTCGACATTCTTGCCGCTGATTTCAAGCTCGATGAACTTTCCGATGCGGACCGATTCCACACACTCCATTCCGAGGTGTTGCATGGCGCGCTTTACGGCATCGCCCTGGGGGTCATAAACGCTTTGTTTCGGGGTGACAATAATCTCGGCCTTCATAAGGGAAGGAATATCTTTAGACAGTGGCCAAGAGAAGTCAATGATCGCGTGGTGACAAAAGCGATGGCTTTATCGATTTCAACAGCTTAGACTCTGCAGGTAGGTAATTAATCAAGGAGAGGGTATGAAATGGGTCCGCTCGTTGCACTTATATTTAGGCTGTGTTTTTGCTCCGTTGCTGATTCTCTACGCGGTCAGCGGTGTCTGGCAGGTCTACCGCCTCAATGACGCGGCCAAGGACGGGAGTTACACCCCGCCCGCGTGGTTGAAAACGATGTCCAGCGTGCATCTCCACCAATCCCTCGCCAAGGGAACGTCCGCGACCATTTCCAAGGCCATCGGCGCGGCTCTCGGAGTGGCGTTGGCTGTGACGGCGGCGCTCGGGGTGGTGATGGCCTATAAATATCAGCGTCGGCCGGGGATCGTGACGCTTTGCCTGCTGGCGGGTGTGCTCGTGCCGGGGTTGTTGCTGGTGCTGCGGGTGTAGCGGCGTTTCTCGCTAAGAGTGGAAAACCGCGCGGCGCGGACTTCAATCATAGATCGATAAAATCGGATCAAGTTTGGGAAAACTCCTTGGTCCTGACGCGTCGGTGTGAATACAATTATTATCAAAATATATAACTTATTGATGGAATGTGAAAAGCTATCCGGTTCGCCATGCTTTTTCGATTCGGCATAGTAAGGATGGAAGTTTACCCACTTCGCCACGCAGCCATCTCCGATTTTGCTTTTTAACCCTCAACGACTGATCTTGCTTATGAAATTGGGATTACACTTAGTTGCCGTTACTCTTTTATTGCTGCCCATGGCCGCCTGCGGTGATCCCCGCGCGCAGGAATGGAATTACTCCAATCTCGCCAATACCCCGGAGAATTGGGGCGGATTGAAAATCTCGGTGAACAACGAGGTGAAGACTCCCGACGGTCAGCCCTCGCTGGAGCTGGTGCCCGAATACAGCACCGAGGATCTCGAATGGCCGTCGCATCTGCGTTATCCCGCCCGCGCGGCGTTGGCCATCGGTGCGAAATCGGTGGAGGTCACGTTTTGGATCAAAGGCGATGTGGGTTCCCAGATCGCCATGCGCGTGACCAGCGCGAACGCAAGTCACTACACCGTCACGAAATCGTACGACCTGACTGGCGCGTGGCAGAAGATCGAATTCAAGGAAGTGATCAACGGCCAGGTGAGCGGTAAATGGCTCAGCGCCCCGCGCTTGCTCCTGTCCAAAGCCAAGGGCGGACAGCATTTTTTCATTGGTCCGGTCTCATTCAAGGCGATCGAATAAATACACCTGCGGCGATCCAGCTTAAAGTAACATTCTATGCCCTCTGTTGACACACCCCGGCGCTTTGCGCCACCCCTCTTATTAGAGGGGACTCCTGCTTGCCCGCTCTTGGGTAACGATGAGTTGCGACAGGAGAAGTCCCCTCTAATAAGAGGGGTGGCGCAAAGCGCCGGGGTGTGTGTTTTGTTCTTCAATCTTCTGATTACAAACGAAAGGAATACCCTATGCGTCACTTCATTCTCGCAGCTCTGCTGATCGGCCTGCTCCCGGGAGCGGTCCAAGCGGAGGAAATCGCCGCTCGCAACGGCGCTCAGGCGACCACCACCAACGGTGAGATCGTCATCACCTTTGCCTCGAAAAAAGGCGAGTGGCCGCCCGCCGTGGGCATCCCGGAAAAGTCGTCCGTAGTCGCGGGAAAAAAGATCACGCTTACCTTTGAGGTCAAGGCCACGGAGGCGATGCCCGCTCGCATTGTAGTTTCCGAATTTGCCCCGCCTTACACGCATCTGGCCGGGGCGGAGTCCATCAAGCTCGGCACTTCGTGGCAGCCCGTTTCGCTGACCTTTACGGTGGCCGCCACGACGGTGGAGAATGTCAACCTGCCGTTGATCGTCTTTGAAAGCTCTCCCACCAGCGGTGAAGTGCGCGTGCGCAACATCAAGGCCAGCCCGGCGCAGTAAGTCATTTTTTAAATCGTTTACTCCAGAAAGATCCTCCCTCATGCGTTTCCTCATTGTCTCCGTTCTCACTCTCGGTTTGCTGACCGGGACTGTCACTGCCCAGGAAGTCGCCGCCCGCAACGGCGCGAAGGCCGACGTCACCAATGGTGAAGTCGTGGTCCGTTTTGCCGAAAAGAAAGGGGAATGGCCGCCCGCCGTGGGCATCGCCGGAAAGCCGGAGGGCGTTGCTGGCAAATCGATCGTGCTGGAATTCGAAGCCAAGAGCGCGGCATCGCTTCCCGTGCGCGCGGTTATCTCCGACTTTGCGCCGCCTTACAGTCACCTCTCGCCTGCGCAAACGATCAATCTCGGCACGGCGTGGCAAGCCTACTCGCTCACCTTTGCGGTGAGTGCGACGAGCGCGGCGAAGATCAATCTGCCGCTACTCGTGTTCGAAAGCTCCCCCACCAGCGGCGAAGTGCGATTCCGTAATATCAAGACCTCTGCGCCGGTGGCGGCCCCGGCCGCTCCGGCGGTGGAGCGGAAGTGGAAGGCCATCGATACGACCAATCTCTTTATCAAGCCCGGCAGCGCGCTGGACTTCGCGCCCTTCTTCGATCAAGCCGTGGCGGGTGCGTACGGTCGTCTGACGGTGAACAAGAACGGCGAGTTTGCTTTCGCCTCCAAGCCCGACGCGCCGGTGCGTTTCTTCTCGGTGCAGCTCATGCCGCCGCCGGATTTCACTCTGTGGACCGATGAGGATGTGGCGCAGTACGCGGCGGCCATCACGCGCCAGGGCTACAATCTCGTGCGCTTCCACTTCTTCGATAATTTGATCAACGGCAATTTCCGCGCCGCCCCGCTGAAGGCGAACCTGCCGAGCATGGAGCGCTACACCCTGCCGGAGAAGCCGGAGGAAATTCAATTCGATGTCCGCGCCCTCGATCGCTTTCATCTCCTGTTGGCGGAACTCAAGAAACGCGGCGTGTACTGGAATCTCGATTTCATGACATCGTTTGTCGGTTACTCCAACGGCAAGCTGCAGTCCGCGCCCAAGCAGGGCGGTTTCAACACCAAGGCGCAGATGTATGTGAATCCGAATTTCCGCGCCAACTGGAAAGCGGCGGTCACACGGTTGCTCAACGATGTGAATCCCTACACCAAGCAGTCGATCAAGAATGATCCCGCCTTGGCGTTGACCACCTGCCTGAACGAACCGGAAATCCTGTTCGAGCAGCGCAATTACGGTCACGAATTCGACGGACCGTGGCATGCTTTCCTCACGAAGAAATACGGCGATTACAAGAAAATGCGCGAAGCGTGGGAGGGCAAATGCGGTACCACGGTGTTGCCGGAAAATGGCACCTTTGCCGACGTGCCGCCCATCGGTGCACCGACGGTGCTGACCGATACTCCGGCCGGTCGCGACATGGCGCAGTGCTGTGGTGGCATGGAATATGAAATGGCGCAGTGGTATCTCGCCACGTTGCGCGAACTCAACTTCCCCGGTCTCGTCTCGAACTACAACATGCGCACGCGCATTGGCACCGTTCCGGCTCGTTCGCTTTATCCGGTGATCACGATGAACGGTTACCACGCGCATCCGCAGTTCGGCGAGAGAACCACGGTGAGCCAGAACAGCTCCTTGGCCGGAGGCGGAGACAGTTTCAAGAGTCAGGCTTTGGCCCGCTTCCTGGATCGCCCGTTTGCGAATACGGAATTCGGCATCGTCTTCTGGAATCCCTATCGCCACGAACAGGGCATGCTCTACGGAGTGGGCGGCGCGTTGCAAAACTGGAGTGCGCTGACCTGTCACGCCGAGCAGGTGGTGGATGCGGGTGCCACGTTGCGTTACTTCAACGCCGGGGACGATCCCGTCATTCGCGCTTCTGAAACCATTGAAGCGCTGGCCTTCCGACGTGGTGACATCGCTTCGTCGCCGCACACCATCGAAATTCCGCTCACGGATGAATTCATCTATGGCGGTCGTGCGATGAAGGCGTTGGATGACGAACTTTCCCGTCTGTGGGTGTTGTGCCGCGTGGGCATTACCTACGGCACGAAGAAGGTGGATTATCCCAAGGTCTTCGCCGTGTCGCCGGACAAGATGGCGGCCATCGGTGGCAGTATCTGGTTTTCCGAAGTGGCCAAGTCCACCTCCACGACGCAGCTTTCCGCCATTGTCGCGAAGCTCAAGGAAATGAAAGCGCTGCCCGCGGACAATGAAAGCAATCCCGCGCAAGGCGTGCTCCAGAGCGATACCGGCGAGGTGACGCTGAATACGAAATCGGGCGGCGAAATGTTTGTGCACGCCCCGCGCTTCGAAGGCGCGGTGGTGAAGAGTGACAAGAAGGTGAAGCTCGATGCGCTGACGATTGACCAGAGCACCGTTCCGGCCTCGATCACGATGACATCGCTTGATTTGAAGAAGACCCTGCGCGATGCGAATCGACTGCTGCTCGTGTTCTCGACCGATGCGCGCAATACGAACATGACCTTCACCGACGCCAAGGAAGACAAGGTGATCAGTCTCGGCACGTTGCCCGTTCTGGCGCGCACGGGCGAACTCAAGGTAACGCTCACGCGCGCTGCTGCGCCGAAGAAGGTGACCGTCTACGCGCTCAAGCTCAATGGCGAACGCGCCGACGAAGTACCCGCCACCATCTCGGGTAACACGATCGCGCTTGCCATCGACACAGAGAAATTGCCCAAGGCCGGTCCCACGCCGTTTTTTGAGCTCGTAGTGGAGTAAGTTGTAAAAAAGGAAGTCCGCATAATCTGCGGACTTCCCCTGTCTTGGAAATTGGCATTTGGCAATGGCTGGATGATAAGCTAGGGTCACCGTGCCATGAAAATGTCTACTGTCTCCATTGTCTTCGCCCTGCTCTTTATCGCGCTCGGATTGTTTGGATTCGTCAGCTACCAAGCCCAAACGGCGCTGATCCCTGCCTACATCGGCGCGGTCCTGCTGATCTGCGGGCTCATGGCGACCAAGGACGAATGGCGCATGCACGCCATGCACGGCGCGGTGCTCATCGGCATCATCGGATTTCTCGGCTCGGTTTCGGGCTTGTTGAAATTGCCGAAGCTCCTGGCGGGCGAAGTGCTCGAGCGGCCCCACGCCGTGACGCTCCAATCGATCATGGCGGTTCTCTGCCTGATCTTCGTCGGTCTCTGCGTGAAGTCGTTCATCGACGTCCGCATCGCTCGCCGCAAAGCCGCGGGCCAGAGCTAATCTTTTCCGGCCTATGAAAACGTGGCTGCTGGGCGCGGCGTTTTTGGTGTTATTAAACGGGGCACTCTTTGCGGAAGCTCCCGCGACGCGGAATTGTCGTTTGCTCATGGACCCCGCGAGCGGCGAGATCCTCTTGCGCGAAGGACCGTGCGATGTTCGCCGCAGTCCCTGCTCCACGTTCAAGGTGCCGCTGGCCTTGATGGGATTTGATGCGGGTGTGCTGAAAGACGCGCACCATCCCGAGTGGGATTATCTTCCCGAATATCCCTCCAACCGGCCGGAAGAACAAATCCGCATCAATCCCACCTCGTGGGAGGCGATCTCCGTGGTGTGGTATTCCCAGAAGTTGACCCGCGCCTTGGGCATGAAAACCTTCCAGAAATACGTCGATCAATTCCAGTACGGAAACCGCGATCTGTCCGGCGCTCCGGGCCAGAACAACGGATTGACGAACGCATGGCTGCAGACCTCGCTGTTGATCTCGCCGGACGAACAAGCCGTTTTTGTGCGCAAGCTGCTCCAGCGAAAACTGGGAGTTTCCAGTCATGCCTATGAAATGACTGAAGCGGTTCTGCCCCAATTTCCCGCCGAAGACGGGTGGACATTGACGGGCAAAACCGGAACCGGTTTTCAGGAAAAAGCCGATGGCACCCCCGACCGCAAAAAACAACTCGGCTGGTTCATCGGTTGGGCGACCAAAGGAGATCGGCGCGTCCTCTTCGTCGAATTCATCATGGACGAAACTCCGCAGGAAACCTACGCCGGCCCTCGTGCTCGCGCTGCCCTGATCAAGGCGCTGCCCGGCCTTCTGGCGAAGAAGCGCTAAGCTTTTCTTCATTTGCCGTGGCCGAATCCTCATAGACGCGAGTTGCATCGGTCTGGGGAACGGCGGGTGGTTTTGAAGTGGGCTGGCACTCGCGAATTGCCTTGGCTGCGCGCCACTGCCATGATCGCCAGTTATCCAAAGTCTGGTCGTACACGAGCGCTTCATGCAATGCCTTGGCCGCCCGGCTGGCATCGGGTTGATAATCGCTTTCCGCGACCTGCTTGAGAGAGGGCCACGCGGTGGGGCCGAGCTCGCGCAAATACTCGACGTCAAACGCGAGATAGCGATCGGAGCGGGGATGATTCCGCCACGCGGAGACGTTGTAAGCGGCCACCCATTGCGCGGTGTCGAAAAACTGGACCACGTAAAACAAGATCAAGACCGCAGCCACGCCGCGCGTCAACAGCCACGTGAAGGAATGCCGTCGTTGCAGGTAGACCGCAAGCAACGCAAAGCCGCACGCGACAAGAACGAGAAAGAGCGCCACGTTCACCCGTGCTTCACTGAGTTGATACGATTCCACATACAGCCGCAAGCGCCGCAGCACACCTATAAGCAGAAGGCCATTCTGCGCGATCCACGCATAGGAGAGGGCGCGCGTCCAACGAGTCACAGCGGCATCAGCTTGTTGATGAATCAGGATCAGCACGACCCCGGCAATCACGGTGGAAGCAATCAGGCTCGCCACGCCTTGATGCACATATTCGCTCAAGGTGACATCCGGCGGCAGCACGGCTTGCTCCCAGAGGTAGATCGCGTCGATGCCGTTTGCGCCGAGATAGAGCAGATTCACCGCGAGCAGGACGGCATAGCCGCGCCAACGCGCCACCCACATTTTCGACGGCTCCGGAAAGCGACCGGGCTCGAACACCCACGGACGCGGTTTCTTCGAGGCGCGGGCTGGTCGCACCATGGCGAGAAAAAGGGTGGCCATAGTGGCCCAGAAAAGCAGGCGGCCGAAAGAAACCTGGCTCCAAAGCCAATCGAAGAACCGCTCCGGCAGATGGCCCATCCATTGACCGTAGATCGCGTTGCCACTGCCCAACAGAAGCGCGAAGACCACGGTGACCACGAGAGCGGGAGCGAAAATCATCGTTGCATGCCAGAGTCGTTGTGTGATGACGCCAGCGGTGTCGAGCGGATCGCGCAGCAATTCCGCGAGCAGCCACACCCAGCGAAACGGTGCCTTGACCAACGCCCACACCGCTTCGGTCCAACGCGACCAGCGACCCTGCAATTCCGGGCCGTACCATTCGCTGACGAGAAAGAGAATCAAGACGATCTCAACGATCACATTGGCCAAACCGATTTGCATCACCGACTGCGCCACCGCTCCCGCGAGCAACGTCCACGCGATCCACGGGCGACGTCTGCAGCCCTGCACCAGCCACAGTGTCGCGGCGAGTGCGGTCACAAAAATCGCCCACGATAGTCCTGGCCGATGATTCCAGAGCAGAAAATCCGCCAAGGCGGTGAGCCCCGACGTGGCAATCATCGCCACCACCAAACCCCGCCATTCCATCCATCGATTCATATTTGTTCCTTTCCGAAATCAAGCGGCCAAGCGAGTGTGAGCGCTGAGTTGCATCAGAGCTTGTTCCACCGCATCGATGACGGCATCGGGCGTTGACGTACCCGCGGTCAGGCCGACGCGCGCGACGTTAATCAACCACTCGGCGTGCAGATCGTGAGGGCCTTCCACCGAGTAGGCGCGCACGCCGTACGATTGCGCGGCGAGGACGAGCTGCCGCGTGTTGTTGCTCTCGCGGCCTCCGACCACGATGACGGCTTCCACCTCAGCGCAGAGTTCGCGCAGGGCGTTCTGCCGGTCTTTCGTGGGCTGGCAAACCGTGTCGGCAAAAAAGAGCGCTTGCGTGGGGCGCAGTAAGCGGATGCACAAGACCAGATCGCGTACGCGCTCGATCGGCTGCGTGGTTTGGGAGACGACGCCGAGCCCGCGCTCCGGGGGCAATTTGGCGATATCGGATTCCGTTTCGATCACGGTTGCCTCGCGATAATCGCCCGTAAGGCCGAGCACTTCCACGTGACCCGCCTTGCCGATCACCACGGGATGCAAACCCATTGCGACGAATTCCCGCAGCCGATGATGCGCTTTCTGAACAAGAGGACAGGTCGTGTCATGCAGCGTGGCACCGGTTTGCGACCACACTTCGCGTTGTGCGTCGGAGATACCATGCGCGGTGATGACGTAGTGCGTGCCGGGTTCCACGCGCACCGTGTTGATATTCTCCGCGACGTCGACACCTTGCTCACGGAGCGATTGCAGGACATCCGGGTTGTGGACCAATTGACCCAGCACCGTGACTGGCCCCGATTGCGCGGCGACTTGACCCGCGAGCGCAATCGCGTCGCGCACGCCGAAACACATTCCGTAGACTCTGGCTCGCTTGATGATCATGAATGATTCCTTTGTTATTTTGGATTATTACTTTGTATGGCAAAGTGATTGGCTAAATTTTTTTAGCTCCGGCTCGTCTTGATGATTTCCTCCAGCAGCTTCAAATAGACCTGAAACGCCTGCCGTCCCTTGGTGGTCAGGGCATAGCGGGTCTGAGGGCGATCCAGCATTTCCTTGGTGAAGGAGACGTATCCGGCCTGGTGCAGCGTGCGCAGGTGGGTGATCAGATTGCCGTCGCTCATGTTGAGCTGCGCCTTGAGTTCTTGAAACGGCCACTCGGCCCGCGAGGCGAGGAGCGTCATGATGGACAGACGCCCCTTTTCGTGGATCAGCTTGTCGAGTTTGTCGAAATCGAGCATGGAGTCCTGGGTAGAGACTAAGCCGCCGCTTCGGTTTCGCGTCCGGCTTTCACGGCGCGCAAGGTGGTGACGCCGTAAATCACGTGCAGCACGCCGAAGGAAAGGCCCATCGCGGCGGAGCCAAAGAACAGGGGATTCGCGCAGGGGCGGCACAGTGACCAGAGGAGACCGGTCAGGACGCCAAGGATGACAAACGCGCGGCCGAGCCATTGAATCGACGCCGGGGCGAATTCTTGAGTGCTCAGCAGGGCGAGACCGTAAAACAGCATCCACAACGTTACCAGCACGGGAATCGGCGGAAGCATGGCGGTGAGCGCGACACCCGCAAGGAGCGGAGGGATGATGCCGCGGAGGGCGAGCTTCATGCCGGGCGAGACGAAGGGTTCGCTGCGGAGCCACGCTTGTTTGTGGAGTACGATGGCATTGACCACGCTGACAAAGATGCAAACGATGATCCACGAGGCGACGAAGTTGAGGTCCGAACTGCCTTGACCACACGCGGTGAAGATTCCCCAAGCGCTCAGGGCGATGGCCAGAACGCCGCCGAGGATGGCGGTGTTGGCCGAGACGGCGCGGTAAATCGTGGCGCGCTCCATCAGCGAGCGGATGGTTTTCAGTGTCGTTTCAGCTTCGTTGGCAGTGACCATAGTGGCTTTGTATAGCAAAGCAATCGGTACGCAAGCGAAATCTTTTGAGTGCGAAAGAAATAAAACTCGTCCGCTAGACGGGCAATTTCACCGTGAAGAGCGAGCCCTTGCCGAGGTGACTCTCCACAGTGACGAGGCCGCCGTGAGCGGTCACGATGGCGCGAACGAAACTCAGGCCGAGACCGAGACCGCGCTGGGTGCGGCTCGCGTCGCCGCGGAACAAGCGGTTCCAGATGCGTGGGAGATCCTCGGCGGAAATGCCTTCGCCGCTATCCTGCACGGTCAGCACCACCTGTGCGCCTTCGGAACGGATGGCGATCGACACGGTTCCCTTGTGCGGGGTGTACTTGAGCGCGTTGTCGAGCAGATTGGCGACGACTTGCTGGAGTCGCACGCGATCGGCATGCAGAATGACTCCGGCCGGAAGATCCGGAGTGACGGTGATTTCTTTTTCCTCGGCGATGATGTCGTACAGATCCACGACCGACTCGACCAGCTTGCCGAGATCGACTTCCACGCGATTGAGCCGCATCGTGCCGGTTTCCGCTTCAGAAATATCCATGAGCGTCATCAACATCGTGCTTACGCGGTCGGACTCCTCCACGCAATCGGCCAGCGCCTCGCGCAGGGCTTCCGCATTCTCCGGCGATTGCAAGGCCAGTTCCGCCGTGCCGCGCAGGCGGGTGACCGGAGTGCGCAAATCGTGCGCCACGTTGTCGAGGGCGGCACGCATGCCGTAGATCAGTGATTCGTTGCGGTCGAGCATCCGGTTGAAAAGCGTCACGAGATCGTCGAGTTCATCGCCATTGCTGGGTGCTGGCACCCGCGCGCGCATGTCGCCGGTGGAAATAATGGAACGGATCGTCGCGACGAGTTGTCGTAGCGGGAGTAGGGCGCGATGCGTGATGACGGCTCCTCCGCAAAATCCGAGCAGGATCGTCGGCACGAGACCGATGAGAAAGAGCAGCCGGAAACGTTCCAGAAACCGCGCGCGATTCTCGGTCAACAGGCCCGCCTGCAGCCACGTGCCGTCGCGCGTTGTGGCGGCGGCGGCGCTCCAGATGCGATTCGGATCATGCGCGGGGATCAGGACGAAATGAGCGACATCCGGTTCGCTGGCAGCGGGCAGGGCGCCGAGACGGCGCTGGTCGATGGCCTCGCCGGAGGAGGTCTGCGAGTAGAAGATATTTTGACGCGGATTGGAAAGCCGCACGAAAAACGAATCGCGCTCGGCGGCGGCGAGACCGTTGAGCCGTTGTTGCAGGAGCGGCACGCCGCCCTCGTTGTACCAGACGATGCAGAGGCGGACGCGGTCGAGGGCGATGTCGCGGTCGCGTTGTTGCAAGGTGGCGGCAATAAAGTAATACGCCACGCCGTAGAGCGCGCCGAGAGCGATGAGGAGAAAGCCGGTGTACCAGAGATTCAACCGCAGGCTGAAGGAACGACCCGCCCCTTGCCACGCGGTGCTTTTTCCGGCCAATTCCTTGACCAGTTCCGGATGGCTGGGCTTGCTCGATTCGGGGGACATCACTTTTTTTCCACGCGCAACGAGTAACCGGAGCCGCGCAGGGTGTGAATCAGCTTGGGTTCGAAATCGCGGTCGACCTTGTTCCGCAGCCGGCACACGAGCACGTCGACGACATTGGTCTGCGGATCGAAACTATAATCCCAGATGTGTTCGAGGATCATTGTTTTCGACACCACCCGGCCCGCATTGCGCAGCAGGTATTCCAACAACGAAAACTCCCGCGCCTGCAGTTCGATCTGCTGGCCGCTACGAGTCACCTCGCGCGTGACCAGATTCATGGAGAGATCCTCCAGCGAGAGCGTGGTGGTCTCCGATGTGCGTGTCGCGCGGCGCAGATGCGCCTGCAGACGGGCGAGCAGTTCGGAGAAGGAAAACGGTTTGGTCAGGTAATCATCGCCGCCGCGTTGCAAGCCTGCGATGCGGTCGTCCACGTCGCGTTTCGCGCTCAGGATAATCACCGGCATCTTCAACTGCCGCGCGCGCCAGCGTTCGATCATGGCCAGCCCGTCGAGCTTCGGCAACATGATGTCGACCACGGCCGCATCGTAGGGGTTGGCCAGACCGAACTCCACGCCGTCCTCGCCGTTGTCCGCCACATCCACGGCAAAGCCCGCCTGCTTGAGGCCCTTCGCCACGAAGGAGGCGATCTTCTTGTCATCTTCCACGACGAGTATGCGCACAGGAATAAGGTAGGTTAAGGAGTGGCTTTCAGCAAATCCGGTTCCACGGTGGCGATCTGGGATTGGTTCACCCAGGCCGATTTGCCTTTTTCGTACCGGACCAAAACGTAATCGCCGTATTTCTTCTCCGCGTTGACCGAGTCACCTTCGGGCAGCGTGGTCATCACCTCGGATTTATCAAAGGGCGAGACGAGCAGCGAGGCTTGCTTGACGATGACGATGGCCTCGTGCCGATCCTGCACCGACATCGCTCCGCAGGCGACGATGAGAAAAAGCACCGCCACGTTGAGGAAAAGAATCAATCGCCAGATCGGCGTGAGAAGTGGCGTGCTGACGCCGACGCGCTGCAACCACTCAGGCCGTACCAACCGCACGACCCAGAGCAGACAGAGGAGGGAGAAGGCGAAGCTGGCCGCCCACGCCCATTGACTCGGGTTCAGCGATTTCAGGAGCACGCGCCACCACCGCTCGGAAGGTTGCGGCAGGCCGGATTGGGTGCGGGCATATTTCAGGTTGGCGTGAATATCCGGGTCGCGCGGGTCGAGCCGCAGCGCGCGCTCGTAGTTGAGAATAGCGAGTCCGACCTGGCCATGACGGTAGTAAGCGTTACCGAGATTGAAGAGCACTGAGGCGGAGTAACCGTTTTGCTTGAGGAGATTTTCGTAACCGCTGATGGCCTCAGTGTATTTGCCCGAGCCGAACGCGCGATTCGCTGCGTCGAAGGCCGTATCGGCGGGCGCGGCGTGAAGCAGGCCCGAGGACAAGAGTATGAGTAATAGCAGCAAGATCAGCTTGGTTCCGAATTGTAGGGCGGTTCTGTGAACCGCCGCGGCGGCACACAGTGCCGCCCTACAACACGGATTTACATCAAGGGTAACGTGCCTCATACCTTCTTCTCCAATCGGCCCAGCAGCGACACGATGGCTTTTTGCCAATCGGCGAGCGTGACATCGGTGTGGGCTTCGCCCGAGTAAGCCATTTCATCGGCCACAAGGAAGAGACTCTTCAGCGAGTCCGCCAGTTCCGTGCTGCGTTCACTGATGACCTCGAACGTGATGTCGTCGGCCTTGATGCGCCAGCGGTCCGCCAGCCGGAACTGCACGGCGCGTCGCGCGGCGGTGAAGAACGCCGCGGCATCGTTGCGCGCCACGGCGGTATTCATCGCTTCCAGTTGAGTGCGCACCGTGCGATTCGCTTCGTGGGTGCGGGCATAATCGGGATCGTTCTCCAGTCGTTGACGACGGCGGGCGACGAGGAATCCCGCCACCAGCGCGATCAGGGGAACGCCTTGCGCGGCGATGAAAAGGGGATTGCGGAAAACGGGGGTGAAGTTCGCGACGAAGGGTGAGAGGTACACCTTGATCGGCACCAGCGCGGGCTCGGCCGGTTTGGCATCCTCCTCGACTTTTTGGGTGGCGGAGGGAGTTGCGGTCGGAGTGACTGCTGCGACGGGTGACGCGGGCGCTTCGCTGATGGCCACGCGCGGTGCTTCCACGGTGCGCGTTACGTATTGCTTTGTATCGGGATTAAAGAAGGTGAACGAGATGGGCGGCAGCGATCCCACCTTCAGCGGCACCACGGCCTCGGTGAAAATCTTGCGGCCTTCCAGACCGAGATCGTCGCGCAACTCGACCTTGCTCGTGGGCGAGTAAGTCTTGAATCCGTCGGTCGAGGTGAGCACGGGCGCATTCACGCGGTCGAGGTTGCCCTTGCCGTCGATTGTCATCTCGAGGCTGATTGGTTCGCCTACCTTCACCTTGTCCGGCTGCGCCTTGACGGTGAGGGTGTAATCGCCGATCGCGCCGCTGAAGTTCTCCGGCTTGCCTTCATTCGGCACGGACGAAATTTTCCAATTCTGCGTGGTGCTCTGCACCTTCTTTTCCACCATGCGGTATTGCGAGAACATGGCATCGAGGAGGCTTTCGTCGAGGCCGCCGGGACGGCGCATCTTCACCCGTTCCGCCACGCGGATGCTCTGTTCGACACCGACGGTATAGTCGCCCGTTTTGACCGGCACGACGGCGACATTCCAGATCCCGACATTATAGAGCGTGTTGTCGATCATTTCCTGATCCTGCTCGAGTTTTTTGGGCAGCGTCACGGTGAACGCATCGCTGAGGAATTTCAACGGAGAAGGGACGAGCTCCGCCTGACGATCCGCGCGGACATAGAGTTTCACCGTCACCGGCACCACCTGGCCCACGACCATTTCATTGCGCGGACTGTAGAGACGCAGAAAGACGGTTTCGTTGCCGACGTTCACCGGTTTCGGCGTGGTCGTGCTCGGGCGCGGGGCGGGAGCCGGGGCTTGGGGATCGGGCGCAGTGTTGCCCGCAACATAGGGAGAGGAAGTGGCGGGAGCCACGGCGGGCGGCGGGGGTGCCTGACCCTGACCTTGGAATACTTTCAGCGCGAGCGGGGCGGTGGCGACTTTCTGTCCACCTGCTTCGACTTGGAAAGAGGGAATGACGTACTGGCCCTCCGCGTTGGGCAGCACCGCAAAGACATAAAAACTTTGCTGGGCCATCACGCCATTGATGATTTGCAGCGAGCTCTGCGTGCCGCGCGAAACGATGTCGAGATTCTCCACCTGCGGAAGACTGATCCGCGCCGAGCTCGCGCCGGTCACTTCGACGGTCAACTGAGCGGCTTGGCCGAGCGCGACCTGTCGCGGCTCGATCGTCGCGCGGACGCTGACATCGGCGGCCCGCAAGGACAGCAGACCGAGCCCGGCCAGCAAGCCCATGCAGGCGGCGGCGGTCACGTAGACCCGGGTCTGAGACATCGTTTTCATTTTCGGAAAATCCTTACCAATCCTTCTTCACGGCACGCTGGTCGGCTTTCTCGTTCTGTTTGCCTTGCAGTAGCATTACCTTCTTCTCATCTCCCTTGGCAGAATCAAGCAGATTACGCGCTTCCGCCTTGCTCATTTGACCGGGACGCGGCTCCTCGCCACCGTCTTCACCCTGTTTGGCCTGCTGCGGTTTTTGATCTGGCTGCTGGCCCGGCTTGTTTTCCGGCTGGGCGGGTTGCTTCTTGTCCTCGGGTTTTTGACCGTTCTGCCCGGCCTGATCCTTGTTCTGATTCTGATCTTTTTTCTCATCAGGTTTGCCACCCTGATTTTGGTTCTGGGAGTTGGACGAATTCGATTGGTTGTTTTTGTCCTGATTTTTATCTTTGTTATCGGGATTCTGATTCTTGTCTTTATCGGATTGATTTTGATTCTGCTGGTTCTTGTCCTGATTCTTTTGATCCTGCTTTTGCTGCTGATCCTGTTGCTGGTCGTTCTTCTGCTGTTGCGGCGGTTGCTGCTTCTTTAATTCCTCCAGCTTCTTCTTCACATAATCGCGGTTGTACTTCGCATCGGCGTCATCGGCCTTGATGCGCAGCGCGCCTTCGTAGGCTTGAATCGCCTGTTCCCACGCGCCAATGGTCTGCTGGGGATTGCTCTTCTCCGTCTCCTGACCGACACGATACAGCGTGTTACCGAGATTGTAGGACGTATTTTGCACGATGGCCGGGTCCTGAGCTCCGAGCGCTTTCTGAAAGGCTTGCGCGGCTTCGTTCCATTGACCCGCCTTGTAGGCGGAAGCGCCCACGTTGTACTGCAGCTCCGCGCGATCCGGATGCTTCTTTTCCTCGGCGGAATATTGCTGCAGGGCCATGCCGTACTGACCTTTCTTGTACGCTTCCTCGGCGGAACCGGGCGAAGCCTGTGCCGTGAATCCCGAGAGCAGTAGCGCGCCCAGAAGGATCGCCACCGGGGCGGAACGCTTGCGGTCGCGGTGTTGCACGGTGATGTGGTGCTTCGGCCGGATGTCGCGCGATTCGAGACGGCGCTTGGCCGGAGCGCGACGTTCGATGAGGAGAAGTTCGATGATGAAAAGCGCGAGCGCCAGTCCGAGCGGCCATTGGAAACGCTCGTAGTAGACACGTTGCTGGCGCGAGGAGAGATCGTATTGCGGCAGCGTCTTCAGATCGCGATTGTAGATCTTGATCAGACCCTGGCCATCGGAGCCGAGGGGTTCGTAGGAACCGCCGGTGACGTCCGCGATCTGGCGCAGCATCTTGTCATCCAGTCGAGACTTCACGAAGTTGCCGCTCTCGTCCTTGGCGAAGGAGACGCCGCCGCGTTCGTCCGGCACGGGGACGAGTTCACCTGTCGAGGAACCGACGCCGATCGTATAGATTTTCACGCCCTGCTTCGCCGCATCGCGGGCCACATCGAGCGCGCGGCCTTCCAGATCCTCGCCATCGGTGATCAGGACAAGGATCTTGTGATTCTGACCTTCGTTCACGAACGCCGCCTCGGCTTCCGTGATGGCGCTGGCCACATCGGTGCCGCCGCGCGGAATGATCGTCGTGTCGAGTGCCTGCAAACTTTCCAGGAAAGCGGAGTGATCCAGCGTGAGCGGGCATTGTAGGAACGCTTCGCCCGCGAAGGCAATCAGGCCGACGCGGTCGCCGCCGATTTGATCGACGAGATCATTCACCGCGAGCTTGGCACGGGTCAGGCGGTCGGGCTTCACATCCTGCGCGAGCATGCTTTTGGACGTATCGACGGCGATCAGAATATCGATGCCGCGGCGCTTGATTTCCTCCCAGTAAAAGCCCCATTGCGGACGCGCCAGTGCGGTGAAGAGCATCGCCACGGCGAGCACCCAGAGGATCTGTTTGATCAGGCGCAATTGCGGCGACATGCTCGCCGTGAGTTGCGGCAGGAGATGACTCGCGGCGAATTTCTCGAGTGTGCGGCGGCGCGCCTGACCCGACAGGCGGAACGCGAGCACGAGCAGCGCACAGACGGCGAGACCAACAGCAAGCCAGAGGGGTTGGGCAAAAGTCATGGGATTCTCCAGTGGATATTAGGGCAATCTCCGAAAGCGGGTGTGGGCGAGACCGAGTTCCGCGCCGAGCAGCAGGAAGGCCGGGATCAACGCCAGCGCAAAGAGGTCGCGGAAGTTCTCGTACTTCTTCATCGTCTGCGTGGTCTTTTCCAGGCGATCGATCTCCGCGTAAATGCGGCGCAGCGAATCGGTATCCGTGGCGCGGTAGAAACGACCCCCGGTGATGTCCGCGATGGTCTTGAGATTTTTTTCGTCCACATCGACCGGGATGGTGACGATGCGGCGGCGACCGAATTCATCCGTGATCGGAATCGGGGCGGGACCTTCGGAACCGGCGGCGATGGTGTAGACCTTCACCCCGAGCGCGTGGGCCGCTTCAGCGGCGGTGAGGGGAGCGATTTTGCCGGTGTTGTTCACGCCGTCGGTGAGAAGCACGATCACCTTCGACTTGGCGACCTGACCGCGCAGGCGGTTCACGCTGGAGGCGAGACCCGAACCGATGGCGGTGCCGTCCTGGCTCAGGCCGACCTGTAGGCGTTCGATATTTTGCAGCAGCCAATCGTGATCGAGCGTCAGCGGGCTGACGAGGTACGGCTGTCCCGCGAAGGCCACCATGCCGATGCGGTCATTGGGCCGCGCTTCCACAAACTTGCCGACCACTTCCTTCACCACTTCCAGTCGCGAGATGGCCTGACCGGCGCGTTGGTAATCCATCGCCTGCATCGAACCGGACACGTCGACCGCGAGAATCATGTCGATGCCGCTGGCATTGACCTCGGTGGAGCTCTTGCCGTGCTGCGGCCGGGCGAGGGCGACAATCACGAACGCGAGCGCGAGCAGGCGCAAGGTCGTCAGCCACGCGCCCGCACTGGTGCGGCGCAGCGTGCCGAGACGGCGCACCGTGTCGACGCTCGGATATTGCACGGCGGCGGCGCGGCCCTTGCGGCCCATCCAGAGCGCGAGCAGGGGGAGAAGCAGGAGCAACCAGAGAAATTCGGGATTGGCAAAACGGTAGAGCATGGGGACTCCTTTTCTTAAGCTTCGGAACTACGCAATTCGGGGGCGGTGGGAGAATTGGCTTCGAGTGCGGGATTGGTGGCGGTGACAAACGCAACCGCGCTGGTGTGCATCTTCTCCATTTCTTCGGGCGAGAGCGTCCAGCGGGCGAACTTCGCCAGATCGCAATGCTTGAGGAATTCTTCCAACAGCGGCGCATGCTCGGCCAACCGGGTCGAGGGTTTGTCGACGAGATCGTGGAGAAATTCCTCGGTCGTGCGATGGGCCGCGCGGGTGCCGAAGCGGGCTTCGATATAGTTGCGGGTGATCTCCGACACGCGGAAGGAATACTCGCGTACTTTGTCCGGAGCCATCAGGCTGCGCGCCTGGTCGAGAGCTTCGAGGGCGAGTTCAAACGACGTCTTGGCCCGTTCCTTCGCGCGGCTCTTCCACCAGCGATAGAGCGCATACAGCGCGGCAGCGAGGGCGAGGCCGCCTAACAGATAGACCAGCCACATCCACGACGGCGCGATGTGCACCACGCCGCGAATGTCGCGGATATCATCCGCTGTCGTTGTGTTGGCCGACGCGGGCAGCGTCGCGCCGCCGGGAGTGGCGACGGAGAACGGCGCGGAGGATGTTGTGGTGGGAACGGAGGTCGAGTTCGTGCTGCCGTACTTGAGCGGATCGGCCGAGGCGAGATCGATGGCGAGGAAAATCAGCGCGAGCGTGAGCACCGCGACCCAGAGCTGGGACAGCAGGCGGCGCGGGGCCAGGGGATGTTCCTCCACCTGGGCTTCGACGCGATAACCCGGGATGGCGCTCACATTGCGGCGGTGCGCGTAGCGTTGGGGCGGGGGAAATTGCAGGATGGTGGCCATATTAACGTCTCCTCTTTCCACGGGAGTTGAAGAAATTCAGCAGCGCCGGGACGTACGGTTTTCCCGTGGCCAGCTCGAGCGTCTCCACGCCGCTGGAGCGGGTCAGGTGGCGCAGCTCATTCTGGCGTTCCTCGCTCAGCGCGGCAAAGGCGCGGCGGGTTTCCTCGCTGGCGGTATCGATCTCGTATTGCTCGCCCGTCTCGGAATCCTCCACGGTGAGCAAGCCCATGTCGGGCAATTCGCGTTCATGCCGGTCTGAGATCGACAGGGCGATCAGGTCGTGGCGTTTATTCGTCAACCGCAACGCGGTTTGCAGCGGCGGCAACGGCGTAATGAAATCGGACAGCAGGAAGACCACCGCGCGGCGCTTGAGTACGCGATTCACAAAGTCGAGCGCGAGCGGGATGTCGGTGCCCTGCTGGCGCGGCTCGAAGAAAAGAATTTCGCGGACGACGCGCAGCACGTGACTGCGGCCTTTTTGCGGCGGGATGTAGGCTTCGATCTGGTCGGTGAAGAGCACCGCGCCGACCTTGTCGCGGTTGCGGATGGCGGAGAAGGCCAGGACGCTGGCCACCTCGGCGGCGAGTTCGCGCTTGCTCTGCGCGTTGGAACCGAAATTGCCGGACGCGCTCAAATCGATCATCAGCATGATCGTGAGTTCGCGTTCCTCGGTGAATTTCTTCACGAAGGTCGTGCCGCTGCGCGCCGTCACATTCCAGTCAATCATGCGCACCTCGTCGCCGGGCGAGTACTCGCGCACCTCGTCGAAATCCATGCCCCGGCCCTTGAAGACGGAGTGGTATTCGCCTGCGAGAGAGTCGTTGACGAGCCGGCTCGTGCGGATTTCGATCTGCCGCACCTTCTTCAAAATCTCCCGCGTGCGATCGCGGCCTTTGAGTTCGGTTTTCATGACCTGTCCAGTTCCAATGTTAATCTGCTGACACACCCCGGCGCTTCGCGCCACCCCTCTTATTAGAGGGGACTCCTGCTTGCGTGCTCCGGAATCGACGCAGTGCTTTACGGCACCGGGAGCGTATCGAGGATCTTGGTGATGATCTGTTCGGACGTGGTGTTCTCCGCCTCGGCTTCGTAGGTGACCGTGACGCGGTGACGCAGGACGTCGTGAGCCATCATCTTCACATCCTGCGGCGTAACGTAACCACGGCCCTGCAGGAATGCGTAGGCTTTCGACACGAGCGTGAGCGCGATCGTGGCGCGGGGCGAGGCGCCGTATTCGATGAACCCGGCGAGATCGAGGTTGTACGCTTTCGGGTCGCGTGTCGCGAGCACGATGTCGACGATGTAATCCTTCACCTTGTCATCGATGTAAATCGTGTTCACCACCTGGCGCGAGGCGATGATGTCCTCACACGTTACGACCGGTTGCACGGCGGCCATCGGTTCGGTCGAGGCCATCGTGTCGAGGATGGCGCGCTCTTCACTGCGGTTCGGATAGGTGATCACGAGCTTGAGCATGAAGCGGTCGACTTGTGCTTCGGGGAGTTGATACGTGCCTTCCTGCTCCACCGGGTTCTGCGTGGCCATCACCAGGAACGGATCGGGCAGCGTGTAGGTGGAGTCGCCGATGGTGACCTGGCGTTCCTGCATCGCTTCGAGCAGCGCGCTCTGCACCTTGGCCGGGGCGCGGTTGATTTCATCGGCCAGCACCATGTTCGCGAAGATCGGACCGTGCTTGGTGTTGAAGGTGCCTTCGCGGGGATTGTAAATGAGTGTACCCACGATGTCCGCCGGGAGCATGTCGGGCGTGAACTGGATGCGTTGGAATTTCGATTGAATCGCCGAGGCGAGCGTTTTCAGCGCGAGCGTCTTCGCCAGGCCGGGCACGCCCTCCAGCAGGATATGACCGTTGGCGACCAGCCCGATGATGAGGCGGTCGACGAGGTATTTCTGGCCGACAATGACGCGGCCCATTTCCTGTTGAAGCGGGCGCACCCACGCGGAGGTGCGCTGCACGGATTCGTTGATGGCTTGGATGCTGGTGTTGTGGTTCACGTTGGAAGGCGCGCGGAAGCGATCAATCGCCGTCGGTTCCTGGCGCGGGGGGTTGAGGGTTGCGGCTAAGTTGGACATGGTGACCTCGGTGTTGGTGGGGTTGTTCGCTTTCGGGTGTTTCGATCTGGCATGACCCTGCCAGATGCCCTTTGCGGCAACCTTTCGCCAACATTACAGATCAGTAATGTTCTGAGCCTCAACGATACGCGGCGAAACGAAAGTGAAAAGTCCGTATTTGGAGGACGCTGTCCTCCAAACCTCCTGCCCAGGGTATGATACCCTGGGAACCCCAACTAGCTTTTTT
>NEUU01000006.1 GCA_002304345.1 Verrucomicrobia bacterium Tous-C9LFEB
CTCCTCATCCATCTCAACTCTCTCGTGAAAATCCCTCCTCTCCCTCAGACCTGAAAAATAATCCACCAAGACAGTTGCTCTATCAAGAGGGGTGGCGCGCAGCGCCGGGGTGTGTGGGTTTCGACTTTGAAATCTCCATCCCCTATCCGCCTTTCCCCTTTCCTGAATTCCCGAGTTCCTGATACACTCCACAAACCTTATGCAAGTCCTCATCCTCGCAGCAGGCTACGCCACCCGCCTCTATCCCCTCACACTCAACCAGCCCAAGCCACTGCTTCCCGTGGCGGGAAAGCCGATGCTCGAACATGTGCTCGACAACCTGTCGACCATTCCCGATTTGCATGACATCTACATCGTCACGAACAACAAGTTCGCGGGGCACTTCGAGACCTGGGCCAAGGAATACGGCGCCCACCATTCCTCCTACCGCATCAAGGTGATCAATGACGGCTCCACCAGCGACACCGACAAGCTCGGCGCGGTCGGCGATATCCATTTCGTCATCCAGCGGGAAAAGCTCAATGACGACCTCCTCGTCATCGCCGGAGACAATCTCTTCAACCGCTCGCTCGAAGGCTTTGCCGCCTACGGCAAACAAAAGAAAGCCTCCGTCCTCGCGCTCTACGATGTGGGCGATCTCGAATCGATCAAAAAGTACAACAGCGTCACCACCGACGCCGATGGCCGCATCACTTTCTTCGAGGAAAAACCGAAGAACCCCACCAGCACCCGCACCGGCATCGCTCTCTATTATTATCCCGCCGAGATCGTGAAACTCGTCGAGACCTACATCAAGGAAGGCAACAACCCCGATCAACCCGGTCGCTTCGTGCAATGGCTTTATCCCCGCGTTCCGGTCTACACGTGGGACGTTCCCGGCACCTGGTTCGACATCGGCAGCAAGGAAACGCTCGACGAAGCCAACCGCATCTTCTCCGAAGCCGCCTCAAAGTAAGACCACCGAAAATGTCCGCTCTCCACGTGACGAACGAAACCCGGGGCTCCGTCCTCGTCACGGCGGGACATCTTGCGGACAATCCCATTCGTCGCATCATCGGCCTGCTACGTCACACCGGCCTGAATGCCGGCGATGGACTCCTCATCCAGCCGTGCAATTCGATTCACAGCTTCTTCATGAAGTTCCGCTTCGATGCGGTCTTCCTCAGCCGCGACGGTGAAGTACTCCATCTCATCGAGGACATGGCCCCGTGGCGCATCTCCAAAATGGTTTTCCGCGGCCACAGCGTGCTCGAACTTCCCTCCGGCGTCATTGCCCAGACGGCGACCCGCCTTGGCGATAAGCTCCGCGTCGAAGTTCGTTAAGGACTGTTTTTTATCACGGAGAGTTTCGATCTCCTCTCTGGTCTTTTCCGCTTGAACGCGCAATAATTACGTTCACTTTTTTAATACGTACTACGAGATCACGATGAAATTGAGCCTTGGGTTTTTATTGGTATTTGCCACCGGACTTCACCTCACTTCCGCCGAACTTTCGAATGACGGAAAAAATTTGGTCAAAGAAAACACCGCCTTCGCCGTCGACCTTTATCAAAAATTGAGTCCACAGGAGGGCAACCTCTTCTTCTCACCCTACAGTCTCTCCGTCGCTCTCGCGATGACGTACGGCGGCGCGCGCGGCGACACGGAGTCGCAGATGGCACGCACGCTTCACCTCTCCCTCCTCTCGCAGATCAGCACGCCCGCCTTCTCCGAGATCGACGCTTCGCTGGCCGAATTGCAGAAGGAGGGCAATGTTACTCTCGGACTCGCGAATTCCATCTGGCCGAGCAACGACTTCAAAATGCTCGACACCTATTCCGCCTTGTTGAAAACGAGCTATGGCACCACGGTCACTTCGGTGGATTACAAAAAAACCGAGGAAGCGCGCACCCTCATCAATCGCTGGGTGGAATCCAAGACTCAAAATAAAATCAAAAACCTGATCCGGCCCAACGACCTCTCGCTCTACACGAGATTGGTTTTGGTGAATGCGATCTACTTCAAAGGAAACTGGGTCCAAGCCTTCGACCCCGCGAAAACGCATCCCGAAGATTTCCACGTCTCTCCCAACGTGACAGTCATCGCGCCGATGATGGAATTGAAGAGCGAATTCGCCTATGCGGAGTCGGACACCCTGCAAGCTCTCGAACTCCCCTATCAGGGCGATGCGCTTTCGATGCTGGTGCTGCTCCCCAAGCCGTCTGTGCCGATCAGCGCGGTGGAAGCACAAATTTCGGTGGAGAAATTGGCGGAGTGGAAAGCCGCCCTCGCGCGCAAGCAAGTGAATGTCCTGCTGCCGAAATTCTCCCTGACATGGGGCACGATCAAACTGAATGACACGCTGAAGACGATGGGAATGATCGACGCCTTTGAACTCTCGAAAGCCAACTTCTCCGGCATGAGCGGCAATAGTCGTGGGCTGGCCGTTGGTGCCGTGCTGCACAAGGCGTTCGTCGAAGTGAACGAAGAAGGCACCGAGGCCGCCGCCGCAACGGCGGGAGCCGTGGTTGCAGCAATCCATGAAGCTTCGGTTCCCGTCTTCAAGGCCGATCGCCCCTTCCTGTTCCTGATTCAGGATAAACGCACCGGCACGCTCCTCTTCATGGGCCGCGTGACGAATCCGGTGCCGTAAGAGTCCAAGAGAAATCAGGGTAACGGTCCAAGCCTTTCTAAATATTCGGCACAGAGTCATGCATCCGAACTGTAGGGCGGTTCGGTGAACCGCCGGCTGGCACCGTAGGTGCCAAAGGGTGGGGAGTTTTCCTTCGGATTGCAGTGGCAGCTTCGCTGCCAATCGGCGGTTCACCGAACCGCCCTACAGCATGAGTTCTGGAGTTAAATCAATACCCGCCAGCAATACCCTATCAAGATAGAAAGGGGGCGTACGGGATGGCGCGATACAATCGCGTCCTAGAAAGGAATCTCAGATCGGGCGTCAGCGTTGCTGGGTGCAGCGTCACGCTGCCAACTTTTAGTGGCGCAGCCGTTCCGCCTGTGTTTTGCTAGTCAGGAAGATGGCGTTGATCGATCCCGAGTCTGAAATTGCAAGCGTGCCCGGCGTGGGCGTGCAACGCGGTGCCCTGCTCGCTAAATTAGAACTCCGCACCGTCCTCGACCTGCTCTATCACCTCCCCCGCCGCTACGAGGATCGCCGCCAGTTTCGCGAGCTGTCCCAAGCCGAAGCAGGAGAAACGATTTGCTGGCGCGGCAAGATTCAAAATGCCAAGGCCACCCGTTGGCGCGGCGGCCGACTCGTGTTCGAGATCACGCTCACACCTCCCACCGTCACCTCCGCGAAGGACATTCTCTGCTGCCGCTGGTTCAACGTCTATTACCTGCCGAAGATGCTCACCGTCGGCAAGGAACTCGTCGTCTACGGCAAACTCGTCGCGGGCAAAAAGGGCTGGACCATGGTTCATCCCGAGTTCGAAGTGTTGGAAGAGGACGACGAAACGCTCATTCACCTGAACCGGATTACGCCGATCTATCCCCTCACCGAGGGACTCTCCCAGCGCGTACTGCGGCGGATCATGTACGAGTTCATCGGCTCCGGCCAATTCGAATTCCCCGAGTACTACCCCGCGCCGAAAGATCTCGTCACGCTGAGCGCCGCGTTTCCCGCCGCGCACTTCCCCATCTCGTGGGAAGCGCAGCACAAAGCCCGCGAGCGGCTCGCCTACGACGAATTTTTCCTGCTGCAATGCGTCCTCGCGCAACGTCGCCAGAGCCAGAAGCAGGCGGTGAAAAAACGCGAGACCGAGCACGACCGCCTCGCCCTTGCGTTTCTGAAGCAACTCGCCTTCTCGCCCACAGGTGCGCAACGACGTGTGATGGACGAGATTCGCCGCGACCTCGAGATCCCCGTTCCGATGAATCGCCTGTTGCAGGGCGACGTAGGCGCAGGGAAAACCATTGTGGCGGTCTATGCGATGCTGCTGGCTGTCGGTCAGGGCAAGCAAGCCGCGCTCATGGCCCCGACGGAAATTCTCGCGGAGCAACATTGTCTGAACCTGCGCCGCTGGCTCGCACCCCTCGGCATTCGCGTGGCACTGCTGACGGGCAGCAAACAATCCGGCTTTGACGACGGGGACGGCACGGCGGAACTCGCCCTCGGCAGTTTGCCGATGGAAGCGGGCGCGCCGCCGATTGGCTCCATCGTTGTCGGCACACACGCGCTCATTTACGACTCCTACGCGGCGGATCAACTCGGCCTCGTCGTGATCGACGAGCAACACAAATTCGGCGTGCTCCAACGACTCGCGCTCGCCCGCAAGGGGTCGCACCCGGATATCCTCGTGATGACCGCCACCCCGATTCCGCGCACGCTCGGCATGACCGTTTACGGCGATCTCGACGTCTCGGTGCTGGACGAACTCCCGCCCGGTCGACAGAAGATCATCACCGCCTGCCGCTCGACGAAGGAGTTGGACAAGGTGTGGAAATTCATCGGTGAACAAGTCGCGCTCGGACGTCAGGCCTACGTGGTTTATTCACTCGTGGAGGAATCGGAGAAAGTCGAAGCCAAGGCGGTGCAGACCGAGTACGAGGCAATCAAGACGCTCTTTCCGCACATTAGCGTCGGCCTGCTCCATGGCCGGATGAAACCCGAGGCGAAGGATGCCGTGATGACGGACTTCCGCGCGGGTAAGGTGAGCATTCTCGTCAGCACTTCCGTCATTGAAGTCGGCGTCGACGTCCCGAACGCCACGATCATGGTCATTGAAAATGCCGAACGCTTCGGCCTCGCGCAGTTGCACCAGCTTCGGGGCCGCATCGGTCGCGGCAGCGAGAAATCATACTGCGTGCTGGTCGGTGAACCGAAGAGCAAGGAAAGCTGGCAGCGCTTGCAGATCATGGAAGCGACCGGCGACGGTTTCAAAATCGCGGAAGAAGATCTCCGCATTCGCGGTCCGGGCAATCTCCTCGGCATCGAACAGAGCGGTCTGCCGCCACTGCGACTCGGCAATCTGGTGGAAGACTTCGATCTGCTCCAACGCGCGCGCGGCGATGCGGATCTATTCCTGAAGCAGCCGAAGGCGCTGGAGAAATTCCCCCGCCTCGCCACGCAGCTCAAGCAATTCGCCAAGTTCAATTCCCTCGCCACCGTCGGCTAACAGGGCTGAGCCCTGTACCCAGTAGCTGGCTCGCGATGCTCGCCGCTTGGGCTCACGCCCGATCTGGAGATCTCTTTTTGTAGGGCGCGATTGTATCGCGCCGTCCCGCACCAATCTTACACACCCCGGCGCTACGCGCCAGCAGCGTGACGCTGCACCCATCACTTGATAGAGACTTCGGCAATCGAAATTCGCAGTTGCCGAAATCCCCTTGTCTCTATCAAAGCCTGGCCTGAGCGTAGTCGAATGGCAGGGGTGGCGCGTGAGCGCCGGGGTGTGTGAAAAAAACTAGGCCGGATTCCGCTTCGACATCGGCACCATCGTGCGCGCTTTCTGGGTCTTATCCCAATAGCCCAGCTTCAGGAAGAACTCGTGCAAATCCGTGAATGGCATCGCGTACATCGGTACGCCCTGAAAATGCGTCTCCACCGCCTTCACCAACGCGCGGCCGATGCCATGCCGCTGCGCCTCGGGCCGCACCAGCACCATGTCCACGAATGTCGTAAATACGCCGTCGCTCAACGCGCTGACATACCCCAGCAACTTCCCCTTCTCATCCCGCGCATGCGCGATGAACGTCGTCCCCTGAATCGCATACGTCAGATCGCCGTCGCCGTTGTACCAACCCACTGCTGAAAATAAATCAGCCAGCTCCGCCGCCGTGACGTTCTTGTCCGAGTGAATCGTATAGTTCAGGGTATCGATGCTCATGAGGTCTCCTCCGGTTGTGGTTGTTTGCGGTGTTCAGATCAAATTCAACTACCCATCACGGCTTCGCCTTGGCCGGGGCGGGAGCTGGTGTCGCTGCGGGCGCGCCATTTCCGTTCACGATGGGCGTCTTCGGTTTGGGCTTCAAGGCGCTCACCGCGTCGCGGTATTTCAGAATCGGGAAGAGATCATGCGCGGTCTGAAAGCTTTTCAGTGCGCCTTCCTTGTCGCCGAGCATCAGGAGGATTTCGCCCTTCTTATAGTGACCATCGAAATCGCCCGGATTCTTGGCGAGTAATTGATCCGCCATTTCGAGCGCTTTCGTCAAGTCACCCTTGGCGCGAGACGTGCATACACTATTCCAGTCCACCGCCGTCCGCTTGGCCTTCCCCGTCACAGCCAATCCATACGCCAGCGCACACCAGGCCGAAGCGATGACGATGAGCATGAGCACCGCCCCCATCGTCCAATACGTCAATTTCCGAGTGTCGATCTGTTGCGCTTCCGCCCGCTCGGCAATGACTTTGAGATAATGCAGCGGATCGTTCGATGATGAGTCCATAAAAGTGCTTTCGTCCCTTTCAAATTGGTTTACCTGAAATTCTCCAGATTCATTTCCCACCGGAAAACGAATCCCTCCCTGTCCTTGACTGAACTCCGTGATTTTTCTCCCAATCTGGCCGTTGGCAATCCTGATTACAAAAAAACTTCGCCACCGGAAAATCCGATGACGAAGTCCTTTTGATTCCACTTCGTCCCAGGGGTCAATCCGGGGCGAAGCGTCGCCGCACTCCGCGGAGGGAGTTACGAGCTGATCTCGATCCGGCGGGGTTTGACCGCCTCGGCCTTGGGCAGCATGACCGTGAGGATGCCGTTCGTGAGGTGAGCCTTCAGTGCATCGCGGTTCACGCGATGGTCGAGGCGCAACACGAGGCGGTAATCCACCGCTGGAATTTCCTCATGGAGGAGTTTCCAGTTGTCAGGCTGCTTCCAGGTCCGTTTGCCGGTGATGACGAGGTCATCGCCATCAATCACCGTTTCGACCGCGCTGCGGTCCACGCCGGGTATTCGCGCGGTAATCACGAATTCCTCGGGTGTCTCGGTGACGTCATAGACCGGCTGTTGGGTCGGGACTGGCGTTTCGACGACTTCAGTGGAGGGAGTCTTTTCAGTATTCATGGGTATGTTCTCCTTTCGTTGGGATGGTCCGGTTATTTCACGTCGATGGCGATTTGCCGCGGCTTGGTTTCGGGCCGCTTCGGCAAGGTCACCGTGAGGACGCCGTTCGTGTACTCGGCCTTGATGGCCGTGGCATCTACTTCATCCGGCAGCGGAACCGTGCGGGTGAACCGGGCCTCGGAGCTTTCCTCCAACTTCTTGCTCTTGTCCTCGCGATGGCTGTGGCCGCTCAAGATGAGCGATCCATCGACCACTTCGAGCGTGAGGTCTTTCTTATCGAATCCCGGTATCTCGGCGCGGAGAACATAGCGGTCCTCTTCGCGATAGAGATTGATCGGACACGGCGTGCTCCAGATCGGGGAGGTCGCGCCACGGAACGCAGGGAATGTATGGCCGAAGAAGCGGTCCATTTCCTCGCGAAAATCGGCGAGACTATCGATCGGGTCCATCAACAGGCTGGGATTATAACGTATCAGTTTCATGGGTAGTCTCCTTTGTTAAGGTTGCTTTCTACCCCTTACTACTGCATAGCGAATGCCAACGAGCTCAGCTCCCAAAATTCATCTGATTATCAATGATTTGCGAAAATACGCCCACAAAACAATAGAGACTAAATGACTCACATCGAAAGTAGATAACTAAACTCGAGAGTAATTTCGACTCACTCTCGGAGGCATATTAAAGTGTGCGGCACATGCTCCTGTAGGGCGCTTCGGTGAAGCGCCACGGCGGGACACCGTCCCGCCCTACAGAAAACCGCAAGGCATCGGCATTCGATAATCCGCGCTGAATACTTTTAAAATCTAGGCCGCGCCATACTGCTGCCGTTTGCGGTACTCCTTGGGCGAAAGCTGGGTGATCTTCTTGAACTGCGCACAGAACGCCGCCGCCGTCGGAAAACCGCACCGGCTGGAAACACTTTTGACCGGGTCATTCGTGCTCGCGAGCAACTCGCGCGCAGCCTGAATCCGGCGCCGGATCAGTGCTTGGTGCGGGGAAAGTCCGAGCTCTTCCTTGAAACGATCATGCAGATGCGGCACCGACCATTCCGCCGCTTTCGCGAGTTCCTTCAGGCGCAACGGCTCGGCATAATGCTGCTCGAGATATTGCATCGCCCGTTGCAATTCGTTCGGCAGCCCGCGTTGCGACTGACCACGCCGGTACAGCTCCGCCTGAAATTGCAGCCGGCTCACGATGTAGCGCAGCAACATCAACGAATCGAATTGATCGTCCGCATGGAGCCGCACCACCTGCCGCGTGAACCGCCGCACCTCGTCGATTTCATCCCAATGCGTAATCCGGGTGACCGTACGCCCGCCAAATTCATCGCCCTGAAAACGCACCGCAAGGCAATGATAGGGATTCGTAAATTCGCTACGGCCGATGGTGTAGTCGCCGGGCATATGCCAAAGCAGATCGCCCGGATTCACCTCCACCCATCGCCCCTCGCACTCAACCCAGCCACGGCCGCCCGTCATCAATTCAAAGCATTGCGTTCCCTCGGGAATCGGATTCGGAACCGGATTACAGCCCTCGCGCTGATGATAATGAGAGACCGCAAGCAACTGGGGTGGAATGGAAACCGGCTCGGCCTTCACCACAGGGAAACCGGGATTACAGCAATCCGAAGTTTCGGCAACAAATCCTAGCTTTTTACTACTTTTGCGCATTGAAGATTTTTCCCTGTAGGTGTTTAGTCCATTCAACCCTATTTTTTATAAAAATGAAAACATTATCCACGGTTCGCTTCGGAATTATCGGTGCCGGTCAAATCTCCAGTTACGCAGCGGATTCGATCCTTCGCCACCCCAACGCCAAGCTGATCGCCGCGCAGGATCTGAATCCGGAACGACTTCAGGCCTTGAAGGACAAATACAAACTTCCGGTCACCTACGCGACCGCGAAGGAACTCTTCGCCGATGCGAATATCGACGCCGTGTATATCGCCACGCCAAATAAATTCCACGTCCCGCTCGCCAAGCTGGCGCTCGAAGCCGGCAAGCATGTGATTCTGGAAAAGCCGTTCGCGATGAATGCGAAGGAAGCCGAGGAAGCCATCGCCCTCGCGAAAAAAACCGGATGCGTGCTCACGCTCGGCATGAACCAACGCTTCGATGTGAACTCGCAGCAAATCAAGAGCCTCGTGGAACAGGGCGTCTTCGGCGAGATCTACCACGCCAAGGCCTACTGGATGCGCCGCGCGGGCATTCCGAAACTCGGCACGTGGTTCGGCAACATGGAACTGGCGGGTGGCGGATCGCTCTACGACATCGGCGTGCACATGCTCGATCTCTGCCTCTACACGATCAACAACTACGAACCCGTCTCCGTGGTCGGCGCGACCTACACCAAGTTCGGCCAGCGCGGTCTCGGCGAAGGCGGCTGGGGCATGTCCGACCGCTCGGACATCAAGTTCGATGTGGATGATTTCGCCTCGGCATTCATCCGTTTCGCCAATGGCGCGACAGTGACGCTCGACACCACGTGGGCCTGTCACACTGCCTTGGGCAACAAGGACAACGTGGAAATCTTCGGCACCGAAGGCGGCGCAACGCTCCGTCCCGCCCGCATCTTCCGCGCGGGAAAAACGCCGGAAGCCTCCTACGAGATCATCGATCAGGTCAAGGCCCCCCTCGCCTTCCCGCACCAGGATCGATTCCACAACTTCATCAACTACCTGCGCGGCGAGGAAAAACTCTGCACCGAGATTTCCCAAGGTCTCGTCGTTCAGAAGATCCTCGACGGCATCGCGGAATCGGCCCGGACCGGCAAGGAAGTGCGCCTCGCCTAACTCTCGTTATTTCAACCATCCAATCCCCCAACCTTCATTCATCTATGAGCAAAGCCCTCGACTTCGGTGTGCAAAGCTGGTGTTTCCGCGAAACCAAAACCAATGCGGAACTGGTCAAAAAAGTCCGTGAAATCGGCCTCGATAAAGTGGAACTGTGCGGCGTCCACGCCAACTTCCATGAACCTTCCACCTGGAAGGAAGTCGCGAAAACCTATAGCGACGCTGGCGTGAAAATCATTTCCATCGGCGTGGAAACGCTGGTGGGCGATCCCAAGGAGCGCGACCTGTTCGAATTCGTCTCGCTCGTCGGCGCGAAGCACATCTCGGTGCATTTCAAGGTCGACACCTTCCCCAAGGCGGTCGAGCAGGCCCGCAAGCTGTCCGATGAGTACGGCGTGCGCGTCGGCATCCATTGCCACGGCGGTTACATGTTCGGCGGCCAGCCCGACGTGCTGGAACACCTGATCAAGATCGGCGCGCCGCAAATCGGTCTCAACATCGACACCGCCTGGTGCATGCAGATCGGACCGAACCTCGGCAAGCCGGTGGAATGGGTCAAACGTTTCGCGGGCCACATCTACGGACTGCACTACAAGGACTTCACCTTCGATCGCAATGGCCAATGGCACGACACCATCGTGGGCGAAGGCAATCTCGATCTGCCCGCCTTCGTGAAGGCGCTGGACGAAGCCAACTTCGACGGCATGGCCGTCATCGAGTACGAGGCCGATCCGCAGAACCCGACCCCCGCGCTGAAGCGTTGCGTCGAAGCCATGCGGAAAAACTAAGTTTCGCTGCGAACGAACGTTCCGAATGACAAAAGGCCGCATCCCACGGGGTGCGGCCTTTTCGTTGCGGCGCTGTCTGGTCGCAACCCGAGGCCGATACCTTGTGGTTTTCTGTAGGGCGGTTCTGTGAACCGCCGCGGCGGCACACAGTGCCGCCCTACAACGAAACCCAAATCCAATACGGCGACATCCCCCTACGTCAGCTTCGACCAGATCGTCGGATAAAGTTTCTTCGCGCAATCCGGGCAAATGCCGTGCGTGAAGTCAACATCAAGATGCGTCTCGAAATAATCCTCCACGTTCTGCCAATACTCCTTGTCGTCGCGAATCTTTTTGCAATTCGCACACATCGGCAGCAATTCCCGCAGACGACTGAGTTCCTGGATATCCTCCAGAATGACGACCACCAGCTGTCGCCCGCCGTAATTCAGTGGCGAGGTGGTGACAAGAAAGAGAGCCTCCGTCACCTTGCCGTCCACCTTGATCTCCATCTTCAGCTTTTGGCGGACCCGCTTTTGGCCGGTTAATGATTCATTGACCGATTTCCGGATCACGCAACCGGAGCAGGTCGGACCGCGTCCGCAGCCTCCTTCCACATCCTCCGCATGCAGGCAATGCAGCACTTCGCCCGCGCGACGGCTGATGACCATGGAGCGGTCGCTGGAAAGCATTTTCGAGGCGGCGGCATTGTAATCCACAATGCGCACATCCTCTTCCACGACAAAAACCGGCGAGGGAATTGCATCCAGAATGCCCCGGTAAAAACTGTCGTCCTGTTTCAGCCGATCCCCTTTATCCGGGTTCATCCAATCCCTTTCTCCCCTACTGACGTTTATTTTTCCAACGGCGGCTTGTCGCTGACGCAACGAAAGCCGATCCACGGCGCGCGCGATTCCGGCAATTGATTCTTGATGCGCCGACTCAATTCGAGATCTTCCGGCTTGCTGATCAGATAATTTCCACCGCGCACAATGGCCGCATCCTCGACGCCATAGAGCGCCTTCGGCTCGATCGTATCGGTCCATTCACTGACGTTGCCCGCCATGTCCCGAACCCCATACGGGCTCAGATCACCGGTGAGCGCGTCGACCGGCGACACGCCGTAGTAGCCGTCGTTTTTGCCGCTCTCAGTCGGACGCTTCGGAACCATGTCGGAACCGGTATTGGCTTTCTTCGGATCGAACCCGTTCCCCCAAGGATAGACGTTGCCCTTGGAACCGCGTCCCGCCTTTTCCCATTCCTGCTCGGTGGGCAAGCGCTTACCCGCCCATTTCGCATACGCTTGGGCATCGTACCAATCGACATTGAAGACGGGCGAATCGAGGGTGATCTTCTGCCCATTATAGC
Organism: Verrucomicrobia bacterium Tous-C9LFEB; assembly: GCA_002304345.1. Classification (GTDB taxonomy): domain Bacteria; phylum Verrucomicrobiota; class Verrucomicrobiia; order Methylacidiphilales; family UBA1321; genus UBA1321. Next base: position 11,928 of record NEUU01000006.1, read on the forward strand.
CAACCCCCTGCCGGATACTTTCAATAATGGTCTCCCAATCCTTGGGCGTGTGATCCTTGTTCTTGCTCTTTTGTGAGGGGTGATCGAAGGCTTCGGAGCTGCCCGCTTTTTCAATCGCGCGGAGGAAGCGCAGGTACTGGCCGATGGTCACTTCGTACTCGTCGATATAGTAACTGCCCGTCTTGCCCTCCCCCTCCTGATAGACAAAAGCTCCGGCCGGAACGTGGAGCATCTTCTTAAAATCCTTCGACGGCGCTTCGTACAGGAAGGAAAACGCCATCCACGCAAAGAAAGCCAGCACGAGGAGAATGAATCCACCGATACTCAGATACATCGCCGTGCGCTTGCGCTTCTTTTCCACCTCGATCGCCTGCTTGGCGATTTTGGTTTCCTTGCTGACGACCACTTCGCGCTTCGGCGCGAGTTCCGTATCCAGGATTTGCGCCTGCCGTCCCACGTCGGACAGCACCACATCGGGCTGCTTCATCAAGGCCAGCAGATCAATGAGCCGTTGCGGCAGACCGCCCGCCGGAGGCAGGATGCGTTCCAGGCTTTCCGCCAAGTGATTGAGAGTGGCCTTCGGACTCGGCGGTTCCGACATTCCGGGATCGATGCAATTGACGAGCTTGATCACGCCGTTGTCCGCAATCGTGATGTCCTCCGCCGTCACTTCCGTGTGGCGATACTGGTGCGACTCCCAGGACGCCAGCACCGTCGTCACGGTATGAATGAGTCGCGCCGCCAGACGGGGGTCCACATGCTGCCCCACATCGAGATAACTTTGCAGCGTGCGCGCCTGCCAGAATTCGCGCGCGAAGAAATAGCGCCCCTTATGCTCACCTGCCACGAACACCGCCGTGACGTTCGGGTGCCCCGCCCGGGCCATGGACGCCGCCAGTTCCTGAAACGCCGCGATCTCCTCCGCGTTCGCGCCCGCGCGCAAGACGCTGACAAAGACCTTGCGTTTGACGCCCTGATCGAAGGCTTCATAGCAATCGCCCCAACGGTCGCGACCGACATACTTGCCCACCTTGTACGGAGGCCAGACCTGGCCTTCCACCGCGCCGAGGGCATCGACCACCATGGCCGTGAGCGTTTGCATATCGAGAGGCGGCGTGAACTGCGGCACCCCCTCCAGATAGGGTTGATATTCCTTGAGATCGTAGCTGGTCACCACCAGCACCGGACATTGCGGCAGGCGTTGGCGAAAATTATAAAGCAGCGTCAGACCGTCCGCGCCTTCGAGATAAACCTCGGTGATCAACAGATCCACCGCGTCCGTATTCGCGTGCGCCATCTCGGCATCGTGTCCGCTCGACACCGCGATCACCTGCATATCCGCGGCGACATCGGCCAGAATTCCACTCAGCGTTGCAAACAGCTCCGGATTGGGCTGCACCAATAAAACAGTCTTAGCCATGCTCTGGTTGTCTTTTTAAAAATTAGTTTGCCGCGGGAAAGAACTTCAACAGGTTGTCCGGCTCGGCCCGTTCATCCTGCAATTTCCCATCGTAGTAAATCCGCAACATATAGCCGTAATACTTCTGATTGTAGATGCGCGCCTGATCCGGCGAAAGCAGATACGTCGCCATGAGGGTTTCGCGCTGGCCATTCGCCCACGTCTGGCGCGAGCCGAGGAAGTTGACCTTCAATTGCGCGCGGCTCGGGACAATGGCCCCGCTCGCCTGCAGATCGTAGAAGTACAGTTTGATGTCCACCTTGCCCGGCTGAATCCCACCGGGGATGATGCCCGCGCCGAGCACCACGCGCATCGTGAACTCGTTGTTCGAACCGTTGCTCGCCGTATTCGTCTTCTCGATGCGATCCACGAAAAGCGCGCGCGTCGCCGTCACCGCTGTCGTCGGAGCCACCGGAGCGGAAACCGTCGTGGCAGGCGGCGCGTTATTGGCACTGGTCCCCGTCGAACGGGAATCAATCAACACCAATTGCTCCCGCGCCAGATTGTAGTTACTGCCTGCGGCGGAACCCAGATCCACCACGCGCTGCCAGTAGGTGCGCGCCTTGTCCGTTTCTTTTTCCAAGGTCATCAACCGCGCCAGATTCACCAGAGTCGTCGAATCCCGCGAATCGAGCGCCTCGGCCTTGAACAACGCCAAAGCCGCCAGGCGCAAATCGCCCTGCGTCTGGAACCGCTCGGCCTCCTCGTTCAAGGCTTTCACCCGCTGGGCCGGATCTTCCGTTGCCGCCACGGCCAGACGTCCCGGCGTCGGCACGGGGGTAATGCGAGCCGGTGCCGCCGGAGTGGGTGCCGGGGGAGTCGCGGCCTGTACGGGCGCGGAAGCGGAAGGGGCGGAGGGAACAGCGGGTGCGGGCGTCGGACGCTCGGGAGTCTGCGCGACTTGGGCTTGATTCGGCAACGGCGGCGCCGAGGTATCGATCGTGACCACCCGGCGAAAGTAAAAAACCAAGAAAATAGCCGCCACTTGAACCAGTAGCACCAAGCCCGCCAAGTACAGCGCGATCGAATAAGTCTTTGGCCGTAAACGCTTGGCCAAGAGGGTTGCCTCCATCCCTTCAGTGTTACTGCCAATGGGCAGGAGTGTCAATGAAGGGGTATTCAGGGGTTAGCTAGAGACTGGATGTCGATTGTCGCATGGTCCATTGAAACCTGATCGTCCAGATCATTGGCAAACGAGGTTACTTCGAAAGGAAGGCCAGGATCTGCTGTGCAATCTGCGTGAAGTTCGTCACAATATCCTGAGGCGTATTGCAGTCGTAAAACTTTCCCGTTGGCAAGGTGGCCGTGTAATTGGTGGCAGTACGATCATTCGCCATGGCTCTCAGGATGTCCGCGTCCGCACCGTCGAAACCAACCGTATAAATCGTCACATCCGATCGCCGTGCCATCGTGCAATAGGTGAGCACCTTCCAATTACACATCGGCGTCGCCATCGTACCGTTTCCCGTGTTCCACGTAGTGAAATTAGACCATCCACCAATACGGAAGTCGTAGTAATGCGTCGGAGCTCCATTAATCGTCATGACATTGATGTTGGTATACATGCTACTGGGACTATTGGAGTAGAGGATGCCGCCGGGCGTATTGTTGCTGGGCATCACATTTACACTGTCCGGGTCTTCAATCCAATGAACCGGTTTTGGAAAGCCCGTATAGGACGCCGCATAATAGCGCACCGAACCCCTGGTCGATGTCCAGTTGGTCATGGCGTTCGTATAGGCGTTCGTGATAAACGCGGGCATATTCTGGTGCCAGTCGGCCAGACTTTTGATTTCCTGAGTCGAGCCATTATAAGCACGATAGAAAAGCTCTCCCGCCGGGCCTATGGCGGTCATCGCAATATTCGTGTAGCTGGCACCTGAATTAAATGAACTATAATAAATGCCATCGGAATAGACGCCGCCCACCGGCTCTCCGCCATCACTCGCCTTGAATATATTATAACCACTCCGGCTGATATAATTTGGATTCGAAATCCCCGAGAGACCAGTGGTATTGGGAGCGAAATTTCCGTCCATCACATAGCCCGGTGCCACCAGTTGGATCTCTTCCCCGGCAGCCAACGGCACCGCTTCCGTCGAATTCGTGTGTCGACTCCAATAGGTTTGAAGTCGGACATTATTGGATGTAATGCAACGATAAGCGACCCAACCGGGCTTGAGATTTAGCACAGTGTAACGTGCGTAATTCCCCGAAGAATTAGTACCAACATCCTGAGGGAAATTCCGGGGAGCTCCGGGCATCGTGCTGCCCTTACCCATGGCATTTGTCAACCCCGAGGTAAAGCCATTGGCCGTGGCAGGGAGATAGAAGTTCGTGGCTGTGTAGAAGGAAAAAGCAATATTCGTCATTCTCACAGTATTGGTCCATGTCGGTGCCGCCAGCATGGTACGAGTGATATTGAATTCACCGTCGGTCATAAAGACGATGAACTTGTATGTTTGCGGATCGGTCCAACCGTCCCGCACCCGCATCAGTTCAATGGCGAGACGAATGCCCTCATCCGCCCCGGTGTTACCGCCGAATTTCATTCCGGTGAGATTGACCGAAGAGCTGTCCGTTCGGTACATCTTGTTGGTTCCGAGCGCCCAAAAATTGGTCGTACACTCCATTTCCACTCGGCCAAAGGAGGAAAACGAGACAATGCCCACTTCGTTGTTCTCAGCGTCATCTTTCATCAATCCGAGGAAGTTGGTAACGGCCGGCGGCAGATTCGTCGACCCTCCATTACTCACCATTGATCCCGACCGATCCAGCACAAGGACGATCAGTCGTGGGCGGCGTTTGGCTTCAGCGGTCCCTTTTGTGCTCAATTGCATGAGCTGTGAAGCCCCCGTAAAACCCATGAAGACTGTCCGCGTCTTGGACCACGCCTCCGATTGCGCTCGCGTGACTTGTCCTGCCAGACCGGTTGCGATGGTGACGTGATAGCCCGCTTCATTGGTATTACCAGTTGTCGTGTAGTAATAATGATAGTTGGTCCCACCCGCACTGTTGGTACTGATACCCGTTACCGGGACGGTTGTAATCGACTTCAGTCCATAATAATTAGCGACCGCCACATTACGCATTTTTGTCGCGACGGTCAGCCGCCCCGACTCCATATTTGTACCCGTCGTCTTACCGAAATTGGCCGCCCCGGTGATCGCTGCCGCGTCACAAGCGCGACTCAGCCGTGTACGGTCCAGAAACCACAGCCCCATGTCCAAACCCATGCCACAGAGCAAAAACACCGTGGAAAAGCTCACCAGGAAAAATACAAAGGTTTGAGCCTTTGATTGAGGCGATATAGAACGCATAGCAACCCTTTCAGTGCATTTAGCCTGCCAAAACCTTGTTGAAATCATGGTACTCATGATTAAAAGAGGGCAATGTCGTAAAGAATCGGTGGCGTGACGACACCGACGAGAGTGCCAATCGGAGTCACGAAACGGTTTGTGCAAAAAACTTCCATTACCGTCATCACCTGATTGTCGGGATCCAGCGTGGTGACATCGACCGGGAGATTCCGATCGGATACTTTCCAAGGCATATTCGTGACCACAGAACCACCCAGGATGCGACTTTTGTTTTTCAAGGCGTCCGGGCTTCCATAAATTGTTCCGGTAGAAATGCAGCTATTGTCCAAGTCTGAAGGATTGACCAAAACAAAATTTGTCGTCCCCCCCGTCACATGCGTGATGACCTGGGTGATGATTGCACCCGAATTGCTGTTGGTAAGATTAATGCGCGGCTTGGCGACATTCACCGCCGCCTGTAATCCCTTCTGCAGGGGAAGGATCAATTGGCGTGCCCCGGAGTTGGCCCCTTCGCGAGCGGCCATGGCGAGGACCATCGAATTACCAATCATGAAGCCATAATCAAATACTCCGCACATGAGTGTGAGAAAAATAGGCAGAATAAAGGCGAACTCGACAAACGCCTGACTGCGGTTTTTTTCCCGATTACGACGAACGTGATTAAAGAAATTCAGGGCCATGGTTCCTCATCCTCATTAGTGTAAAAATCCTTGTAGATAACGAACGCATTGGACGGTTCATTGAGAAAAATACCGGAAAGAGTCAGTGTATAAACGCCATCTTTTTTGAGCAAACCACCGACTGGCGTGATCATATGCAGGTCGTAGGTGACTACAACTTTCACAAAATCGCCCGCCATCCCTGGACCGGCATTCGGGTTGGTCTCAGACGCCTCATTTTTGCCCGGCCAACTGCAGATCTTCACGCGGTCCTTCAATTGCTGGCGGGTAAATTGCAAGGAACAATTGTTACTGAAGGTATTGCGAATACTCTCGCAACGGGAAATCCATTCGCCAGATGCATAACTGCTATCAATCGGATTATTGGTCGATTCTTGTCCGGGCACGGTGGGTACGGAAGGAGTGCCAAGCACTTGTCCGGGTGTCGCGTAACGACCGGCCGTGTTCATGGCGTAGCGCAACGAATGCTCATAAAAATAGAACTGCGCGTAGTCTGCCGTGGCCAGCAGGAGCAAAAAGAACGGCCAGGCGATAAGGGCAAACTCCACCGTACTCTGCCCGCGTCCATCCCGCCGCTCACCCCACTTTTTCAGGAACACGCGTCTCATATGGATTTACCTCAACCGCCCACCGGGGCGTTTTGTAGATTTTCCACCAATTGCATGCCAGCCGGCCCCAAGATCACGATAAACATGGAGGGGAATATAAATATAACGAGCGGGATCATGATTTTTACAGGAGTTTTCATCGCCTTCTCCTCCGCCCGCTGACGGCGTTTGATACGCATGGCATTAGCCTGAATGCGAATAACCTCCACGAGACTGCCGCCCAGACGGGAAATGTAGGTGACCGCTGTTAGGAACGATTTCAGATCGTCCACCTCCACACGCTGCCCCAGATCGAGCAATGCCTCATTACGACCTTTGCCCAGACGAATTTCCCGCAGGGTCAAATTCAACTCGTCCGTCAATGGTCCTCGCGTTTTCTCGGCGACGATGGCCATGGCGCCATCGAGCGCCATCCCCGCTTCCACACTGATGGAAATCAGATCGAGGGTAAAGGGCAGCGCTTTTTGGATCTCATGCTTGCGCTTCTTGGCCTTGCCCTGAATAAAGCCCATCGGAATGCGGTAGCCGAGGACCGCCGCAATGGCGATGATCATGTAATCCTTCGAAGTCCGCTCCACCTTGACCGCCGTCAGGAAATAGAAGAATGACGGCAGGAGGATGAGCAACATGTAGGAAAGGGTCGTAATCTGGAGCGGTGAAACCTTTCCGGTCATCCCTGCCGAGGCAATATCCTTGCGACAAGCTTCCAAGGCCGAGGCGGGTGTGATACCGGAAAACACCTTCGAAAGCTTATCTGCCATTGGCAGAATCACGCGAACGATGAAGCTCTTGTTCATCTCGTCCGCATCGCGCAACGACTGCTTGTCGTTGCCGGCGGCTTGCAGACCTTCCAGACGTTTGCCAATGGAAGGAGCCTCAACGGGCTTCAACCCGTTGGCGAGCATGATCAGAGCTATAAAAAAAAGCAGGCATCCTGCAAGAATCATCAAGGGCATGGCTCAATCCTTGTCGCGTTTCATGACAAATATGTTCAATTTATTACACCTCAATATCACAAATCTTATAAATGACAAAGCATCCCAGTAATTCCATAAAAATGCCGATGCCAAGCATCAGCGGCCCTGCCATCCCGGTTTCGGGAGTAATCGTCCAGAGACGAGCCATATACTTGTAATTCATCATCGTAATGACCGTGCCAAGACCGACCGGCAACAGACCCACAATGGCCCCGGAAAGCTTGCCCTGAGTGGTCAAGACTTTGATCTGGCCTTGAATTTGGATGCGTTGCCGGATCATGGCGGCGACCTGTTCCATGATATCAGCAAGATTACCGCCAACCTGACGTTGAATTGAAAAGGCGCTCATGACGATTTTCAAATCCTCGCTCGGAATACGCAGAAGCATGTTATCGAAGGCCTGCTCCACAGGCACCCCCAGATTGGTTTCTTTCAGCAACTGGCGGAATTCCATTCCGATCGGATTGGGCGACTCGCGAGAGGCGATGTCGACGCCCTGCAGAAAGGTTTGCCCCGCTCGCAAGGAATTGGTGATCAGGACGAGAAATTCCGCGAGTTGGAGGACGAACTTATTGATGCGCATGCTGCGTTTGAGCGCGAGGAAGGGAATGTGCAGAATCGAGACCACTGCGGCTATTCCGAGGGCCATTGCGAAATTCGCCGTCAAAAACTGGACGATACCAAATGCCACAACCACCAGGAGGACTCGCAACATGAGGAACTCCCCCACCTTCATCGGCACGTCGGATTGCGCTAGGGTGCGGTCGAGTTTTTCAATGTAAACCTGCCCGGTGATGGTGCCGAAAAACTTGCGGTAATCGAAGGAAGGCTTCGCCCGTGGCTTATCGATCTCCCCGAGTTCACCCAAAAGCCCCTGCTGGGCTTCCTGGGTCAGATTCTTCAGCTTTTCCTTGAGATCAAGGGCGGGCGCCGATTGCTTCTGGATATGCGCGAGCACGGCCAGCACCCCGGCGCCAACAAAACAGAAAGCCAGTAACACGGTTGTTAACAGGGGCATAAATCAGGTGTAGTCGGGGTTATTATGGTGCAGGACGCTCTGGTAAATTTCGATGGGGATATTGAGATCGTTGGATTCAAAACGCTTGTGGCACTTCGGTACAATGCCCAGTCCCTTGGTCACCCCGATCAGCTTGCCCTCGGAGTTCACGCCGGTCTGCTCATATTTGAAGATGTCTTGCAGCGTCACCACGTTGCCTTCCATGCCCTGAATTTCGGTGATGTAGACGCATTTGCGACTGCCATCCGAGAGACGGCTGATCTGGGCGATCAGGTGCACGGCAGCGGCAATCTGCTGGCGGATCGCCTGCTGGGGCAGATCCATACCGGACATCATGACGAGGGTTTCCAACCGGGAAATGGCATCGCGCGGCGAGTTCGCGTGCGTTGTGGTGAGCGAACCGTCGTGACCGGTATTCATGGCCTGGATCATGTCGAGCGCCTCACCACCGCGGCACTCGCCAATGACGATGCGATCCGGGCGCATTCGCAAACTGTTTTTCACCAGGTCGCGAATGGTGACCTCGCCCTTGCCTTCGATATTCTTCGGCTTGCTCTCGAGACGAACGACGTGGTCCTGTTGGAGGTTCAACTCTGCCGCGTCCTCAATCGTGACGATGCGTTCGCCGTCAGGAATGAAAGAGGAGAGCGCGTTAAGCATTGTGGTTTTGCCGGAACCGGTACCACCTGAGATGACGATGTTGAGCGTGCAATGGACGCAGGCTTTGAGGAACATGGACATGCTCTGCGAGAGGGCCTTGAACTCAATCAATTTCTCCATCGTCAGCGGCGATTTACTGAATTTACGAATGGTGATGGTCGGGCCGTTGAGCGCGAGGGGCGGAATAATGACGTTCACGCGCGACCCGTCGGGGAGACGGGCGTCGCAAAGCGGGCTCGATTCGTCCACGCGTCGACCGAGAGGTGAGAGAATCTTGTCGATGACGCGGCGACAGCTTTCCACATCGACGAATTTGACGGGAGAAAGGATCAGACGGCCTTTTTGCTCGGTGTAAATCGTGTGATGACCGTTGACCATGATTTCGGTCACGGTGTCATCCTTGAGCAAATTCTCGAGCGGACCAAAACCCACCATTTCATCAATGATGTCGCCAAGCAACTTGACCCGCAGTTGGCGACCGATCGGCACCTTGTCCGCCGTCAATCGTTCATCCACCAGTTGTTCAATGCGCGCCTTGAGCGAGTTCTCATTCCCGCGTTCCAGCAACTTCGGGTCGATGGCTTGAACGAGATAGGGCAGCAGTTGCTTCTTGAACTGCATGATGAATTCTTGCGCTGCATCGGGCTGCGCCTTTTGGGTACCGGCAGCTGCCACGTGGGGTGCTGGTGCCGTGGGGACGGCGGGATTCGCGGGCGCCGGGGCTGGCGCAGACGGCACGGTCCCCGCCCCTGTCGTGGGACGCATCGGGGGAATCCCGGCTCCGGGAGGACGCGGGGGGATGCCCGCGCCAAGCGGCCGGGGAGGAATGCCTCCGGGCCGGGGAATCATTCCGGGCGGGCCGGGCGGTCGATTGAAGTTGGGAATGTTGGACATGCGCTCAATTCATCTGCATTTTTTGTACCGCAAAATCGTCAATCACTCAAGCGCCGCTTGAGGTAAAAACCCTACCATTATCGCTACCGTTGACCACCCTAGAACGCCTCACCTGCCGTGATGGGAAACGCCCTTATCGATGCCCAATATTCAGTTTCTGCGAAAGTTTTGCGCCCAGCCCCTTGGTGACGCGCTGGGTTTTGGCACTGTCCGCATCGGGAGCGCGTTCCTGCCAGCGATTATAAGAAAGCTCGGCTAATTTCGCCAGAACCACGGCCACCGGGTGATGGGGTTCGGAAATCACAATCGGCGACCCACTGTTGATCGAGTATGTGACGGGGGCCGCGTTGCAGGGCAGATAGGCCGTCACAGGATGTTCGAGCAGGGATTCGATTTCGCTCTCGGAAATTTCCGCCCCGACCTCCGCCTCGTTGACCAGCACTTTGATCTTTTGGTTGGGAATGCCACGATCGTTTTTGAGATACTTGATGAAGCGTTGAGCACCAAGCAATCTCGCAACATCACGCGAGGTGAGGAAGAAAATGATATCGCTGCTGTCGACGGCCGCAATCGTCGGCCCGGAGGCGGAAAGACCGGTATCCACCACGATGTACTGGCTGAGGGAGCGCATGGCATTCATCATCGCCAAGGCCACGTTGTAATCAAATGCCGAGGGGTCGAAATCCTGATTGGGGCAGGCCAGATAACGGAACCCGAGCCGGGGATGGGGAGCGAGAAGATTTTGCAAAAGCTCAGCGTCGAGATTGCCGCCCGCCGCGACCGCATCCATGATATTATTGCGCGGCACGTCATCGAGCATGACCGCAAAGTCGCCCGGGTTCAGACTGAAATCGAGCAGGGACACACTATCACTTTGCTTGGCGATACCGGCGGCGAGATTCGTGGCGATAACCGATTTGCCAACGCCTCCACGCGCCGAGACGACGCTCACCACAAAGGCTTCTCCAACCATCGCGCTCGAGGCAGCCTTGTTGGCGTCAAAGAGGACTTGGGCGCGGCCAGCCGCCGACTTAATGACTTTCGCCACTTCCAGTTGGGGCACCTGCCCCATGATGACGTCGCGCAATTCGAGCTGGAGGAGATTCTGCCAGACTTGACCGCCCTCGTTCCCCTCCAAAGCGGGTACGATGTAAACGTCCGGGGACTTGGCTTTGATCTGATTGATGAAATCAAACCCGTTGATGTCGCCCAAGTTCAGGCGAACAATCAGCAGCCGGGGATGCCCCTGCAGGATTGTGGCAACCGCGAACGCGCCTTCACGGCCTGTCTGCGATTCGCTGACAAGATTCAGTTCTGGATTGGCGGCAATCGCCGCTCGAATAACCGATGCACGATCAACATCATCATGCACTAGGAAAACGTCTATCATTGGTCACGGCAGGGTAGGTGGAATCTCGGGTGGGTTTGTTTCCCCATTGTTTACCCTGGGTGGGGCCGTGTCAATCTTCGGTTCAGGTTGCGGTGGGACAACGACCTGCACTGGCGGAGGAGTCACAGGTGCCGGGGGCGGTGTCGGCGGCGGAACATCGGCAGTGTCCTTGACCGGGACCTTGGCAACTTCCACGGGCGGCGGCGGCGTCAGATCCGGAGTTTGGAAAAGAGGAACCGGCACGGGTTTGGCCACTTCAGTCTCCGTCGGGATGACCACCGGAGGCTGCGCTGTGGGCTTGGGCGCATCGGTCGAGATCTTGGGCTGGGAGAGCGTATCAGAACGCAGGTCCACGCGACGGGCATCGTAACGGACGGGCTTGGTCGTCGGAACCAGCTTTTGCTGCTCCATCAAATCCTGAACTTCAGGCAGATTCGGCCTGGGCATCCGCTTCGCGGGGGAGCCATTCAAACGGACAATTTCCGGAGTAAAAGTCAGAACCATTTCACTGGTCGAGCTCGTCTTGTTTGTGGAATCAAAGAGAAATCCGAAAATCGGAATCTTGTTGAAGCCGGGAACCGATTTGATCGCTTTCTGCAACTGATCATCAAGAATACCACCGATCACGAGTGATTGCCCTTCGCGCATGTGAGCCCGCGCCATGCTAGTCTTATCAGCCGTGCGAGGCGCGGTGATGTCCGGCCCAATAGAATCCAAAGCGATCAAGGCGGAAACCTGTACAATAGCACTCATGCCTATGAGACCATTTTCATCGACATACTTCATGGACTCGTCGATGACCGGCGCAGCCGGTTGACTACCGATGGCTTGATTAAGCTGAAAGTATTTGGATAAACTACCGATAATTCTCGTTCCGTCTCTATACTGCAATGAGAGTCGTTCGCCCGCCTGCTGGCTACCGCGCTCATAGTTCAAGGGGACAATCGTAATGGAGAGACCAGTACTGACAAATGAAGCCGAGGTGGTGACGTTGCCATTGGAATCCACCGAGCGAATCGCGGGATAGGGAATCTCTTCACCCCGAAAAAGGGAGGAAGGCTGTCCATTGGTGAGCAGCATGTCGATGGCTTGAACCTGCTTGATGAAATCGTTATTTTCACCGAGATTGAGCGCGAACTGAACGTCCGTGCGCAGTGCCATGATGACGTCCTGCATACCCGCCGGTTTATTGGAAATCTGATAGGTCAACCCGCCACCCACCGCAGGATAGGAGTTGGTATTGGTGCCGGAATACCAGTTGATGCCCGTGTTCTTGAGCTTGTTAAGATCCACCGTCAAAATGCGCGTCTTCAAACGCACCTGGATCGGATCCTTAACCGTCACCATCGAGACGACGAAAGGGCAAAAGGTACGGGCGACGCGAATCGCCTTGGCCTCATCCAGATCGTCGTTAAGTTCGCCAAACAAAAAAATCTTTTCCGGCAATGCCTTGTCCTGACTGGTAGAGACCGTCTCCAGGGTACCTTCGATCGGCACCTTATTGACAGGCCCGTCGTCCTTCGGCAAATCGGTGGTGTTCGTCGTGAGTCGGGTCTGATTATCCGTCACGGAGGTGTTCAGGGCAGGCTTGCCCACCACCCGGGTGAAAAGGCTGGAAGTGCGCTCCTGTGGTTGCGCGAATTTGACGCGAACCGTCAGTCCCTTGACCTGCGAAATGCGCAGGATGTTGTTGGCAATGATGCGCTCATCTTCACTCTCCTCCGATTGAACGACGTAATTGCCGACTTCGGCCTTGATTACGACGTAAGGAGTGAATTGTTTGACGATCCGTACCGCGTCATCCAATTCCTCTTGCGTCGAGACCGAGCCACCAAGCGTTGCTTCGTCCCGGGAGAATTTAACCGTCAGGAGTTTGTAGCCGCGCGTGGTGAACGCGTTTTGAATTTCCATCAGGTCCGCACCGCGATTATCAAAGGTGGAGATGTAGTAACGATAAATCTCGCCCTTGCTGAATACCGTCAGCGTCGTCCGCGTTCCATTCGGGGAAAGAGGCAACGCTTCCAGTAATAATTCCTTGTCTGTCGGCTGCAACACGCGCACGACACCGGCCACGGAGAGATTGAAGTCTTCGACGCGGTTTTTGAAGCTGAGATATTTGCTTTCCGGGATGTTGATGTAAATACGCTGCGGCATCGGACTGACCTTGATCTGGTAGATCCGAGTCTCGCTTCCCATGCGAACTGTCACCGCGGAATCACCCACAGCACTACCGGAAACGGAGATTTGACTCTCCATGCCCCTCACCCGCTCCACTGTCACGACATCGGGATTGGAAGAGGTCACATCCTCAACAGCCTTGTTGAGATAGATAATCTTGCTTTCAGAAACGTAGATATCGAGCTTCTGCGTGGTTCCCTCGGCAGAAACCGGGGCCGCACCCACCGATGCTCCGGCGAGAGCGAGAACCAGCATGATGGCCGACAGGATTCTCATGGACTTATTTTGCATTGGAATTCCCCCCTCCGGCTTGTTCGGACGACTGCTTGAGTTCGTTGCCAATCTCCGCCGCCGTCTGCAGGGAGCGATTGGCCCGGCGTTGAGCCGAAGCATCGTCATCAAAAAATTCCGTGGAACTAAAGCCTTTCGTACGCCACTGCACCTTATCATCCCGATTACGAAGGATGAGACGATAGACCCCCATGTCGCTCATCTGCACGAGCATCTCAGCCTGATCGGGAGTGACCTCGAAAGTAACCATCTCGCCTGCGGGCCGAACCTTGAGCGAACGCGTCTGGTCGGTGCGGTAATCATCCGGGCCGGGAGCATATAAAACTTTTACATTCTGTAGTACGATCACCGTGCGCGAGAGTTGCTCCTTACCCTCCTGCTTGGCCGTCAATTTATAGGTCAACAGAATATCGACCAAATCTCCGTCCGTCACAAAACCGCCCGTCACATTACGCGCTCCCTCAATGGATAGGGAAACAGCGCGCATTCCGGGGGTGAGCTTTACCGACATGCGCTGCACCAGCTTGGAAACGTTGTTCGGCATCAGGGGTTCGCCGATCTCGATATTGGTCACCGCATATTGTCCAACCACTTCGTCGGGGCGGGTGTAAGCGGCAAGGAGAAGCGTCTCCGGAGTGTCCTTGGTTTCAAGCATGGGAGCTTCGATTTTGTCTCCGGACTTGATTTGCACCTTGGCGTAAACTACGGCTCGTTTTTTTTCCTTATCCACAACGAGTACTTGACCCGGTTTGGAGCTTTCAAATTCTTTGCGCAGCCGAGCTTCTTGCGCAGCCATGTCGGTACGGCGCTGGGCTTCCATGCTCTGGAACTGGCTATAGACGATGTAAAATGCAATCAAGCCCAGAACAACCGCACCAAGCAGGAGTGGATTAAATGGCTTTTTCTTCATTGAGAGGTCGCAGTAGGCTTATTTTTACAGGGTACAGCTCATTTTCACACGTTCTTGTATAAAAAGGACCCAAGAGCGTCAACTCTTTTCTCCTGCGTGATTCACGTTGCCACAAGAACTTGCAAATGCTGCTCCCCCAAATGTTGTCAGCAGTATCCGCTTAAGCAAATGACATTCCAATCCATATCGAACATGGAGCAATCTTAATTCTACTCTCGTCGAAAGTAACGTAAACATCTCCCGCATAATGCATCACGTCCGTGAAGCATTAGCACTCACCGTCTATAGACGCACGTTTGTGTAGCGCTTTCAGACACTGATTTATTAAAATTAGGACACCAATAATAGTTAACAGGGGAAGTCTGATCACTGCAAAAAAATCTCCGAAATAAAAACCTGTTAGCAAGCAAATGATCCATACGCGTTCCAAATGAGTCGTTCGCGATCGACTCCACCACCAAACCAAGGCCGGGTAGAGAATGACGGCGTCGTATTGGCAAAAACGGGGAGTAATCCAAACCGCTCCGCCCAGCGCCAGATAAAAGGCCTCCTCGGCAGTTGAGTTTCCTTGTCGCCGCAATTGGGCCAACGCAAGAAGCCAGAAACCGACGAGGGCCATCCATGTCGTTCCCCGAATAATCTCCACTCCTTGTGGCCAAGGTCGCCAGTATTCAAAAGCATTGAGCCACGAATGCATCTGCCCCTGCAGCTTGACGGAATCCCGCACATGAGTGATCGCCTCCACCCATTGCCCCCACAATCCCCCTCCCCCGATCCAACCGAGCAGAGCCCAAAAAAGCAGCCCAAGCATCAAACCCGCGCGTGATCGGTGGGAGCCGAAGAGCGCCAGCCATAACCAGACCCCCACAAAGAGTTGTGGCTTGAACGCTCCCAAGGCCAGAACACATCCACAAAGCCAGTCGCGACGCGCCTGCCACGCGAGAAACCCAAGCCAGATTACGGCCAGAGTCAGCATACCATTCTGTCCATATAAAAGACAGCGGATCGCGGGAATGGACGCCACAAAAAGCCAAGCCGCATCCAGAGCCTGCTCCCGGTCGGGCAAACAGTGCCTCGCCACTTGCCAAGCCAGGCCTACGCCCAAAGCACTCATCGCGACGAGATAGAGACTCGCGGCCACGGGATAGGGCAACCACGAGAGCGGCACCGCCAGCCAGGGAACAAAGGGGGGGTAGAGAAAGGGATAGCTATCCGCCTCCTTGGGCAAACCGAAGAGCGCATTCACCCGCGAGGAGAAGAACGCTTCGTCATAGATTCGGCGGATTTCACCGGTAGCGGCCAGCTCTCCCGCGACGTAAAACTGACTGAAGTCCGGAGCAAGGCCATTGCCGAAGCGGTCGATCCCGTGCGTGGACGTCAGGCGCAACCAGACAAAGAGAACAAGGAAAATGAGCACCACGGAAGCGCTGAAGCGCCGGATGCGGCCATGCCAGCCACGGGCCTCAAGCCCCAAAATCATACCCTCCTCCTGCAAGCGGAACCCAAAGCGGCACGGCATTTGCAATGTCTTCTCGCAAAAGCCCTCCGGGCATGGTATTGAGTTATGAGCAACACATTCATCGTTAGAACGGAGTATTTGCGCCGCAGCGATAATTTCAATTTGTCAGATAAAAGACCAGAGTTAATCTCGGATTTGGAACCTTCCCCTCCCATGACGCCCAGCAAGCACCTCGTCGGCGTAATCGACGACGAACGCAACATTCAGACCACCCTTTCCTCCATTCTCGAGCGCCGCGGCTACCAAGCCCTCGCGGCCTACACCGGGCAACAGGGCCTGCAAATGGTGGCCGAGCACCGCCCGCAAGTCGTCCTGCTCGACCTCGGCCTGCCCGATGGCGAAGGGCTCGATTTCCTCAAAAAGATCCGCCAGCAGAATCCGCAACTGCCCATCATCGTCGTCACGGCGCATGATTCCCTCAACAACGCCATCGAGTCGATCAAGATGGGCGCGTTCCATTTCATCAGCAAGCCGTACGTCCCGGAGGAACTCCTCAGCCTCGTCAAGCAGGCCATCGAGCAGCAATCGTTGCGTGCCGAGACCGAGCAATTGCGCGAAGAGACTACGCGGCTGAAAAAGAAGATTCAGCGTGTGGAGGCCAGCATGGCCCCCGTCTTCAAGAACCAGCGCATGGTCGCACTCTCGGAACTGGTTGAACAAGTCGCCCCCACCGATGCGAACGTTCTCATCGTGGGTGAAAGCGGCGTCGGCAAGGAAGTCTTTGCCAACAGCCTGCACGAACGCAGCGCCCGCGCGGGTGGCCCGTTGATCAAGCTCAACTGCGCCGCTTTTCCGGAGCACATGATCGAAGGCGAACTCTTCGGCTATAAGAAGGGCGCGTTCACCGGCGCGCTTCAGGACTTCCCCGGCATCTTCAGTTCTTCGTCCGGCGGCACGCTTTTCCTCGATGAAATTTCCGAGATGCCGATCGAACTGCAAACCCGCTTGCTGCGCGTTTTGCAGGAGCACGAATACCGTCCCCTCGGCAGCACGCAGACGTTGAAGGCCGACTTTCGTCTGATCGCGGCCAGCAACCGGCGTCCCGACATCGCCATCCGCGAAGGCAAACTGCGCGAAGATCTTTTCTATCGCCTCAATACTTTCACCTTCACCATCCCGCCACTGCGCGAGCGCATGGACGATATCCCCGCACTGGCCGAGTTGTTCCTGCGCCGCTTCGAGGAACGCATGGGCAAGCCCCCCCTCACGATTCTGCCGGAGACGTACGAGATCCTGCTGAACTATCCGTGGCCCGGCAATGTGCGCGAGCTCCAGAATATGATCGAGCGCGCCGTGGTGCTCGCACGTGATGGACGGATCACCCCTTCCAATCTCCCGCCCGAGATGACCGATCCGCAGCCACTTGCCCCCTACTCCCCTGCCCCCAGCAGCGGCTATTCCGCCGCGACGCCCACACCGA
This sequence comes from Verrucomicrobia bacterium Tous-C9LFEB, assembly GCA_002304345.1. Classification (GTDB taxonomy): domain Bacteria; phylum Verrucomicrobiota; class Verrucomicrobiia; order Methylacidiphilales; family UBA1321; genus UBA1321. Next base: position 29,252 of record NEUU01000006.1, read on the forward strand.
ATGGCGTCTCACTGGAAACGAGCCAACCTCTCAATCTCGCTGGTCGCGAAAAGGCCGCGCTCATCGCCGCCCTCGCCCAGTGTAATGGCAACAAGAAGAAGGCCGCGCAACTGCTCGGCATTCATCGCCCGACGCTCTACACGAAGATGCGTAAGTTCGGCCTTCCGATCTAGGTGTTAGCACACGGCAGTAGCTGATTTGCAGTGCAAATCGCTTTTCGCATTCACACTCCGTCATCCCGAGCGCAGTCGAGGGATCGGGCAAGGGGGCGGTTCTGGGGTCATTGGTTCTCACATTCCATTCCCATCACGATCCATAAGTCGCCGTGCATCGTACATGGTTCAGGTCGGGGCAACTGCACCGTCACCCACCCCTACCGCGCTCCTTTCGTCATTCTGCTTAATAGATTCAAGTGGTAGCCCATTGAGGGGGCGTTTCTTTCGCTGCATAGTCAGCAATAGAAACAGGAAAGGATTGCCCCCTCATGAAACTACAATCACCCCGCCTTAGTTCCTTATCATCCCTCGTGGCTGCACTTGCCTGCAGTCTGGCATTCACGGCTCATGCCGATTTTTCGACCGGGTTCGAAACCACCAGTGGCGCCTACACCGCCGGTTCTCCCATCGCGGGCGTTGATGACAATGGATTGGCTGGCACCAATGCGTGGTCTTTCTTCGGCAGCGGCAGTTCCTCCAACGTCACCATCACTAATGTCGGAGCGATTAGCGGGGCGCAGTCCCTCGCGCTCGCGAACGTCGGCTCTTCCGTTGGCGCGACGGTAAATCTCACGGGAGCGGTCGATTACACCCAAAAATTTACGGTCAGCTTTAGCTTTACCGCCTTGAACGCGCTGGGCGCCGCCCCGTTCTTCTTCCAGCTAGGGAGCAATAGCTATGGAAATACCCAGCCTAACTGGTTGCGGGGTTACATTGGAGCGGGAACGAGCTCGAGCTTGTATATTTTCCAGGATGCCACCACCGGTGGAGCGGTCAATCCAGGAACTAAAATCAGCTACGATGGTAGCGCTGCCGGAACCTACGCCTCACTGGCAAACAGTCAGTCCTACACGCTGAGTCTCACCATTGATCCCACCAATCATGTCTATACGGATGCCACCCTCAATGGTACGAGCATCCTTAATTCCCTCTTAGCCGTTTCAAACGGGGAAATCCCTTACATCGGCGGTAGTCTGGCGAATGCCACGTATCTCTTTCTTGTTTCAGGTAGCAGTTCTACAGGAAGTAATATCCTGATCGACAACTTCTCCATCGCCAACGTACCGGAACCCGCCTCCATGGCGCTGGTCCTGATGAGCGGATTCGCCTGGGCCGCCTTTTTGCGCCGTCGCACGACACGCGCTCTTTAAGCCCGCGCCCCGTCTGAGAATCCCGAAGATTTAATAGCTTAAATAGAAGACCCATTGCCCGCGCGTTGCTTTCACAGCATCGTTAGTGATAGGAACGAAAAAGGAATACCTCTGATGAAACTTCATGGCTTCGCTGGTTCACGCGCTCAAACTGTCCGCCGTCTGACCACTATCCTGTTTCTGACGTTGAGCCTCACGGTGGCAGCACGTGCCGATTTCTCGACCGGATTTGAAACCACCAGTGGTTCCTACACGGCGGGTTCACCAGTCTCGGGGGTGCACGATACCGGACTCCCCGGCACCGCGTCGTGGAGCACACTTTTCGGCTCCACCAGCGCTATCACCGTCACGAACAATCCCGCCAATGTCAAAAGTGGAACTCAAGCTCTTCACGTGGTGGATGCCGATACGAGTGCATACGGTGTTTCCTACAATCTCGCGGGAGCGGTGAATTATTCGAGCGCGTTCACCCTTCACTTCAGCCTGAATGTTTCCAGCGTGGGGCTTGCCCCCACCGCGACATTTGGCACGCCCATCCAATTCTATCTCGGTGACAACTCCACCAGTGCCGGAACCAAGGCCTACTGGACGAGTGGCTATGTCTCGTCCGGCGGCGTTCTCTATCTTTACGTCGCCTCGAGCACGAACGGATCAAGCGTTACCGGAGTCAATCTGGGCTCCTATACGACCTATTCCGCGTATGGCCAATATGTCGATTTCGACATCACCATCGATCCCACCACGCACAAGTACACCAATCTGACTTTGACCGGAGCCGCTTCTGGTGCCGTCGACAAAACGTCCACGCTTCTGGGCAGCTCCAGTGGCGGCGAAATCCCTTGGTTGAATAACACCTTGGGCACGCCCTCTTCCACTTTCGTCCTGGCCGCTGGCGGCGGCGGTGCGTCTGTCTTCGATATCGATAATCTCTCGATCAGCAACGTGCCCGAACCGACCACGATCGCGCTGGCCGCGTTTGGCACCATGATCCTGTTGGGGCGTCATCGGAGTCGGCGTCGCTACGGAATTTAAGTTCTCCCGCATGACATCGGGTGGTAAAAGGGAGCGAGACTCACTTCAACTTAGCAGTGAGTCCACTTGATGTCAGGTCATCTCATGCGGCCAACCCTCCTTCTCCCCGCCATCGGCGTTCTTTGCGCCCTGAGCCCGCTCGTGCGTGGCGAAACGCCACCCTATAGCATCACGGCCAATGACGAGTGGAAGGTGGCCGATCAGGCCGATCTGGAAATCAAAGCGGGTTCGGCACTCGATCTGAGTGTTCTGTTTGGCCCCACGATTGAGGCGGGCCGCGATGGCTTTGCTTTGATCAATGACAAAGGCGAACTCGCCTTCACGAAGAAACCGGACCAGCCGTTGCGCTTCCTCTGCTCGGGAGGACTTCCCATCTTTCCATCCGCCTCACCGGAGGAAATCGAACGACTGGCGGAACAATTGAAGCGCTCGGGCTATAACATGTCCCGCGCTCACTTTCTGGATTTGTACCTGATGCAAGGCAGTACGAAGGATCTGGAGTTCAATCCGGATCGCCTTGACCGATGGGATCGCTGGAGCGCCGCCCTCAAGAAGCGAGGCGTCTATCTCTACCTCGACGCCTCCACCTCGTGGGCGTCCTACTATGCCGTGGAAAATCCCTGGAGCCAGGAAGCGCACGACAAACACCTGAAAAGCCGCGTCTACTACGACGAAGCCGCGCGCGCTCACTGGAAGGAAGGTGTACGTCGTCTCTTCACGCATGTGAATCCCTACACCGGCGTGGCGCTGAAGGACGAACCGCAGGTGGCCATCGTACAACTCCGCAACGAAGCAGGACTCAATTTCCTGATGAACCTCTCGAAGGAACGCGATCCCGCGATCGTCGTTCCGTTTCGTCAATGGCTCACGAAACGCTACGGCACGACGGAAAAACTCGCTGCCGCATGGGGCGCACTGCCCACCGGTCAAACCCTCGAGACGGTCGAATTGCCGCCGCTAAACGGCAAGGGCCGCGCCACGCAGGATTTGCAGTGGTTCTTCGTCGATATCGAGCGGGAGACGTTTCAGTGGATGGCGAAAACGATTCGCGAGTTGGGCGTGAAAGTGCCGCTGCTCGATTTCAATATCGGTGCCTCAATCCAGACGTCTCTGGCACGTGATGTCGCCCCCATGGCCGACACGCACGCCTACCACGATCATCCCAACGGCTGGATTAATCCCGGTTCAGCCATCACCGGCGAGAGCGCCTTTTCGACCGCGCTGGGATTCTATCGCTGGATCGCAAGCGCGCGGCAGTGGGGACGTCCCTTCGTCTGCTCCGAGTGGGGGCAGGTCTTTTGGAATCCGTGGCGGCACGAAAGTGGCCTGACGATTCCGGTCTACGCCGCACTACAAAACTGGCAGATGCAGGCGCAGCACGCCGACGCGATTCATTTCGACTCCAACGCGCCGATCAAGCCGTTCTGGATCTTCAACGATCCGCCGCTGAAGGCGGCAGAAGTGATGTCTGCCCTACTCTATCGCCGGGGCGATGTGCGCCCTTCGCCGCATCGGGTTGAGATCGTTCTCGAACCCAACACCGCGCCGAAGAATACGCTTCTGCAGGACACACCCTCGTCCCAAATTGCCCGGCTCGCGCTCATCACCGGTCTCGGTGTTCGGGTCAATCCCTGGCCGGGAGCCGCGCCGCGTGCGCCGTATCGTGCGGACTGGAGTCTCGCTCCCGAAGGCGGAGAAAGTGTCACCACCCGCGACGGCGTGCAGGAGGTCGCAGTCACGGAATCCGCTTCGAATCAAAATCTGAATGATGTGATCACGAAGTTAAAACGACTCGGCATTCTCAGTGCCGACAATCGCACGAATCCGGACGCGGGTCTGTACGAGAGCGATACGAACCAGATTCTTCTCAACGAAAAACAGCGTCGCATCCTCGTTTCCACGCCACTCAGTGCAGGCGGCACGCTCCCGCCCGGCGAAAGCGTGCAGATCGGCACCGTCACAGCTCGCAATCTCGGCACGAACCACGCCACGCTGTTCGTCGGCTCGCTCACCCGACAGCCGCTCGCGGAAAGCGATCGACTCGTTCTTCTCATCGCCACGGATGCGGTGAATAGCGGCATGAGTTTCACCGACGCCTCCCGTCGCAAACTCGTCGCCATCGGCACCGCACCTGTACTCTCACAAGTCGCACGCGTACAATTTCAATTACGGTATCAACGACCCGCTGCCTTGAAGCTCTGGGCGCTCGCAGCCAATGGAGAACGGCGCGAGGAAATTCCACTGACCGTCGACAAGGATGGCATCACCGCGACCCTCGACACGGGCAAACTGGCTCACGGTCCCACGCCTTATTTCGAAATCCAACAAGTGCCCCGATAAATCACGCTGATCAGGGTCAACGACGACTCTTCGGTCCCGCACTCACAGGTCGCACGGCACGTAAAGTCTCCCCTTCGTTCCAGAGGCAGGGAATGCTGACGATGCGATGGATGTCGGGACCTTCGGTGTGAATGTGCTCCAGCTGGCTGGAAAGAAGATCCACGGCCAAATGCCCGAGATCCTCATAATGAATCAGCAACCCAGCCTCGGGTCTTTCCGGCAGACAATCAATTCGGCAAACGCCAATGTCACGGGGCGCGTTCATCTCATATTCCTTCAACCAATCCAGGGGATAATTTCCATTGCCGATAATCACATCCAACCGATGCCGCTTCACCCAATGATAAAGCCCCGTGGGAGTGTAATCATCCCCATCCTCGAAAAGACTGAAAATCTTGATCTCCGGATGCTGCCGTTCCAAAAGGAGACAGGCCGAAAAGACCTGCCAATGACGGCTCGCCTCGTCAATCTTCGAGAGCGCCAAGCCGATTCGACGATAGCCCCGGGATCGCAATTGCTCCAATAACATGGCCATGTCTTGAACCGGCAACCGCGTCACCCGTGACAAGGTCGAGGACTTTATCTTGTCCTCGATTTCCACCGCAGCAAAGGCGGACCAAGCGGATTCCAATTCAAACAGGGCCGCCTGCCTCATCACGAGGGGGCTGAAGAGCACCGCTCGAATGCCCCGGAATTTTAGCTGCTTGATCAGTGCTCTCTGCCCCTCCTGACTCATCGGCAACCGGAAGCTTTCCACCTGATAGCCAAGTTCCGCCGCGCGCTGCCGAACCCCTTCGTAAATCCCCACCAGCCACAGTCTGCTATCCTTCGGCGCAAGCGGGGTCGCGGCCAGAAAAGCAAAGGTCTCACGGTAAACCGGCTTGTGCGGCTGTCGCACGAAAGCTTGCGCCCGACAGAGAAGAGGATCGCGTACATAACCCAGATCCCGCGCTATCTGCTCTACATGCCGGCGGGTCGTGGGCTCTACATTTCCAAAACCGCGCAAGGCGCGGGAAACCGTCGCCACACTTAGCCCGGCCGCTTTGGCAATCGATCGAAGATCCACTCTCATGTAACCGTTACATGTAGTATCAATCGCAACTCCTGACAACCTAAAATAGCTTTGAATCATGAACGCAATATCTTCCAGACAAGCCAACACACCACGCGGCTCCGGGTGGAAAATCGTGATCACCTGTCTCAGTCTCGGATTCGCTAGCCTAACCCTTGCGCAGGCTCAAGTCGTCTTTACAGATGACTTCAATCGAGCCGACGGTGCCGTGGGGAATGGCTGGACGGTCACCTCCTTGGGGAATGTGTCCAGTGGAGGAGGAGGCACGGCCCCCACCGCCACTATTGTCAGCAATCAACTGGCCCTCGCGCGCGCCGGATGGGGCCCCGACGCCTCGATCGTTCTCTCGCACTCTTCCGCTTCCTTTGCGTCAGCCACGACCAGCATTACCCTACCCACCGTCACGGGCGGCACAGCCGCCGGAGCTTACTCCAGCGCGTTGCGCGTCTCCAACAGCGTCACGGGAGCCTTCATCCGGGTGGAGCTCTTTGAGCTCAATACTAGCAACCAGTTTGCCATCCGCATCGCCAGTTCCGCGGATAGTTCCTGGCCCGGCTGGACCAAGTATTATCCCACCACCGGCACGATTACGAATCCGGGAACGCTTTCGGTCAACATCACCACCATCGATTCTGCCGGTGTGTTCACCGTCAGTATTCTCAATTCCGATAACACGTCCCTGCTGAATTGGAGCAGCACCAATACCGGTCTCGCAGGCAGCACTCTCGATACGGTTTCGCTGCTGGCCAACTGGACGGCGTGGACCTCTCCCACCGGAGCCACCCCCACTTTTGACGCCATCACCCTTTCCTCCATCCCCGAACCCTCTTCCGTCGCACTCGTGGGACTGGGTTCTTTCGGCTGGATCGTCACGGCTTGCGCACGTACAAGAATGGGTCGACATCACTCATAACAGCCCTTCCCTTACCGATGTAGGAAGTGGAGCCCTCATGACATTCCCGCCTTGCAATGAATGCCGCTGTCAGCACCTCGCCTTCAGTCTGGCGGAATTGCTGGCAACCGTCGCCATTCTGGCAATCCTGTCCGCTCTCCTTTTTCCAGCGATGGGACGCGTAATGGAAAAGGGACGTCAGGCGGCCTGTCAATCCAACCTCCATCAACTCGGTCTGGGGCTTCTGGCCTATGCCCAGGATAACGAGGGGAAACTTCCCCAATCGCATCTCTCCACCTATCCCGGGTCCGGAACTTTCGCCAACGACATTCTCTTTCTCGTGCAAGATGTGAATCCTTATCTCGGCATGCAAAAAAGCACACCCCGATGGGGGCAGGCTTATCCCAATCAGAATGCAACGTGGAAATGCCCCGCCGATTCTGCCAAGGACGGCATTGGCTTCGAAGGAAAGTGGCACGGCAGCAGTTACACCTACCAATGGCAATACGGTGGCACCCGAATTCTCGCCCCCATGACCTCGGGTTATGAGCGATGGTATCCGAGCTGGACGTGGATTCTTAAACCCGTTCCGCTTTCCGAAGCGCCACTCCTCTGGGACTATTCCCTCAATCACGAATCCTCCACGCATCGCAACGTCTTGTTCGCGGATCTTCACCTCGAATACGTCGACGCCGCTTGGACACAGCCTCTCAAAAATCCATGAAGTTCCTCGCCTCACTCCTTCTCTCCATTAGTTGGTTCACCCTCACCACCGCGATATTGTGCGCCGAAAACAGGGCCCCTGAGTTGATCCCGGTCTGGACGACCGGCGAACCCATACCCGATACCTACCATGGACTCACCAGTACCGTGCAAGGTTCCGGCAACGCTTCCGTCGCCAATGGCCGGATGACTCTTTCCGGAGAAAGCAAGGAGTCCCGCATCACGGTCAGTCACGACTTCAAAACCGCGCCATTCCCCAACACTGTGCACTGGAAATTCCGCCAGACGTCCGAATCCTTCACCGGACTCGTCACCGTCCGCATCGAGGACTCCGTCACGGGAGCCTACCTGCTGCTCGCCCGGCTTTCAGCAGATTCCTACGCGTGGACGTACAACGATAATCCCAAATGGATTCCCTGGAGAAAATACTTCACCACGGCCACCGGCGAAGCTTCCGATACCACCCTCACCCTCTCCCAAATCGCAGAGGATACGTTTCAAATTTCGATTAATGGGAAATCCGTATCACCCGCCCTCAATTTCAAAAACCTGCGGCTCATCGATCAAACCAGCCTGACCGTTCAAGCCAAGGGTGAATTGGAAATTCTCAGCGCGTCCGCCACAGCCGATTCCGTCGGCAATGCGGCCGATCTCCACTCCCGCAAAATGGAAGTCTCGCTGTTACCTTCCACCACACCAATCAAAAGCACCAATCCCAATGCCAACGGATACCAGATCGCTTACTTCGAACGCGGTTTTTCCGACGGCATGACTGACCCGCAGCGACGTGGCGAATTCATCGCGCGCTTGCGTGAACTTCATGTCAGCTCATTACGATTTCCCGGCGGCACCTGGGCATACTGGTACAACACCACTTCGCCCAAGTCTGTTGCTGCGCTGGCCCGCCTCGCCGATGCGACCACAGTTGTGCCCTACTGGGTGAAGAATTTTAGCGAATTCCGCTGGGCCAACGATGATTATTTCTTCGGGATCTGCAAGGAACTCAACGTCACCGCCATTTATCAAATCAATATTGCCACGTGGTATGACGCCAAGACAGACCGGGCGGTGAAACTGGCGCTCTTTGACCGCAAACTCCGGCAGGGTCAAATTGCCGAACGCGTCGTGCAGACCAAGGATGACAAAGGCGTGGCGGTTGATCTCAAAGCCGATCCTTCGGTCATCGATCCCAACGTGGATATCTCTTTCATGAAGGATGCCACGGAAAACGCAGCCAAGCTGGCACGCATGGCCAAGTCCATGGGCGTTCCGGTACTCTGGGAATTTGGCAACGAAGACTACACCAAATTCACTCCCGAAACCTACGTCCGCCAATGCAAAGCCTTCTATCAGGCGATCCGTCTGGTAGATCCGCAAGCCCGTTTCGCGTTTTGCGGCGACAGTAATTCCTGGACTGATATGACGTGGCAACTGGGTGTTCTCGACCAGCTCCGTAAAAACGGCATGACCGATATGGCCGAAGCTTCCGTCCACATGTATCTCACCGGTGGTGGTGGTGGCCCGCGCGATACGGGAGCCAAGGCATACGACGCCACGCTCTATGCGTGGAACCAGCTCAAGTCGATGCACCAGGGAACCCGCCGACGTCTCGATGAAGCGGGACTGACGAATACCAACATCTCGCTCACTGAATTTAATGTGGTGCATGTGTTGAAAAACTACACCGGACTACCGCTGGAACATTCCATGGGCCGCGCCCTCGGAGAAGCGGCCATCTGGCCGGACTTTATCACGCGATTCAATCACATCGTCTTTCACGATCTCATTCGCAATGGCTACGGCCACGGCACGTGGTTCTGCCGGATGTACTACATTCCCGGCAATCCCGCCGGGTCACGCTATGTCCTGCCGTTGGATGCTAAAGTCATGTCCGTCATGCACCAGCACGCTTCCAACCAAATCCTGCAAAGCGACTCCACCCATGTCATTTCGCAGGGCAAAGACGCGGTGCTTCTTAGTCTCTCCAATATTCAGCCTTTCAGCGTTTCGTACACGTTCAGTCTGAAAGGTGATCGAGAGTTCGCCGCGCCGCTCGCAGGATGGCAAGTCCTCTCCGTCCCCGACCTGAGCAGTCCCGACTACACGGCCTACGAACTACCGGCCCGGCTCAATTCAGGCGTTATTACCGTGGAAGTACCCGCTTTCTCATTTACCCATCTCACGATTCCCTTCAGGAAGTAGACCAGAAAAAGACGGTCACGCTTTTACTGGCGCTTGCGCCACTCACGCGGAGAACATCCCATGACGGTGCGGAATGAGCGGTTGAAGCTCGAGAGCGAGGCGAACCCCACATCCATCGCCACATCCACAATCTTATCGCGCGTGGAATGCAGTCGCGTCGTTGCCATGCGAATACGCAACTCGGTCAGATACTCATGCGGCGATTTCCCCAACGCCTTATGGAAAAGCCGCCGGAAATTCGTGACGCTGCAATGACATCGCCGCGCCCATTCAGTCACTGACGTGCGGCGGCCATACGCCTCCATCATCAAATCCAGCGCCGGCGCAATCCGGCGCATCGCGGGCTCCGATCCCATCGGGCCGGATGAACTGCCGCGCTTCGGCGCGAGCCGTTGCAACCGCGCCATCAGGCTCCAGATCATGCCCTTCACCGTCGCTTGATAGCCGGGTCGCCGATGACGCAATTCCTCGACGATTTCCGGCAACAACGCGCCCAAGAGCGGGTCACCCGCGGGCGAAATGAGATTATTAAATTTGCGCCCGGAAAGCCGGTCCATCGCGAGACAATCCGCCTCCTTGCCGACCAGTTGCAGCAGCCGGATCGGGTCCACATACACCCAAGCCCAGTGACTGCGCGTTCCCGGCGCACTGCGCGCAAGATGCACCTCCGCTGGGGTGATCACCGACACATCGCCCGCGTGAAAAGGCAGCACCTTGCTGCCGATGACGAAAATGCCGTCTCCCTTGTAGCAGTAACCAAATTCAATGCATTCGTGTGAATGCAAAAAAGTAATCGGTGCATCGCCCTGTTCGAAGTCCGCCCCACCACCCACTACGGGAAAATCGGGCGGCAATCCGATCGGACTATAGACCAGTCGATAAGGCATTCGTGGTCGTTTTTGCACAGTTTGTGGATTTTAATGCGAAGAAAACCTCATCGACAACACTATAATGACCTCAATCGCCTCAGTTCGATTGATCTCATGAAATTCACATTCCTGCTTTTGACCGCGCTTACTGTCAACCTTTCTCTGGCTCCGGCCGGTGTCACCCCGCTGCCGGATAAGGTCGCCGCCGTTGTCCCGGACAAGCAGGCCAGCCAAATACCCGACGCGGAGAAACTCACCGGCATGCTGGGTGAGCGCGTGCAGAACAGCGCGATCAATCGCCTGCTCCAAACCGTCGATCCCGACCGCCTTCTCGAAGGCTATCGCAAGCGGCCCGGCCGTCAGGAATGGGATGGCGAACATATCGGCAAATGGATTCACGCCGCCACGCTCGCGTGGGTTTACACGGGCAATGCCGAACTGCGCGCCAAGCTGGACAAGACCGTGACGGAACTCATCAAGTGCCAGCTCGAGGACGGTTATCTCGGCACCTACGAACCCGAAAAACGGTGGACGAGTTGGGATGTGTGGTCGCACAAATACAACCTCATCGGCCTGCTCACCTACATCCGCTACACGGGCAATCTCGAAGCGCTCCCGGCCTGTCAAAAAATGGGCGATCTGCTTTGCAAGACGTTCGGCGAAGGGCCCGGTCAAAAGCGGGTCATCCAAGTGGGTGGCCACGCGGGCATGGCCTCGTCAAGCGTGCTGGAACCCATGGTCTGGCTCTATCGCCTAACCGGAGAACCGCGTTACCGCACGTTCTGCGAGCAGATTCTTTCCTCATGGGAGCGCCCCGAAGGACCGCACATCGTTTCGCGATTGGTCGAAGGTCAGGGCGTGCACAAAGTCGGCAACGGCAAAGCCTACGAAATGCTCTCGTGCCTCAACGGCATGCTGGAATGGTATCGCGTGACCGGGGACGATCAATTGCTGCAAGCCGCGCTCAACGCGTGGAAGGACATCGTCGCCAAGCGGCTTTACATCACCGGCACATGCAGTTCGCATGAGCATTTTCAGGGCGACTACGATCTCATCAATTACGGCAACGTGGGCGAAACCTGCGTGACCGTCACGTGGCTGCAATTCAATGCCCATCTGCTGCGCCTGACCGGCGAGGCACGTTTCGCGGATCAGCTCGAACGCATCGCCTATAACCAGCTGCCCGGTGCGCAACGGCCCAACGGCAAAGGCTGGGGCTACTACGTGCAGATGAAGGGACTCAAGCCCTACAATGAAAACCTCACCGGCAGTTGCTGTCTTTCCAGCGGACCGCGTGGCATGGCACTGCTGCCCACCTTCGCGTTGACCACCGATGCGGATGGCGTGGTCATCAACTTCTACGATCCCGCCACGGCCACGCTCACTCTCGCCGACCGCAGTGTCGTCGCGCTCGACGTGCAATCTCAATATCCCGCCGCCGAGTCGATCACGATTACCGTCAAACCCGCCAAGCCCCAAACTTTCGCACTGAAACTCCGCATTCCCTCCTGGTGCGATAACGCCTCACTACAAGTCTCCGGACAATCCGCTCCGCTCACGCCCGGCAAGGACGGTTACGTGGCAATCAACCGGCTCTGGCAACCCGGCGATAAAGTCACGCTCACGCTCCCGCTGAAAGCCCGTCTCATCGCCGGGGACCACACCAACGAAGGCAAAGCCGCTCTCGCGTATGGTCCGCTCATTCTCGCCGTCGATGCCGCGCTGTCCGATGGCCAGAACAATCCAGCGCTACCCGGACTCGATCTCGCCGCGCTGAAGTTCACGGTGGAGCCCGCCAAGGAGACCTACCTCGCGTGGCCCGAGGCACAGGTATTCCGCATCACGGTCGATGGAAAAAATTACGGTCTCGCGCCCTTCGCCACCGCCGGCTGCACCGGCTCTCGCTTCCGCGTCTGGATGCGGTTGGCTGGAGCGATCGCGAACGATAATCTCCTCGAGAACGGCATCGAAAGCCGCTCGCGCCAAGGCAATCTCGAAGGCTCCATCCTCGACGATCTCCCCGTCGTCACCTTCGACGGCAAGATGGCCACCGAGGACTGGTACGCCGTCACGCTCGACAAGCCGATCACCATCGGAAAGCTCGTCTTCTCGCAAGGCAAACTCTTCCACAACGGCGGCTGGTTCGACGCGTCCGCCGGAAAACCGCAGGTACAGATTCAGGAAACGAAAAACAGCGAGTGGAAAACCGTTGGTGAGCTGGCCAAGTACCCCAGCACCACCGCCACCGACAACGCGAAGATTCGCGCCGGGCAGGACTTCATCGTCACCTTCTCCCCACCCCTCACCGCCACGGCCGTGCGTGTGCTCGGCAAACCTGCTTCCGGCGATGCGCCCCATCAAGCGTTCTCTTCGTGCGCCGGACTGCGTGCGACCGCTCCCTAATCGAACGCTCTCCTTTTATGTTCATTGTTGACTCTTATCCCCTCGCCGTCGTCCTCTGCCTCGTCACCATGCTCTGCTGGGGCTCGTGGGCGAACACGCAAAAACTCGCCAGCAAGGAATGGCCCTTCCAACTTTTCTACTGGGACTATTCGGTCGGCGTACTCCTGCTCTCGCTGGGACTCGCCTTCACCTTCGGCAGCGACGGCGGCGAAGGACGCGGCTTTCTCGCCGACCTCGCGCAAGCCGACCGGTTCTGGATCGGCTCCGCACTGCTGGGCGGCATCACGTTCAACCTTTCCAATATTTTGTTCGTCGCCGCCATCGATGTGGCCGGTCTCGCCGTCGCGTTTCCGGTCGGCATCGGACTCGCCCTCGTTCTCGGCGTTATCACCACCTACCATGTCCGTCCCGAAGGCAATGTTCCCCTGCTCATCATCGGCGTCGCCTGCATTGTTATCGCCATTGTGATCGATGCGCTCGCTTACAAACGCCTCCCCCATTCCGGCAAAGCCTCCGCGAAGGGGTTGATTCTCTCCCTCCTCGCAGGATTGCTCATGGGCTGGTTCTACAGTTTCGTGGCAAACTCCATGGCCGCGCTCTCCCCAGACACGCGGCTCCTTGAAGCAGGCAAACTCACGCCCTATACCGCGCTCGTCTTCTTCTCGCTCGGAGTCTTCCTCTCCAACTTTCTCTGGAATAGTGTCGCCATGCGCTGGCCCTTCTCCGGCGCGCGCGTCTCCTACCGCGATTATTTCAAAGGCAACACGCGCCTGCACCTCATCGGCATTCTCGGCGGTGTGATCTGGAATCTCGGCATGGGCCTCAACATCATTGCCAGCAGCAGCGCTGGTCCCGCACTCTCGTACGGTCTCGGTCAAGGCGCCACGATGATCGGCGCGCTCTGGGGCGTGTTTGTCTGGAAAGAATTTCGCGACGCACCTCCCGGCACTGCCAAACTGCTCGCGGCCATGTTTTTCTTTTATCTCGTCGGTCTTGGTATTCTAATCGCCTCGAAACTTTAAGCCCTCCACCTCATGCCCACTTCCTCCTCCGCCCATGTCGTCGTCATCGGCAGTTCCAATACCGATCTCGTTCTCAGCTGTGATCGCCTGCCGCGTCCCGGCGAAACCTTGCTCGGAGGTCAGTTCGAGCAACATCACGGTGGCAAGGGCGCGAACCAAGCCGTTGCCGCCGCCCGCGCCCGAGGGCAGGTGATTTTCATCGGCGCGCGGGGAAACGACGACTTTGGCCAAGCCGCCGCCCTGGCGTTGAAAAAGGAAAAGATCGATATCCGGCGTTTCGTGGTCCGGCCCAAAATCTCCAGCGGCATCGCACTTATTCTCGTCGGCGGTCCGTCGCGCGATAATATGATCGCCGTCGCAAAATCGGCAAATGATACCGTCACAGCCCGCGACATCACCGCCGCTTCCACCGAAATCCGTCGCGCCGGAGCTGTCATCGCGCAACTGGAAACGCCCCTGCCCTCCGTCATTGCCGGAGCCAAGCTCGCGAAAAAGCATGGCATTCCGTTTCTGCTCAACCCCGCCCCCGCGCGCGACTTACCCGCTGCGTTATTGAAGCTCGTTACCATCCTCACTCCAAATGAGTCCGAGGCAACGCTCCTCACTGGCGAGAAAAATCCCGAACGCGCCGGTCGCGCCCTCGTAAAAAAGGGCTGTCAAAATGTGATCATCACCCTCGGAGCCAAAGGCGCGCTCCACGTCACCGCCCAGGGAGCGAAACATTTCCCGGCCCCCAAAGTAAAACCCGTCGACACCGTGGGCGCGGGCGACTGCTTCAATGGCTGGCTCGCCGTGGGCGTGGCCGAAAAACTCCCCCTCGAACGCGCCATTCCGCGCGCCCTGCGCGCCGCCTCCCTTTCCGTCACCCGACCCGGAGCCCAGTCAAGCATGCCCCATCGCCGGGAAGTATCGGCTTGATTTCGGCGAAGAAAACCAACTCACTCCTAATTTCTATCTCATTGATAGATAGTATGGTTGCAAATATTGAGATCCAGTCTCACTTGCGCATGTTCCTGTTTCCTCCATCATTATCACTGTAATAGAAACAGTAAAAACCGGAGTACCTATGTTTATCATCTCAATTCTTCTCTTTGTCGGCACGATGGCCATTTCGCTCTACGCGATGGCCCGGCTGAAGAGCACCTACCATCATTATCTCGGCATCACAACGCGGTCCGGCCTCACCGGCGCGGAAGTGGCCCAACGCATCCTGGATGCCGCGGACATTAGCGACGTGGATGTAGTCGCTGGCGAGGGCATGCTCGGTGATCACTACGATCCGATGAACAAGCGGCTCGTGCTGTCGCCGGACAACTACCACGGCACCTCCATCGCAGCGCTCGGTGTCGCCGCGCACGAATGCGGTCACGCCGTGCAGCACAAGATCGCCTATGCTCCTCTCCATTGGCGCATGGCCGCGGTCGGCGCCGCGACGTTTGCCAATCAGGTGGTCATGTGGCTGCCGCTGCTCGGTATGTTCACCGGCATCATCAGTAATTACTACATGATGGCGATGTTCATGGCCGCGGCGTGGGGTGTGATCATGCTCTTCAACCTCGTCACGCTGCCCGTGGAATTCGATGCGAGCTCCCGCGCCAAGGTGATCCTCGGCAAGATGGGCTTTATTCAGCCCGGCGAGGAAGCCGATGGCGTCAACAAGGTGCTCAGAGCCGCCGCGCTCACCTACGTGGCTGCCTTCATCACCTCGCTCGCCTACTTCCTCTACTACCTGCTGCCGCTCCTGCTGGGCGGCCGTCGCAGCAACGACTAATTGCGGAGTTTCCGCAAGGTGATTGCCGGGCGCAAGTAAAGGGCGCCCGGCAGACGCTTAACAGCCAATCAATGCGCGCACCGGCTTGAGCACTTCTTCCGCGAGCGGCTGCAACTGCCCTTCCTCGCGCGCTTCCAACAAGAGCCGGATTTTCTTCTCCGTACCCGAATAGCGCAGAAACACGCGGCCGCTTTGGCCCAGCGTTTTCTCGACCGATTGCAAGGCGGCCACCACTTCCGGCATCGACTCGATGGGCCGCTTTTCCTTGACCGCGAGATTGATCAGCAGTTGCGGATACTTCCGCATGCATTGCCGCAACTCGCTCAGACGCTTGCCGCTGGTACGCATCACGCGCAGTAACTGCAGCGCCGTCAGCAGACCGTCGCCCGAGTCGTTGTAATCCCGCAAAATAATATGCCCCGACTGCTCGCCGCCGAGATTGAGCTCGTGCAGCAACATCTGCTCGAAGACATAGCGATCGCCCACGGCGGAACGCACCACGCGGCCCCCGGCGGAATTAAAACATTCATCCAGCCCGAGATTACTCATCACAGTTGCCACGAGAGCGTTGTTGGCCAGCTTGCCCCGGCGCAATAAATCCAATCCGAGGATCGCAAGCACCTCATCGCCATCCAGCACTTCGCCCGTCTCGTCCGCAAAGATCACGCGATCGGCATCGCCATCGTGTGCCAAGCCCACATGCGCCCCGGCGTCGAGCACGTGACGGGCAATGATCTCGGGATACGTGCTGCCACATTTGCGGTTGATGTTGCATCCGTCGGGCTGATTATTAATCAGCGCAATCGTCGCTCCGAGTGACTCGAGCACGTTCGGCGTTGTCCGGTAGGCGGCCCCATTGGCCGTATCCACCGCGATCTTCATTCCCGTCAAATCCAGATCGCTCGCAAACTTCTCCAGTACGAGATCCGCGTAGCGGCGCGGCGCATTTTCCATGAGCGATATTTGACCCACTCCGGCCCCGGTCGGCTCCTGGCCGTCCAGCACATCACTGCGGATCAGATTCGTGAGTTCAATTTCGGTTGCGTCACTACATTTGCGCGCGTTGCCCTGAAAAATCTTCAGCCCGTTATCCTCGTACGAATTGTGAGACGCGCTGATCACGACACTCGCCAACGCCGGCATGGAACGCGTCAATAAGGCAATAGCAGGCGTCGGCAACACTCCAGCCAACACAACATCTCCCCCCATCGAGGTTACCCCGGCTGCGACCGCGTGTTCGAGCATGGGACCGGACTGGCGGGTATCGCGCCCAATCAGGATGGGGGCGCTATCGCGGCGGGCTTTGAAATGGTGAGCGACCGCGCGACCGAGCCGCAAGGCCAGCTGCGCCGTCATGGGATAACGATTCGCCTCGCCGCGAATGCCGTCCGTACCGAAGAGGGAGGATTGAATGGAACTCATGAGTCTACTTATTTCGAAGAAGTGGGAACCGTGCCGCTGATGACCTGATCGAACACGCCCGGCTCGAGCTTGTTCTTGAGCGCCGTCCAGATGATCACCGCCATCACAAAGCAAACCACTTTGGCCTGCCAGTTGTTAAAAAGATTCGCGCGCATTAGCTG
Organism: Verrucomicrobia bacterium Tous-C9LFEB; assembly: GCA_002304345.1. Lineage (GTDB taxonomy): Bacteria > Verrucomicrobiota > Verrucomicrobiia > Methylacidiphilales > UBA1321 > UBA1321. The sequence goes on from NEUU01000006.1 coordinate 46,527, forward strand.
TCCCTCTTGGAAGGCTGATCCTGCTGCAAAAGTTCAGTCAAGCGCGCGCGCAATTGATCCACATTCAGCGGACGAATCAATTCACCGCCATGCGCCACGGAAATCGTCCCCGTCTCCTCGGAAAGCACCACGACCACCGCATCCGACTCCTCGCTCAAGCCAAGTGCCGCGCGATGCCGCAGCCCCAGCGTCCGCTGCAATCCCTCCGCCTGCGTCAGCGGAAAAATCGCCGCCGCCGTCACCAGCCGATTCCGCCGGATGATCACTCCGCCGTCATGCAGCGGTGTCTTGGGATAAAAAATGGTCGAAAGCAAATCCGTCGACACCTCTGAATCCACTCGCGTCCCGGTAATATGACCGGCTTCGTAAGATACCTCACGCTCAAAAGCGATCAACGCGCCGAAGCGTTGCGACTGCAAATATTCTATCGCCCCCACGACCGACTCAATCACCTCGGTCTGCTGATGCGTCGTGCTCACCAAATGCCGGCTTCCCACCTCCGCCAGAATACGACGCAGCTCCGGTTGAAAAATCACGATCAAACCGAGAAGAAAAAACGTCGAAAACGACTGCAAGATCGCCGTAATGACATTGAGCTGCAGCAGCACCGAGATCAACGTGATGCTCGCCAGCAAGATCGCCAGCCCAGCCAAAACCCGCGCACCACCTGTGCCGCGAAACAACTTCCAGCAATAATAAAGACTGCAGGTGAGAATGCCAATCTCCACCACCCACCGCCAATGATCCCGAATAATTAATAACACAGTCATGGTTCTAAATGGCCCTCCGGCTTCGCCTGCCTCAGCAAGCCCGCCATCCGCGCCGTCATCGCCGCCGCCTTCACATCATGCACCCGCCAGATCGCCGCCCCCTGCGAAGCCGCCCATAAATGGGCCAACTCCGTGCATAGCGAGATTTGATCCTCACCGCCAATTTTTTTTACAAACGATTTGCGCGACATCCCCACCAGCAACGGTCGCCCCAATGCCGTAAATTCCCCCAAGCGCGACAACAAGGCCAGATTATGCTCCAGGGTCTTACCGAAACCAAACCCCACATCACACACCACCCGCTCCACCGCAATTCCCGCCGCCGAGCCCTCCACCAATCGCCGCATCAGATAATTCCCCACATCCGCCACCACATCGCCGTAAACCGGGTTCTCCTGCATCGTAGCCGGACGTCCCTGACAATGCGTCAACACATATCCAGCCCCCGCCGACGCCACCACGGGCCACAACTCCGAATCCCACTCCCCCCCGCTCACATCATTCACAATCTCCACACCGCACGACAGCGCCTCGCGCGCCACGCTGGCCTTCGTCGTATCAATCGACATCGGCACCTTCAAACGGCCCGACAATTTTTCAATCACTGGCCGCACCCGCCGCAACTCCTCGGCAGCCTCCACCGACAACGACCCCGGTCGCGTCGACTCCCCCCCCACATCGATCAAATCCGCCCCCAGCGACTCCAACTCCAACCCATGCGCCACCGCCCGATCCACATCCACAAAAGAGCCCCCATCCGAAAACGAATCCGGAGTCAGATTCAAAATACCCATCACCAAAGGACGATCCCCACACGCAATTGTACGGTGAGTTAGCTGCCAAAAAAGAGGAGTCATGATGCGCCGTCTACAGTAGCCGCTAACAGGAATCTTTGAAAAGATGCAAAGAATGCTTGATTTAAAATCAAATTTTCCTAGAAACAAAAGACCAAGTCGATCCTAGGCACTCAAGCGGGTGTAACTCAGTTGGTAGAGTGCAACCTTGCCAAGGTTGATGTCGCGAGTTCGAGTCTCGTCACCCGCTCCAGTTCTTCTCTCCCAAGAACTTACGCATATCAAGCGTTTTTCGGTATAACGAAAACAACGTCTCTCGTATAACAGAGCGTCTATTTTCAATGATAACGCAGAAAAGACTTTATAAAGTATAGACGTAGGCCGTTAGCCCCCATCCCCAACCCCATCACCCCTTCCACTAGCTACAATAAAGTGACAGCTCACGTAGGTATTTTATTTGATCCGAAACACACAATGCAATCTATTAGATTGTAACGCTATCGGATGGAGTCCGATAGTGTGAAAAAGTGGCTACCGTGAAGGTTAAAAAGAAATATTACGATTTTGGACGTAAGCTCTCCCTCTTACGCTCGCTGCATAAGGCAACTCAAGAGCAGATAGCCGAAAAGGCTGACATCAGTCTCCAATATTATCAGTCACTCGAACAGGGAGAAAAAATGGCAGCTTATCCCACGCTCGTAAAGTTGAAGAAAGCCCTTCAAGCCAAGTCGTGGGACGAAATTTTGCCGTAAATTAATTCACGTTTACTTTTGGATTAGCTGAGGCCTGCGAAGGTAAAGAGAACCGTTATAGTAGTGTGGGCGTGGCTCTCCGTAGAGTGATGGTGAGGTTTGGTTGGAACAACATAAGTATTGCTGAGCTTCGGGATTTAAACCGTCATAGAACTGGATACCGTTTCTCTCCCCTTATACCCGTAGGTTTTTACTTGCCGCAAGGTATAGCGCATCCTGATCTACCTGCTTTTCTTGAGCGATATCAAAGACTAATTAAAGCCTTAGTAGAGCATCCCGAGTCCTCTACAGGCACTTATCTTTACGGGATACTTCTTGGTACTCAAGTTGCATTTGAACATTCTAGTTTCTGGGTTCCTTGGGTTTGTATTCCAGTGCAAACTTGAGATTCGGGAAGAGAAGAAAGTCTGGCAAGTTGGGTCTCTTACCTACACTTCGTCGGGACTTGTCGTACTTTTCTGCTGGCTGCTCTGGGGTGATTTTGCATGGTCGCTGAAGGAGCGCGCCGTCCCCTCGGTCGTCCAACTCTTGCTTAAGAAATTTGAAGCGACAGATCTCATAGCGGGATTGCTTATCGGCGCGCTTCCAGCCGGTATCGCGATGATCCTGGGACCGATTATCAGCTACAAATCCGATCATCACCGTGGGAGCTGGGGGCGCCGCATTCCCTACTTGCTCATTCCGACTCCGATTGCGGTTTTCTCAATGGGGGGAATGGCTTTTAGTCCACAGCTGGGCATCTGGATGCACAAGTCCTTTCTATTCTTTTCGACAGAAATGCAGGCGATTCTATTCTGTTTTGGATTTTTTTGGACCCTCTTTGAATTTGCCAGCATCACCGCAAACTCAGTCTTCGGTGGTCTGGTCAATGATGTGGTGCCGCATTGTGTTCTCGGACGTTTTTATGCTCTGTTTCGCGCTCTGAGTCTGATTGCAGGCATGATTTTTAATTTCTGGCTGCTGGGGCAGGCTGAAACTTACTTTGCGTGGATTTTTATCGGTATTGGATTGATTTACGGGGTGGGTTTCAGTGTCATGTGTTTCAAAGTACGCGAAGGAGATTACCCGCCCGCTCCTCCAGTTCAGGGTGAGAAAACTGGTATAACACGATTTGACGAGGCGACCCGACAGTATCTTAAAGACTGTTTTGGGAAATCCTATTTCATTCTTTATTTTTTGACCATGGCAGTATCAGTCATGGCATTTAACCCCATCAATTTTTATAGCGTTTTTTTCGCCAAAAGCATTGACATGAGTATGGAGTTCTTTGGTCGGTGCATGGCGATGACCTTTCTGATTTCCCTCGTTATCTCTTATCCGCTTGGTGTGCTTGCTGATCGCTTTCATCCTCTACGCATCGGATTAATCGCCATGCTGCTCTATGCCATTGTCACCTTATGCGGTGGATTATTCGTCAAAGATTCCAATACTTTTGGTCTGGCTCTCATTGCTCACGGGGTATTGTCTGGTGCATGGCTTACCGCTACTGCATCGCTAGGGCAGCGGTTACTCCCGCCCGAGAAGTTCACTCAATTAGTTGCGGCTGCCGGAATAGTCACGTGCCTATGCTCGATTGTCGTCGCTCCGGTGACAGGTTTTCTTCTTGATCTGACGCATCACACATACCGTTACACCTTCCAGATCAGCTTTTTCCTGAGCTTGCTGGCGCTTGCGATCGGGTTAGAGCTCTATCGTCAATTCATGCAACGCGGCGGTCCGGAGCATTACCGCACTCCCGAATAGACGGCTTCTCTTTATGAATTCTAAAAATCATTATTCTGTTATTCTTGGGAATTTAGGAAATACCTGTGATCGATTTTTACCCACCGGATATAAGGAAGTGTCGGCCAAACGCGAGCTAATCCGACAGGCTGCAGCCATTCCAGGCATTGAAGGGGTCGAACTGGTTGGGACTTGGGATATCACGGAGAAGAATTGCGACGAAGTACGTGGCTGGCTCACAGAAAGCCGACTTTCATGTGTTTCGATTATTCCCGATCTGTTTTCTCAAAAACGTTGGGGCAATGGAAGTTTTAGCGCAAAAGATCCTGTCATTCGGAATCAGGCATTGGCCGAAACTCGGACAACTTGCCAGATCGCGCATGAGATTGGATGTCCTCTTATTAATTTGTGGCTCGGGCAGGATGGCTATGATTACCCGCTTACCGCAAATTACCGAGAGCAACGGAAGTGGCAGATGGAGGGTATTCGTACGGTGGGCTTTCTACGTGTATTGAGAAAAATCATACTCTCGAGCTATTTTTATCCCTACCAAGGTAAAACATCGTCATTCCTGCCAGAACCATGAGCGCATAGGTGGTGGGCTCTGGGACGACAACCACAGTGACAATCCCCGTTGCGATATCAAAATCGTAGGTCGCTGAAGTGAGACTGCCTGTGATGGAGGTAAAACTGCCGCCAACCGTTCCTTCATTCTGGAACAGATCCAACGTGTAGGTACCTTCGCTCCATGTCGTGCTGCCAAAATCAAGATAAAGGGATCCAGCATAAGTAATCGCCACTCCGGCTAAATCCAGAATGCCATAATTTGTCACACTCGAAATACCGAAGTTTGAAACGGAGGTAGCTGCCAATGTTAAACCAGAGGTGGCAAAACTTCCTGAAAGACTAAGGCTGTCAGCAGAGGAAAGCACTATTCCGCCAGCTCCAACAAAAGTGATGGCACCACCCGCAGCCGATGAGGTGATCGTTCCGTTTCCCCCAATATTAGCGCCGCCGGTTAGTGTTAATACCTTGCCACCGAGATCGAGAATCGATCCCGCATCCTGCACCGTTCAGCCTGGTCGTCGATCCCGCCGCACCTTGAATCATATAGATGGTGCCAATTTGCGTACCCGCTCCCGTACTGGTAATTGTCTTAATTGTGTTTCCAGTCCCCCTCAGTACCAGGCCAGCGGCAGAATCAATCGACAAAGACTGATCCGATGCGCGATCCAATGTGAGCGAGATACTGCCGAATGAAAAATTCGTAATGGAGTTTGCTGCTCCCCCCAAAATCAACGAGCCGCCCGCTCCAGTCGTTGTAGAAATGGATCCTCCCGTAGCAGTAAAATTGCCATTGACCTTCAGCCGATTGTCGGTGCCTCCTGTGTTTACGATCGAGATGGCACCAGAGGAGACGACCACATCACTATTAAGGGTCGTGTAAGACGTGGCCGTTGTTGGAGATTGGCCCAGCCTTAACGTTCCACCGGCCAAAGTAAAGGTACCGCCAGTATAGAGACTATAGCCGCTGTTACTGGTTCCGAAATTCAGGGAAAACAGGCCTCCCGAATTCACCGTCATACCACCCTGTGCCGTAAGAGTCACCGTCGACGCCCCAGTCGGGGCGATATCAATCTCAGCCGTGCCAGAGGCTGCCCCCAGAACAATCGCATTGGTTACAATCAGATTGCGTTGAATCTGCAAAATATTGGAAAACGCGCTTGTGCTTTGAGTAATCGACAATTCCAATAATGAGCCGCTTGCATTGGAATCATATACGATTGTACGTCCACCACTTGTGACGTCAGATAGTATGGCTGTATCGCTAGAGCCTGGAACCGTGCCAGAAGACCAATCGCCGGTCACCGACCAATTCCCCCCCTGATTGGAATCCCCTCCTCCCGTCCAAGTGATTGTGGCAGCGTTAGCCTGGACAAATAGTCCGGCAACAATTGGAAGTAACAGTAGTTTTTTCATGGAAAGTTCTAATGTCAGGATGATGGAACAAACTTCGGATTCGACCGTTAAGTGAATCCTAAAAGACAAAGACATTGACAGCAACGCCCGCACTAGTCATACAAATGACTATGACTTCTCCCCGGGCCACCCAAAAGGATGTGGCGCGCATCTCCGGATTCGATCAATCCACTGTTTCGATGGCGCTACGCAATCATCCCCGCATCCCCGAAGAAACCCGCTCGGCCATTCAAAAAGTGGCCCAAACTCTCGGTTATTCACCTGATCCGATGCTTGCCGGTTTAGCTGCTTATCGGAATCATCAACGACCAACCACCTTCCACGGAACGCTGGCTTGGTTCGTCAACGGCAGAAAGGATTTTGCATGGGAAACCAGTCCCCATTTTCACTCCTATTTTGTCGGCGCTCAAAAACAGGCCAAATCTCTGGGTTATCAAATCGAAGTGTTCGATCTTAGTGCGCTCGCCATCAGCAAAAAAAGACTGGCCTCCATTTTTCGAGCACGAAATATTCGCGGTCTTTTGGTTTGCCCCCAGCCCGAACCTCTGACCGAGCTGGCCTTTGAATGGGAGGACTTCTCGGCGATTACCTTTGGATATTCTCTGGCCAAGCCAGAATTGCATACCATCGCGACTAGCTATTTTACCAACACATTGCTGATCATGCGCCAACTCATCGCGCACGGTTATAGGCGTATCGTTTATTGCAACCCGCGCAAGCAGGACGAGCGCCTCGGATTCAACTGCGCGGCGGGATACGTCATAGAAAATTTTCTGGCCAATGAAAAACTGCATCCACCGCTCTTTGTAGAGCTCCCCACCTCGCCCAAGAACATCCGGTCCTGGTATACTCGCTACAAACCCGATGCCATCGTTACCTGCGATCTCTATAGTGCAGATTCCATACGCAAAGCAGGTATAGCCGTACCGAGAAAACTCGGTGTTGTCTGCCCGGACCTACCACTTCCCGACAGCCCCATCTCCGGTGCCTATGTCGATTGCGTGCGTATGGGCGAAGTGGCCGCCACGTTACTGATCGATATGCTTCAGCGCGGTGAACGGGGCGTTCCAACCCGAACACTCCGCACCTTAGTCGAAGGAATATGGAACCCCGGCACAACCATTCGCAAGCAAGAATCTTTATCAGTCAGGAAGCTGGCCAAGCGGAAGAGCTGAGTTTTACTTCTGATCTCAAGACCTCAGGTCGATCTGTCATAAACGGCGAGGGTCACCTGACCTTCCAACGGTTCGTTGGCAAAATACCGCCTGACATTTTCGATAGCGAATTGGCCGCAGGACCGAAGTCGATCATGAGTTGGCCCGGCAATATGCGGTGAAACGAGGACGCCCTGTGTGCTCATCGCGGGGTCCACAATCCGCACGGGCTCTCGCTGCAATACATCCAGCCCGACACGAACCCTTCCGACCGCCGCCATCTCCAGTAATGCTTGTTCGTCCACGACCGCCCCACGTCCCACATTGACAAATACCGCATCCTCTGGAAGAAGCTCCAAAAGCGCGCGAGTGACCGCTCCACTAGTCTCCTTGGTCAAGGCCTCACATTCTACCAGAATATCGCTCTCCGAGAATAGCTCCTCAAGTGAGGCCACCCCTTGAACACCCGCAGACAGAAAGACCCGCGACGGCACACCGCTGGAATACCCCTTTAATGTGCACCCAAATGGACGGAGCAGATTCGCTAAATGCCTCGCCACGGCCCCCATACCGTGAATTCCAACCCGTCTTTCAAAAAGCGTCTTCGAGAAGAAAACGACTTCTTTGCCACTTTCCCGTTGTGCAATTACCTGACGCCATTGAGAAATATTCCGGAGACAAGCCAGCACCAATAGCAGGGCATGTTCCGCTACCATTTGACTAATTGAACCGCCCCAATTTGTTACCAAGCCGCCTCGCTCGATAAAGTCCCGCGGGACAACATGTCTGACCGAACCCGGAACATGGCAGATATATTTGAGACTTGGCAGCTCATAGCGCAGAAAATCACTCTCTAAAAAGGGAGTATGCCAGCCACTGATCAAAACTTCCGGCTGTAAGTCCGCTAATCGCTCCCAATAGGATTTCGACTTCATCTCCGTCAGCCACTCCACCCGATGGCCTCCCTCTTCGAACGACGATTCTCCGAAAAAGGTTTTCCGTTCCCATCCATCCAACGACACCCCAATGACTGCCTGACAACCCTCTTGATGCGAAACTAAAAGCTCCTGCTTCTGATCGGGAATACTGTGAGTTGCCTGCATATACCGGAATGTAGGGCAAAGTCATGAGGCTCACCACGCCAGACTCAGTCATACAATTGACTGTGAAAAATCTCCATCGCTACCTACTAGGTTATTCATTGGCCTGTTCAATCAATGCCGCTGCCGTTCTGTGGCGGCTGGTCGCGGGCGGATTGAACCCCAGCCCGACACTGGTTTCTCTCATCACCCGCTGACGCGTGATCCTAGAAATCTACTCCTTGTACAACTCCGCCACTGGGACACGTAACGCCTTGGCAATTGCCGCCACCTCAAAGTCGCGCAGAGAGCGGTCATAGTTTTCGATCCGAGCTAGCGCGGTACGATCCATCTCGACGCCATTGGCGGCAATTCGGGCCACAAGCTGCTTTTGTGAGAAGTTTACTTTTTTGCGTAGCGTCTGAATCCGCCTACCAAGAATATTCGGTTGAGCTGGAGAGTTGGCCATAGTATATGCGTGAAGTGCACACACGACTATGACACAAATTTGAGGCCTTTGTGTAGGATAATCTCACGGCTTGAAAGCAAGCTCGGCGCGTTCAGTTACTTGGCCGCACCTTCCGCGTACAACCACGCCACCGTCACCTTGAGGCATTGAGCGAGCGCCTTGGCCTCGAAATCCATCACGTAGCGGTCCTGCAGTTCGATACGCGATATGGCCGTGCGATCCATGTAGACGCCGCGTGCGGCCATGCGACCAGCGAGATCGTCCTGGGTTACTTCTGGAGTCATGGCGAAGCGAGCCTCTCGGACACGTTTACCAATGATATTGCGTTGGGGGGCTTTGCGGGTTTTCTTCACGGCGTGTGGACTGGCCACACTTGACTTTTAAACGTTTTGGGCTGTAATGGCGTGTGAAGTCCACGAATTAAGTCTGGAACCAGCCAATTGTTTCCGACGAGACTTCTCAACCTCTCACCTCGCAAATATGAAAACACTATTCAAGAAGCCTCTGACGATCCTCCTCTGCTTGCTCACTATCGGCACGAGTATCCTCATTGCTCAATCGGTCTACAGCTACAAGTGCCCCCGCTGTAACGCCATCTACTCCTACTCCAGCCCCGGTTCCTACAAATGTCCCGGCGATGGCTGGACGCTCACCCGCACGTATTAGGAAGAGCACCCCTCCGAAGCGGTCGTCGGAACCGTCAGGCGCGACCGCTTCGTCCTTCTACCTCCCAGTTCGCACGGATCTTCCAGAAACCTTTCCTATGAACCCCAAACTCTTGGCCGCGCTACTCTGTCTCTTCCTCGCCTGCACTCCTCCCTGTCACGCCGGATTGTGGAGTTGGCTACGAGGAAAGAAACCTGACGAAAAAATCAAGGAACAATCCTCGGAGATTTTCAACAAAAACAAGCAGTCGCTCTTCAATTCCTTTCACCCCGTGGGTACCGCACTCGAAGTCAAAGTGCACGAGGTTCAAATCGCCTGGAAAAACGATATCCCCTCGAAAGATCTCAAAAACATGCTCGGATTCGGCATCGTCTTCACCATCTATTGGAGAGGTCCCATTACTACGGATGGTTATACCAAGGTCTACGCTGTCTATGATGCGCAAGTTCAGCGCTACGTAGGGTCACGCGTTTTGGCCACCAACGGTATAACCAATCAGCAGGCAACCGAGTACGCCATCGACTTTTTCAATGGGTACCTGAACGGCAACTAGCTCAACAGGAGGCCCCCTCCCCTACCATGTCCGTCCAACGCTATTACTACGCCAATGCCGCCGGGCAGTCGGTGTCTGACGGTGGAAAATAATGCCATGCTAGCAGAACTCGCAAAATTGAAAAGTGGCATGCTTATGTCCAGCAGCGGCAGCGAAGGTGGTTATGCTAACTCTGCCGTGATCGAATTCCTAAAAAAACTGCCGCTCAACATGGAACTCTGGCATTTCGGCGATTCCGATCCCAAAGGATTCGACATTCTTCGTGATCTCAGGGAAAGAACCGGACGAGAAATCCAAAGTTTGCACATGCGATTCTATCCCATCGAAAACGCGGCCCCTCTTTCAGAAGGCGATCATTCCACGATCTCCCGACTCCTTTCATCCGAGCATTTGACCGATACTGAAAAACTCGAACTACAAAAGATCAAAACCTCTGACACCAAAGGAGCGTTTGAACAGGAGCACTTGGGACGTCCCGGCGCTATCTGGCCATTTTATTGACTTGGTATTGACCTATTGAATACTCGTGCCGCAGGGTGCCGTCAGGGACAGCGATTGTCTCTCGCTAGCCTGTATGTTAACACTATCCAACGCGATAACTCTATGTCCAAACTCTCCATTGCTCAGTCTTGGTGTTTCCCGATCAACGCTCCTATCCTCTCGCCCAGCTGTATCAAGTGAATTAAATCCCTTCGGTCTATAAGCGGGTACCTCCCCCATTCGGGACACAAACAGCCTCGCTTTTCGCGTATTTTCGGCGATACTTCCTACCATGCCGATTCCAGAGACGACTTCAGCAGAAGGTTTAGAACACTACGTTGGCGGCAAGCGTTTACTCACCTCCCGGGGCGAAGCGTGGCGTGACATTAAGGCGTCTCTTTTCGCTCTTCAATCGGCTGAGGGAACGGTAAGTCTCCCTTCCGTGAGCGAACCGGTTCTGACGTGGATTGTGTCAGGCGATCAGGAAATTCGGGAGAGAGAACTCGATGGTCCGTGGATCACCAGCCGGGTCAAGGCAAAGTCTTTTTTTCTCACCACGTCGGGAGCCCCCTACGATTGCAACTGGAAAATACTTTCTTCGGAGCCGGTGGAATTCATGCTGGTGCGAGTGGAGCTGCCGCTGCTTCAGCGGGCCTTCGAGGAAGTGTTCGGAGCCAACGCTATTCACGCTCAGTTGCAGGACGTTTCCGGTTTCATCGACGCCGCATTGAATTCATTAATGGAGTCGCTGCTCGGCGAGCTAAAGCGTCGGAAAGCGAGCCCGCTTTTCGTGCAAGGTCTCGCCCAAGCAATTGCCATTCATCTGGCACGAAACTACACCGTGCTGGCTAAAAATTCACTGAAAGCCAGCTCGTCCCTGCCTGGTTATAAGCTTCGACACGTGACCGCGTGGATGGAGGAACATGTAGCCGAGGATTTCAATCTTGCCCGGCTGGCCGCTCAGGCAGGCATCAGCAAGTTTCACTTTCATCGCCTGTTCAAAAGCGCCCTGGGCGTGTCACCTTCGCATTATCAAATCAATTTGCGAATGAATGCGGCTCGGCAAATGTTACGCGAGACCAAAAAGAGCATCATCGATATCGCCATGGATGTTGGCTACACGAATCCGAGTCATTTCGCGCGACTTTTCCAGAGGGAAACGGGTCTTTCTCCCAGCGATTATCGTCGGCAACGTTAGATCATCGGCAGTTATTGCCGATGCCGTTTCGAGCAAGATCACAACAGGTCGAGCAAGATCCGATGCGACGACCGCGCCTATATGCACTAAGCTAATCACAAGCTTGGTGTATGGAATTCGAGGAATGAAGAGGCGCAATCTTATCAATATGCTTTGGCAATCAGCGGCACAGCTCACCCGCCGCGATTTTTTGAGAACGGCTGGTGCCACGCTTGTGATTCCGGCCATTCTCCATGGGCAAAGTAAAAGTCCTTTAACTCACCGACAGGAATTGAAAATGGAAATTAAACGAAGTGGATCTCAACCCTCCAGCAAAGGGCCGGCGGAATATTTTACAGGCACCGTCCGGGTCGACCCCTTGTTCCAACTCAAGGAACCGGCGCGTGGATTCGGTGCCAGCGTGACGTTTGAGCCGGGTGCCCGCACCGCGTGGCACACTCACCCACTAGGCCAGACGCTGATTGTGACGTTTGGCAGCGGCTTGGTACAGCGTTGGGGCGGTCCGATTGAACGCATTCACCCCGGCGATGTCGTCTGGTTTCCGCCGGGGGAAAAACATTGGCACGGAGCCGCGCCCACCACGGCCATGACTCACATCGCCATTGTGGAACAGCTCAATGGCAATAGCGCCGAGTGGATGGAAAAGGTCAGCGACGAACAATACAAGGGCTGATTAATCAAATGAAAAAGAAGACTACCAAGCGTCCACAAATCATCTGCCACATGATCAGCTCCATCGACGGGCGATTGCTCGTTGATCGCTGGTCGGCTCCCGCTTCGGGCATCAAGGCTGCAACGTTGCGGCGACACTATGAAGAGGTCGGAGCGAAATTCCCGGCCGACGGTTGGATTGTTGGACGCAGAACCATGCAGGAAATCGTTGAAGGAACCACTCGAAAAGTGAAAGCGAGCGGGGTTCATCCGCGCGAAACCTATATTGGAAACCGAAAGGGACGACGCATTGCCGTCGCCATCGATCCGCATGGGAAATTGCATTACGGACAAGATCACATTGGAGACGATCATGTCGTGGCCGTTCTGGGTGAACAGGTCTCAGACGGTTATCTCGCCGAACTACGCCAGGACGGCGTTTCCTATTTGTTCGCTGGCTCCGATGGGCATGACTTGCGCCGCGCGATGGAGATTCTCAGTGCGGTCTTCGACGTTGAGACACTTCTCCTCGAAGGGGGTGGCCGGATCAATGGAGCCTTTTTGAAAGCCGGATTGATTGATGAAATCAGTCTTCTGGTTTATCCGGGAATCGATGGTTTGGCCGGTATGCCGAGCATTTTTGATTATGCCGGGATCGAAGAGGATCGGCCAGCTGCAGGTCAATCGCTCCGTCATATCGCCACGGAAACCTTGGAAGGCGGTGAAATTTGGATTCGCTACAAAGTCGAGACGAACACGAAGCGCAAGACGAGATCCACGTGAAAATAAAACATTTTTTAATAGCCATCCTTAGCATGCTATTGGCGAGCCCATTTATGATACAGGCCCAGACATTACCGCAGGCAAAAAGAATACTCATCGTTTATTTCTCTCATAGTGGAAATACGCGTGAAATCGCGCAGCAGATCAAAAACGCCACGGGCGGCGATCTTTTCGAAATCCAGCCCGTTACACCTTATCCAGAGGACTACGATACCGTTGTTCTACAGGCTAAAAGTGAAATCAACTCCGGTTACAAACCTCAGTTGAAAACGAAAGTGGAGAAGATCGAATCTTACGATGTGATATTTGTGGGTTCCCCCAACTGGTGGAATACGATTGCCCCTCCGGTTGCAACGTTCCTATCAAGCTGCGACTTATCCGGGAAAACCATTGCGCCGTTTATCACACACGAAGGAAGCCGCATGGGCCGAAGCGTTTCGGATATGAAGAAGCTTTGTCCGAATTCGACCGTGTTCGAAGGGCTTCCGGTTCGAGGGAAGTCCGTCAAGAGTTCACAAGAGGTCGTAGTGAAATGGTTGCGAGAGATTGGAATGGCCCCCCATCAAGTTATAAGGCAATTGCCGGAGTGAGCGGCGTTTTCGAGCAAGATCGCAACAGGTCGAGCAAGATCCGGTGCGACGGCTTTGTCAACGTACGATAAATTAACCACAGAAATTCACACCACGACAGGAGTTATAAAAAAGTCACTTGGTAAACATTCCACTCATTCGACGTACCTCGGTTGGTCACAGATTCCCTTCACCTCATCCCTACCCTCTCTCATTATGAAGCTCACATTCTTGCTTACTCTTTTATTCTTTGTTGTGCCGATTATCCCGGCATCAGCCCAGAATGCTACAGCCGTGCCGTCCAAGGGATATGCCAAATTCGACAACGATGGGAAATTTGCCCCTTATGAATTCAAGCGACATCCGGTTGGAGACAACGATGTCTTGATCAAGATTCTCTATGCTGGGATCTGTCACAGCGATTTGCACCACGCCCGGGCCGAATGGCGGGATGAAACCTATCCGATGGTACCAGGTCACGAAATTGCAGGCCAAGTGGTCCAAGCCGGAAAGAACGTTACTAAATTTAAGGTCGGCGATTATGCGGGAGTTGGTTGTCTGGTCAATTCCTGCGGCAAGTGCGAGTACTGTCTGAAGGGCGAAGAGCAATACTGCGAAAAACGCGTCCTGACTTACGCCTCCCACGACATTTTTCACAACAACGAACTCACTCAGGGTGGCTATTCCAACAATCTCGTTGTTTCCGAGAAGTTTGCGATCAAGGTGCCGAAGAACGCGCAGATCGAAAAAGTCGCTCCGCTACTGTGCGCCGGTATTACGACTTATTCGCCTCTCAAATTTACTCACGTTAAAAAGGGAGACCAAGTTGCCGTCGCCGGATTTGGCGGTCTCGGGCATATGGCCGTGCAGTATGCCATCGCGCTGGGAGCCAAAGTCACTGTTTTCGATATTACCGAGGAAAAGCGGCAGGACGCACTGAAGATGGGTGCGGTGAAATATGTAAACGTCAATAACCCCAAGGAACTGGAAGGACTGGTCAGTAGTTTCCGCGTCATCCTCAGCACCATCCCTGCAAAATACGATCCGATGCTGTACGTTCGCATGCTGAAAATGGATGGGGAACTGGTCATTCTCGGAGTTCCCGCGAAAGAGAATTCTCCGAGCGTCAATGTTTCTTCTTTGGTGTTTGCGAGTCGTCGCAAGGTTTACGGATCGCAGATCGGTGGCATTCGGGAAACGCAGGAGATGCTCGATTATTCCGTAGCTCACAACATCTATCCTCGCGTGGAGGTTATTCCAGTTCAGAAGATCGACGACGCGTACCAAAAAGTGGCCGCCGGAGAGGTGAAGTTCCGGTACGTGATCGACATGAGCACGTTGAAGTAGAGATGTAGATTTAGAAGTACAATCATCAAACAAAACTCACTTGGGAAAATTTATGTTCAAAGCCAAAGCTTACTCCGCCGCCAGCGCGACCTCGCCTTTAACATGCACTGTCATACCACGCCGGGAACTGACCGACCTCGACGTGCAAATCGAAATCCTCTTTTGCGGCATCTGCCATTCCGATCTCCATTTCGCACGTAGCGAATGGAGTGAATTCATGCCAACCGTTTATCCCTGCGTGCCGGGCCATGAGATCGTTGGCCGAATCGTCAAAGTTGGCCCCAAGGTGACGAAATTCAAAGTGGGCGATCTCGCAGGCGTCGGTTGCATGGTCGATGCCGATCTCAGTTGTCCCCTCTGCCAGGCTGGCAACGAGCAGTTCTCGCCGACACAGGTGGGAACTTATGGGGCGACGGACAAGCACTTGAACTTGCCCACGTATGGGGGTTACTCCGAGGCTATCGTGGTCAACGAACACTTTGCCCTGCATATTCCAAGCAATCTGAATCTTGCTGGAGTCGCGCCGCTGCTTTGCGCGGGCATCACGACCTATTCGCCGCTGCACCATTGGAAGGTTGGCCCCGGTCAAAAAGTGGGCATTGTCGGCCTGGGTGGCTTGGGCCATATGGCTGTGAAATTTGCGCGCGCCTTGGGTGCTCACGTGGTGGTTTTCACGACCTCACCGGATAAAAAGGATGACGCCCTCCGGCTCGGTGCGCACGAAGTGGTTCTCTCACGCAGTACCGGTGAGATGGCCAAGCAGGCTGGTACGTTCAACTTCATTCTCGACGCCGTTTCGGCCTCGCACGATGTGAACTCTTACCTGCACCTGCTCGCTCCCGATGGAAATCTCACGCTCGTGGGCGCTCCGGCCAAACCATTTCCGGTCACATCGTTCTCCTTGTTGCTTGGTCGGAAAAGTCTCTCGGGATCGGTGATTGGCAGCATTCGTGAGACCCAGGAGATGCTCGATTTCTGCGGCAAGCACAACATCACCGCTGATGTCGAAGTCATCCCGATTCAGAAGGTCAATGAAGCCTACGAGCGCCTGCTCAAGGGTGATGTGAAGTATCGCTTCTCCATCGACATGGCCTCCCTGAAATCCGAATAGCCAGCCGAGTTGCCTTTAAGGTAACATCAAGTTCAAGGTCAGAATTATGTGGTTGCGTCAATTTCGAGTAATTACCGCTGGGTTATATTTTGGTCTGATCACGCTGTTATTCCTCGATTTTACCGGATCGTTGCACCACTGGCTCGGATGGCTGGCCAGAATTCAGCTTTTACCGGCATTGCTGGCCTTGAACGTGGGCGTCGTAGTTGGACTCCTGACGCTTACTGTGCTGTTCGGGCGGATTTATTGCTCGGTGATCTGTCCCCTCGAGGTATATCAGGACGTCGTTTCATGGGTGCATGGGAAGCAAAAGAGAAACCGATTTTCGTATTCCCCGGCGCTCACATGGCTGCGGTATGGGGTTTTGCTTTTAGGCATAGTGGCTTTCATAGGCGGTATTGGTTCCGTGGTGGCCTTGCTTGATCCGTACGGTGCATATGGTCGCATCGCCTCGAATTTGATGGCTCCGGTCTATCAGTGGGGAAACAATGCGTTGGCCTATTTGGCGGGGCGAATGGACAGCTACGCCTTTTATTCCGTCGATGTCTGGATGAAAAACGTGGCGACCTTTGTTGTCGCGGTCCTGACGTTTGGTATTCTGGCGGTGCTGGCGTGGCGTCACGGCCGCACCTACTGCAATACCATTTGTCCCGTGGGCACGGTCTTGGGTCTCTTGGCAAAAATCGCCCTGTTCAGGCCGGTCATTCTCCCGGAGAAATGCAGCCAGTGCGGGCTCTGCGCGCGCAATTGCAAAGCTTCCTGCATCGATCATAAGACGCATACTATTGATTACAGCCGTTGCGTTACATGTTTCGATTGCGTGGCAAAATGTCATCAGGGCGCCCTAGTCTATGGTGGGCCGAAACTGAGAAGTCAGGCGAAGCCATTGGAGAAAACAAACCGTGGGCCGGATCAAGGCGACAGTTCCCGTCGCAACTTCCTTTCGATTGCCACCTTCTTTGCGCTCGCCACAGCAATCAAGGCTGAAGAGAACAAAGTGGACGGTGGATTGGCCGTCATTACGGGGAAAAAGATCCCCAATCGCCTGACGCCCCTTGTACCGCCCGGCTCGCAGAGCGCGTCCAACTTCACGCTGCATTGCACCGCGTGCCAGCTATGTGTGTCCGTTTGTTCTAATCAAGTCTTGCGTCCCTCCAGCAGCTTGACGAAGTGGATGCAACCGGAAATGTCATTTGAACGCGGCTATTGCCGCCCGGAATGCACCAAGTGTTCGGAGGTGTGTCCCGCCGGAGCCATTCTCTCCATTACGACAGCCGAAAAATCGGCGATTCAAATTGGGCATGCCGTCTGGATCAAGGAAAACTGCATCGTCAACGCGCAGGATGTCAGCTGCGGCAATTGCGCGCGGCATTGTCCTGTGGGTGCCATCCAGATGGTCACAAAGGACGCGAGCCGCCCCGATTCACTCAAGATACCGGTGGTGGATCTCGAACGCTGCATCGGTTGCGGTGCGTGCGAAAACCTCTGCCCGGTTCGTCCTTTCAGCGCGATTTATGTGGAAGGACATGAGCGGCACCGGGTCGTTTGATGTCCAAAGAAAATAATTTGAAATCCTGAAAGCCGTATGAAAAAGAGTAGTGACAAGAAGATCGACCGCAGACAGCTTCTCAAACTGCTGGGAGCCGGGGCGGCTACCTCGGCGACGGCCCTTTACGGTTGCGATTCAAGAAAAAAGACGGTAAGCGGTGGCGCCAATATCGGCGAAGTGCCGACCGACAAGATGACCTATCGCGTCACGCCCAGTACTGGCGATAAAGTCTCCTTGCTTGGCTATGGGTGCATGCGTTGGCCGTTGAAACCCAAAGCCGGCAGCACCAAGGCCAAAGGCGTGGAGATGGAGATCGACCAGGAGGCGGTCAATGAGTTGATCGATTATGCCATCGCGCATGGCGTGAATTATTTCGACACGTCGCCGCGTTATGTCAGGGGAATGTCGGAACGCGCCACGGGCATCGCGCTCAGTCGCCATCCACGCGACAAGTACTTTATCGCCACGAAAATGTCCAACATGGGCAATGATCCGAAGCTGCTTTCACGCGAGGGCTCGATTGCCATGTACCGTAATTCGATGAAAGAGCTGAAAGTGGATTATTTTGATTATTATCTACTTCACGCAATCGGCATCGGCGGCATGGATGCACTGAACAAGCGCTATTACGACAATGGTATTTTGGACTTTCTATTGAAGGAACGCGAAGCCGGTCGCGTCCGCAATCTGGGCTTTTCCTATCACGGCGACATCAAGGTCTTCGACTATTTGCTTGCGACGGGAATCAAATGGGACTTCGTGCAAATTCAGTTGAACTATCTAGACTGGAAACACGCTACCGGTTGGAATACCAATGCCGAATATCTCTACGGTGAATTGCTCAAGCGCAATATCCCCGCCGTGATCATGGAACCGCTCTTGGGCGGTCGGTTGGCGAAAATGAATTTTCACGCGCTGACCCTGCTCAATCAATTACGGTCCGAAGCATCTCCCGCGTCATGGGCCTTCCGGTATGCCGGTTCCCCGGCGAATGTCCTGACCGTATTAAGCGGCATGGTCTACATGGAACATTTGCAGGAAAATATCCGTCTCTATTCACCTCTGGAACCGATCACCGAACGCGAGAACAAGGTGCTCGAAGAAGTGGCGGAGATTGTGTTGAAGTACCCCTATGTTCCCTGCACTGCGTGCCAGTATTGCATGCCGTGTCCGTATGGCTTGGATATTCCGGCTACTTTCACGCATTACAACCGGTGCTTGAGCGAAGGCAATATCCCCAGCAGTTCCCAAGATCCGGATTATCGCCGCGCCCGCCGGGCCTTCTTGATCGGGTACGATCGCAGCGTTCCCAAGTTGAGACAAGCCAGCCACTGCATAGCCTGCGGAAAGTGCACCCCGCATTGTCCCCAACGCATCCAGATTCCGCAGGAGATGGCACGCATTGATAAATTTACCGAGCAGTTGAAACAGGGCGGCAGCTTCTAGAATGCCCACATTTTTCAGGCAATTTAACATTTGCAGCAAGATCACAACAGGTTGAGCAAGCAGCGATGCGACGACTCATCCTGAATGCACTAGATTAGGGTCATCTCAAAAAAGGAATTCACGATGCAAAAAACGCACACTCGGCAAAAGTAATTTGGAAGTTTCGGCCATTGGCCTTGGCTGCATGGGACTCAGTTTTGGTTATGGTCCTGCCGCCGATAAACAACAAGGGATCGCACTCATTCGCTCGGCGATTGAGCAAGGCGTTACCTTCTTCGATACGGCCGAAGTGTACGGTCCATTTACCAACGAAGAATTGGTGGGAGAAGCACTCGCGCCGTTTCGTAATCAGGTCGTCATTGCGACGAAATTCGGATTCGATTGCGACAGCGGCAAACAAGGCGGCGTGAACAGCAAGCCCAGCCGCGCTGAAGAAGATCTGATATTCCGCAAACAGTTTTTTTCGTTCGACTGACAAAAGTCGCGGATCGGTATTGGACCACTTTAGATTTGTCTCAAGTTTCCATAGCTGGGTCAGGAAATTAAAAAACGCAGCCCATTTCATCCACTTTGGAAATGCTTCGAA
Source organism: Verrucomicrobia bacterium Tous-C9LFEB (assembly GCA_002304345.1). Lineage (GTDB taxonomy): Bacteria > Verrucomicrobiota > Verrucomicrobiia > Methylacidiphilales > UBA1321 > UBA1321. The sequence continues at coordinate 66,186 of NEUU01000006.1, forward strand.
CTCATTCCATGTTCGCAAAAATTTTCCATTCCTGATCATCGAGACGGAAATGTTTTTTCACTCCCCTTATCAAAGGAACGGATATGGCACAAAGTATCTGACGCAGCTCTATCAGTACTCATCCATTTCTACGCCATAGCCCGGGAGCCAAGCCAACGCGCTTGTGGAAAATTCGGGAGAATTCATGCTCGCTGCAAAATCCACATTTCGCCGCCACCTCAGCCAACTTCCAGTTCGTTGTTCGCATCAAGTCCTGCGCCTTGTAGATTCTGAGCCGTATAATTTCCTCCTTTGGTCCTCGACCAAAGGTTAATTGGTAGCGCTGGCGGAAATGGGATTCCGACATGCCCGCCAGCTTGGCCAGATTTCGTATTCTCAATGGTTCGCTAAAGCGGGAATCTATGATCGAATGCGCTTTCTCCAGGCGATGATCGTCATGGGATGAGGCTTTCTTTTCCGAAGTCCGTGCAATCAAGCAAAACAGCGCCTGTGACAGTCCCTCGAGCGCATGCTTTGAAAACGCATCATTACGAAATTTTTCCTCCAGGCAGCGATGATGCAACTCTTCCAGCAAGCTCATATCCCGGGCTCCCAATTGAACGGAGCGAGGCCTCTTCGCCGGGCAGATCACGTGCTGTAATTGCGGTGTGATTCCCCGTAGCGTCATCACCATGATCTCGACCGGGGTCTCGACTCCGGCAAAGCGATGCAAAAGATTCGGAGGGACTACCATCACCGAAGAAGCCTGAATTTTGTACGAAACGCCCAATGCTTCGGCAATAAAGACGCCTCGGATGGTCCCCACTATCTTGAGCTCCTTGTTGGAATGCCACGGGGTCGGTGTCTTATGCCAATCACGCACGCCTTGATTAATGTAAACAGGGTAAATCATAGGAATTCACTCTGGCCTCTGTTGTAACGACAGCAGCCCAAATTCACTATTGCGTCGAGTTCAAAATAGCGAAAGCGATTTGCGCAAAAAATTCCACGGAACGCCCAAAGACAATCCAAGGGCCTTGTCTTATTTTACCCCCATGAACACCAAACCTCTTCGCTGTGTGATGGTCGGAGTTACTAACCGGGGTAAATCCATGACTGATCTTCTGCAGGCCGATTCGGAGCATTTTGAAATCGTAGCCTTGGTCGATAAAACCGAGGAGTTCGCCCGGTGTGAGGCTCAGCGACGCGGGTGGAACGATATGAAATGCTTCGGTTCGATCAAGGATTGCCTGCGGCAGGTTAAAGCCGAGGCGGCCATTATCACTTCTCCAGCCCGCTTTCATGGGGAACAAATCCGTGACTGCTTCGAAGCCGGATTGCATGTCTTGGTCGCCAAACCGCTCGTCTATGATTTACGCGAAGCGGAGCAACTCGTTGAGCTGGCGGAAATGAAAAATCTCTCCCTGGTCGTGGACCAGCAGTATCAATTTTTCCTCACCGAACGAACAGTCTCCGAGTGGATAAAAAACAAGAAGTACGGCGACGTCGGATTTATCGACTTCAAGATCCATCGCCATCGTCCCAACATGGCGGCATTCACTGGAGACAATCCGTTCATTTGGGAGCAGGGCGTCCACTCCTTCAACAGTCTGCTCTCCATTCTCGGACGTCCCGCCGTCTCCGTTTTTGCCCATCAAATCAAACCCAAATGGAGCAGCTACAACGGCCCGACTGTGTGCTTTGGAGAAATCGAATTTTCAGGCGGGATTCCCTGTCAATACCTCGGCACCTTTGACTCCCGCGCCTTCACCATCGACATGCGGATCGAGTGCGAGCACGCCGCCATCCGCACTGTGGCCAATAAGAGTTTTCTTAAGGAGTTGGAGGTGGCGCTTCCTGGACAAACCTTCGAATCCGTCGGCATCAAGGATACAGACGATTCTCAACCCGCCGAACGCTTCAATCTACAGGCATTCTATAAAAAGATTCACGAAGGAGGTCGATGCATCAATGACGGACGGGACAATCTCCGCACCCTGGCGATTGTAGATGCCTTTATTCGGTCTTCTCAATCGCGCAAGTGGGAATCGGTACGACAATTCTAGCATTTTGAATATTATGAAATACGAGATCATCGAGAATAACGGCCGTTACTGGGCCATGTCAGATCAGCACCCCATCGGCGCTGTGGCGGTAACGTCCCTGCGCAGCTATACTTATCCGTTTTTTACGCCCGCAGGAATCAATGTCCTCCAGGAATGCCCTCCTGATCACCCCCATCATCAGGGCATCATGATCGGGCAGGATTTGGTGAATGGGCACAACTTCTGGGGCATCAATAACGCCAAATATCCAAAAAATTATCATCTCGTCGAGAGCACCACCCCTAGGGTTTCGGAGCACGGCATCGTTGTCACACAAAAATTGATTTGGAAGACAGCAGATGGGCACTCCCTTCTCGTGGAAACACGCCAAACCCGGTTCCTGTCGGCTGCGGCATTCAATCTTGTCGAAGTGATGACGACATGGACGGCAGCCTACGGACCTCTGCACTTCGCCAAAACCAAGGAAGGCGGATTAGGCTTGAGAGTAGCACCGCAGTTGGAAACGTTTTGGGGTGGAAGCATCCGATCCAGTCAAAATGCCATGGGAGAAAAGGCGGTCTTTGATTCCATCGCCGACTGGGTGGAAATCAGTGGTTCAGTCGGCAATCAAAAAGCTGGCGTGGTTATCATGCCTCATCCCTCACAAAAACAAATTCCCTGGTTTTCTCGCGACTACGGGATTCATCTCTTTAGCCCACTACGCCACGAGACGAAAACATTGTCTGCTGGAGATAGTTTTACGATGCGTGTTGCTTTCGCCGCCTTCGATGGTGTCTGCGACGGATCGCAAGCAGCAAAAGCGTGGCAGGAATATCGTTCTGATCAAAATGAGATTACAAACGCTTAGGCCGGAATGGCGTCAGATCATCGACGAGTTCACTGGAACCAGGATTGTCCAGTGGACTTCGGGCGAGACGATGAACCATCATTTCTACTTTACCAACAGAACTATTTCGGCCGATGGATCGCGCGGCTATTTCGTGTCTTACCGCACCGGTTATCCCAACCTTTTCGGAATTGATCTGATTACCGGAGAAATCACACAGCTCAGTGATCGTATCGACATCAATCCCTTTTCCCCCGCTCTTTCCAGTCGTTCACCGTGGATTTACATTTCCGCCCGCCAGTGCATTCACGCCATTTCAACTCAAGATGATGCGGATCGGGAACTTTGCCGGTTCAAGACAGCCAAGCTGGGTAATTGCAGTCTCAACTCGGACGGCAGCCTATTGGCGGTCGCCTTGCGGCACGATGACTATTGCGAAATGGCCATCGTCGATACGCATACCGGAAAATATGAAATTGCGACACGAGCTAAGGAAATCGGACACATCCAATTTTGCCCGATTGATTCCGATTTATTGATCTATTCGGGAACCGTCGCCCAGCGCCTCTGGCTATACAATGGCCGCACTGGAAAAGAGTCGTGGGTTTACCCTCAAAAGCCCACGGAATGGATCGTTCATGAATCCTGGCTCGGGCAGAGCAAGGAAATCCTGTTTCCGCATTGGCCAAAAGCCTTGCGCGCCATTCAGGCCGACGGCGGTCAGTTCAGGACCGTGACATCAGTCAATGCGTGGCACGCCTGCTCCAATCTGCAAGGGACCCTGATTGTTTGCGATACCAATCATCCTGATCGAGGTTTGTTGCTCATCGATCCGCATACAGGCGAATATCGAGTGCTCTGCCACCCTCGCGCCACGCAGCGGGGAACCCAATGGCTGCACGATCTCCCCGTAGTTGGAGCGGGAATCGATACCTCCATTATTCGGTCCGACTCGCCTGAACGCGATTCCCCACCGCAGCCTAATGACCCAGCCTCCGTGTATGGTCCGCAGTGGACTCATCCGCATCCCACCTTTTCTGCGGATGGCCGAACCGTCATCTATACGAGCGACCGCGATCGCTGGAGTCATGTATATCAGGCCAACCTCGCGGTCATGCCAGAAAGATCGCAAACAGCTTCTTAATACAGCGCGCTAGTTATCGGGAGCCCAGTTCCCTTTCGAGATCCGCGGCCAATTCACGCAGTGCGGCCTCCAGATCGTCAGGATCGCGGTCGGGGAATGCCTCCATTCTCAAGACGAGTGCCACCGTTAAACGGGGTTGGGAGATAAAGGGTTCCCGAACTACCGTGGCCAGCGAGACGTGACTTTCGCTGGACTCCCTCATGTTCCAAGCAATGCCGGTTTTGCGTATTCGGCGAAGCTCGGTCAGAAATTTGCGAGGATTACGATTCGTATAGGGCGTGATCGGCCTGTCGCCGGGCTGCGGAGCATAATGTCGCCACAAGCGACGATCTTTTTGAGCAATCAAGGCCTTCCCAGCCGAAGAAGCATAGGCAGGGCCATGTGTTCCCAGTCGATTCGTATTTCCTTCGTCTCCGGCGGCACAGATGACGTAGGTGTCGCGCCGTCCCATCATGCTGATGTAGACGTTGCAATTGAGGCGATGCGCCGCAGCGCGCAGATGATCGTCCAATCGCAGATTGCGTCCGAAGTTCCACGCGATCTCGTGGACAAAGTCGAAGATGTCCGCGCTAAGAGTGTAGCGTCCAAGGGAATCGATTTTCTGGACAAAGCCCAATTGCACGAGCGATTGAAGCAGTCGATGCACGGAGGATTTCGGCATCTTCAGAGTCTTTGCGATACTGGTGACACCGAGGGAATGCCCCCGTTGCACCATCATCCGCACAACGGCGATGCCCTGCGTGAGAGGTGTTTCCTTCAATAGTGCCGCTGCCATTTTTCGAGTGTGCCGCAACCGTATTCAAATATCAATATCGTTAGATCGCCTGTTCCATTAATGGAACGGAAGTGGTCTCAGACCCCGGACTGCACTTGTTCTGCAGAGTGACTGGGGACATTATATTTGCATGAAGCTTGTCTGCCACGAATTGGAAACGTCCTGTCTGATCATTGGTGGCGGTCCCGCCGGATATGGCGCGGCCCGCACGGCCGCGAGGGAGGGATGTCCGGCAATCTTGGTTGAGCGGCATGGTTTTCTTGGGGGAATGGGGACGGCAGCGGGTTTGAGTTGTTACCTTAATCATCGGGCGCATCAGGTAGACCTCTCGGCATCGGTCTATCGCGAATTTGTCCAGATGCAGGAAACGTTGAACAGCCATTATTATGACGCGCTGGCGCAGGCTGACTTTTTTGATCCGGAAATCGTCAAACACACGATGGAATCGGCCCTCCTGAATTCCCCTGTCACGCTTCTCTATCATCTTCTTCTCTCTTCCGTTACCCGGGAGAAGGACGGATGGACGGCGAGTTTCGTCGGGAAAGGGGCTATCACGCGTATTCGCGCCCGTTTTATTATTGATGCCACAGGCGATGCAGATGCGTGCGCGCTGGCTGGAGCAGAGATGACCCACGGTCGTCGTATGGACGGGAAAACGCAACCGATGTCGATGGTGGTTCAACTGGGCGGCTTTCAACCTGCCGTCTGGAAGGCCGCCGGACACCGTCTTGTGGGAGGACGATACGCCACGGAGGGCGACAGTCTGTCCGCTGAAATTGCCCGCGCTCGAGCCGCCGGGAAGTGGACAGTCCCGCGGGAAAATATCGCGATGTTCTGGTCGCTGCCGACCGATCCGACACGTGTGGTCATCAATGGAACTCGCATCACTGGATTGAACTCTTGCAATCCCATTGAAACGTCGCAGGCCGAAATCGAAGGCAGGCGGCAAGCACGGGAAATTCTTTCACTCTTTCGCACTTCCGTGCCCGGATTTGAAAAAGCCTTCCTATTGCAAACCGGTCCCCAGATCGGTGTGCGTGAATCGCGTCGGATTACCGGTCGCGCAACGTTGACAGAATCAGCAGTCCGGGCCCGCGTCATTCCCGAGTCATCCGTCATGCTATGCGCCTATCCCATCGATGTGCACGATCCAGACGGGCACGGCACCCAGTTTGAAAGCACGCGGGACGGGCATGCGTACGGAATTCCATGGGAATGCCAGCTCCCTGTCGCGCTTGAAAATATCGCCGCAGCAGGACGCTGCATCAGCGCCACACACGAAGCGGCCGGTAGTTTTCGCGTCATGCCCACCTGCATGGGCCTTGGCGAAGCGGCTGGAACGGCGGCAGCCCTGGCATACCGAAAAGGCAGGCGCTTACACGAGATTGCCGGGAGCGAAATTCGAGCCCGGATGGATGCGGCGCGCGCCGCAAACGGAGCACCAAAACTGGAGCGTCTCTTTCCGTTTGAAAAGCATTCGGAGGCGGCATCTGCCGCGTTGTTTTCGGTCTCGTAGCCGTTTTCATTTCGAGGACTTCCCAAAAAGCTCATGAATACTACTAATCTCACACTCAGAAAGTCTGGATTGCTGCCATTGCATTCCTTCACAAAACTCCTCACCGTCTTCTTTTGCCTTGCGACTCTCCTCTTGCCTGCGACCGCTGCAGATCTACAGTTATTGATCAACGAAGCGATCCGTCGCGGAGAAAAAAAGATTGTTTTGCCTCCCGGGGAACATCGATTGGCCAAGGGACTGCAACTCAAGGGACTTTCTGGAGTAACCCTGGATGGCACCGGCGCGACATTGATTTTCACGAATCTACTCGACGGCGGCATTCTCGCGCAGGACTGCACGGAGCTGGTACTGCGCGGATTCACTATCGACTTCGATCCCCTTCCCTTCACTCAGGGCACGGTTGAAAAAGTAGACCCAGTCACGTGCGAAGTGACCTTCACCGTGCACGATGGCTACCGCGACCTCGAACCGCTCTTTCTCAAGGGACGAGCCCACGTTTTCTCTCCTAAAACACTTTCCTGGAAAACGGATGCTCCCGATCTGTACGCCACGGAAGCGAAGGCTTTGACTCCGCGACAGGGCGTACTGCGTTTCGCCAAGGAAAAGCGAGAAGAGTTCTCCTCGATTTCGCCGGGTGATTACCTCGCGCTGGATTTTCGCAATTCCCGTGGCATTCGTATCCAGAGATCACAGGGCGTCCGTTTGGAAAATCTCACTTTTTGGAGCGCTCCATCGATCGCCGTCGTGTGCCGCTACATGGATGGGGAAAACTTTTTCCGCTATAAAATCGAACGCGGTCCGCTGCCACCTGGAGCGACGATCCCGCGTTTACTTTCCACCTCCGCAGACGGTTTGAATTATGCCTACGCGCGAACCGGGGCGATTATCGATAATTGTGATTTCTCCTTCATGGCGGACGACGGAGTGAATCTACACGGAATCGCTTTTTACGTGGCAAAGGTCGAAGGGAATACACTCTATCTCCTGCGTCCCTATCCCGCGGAAGGATTCGACTCGGTCATCAAACCGGGAGACGAGGTACTAGGGTTGGACAGCAATTCCTTTGACGTAAAGGGACGCGGCAAGGTGACTCAATTTACCGTCAAACCACACACTCCCGACGAGTACATGAAGCAAGCCGCCCAGATCTGGAAATCGAGCTCGGTCGTAACGGGCAAGGTGACTGTCTATCAACTCGATCTGGCCGCGCCTCTGGGGATCAAAGCCGGAGACTTTCTCGAAATTCCCGCGATAGCCGGGCCGAATTACATCATCCGCAACAGCCGTTTTCACGATCACCGGGGACGTGGCCTGCGCTTGATGAGCTCTTCCGGATTGGTGGAAAATAATATTATTGAGAATACCAAACAGTCGGGCATCAGCATCGGCCCGGAATTCACCTTTGCCCGGGAGGCAGGCTGGGTTCATGATGTGATCATCCGCAATAATACTGTATCCCGTTGCAGTTTCGACCCGTGCATGCAGCGAGCCGGGGTTTATGCGCCTGGTGCCATTTCAATCTTTCATCGGGGAGAAACGCCTTCGGCTCCGCTCCCGGAAATGCGCCAGCAGAAAATCGTGATCGAGAAAAACCGAATTGAGGAAAGCGGCGGCCCCGCCATTCACATCAATCAAAGTCGCGACGTCAAGGTAACCGGCAACACTATTCGCAAGGCCAATCTTAAAAGCCGCCCCGGAGCAGGCTCCACTTACAAACTCACGACGGACAAGCCGATCAACGTCGACAACTCAACGGATGTCGTAATCGATCCAGATCAAATTGTACCATGAAGTGTTTCTGTACCTATCGGATGATCGTCGCCGCAGGAATGATTGCGGCGGCCCTGCCTTGCCACGCCGCCGATTCGGACTCGCGTCGGGTAATGGTCGATCCGAAGAATCCCAAGGCATTCGCTACCTTACGGGAGGCAGCCCAGAATTTGAAACCGGGAGATACACTGTGGATTGCTCCGGGAAGCGGCCCGTACCGGGAGCCACTTTTCATTGCTGCTTCGGGCACCGAAGCGGCCCCGATTGTGATCGAAGGTAATGGCAATGAAATTACCGGATTCGACCCTCTTGTTTTTTCCACAGGCGCCGATGGCACGCAGACAGCCGTGGCCAAGGTGAAATATCCGTTCGTGCTGCGACATCAAGGCAAACGGGTTCCCGAGGATGCGGCGACCGGGCAATTCACCGGTGGAATTTCCTATGATAGTAATCTCGGCCGACTGACGCTCGCTCCCGGAACATCTCCCGAAGGATGGGAAATTTCCGCGCGACTCTTTGCTGTTCGTATTTTCAATGTTTCTCATCACACCTACCGGAATTTGTCTGCCACCGGTTCCCTAAATGACGGCTTCAACCTGCATGGCACCGGCGACAAGCTGCTCTTTGAACACATCACCGGCAGCCAGAATCTCGATGAAGGATTCTCCTCGCACGAGACCATAAACAGCGAAATCCAGCAGGGTGATTTTTTTGAAAACGACAATGGCGTGCTCAATGGGCAAAAAACCAATACGATCCTGAGCCAGGTCGATCTACACGACAACCTCGGCATCGGCATGGGATTTGGAGGAGAAAGCACCGTGAAGGCGGAGAATGTCCGGATCTGGGGTAATGGCATGACGCAATTGGCAATGCGCGCCGGAGTGATCGCCCGGTTCAAGAATGTTCAAGTCTATCAATCCGCACAGACCACACGCCAATGGCTCTCTTACATGGAATCGGCCAAAGATACCAAACGTAAAACCGCCATCATCGACAAGAATTTTTCCTGGGAGGAAGAAAAACCCCAAATCCTCGACCAGAGCTCCCCTTGAACTTCGACTCCTCCATATTGCGCGCTCGCCGCCTCCGACAGCCAAATGCTTTTGGCCTCATCGAGCTTATGGTGGTGGTGGCCATCATTGCGGTTCTCAGCACGCTGATGATGCCATTTCTCCAGTGGGCGCGGCGTTTGGCCGAAACCTCCACCTGCTCGTCGAATATGCGGCAGCTCTATTTCGGTCTGAACAGCTATGCCCAGGAAAATAACGGCTTGCTCCCCCTTTCACTCCAGCCAGATCCGGCCAGCGGCTCCAGCGGCAGTTCCGTTTCGTGGCAAGTACTGATCATGCGCCAGTTGAACGTCCCGTTTCCGAACCGTGGCGATAAAAGTATTTTCATCTGTCCCTCATGGAAAATGACGTATCCCGTGCCAGCCTATCGCACCTACGCCTTGAATTTAACCGGCGGTTCGCCCACGGCCAATCCACCGCGTTTCTTCACCCTAAGCGCCCCCTCCCAAACGGCGCTCCTGGTAGAAAGCAGGCATGAAGGCAGCGGGGCCGGTTATAATGCCCTGAGTGGCAGCATAGAGGGAAACGGCGGCAAGGCTCGGCTGGATGCGCGCCACAACGACAAAATGAATCTCCTGACCGCCGATGGAGCCGTGATTTCCCTGACTACGACCGATCTCTCGATCGACGATCTTCTTAACAACATTCGCAAATAGAATCATGACAAAACATAAATACGCTGTAGTCGGAACCGGTGGACGCATTCCGATGTTCATTGACCCCATTGCCGGTTTGTACCGGGATACGAGTGAATTGGTCGGCCTCTGTGATCTTAGTGCAACCCGGCGCCGCTGGCATCTGCAACGTTTGATTCGTGAATATGGAATCGATCCGATTCCGGATTATGCCGCCGAGGATTTCGACGCGATGCTCAAGGAGCGCCGCCCCGATACGGTCATCGTCTGTGTACCCGATTACCTGCACCACGACTACATCGTGCGCAGCCTGGAGTTCGGAGCCAATGTCATTTCCGAAAAGCCACTGACGATCGATGCGGAAAAATTCGCCGACATCGATGCTGCCGTCCGACGCACAGGCCGCAGCGTACGCACGACATTTAACTACCGTTGGGCTCCGGGTGCCAGCCAAGTACGTCAGCTTATTGCCAGTGGAGCCATCGGAACGGTGAAGCACGTCGACTTCGAATACATGCTCAACACCTCCCACGGCGCCGATTACTTCCGCCGCTGGCACAGTTACAAGAAATTTTCCGGCGGCCTATTCGTCCACAAGGCCACGCATCATTTCGATCTCATCAATTGGTGGATCGACGCTATTCCCGAAACCGTGTTCGCCATGGGAGATCTCGTTTTTTACGGCAAAGAAAATGCCGTTGCACGTGGTCAGGAGGCCCTGACCCGTTATCCCCGCTACACCGGAGTTCCAGAATCGGAAGGCGATCCGTTCCGCATGAATCTGGAAGGCGACCCGACGCTCAAGGCACTCTACCGCGATGCGGAAGCCGATAGCGGTTATCTTCGGGATGAAAATGTCTTCCGCGACGGCATCACCATTGAAGACTCCATGAGCGCCACCGTCCGGTACCGCACGGGAGCGATGTTGAGTTATTCGCTCAACGCCTACTGCCCCTGCGAAGGATTCCGTGTTTCCATCTCCGGCGATGCTGGTCGCCTGGAATATGCCGAGCGCCACGCCGCGCATATTATTACCGGGGATCGCGAACTGAAAATCGAACCAAACGCTTCGCGCGGCGCCTCCTTGCGACTGCAAAATCTTTTCTCCGATCCTCAGGAAATTCCCGTTCACATGCCTGAGAGCGGCCATGGCGGCGCCGATCCGCTCATCCAGGAACAGATATTCTCAGCCAATCCGCCGCCGGAACATCTCGGCCGCAATGCCGGCCATGAACAGGGGGCGGCCTCCCTTTTGGTGGGGGCGGCAGCCAATCATTCCATAAAAACAGGCACCCCAGTCCGGATCACCGACCTGTTCAATCTCCGGCCGGAATGCCAGCGACTGAGCCAATTAATATAGAATCCATCCCATACCCTGTTCCTTTAGTGGAACGCTAATATCGCTACCAGTCTGGTCTCTCTTGAGAAAGCATCCTGTAAGTTGTTATTATCAATATCGCCTTACCGGGCACACCACCAAAATGAAAACACTAATCCTAACCTCCCGCAAACATCTCACTCTTGTCATGCTGTTTTCGACCACGCTGTTAGGTGGACTCGAATCGTCGACTGCTGCCAACTATATCTGGAGCAATGCGGGGACAGACTGGAACAGCACGACCAGTTGGACGGCGGGCACGGGAACTCCGAGCGCTGGTGGCGACGTGGCAATCTTCAGTACCACCGCCGTCACCAATCCCAATCTGAGCGCCTCGGTTTCCATTTCGCGAATCACGGCCAATAGCTCGACTGTCGCAAGCTACACGCTCTCCAGCTCCAATAACGCCGTGCTGACCTTGGGCAGCGTCGCCACCGGAACCAGCGCCGCGATTAATTACACACCCGCGAGTGGATCCTTCACCATCGATGCGCCCATCGTTTTGGGTGCTGCTGCCAATTCGACCCAGGGTGTCAACGTCAATTCGGAAAATGGAACTGTGATCATCAATGGACCGATTTCGAGCACGAACCTCGTAACGCTCCAAAAGTCGGGTACGGGCCGGCTGGTATTGTCCGGAGCGAATTCATACTCTGGCGGCACGCTACTGAGTGCGGGCACACTGGCGCTGTCCGGCTCGGGGACCCTCGGAACCGGGACTTTGACTCTCGCCTCCACGGGTACACTGGATATCAGTGCCATCAGCGGCTCGTCCTATTCGCTGACTCAAACCTTTAACGCTTCGGGTGCCGTGAATGCAACCGGGAAGACATTGAATGTCGCTAGTAGCGCGCTGAACGTCGGTGGCACTTCAGCGGTTTCTCTCTTCACGGTCGCCGGTGCCTTGAGCCTCGGCAGCACCAATGTCACCAATCTGGAAATCACCGGAATTTCGAGTTTCGACCAGATCGCCGTGAGCAATTTATTGACGCTCGACGGATCGATTGTAGTGACCAGCTCCTATACCTTTACGCTGGGTGACAGCTTTGACCTGCTGGACTGGGGAACGTTGGGTTCGAGCGGATTTAGTGTCTCGTCAGATTTGTTGCTGCCAACACTTTCCAACGGTCTCTCGTGGGATACCTCCGCCTTTCTGACTTCCGGCACAGTATCGGTGGTTCCCGAACCGAACATCCCGGCGCTCATGGGCCTGGGAGTTCTTCTGCTCTGGGGAGCGATGCGCCGCAGGCAGTACGTCTCCGTATAGAACGAAATCGAAAAAATCGCAACGCACAGCCTGCGATTCCCTGTCGTTCTCATTCGAAAGATATTTCATGCATTGGTTGGACTGGATTCTGGTGGCGATACCCCTGACTCTCATTCTGGGCATCGTTCTTTATACCCGCCGCTTCATGCGTAGCGTTGCCGACTTTCTCTCGGGTGGTCGTCACGCCGGACGCTACTTGCTCACCGTCGCAAAGGGAGAAATGGGCGCAGGCGCGGTGGTTTTTGTCGCCAGTTTTGAAATCATGTCCCAAGCCGGTTTCACGCTGGGCTTTTGGCAAACGCTTCAAACCCCGCTCGCCCTGATCATCTCCCTGACCGGTTTTGTCATCTACCGCTATCGCGAAACCCGCGCGATGACCCTGGCCCAATTCTTTGAAGTTCGTTACAGCAAATCCTTCCGCGTCTTCACCGGCTTCCTTGGGTTCGGAGCAGGCATAGTCAATTTTGGCATCATTCCCGTTGTAGGCGCTCGCTTCCTCACCTACATCCTCGACCTTCCACCCACCATCGAGATTCTCGGCAAGTCTTTGCCCACACCCATTCTCCTCATGGGAATGCTGCTGAGCATCACGCTTTTCATGACACTCTCCGGCGGACTGATCTCCCTCATGGTGGCCGATTGCCTGGAGGGCATGATCTCGCAGGTTCTCTATCTCGTCATTATTTTCGGACTCGTCTATATGTTTGACTGGCGTGAGGTCGCGCAGATTCTGGGAGATCGTCCCGCCGGCCAGTCGCTGCTCAACCCGTTCGATTCGCTAGGAAATCAGAATTTCAATCTCTGGTACGTCCTCATGGGCATGTTCATTTCCGTCTATGGCACCATGGCGTGGCAGAACCAAAGCGCGTTTAATTCCGCCGCCATCTCGGCCCACGAATCCCGCATGGCAGGCATCCTCTCCCGATGGCGGGAACTCGGCAAGGCAGCCATCACTCCACTTCTGGCTGTCTGTGCGATGACGTTTCTGGCTCATCCCCAATTCGCCGCCCAGGCCAGCGGGGCTCATGCGGAGATCTCCCGTATCGCCGACATCAAAATGCAAAATCAGATGACCATTCCCATCGGAGTGGAACACATGCTGCCAATGGGAGTGCGGGGCGCGCTCTGCGTGATTCTTTTAATGGGCGTCTTTGGCGGGGACGGCACACACCTACACTCCTGGGGCAGTCTTTTCATTCAGGATGTTCTGATTCCGTTGCGCAAGAAGCCGCTCAGCCCGAAGGAGCACATCCGCTGGCTCCGCCTCTCGATCATCGGCGTGGCCTTGTTCGCCTTTGTTTTCGGCAGTCTCTTCCATCAGATGGAGTACATTCAGATGTGGTGGATCGTCACCATGGGCATCTATGTCGGCGGGGCCGGAGCCTGCATCATTGGTGGTCTCTACTGGAAGAAAGGAACGACAGCCGGAGCCTGGGTCGCCCTGCTCACCGGTTCCACCCTATCCGGAGGAGGCATACTGGCCCGGCAATTCATCGGTGATAGTTTTCCACTCAATGGGCAACAAATCTCATTCCTGGCCTGCCTGACCGCGGCAGCGCTCTACATTGTCGTCTCGCTGCTCACCTGCAAGGAAGACTACAACATGGACCGCATGCTACACCGGGGCCGATACGCCAAGGAGGTTTCCAACCCCGAAAATACGGAATCTAAAAAATTCGCCTGGTCGAAACTGATCGGCGTCGATGAAAACTTCAGCCGGAGTGACAAGTGGATTGCCTGCGGCCTGTTCTTCTACAGTCTCTTCTTTTTTGTACTTTTCGGAATCGTCACCGCATGGAATTTGCTCTCTCCGTGGCCGCTCGCCTGGTGGTCCCTCTACTGGCACATCAATGGCATCGGACTGCCCATCTTCCTCGCCATCGTCACTGCCATATGGTTTACCTGGGGAGGCCTTCGCGATATGCGGATGCTCTTTTGGCGACTCAAGAACGAGAAAGTCAACGCCCTGGATAATGGCATGGTCGTGAACAATCAGAACCTCGACGACACGACCAATAGCATCGGGACTCGGGTGGAAAAAGCGCCCGTTCCTTGAGCAAGAGAACACTGAACTCCAGAGAGGTTGATGGAGCCATTGATCAAGAACCGGATGTTGGCGCAGGACGCCTCATCCCACCGAAATCAGCGTTTGCCCATCGTGCCACTCACTGGAAAGACTCAGGAGTAGGTTAGTGCCCGTGGGATCGGAAGTGAGTGGCGTGCCGTGCTCCAGGATGGAGATCAACTGATTCGCGGCCATTCTTCCCATGTTCAGATAGTTTGTTTGTAATCCGCTTTCCCGGCATCCGGTTTGGCAGTCGATGCGGCAAACGCCGAGATCTTGAGGGACGCGGATTCGAATTTCGTCAAGCCAGTCGAGAACTCCGGGGCCATTGACGACGACGACGTCCGGTTTGCGCTTTCGCAGCCAGCGGCGAAAGGCCGGGGCGGTGAAATCTTTTTCGTCCTGGAAAAGCACCGAAATCTGAACTTTGGGGTGAAAGTTCTGAAAGAGCAGTAATGCGGAAAGGACGGCCCATCGTCTCGTTTCTTCTCCATGCTGGCTGACGGCCAGCCCGATACGGCGATACCCCAGCCGATGGAGATGATCAAACATGGTTGAGAGATCATCGGGCAAGTTGCGAATGATGGCTGGCAGAGTCGGATATATCAAGGAGTGGCCGATTTGAATGCCGGTCACATACTCCCAATCGAAGTTCAGTGAAATGGGCGTCCACTCGGTCTGTGGACTGACCGGACATACAATGCACCCCCGAATGCCGCGCGCTCTCAATTGTCGACTCAACGCCCTTTGATCGGACGTCCCTGCAGGCAGACGATGACATTCCACGGCATACCCCAGCTCCTTGGCGCGATTGAGTCCACCACGGTACATCTGAGTGAGCCAGGGAAGCTCTTTGAAGGCGCTCGGTTCGGCGAAGGCCAGGAAAGCAAGTGTTTCCCGGTACACAGGTTTGTCCGAGCGACGGGCAAAAGCGAGTGCATTGGATAACATCGGATCTCGAATATATCCGAGTTTTTTCGCCAGTTGGGCAATGCGTTCCCGTGTGGACGGATCCACGCAATGCAACCCTCGCAGGGCACGGGAAACGGTGGCGGGGTTGACTCCGGCTTGTTCGGCGATCAGGCGAAGGCTCACTCTCATGCAAGTGTTGCATTAGGCTGGAATTGCGGATGAGGCAAGGATGAAGTTGAGTGTAATGACATTCCGAATGCATTCACCAATCAACTCCAACTTGGAACCATTTATGAATCCTCCTCTCCGCCTCAATCGGACCGAACGCTGCCCGTGGATTTGGGCAATCACACTCTGGATGGCTTGCTCGAGTCTCCACGCCAGCGTCATCTATTCAGAAACTTTTGATAGCTCTAGTAACACCAACCTTTCCGCAATGGGATGGAAGGCTTATGGTGGCGCCACTGCGGTTGATATCAGTAGCGTGGCGGCTTCCAATACGCTCTTTGTTTCCGGCGCTGCCGGGAATCCCGGACCAGCCACCGGCTATCTCGCGGCCATTATCGGCAACAACAGCACATCGAATCCCAACGAATACACCAGTTACGCCACGATTGAAACTGGTTTAAACCTTGATTTGACTGGATCAACCATTAGTTGGACGATGAACGCAAGCACTGGGGCAACGGTGCGGGTGCGGCTGTTGGTGCAAGTCAACGGGTCGTGGTATGCCAGCAATGTCAGCGATACGAGCTACGGATACTACACGCCCAGCCAGTATGGGACGGGAACTGATTTCACCAATGCCGTCACATCGGATATTACCAAGACCTTCACCTTTACGACCAACTCCTCGGCCTGGAGCAGCTTTACTCTGAACTCAGGCAATTCGCTCTCCCTCGGAAGCGCGCTGTCGCAGCCTCTGGAGTCCTCGGTCATTACGGGCATCGGTTTTTACATCATGGGTGGAGGGACTGGACGCCTGGATACATTGGAAATTTCCTCGGTGCCAGAACCGGGTCTCGTTACGTTAATGGCGGGCTCAGCGCTTTTTGCCATAGTCCTGTATCGTCGTCGAAAAGGTGTGAAAATAACGGTTTGAACTGTTGGGAGAAATCAAGAGATGTACAAAAAGCTCATCATCCTCGTCAGTACGCTTCTATCGGTGTCCATCGCGTCACTGGTGGCCGATCCCAGTCCCATTGACTCTGCCCGTCTTCGATTGACGACATCCAGGCCCGCCCATATTTTTACGGAATCCGCGCCAGTCGTATTCAATTTGACCGAACCGGCGGGACAAACCTATTCCTGGCGGGTACACGATTGGCAGGGCAACCTCTGCGCGGAAGGCGTTCTGAGCGAAGGAGAGACATCCCTGGCCATCAAAAAGCTTCCTCGCGGTTATTTTGAGCTGGAGGTAAAAAGTGAAACCGCCGTCCGGTGGGAACCTCCTATTCCCTTTGCCTTGGTGTCTGATCCGGCAACGCGCACGTTGAATGCCGATAGCCCTTTTGCCGTGGACTCGGCGCTGAGTTGGACTGCCAGCAAGGGAGTCAAGGGCACCAAACTCGACCCGGAAAAACCGTATGAGGTTATTGCCGACATCGCCCAACTCAGCGGCGTCAGCATGATCCGCGACCGACTCGGCTGGTTCGAAACAACCAATCCCAAACCGGGCGTCTACGAGTGGGGTTCGTATGAAACCACGGCCGCCTTGCTCGCACAACGTGGGATCAAGATTCTCAGCCTCTATGAAAGTTTTCCCGAGACCAAACCTTCTCCATCATGGACCAAGGACGGGCTCTACGACTTGGCAGCGGTATACCAATTTTCGCAGGCAGCGGCGCAGCAATTTAAGGGACGGACGGTGGCATGGGAATTTTGGAATGAGCCGGATCTGAAAAGGAAAATTCCGGCGTGGGATTTCGCCGCGTCGCAAAAAGCCGCTTATCTCGGATTCAAGAAGGGCAACCCGGACGTTAATGTGCTCAATGGTTCCATTTCGAACATTCATCGCGCTGCTGGCATGTTGCGACTGCTGCTCGACAATGGCATGGGAGATTACTATGACACCTTTAATCTCCATACCTATCTGCTCCCGAAATACCATTCGCGCGTGATGCGGGAAACGCAGTCGCTCCTGACAGCATATGGTCTGGAAAAGAAACCGCTTTGGGTAACGGAAGTGGGCTTGGCCTACGAAGGAAATGGCGATGTGGCGCCGCTACAGGCCGGGTCGGATCGGCGAGAACATGGACCGGATCAAGCGAGAGCCCAAGCCGAGCGCGTCGTGACAACAGAAGTCACGCTACACGCCTTGGGTGCCCAACGGGTTTTCTTCTTCGTTCTGCCCGCCTTCAACGAGGCGAATGGAAACAAGGCATGGGGGTTGTTGCGTTGGGACTGGATGGTAAAACCCGGATTCGTCGCTTTGTCTAATCTGACTCATCAACTGGGTGATGCCCAATTATTGGGAGATTACACGCTCGGCCCCGGTGTACAGGCTTACTTGTTTACGCAATGCGGCACGGGCAAAAACGCTCCGCGCAAAGGCACGCAGACGCTGGTCATTTGGTCCAATGTGGACCGAACCATTTCCCTTCCGTACCCCGGAGAACGGTTGGAATTGGTAGACCTGATGGGCAAGGTCTCTTCGCTGACTCCGGCAGAAAAAGGACAGTATAGCCTGCGGGTGGGACCATCGGCGGTGTATCTCAACGGACTGTCTGGACTGACTCCCGCGACTCCCTTCGCGCTGGAGTTGAAAAACGAAAAGAAATCGTCGGTTACCGAGCTCTCGACCATCCTTCGCATAAAGCTGGGACCAACCTTCAAAACCCAGGCGCAAACCTACGCTTCATTTCCTTCATCTCCTGCCGAGGCCGAGGTGGAAGTCTACAACTTCAGCGATGAAGCGATTACCGGTGCCGTCAAAAATCTTGGCAGTGGCTATGAGCTTCAGGGATTGCCCGAGCGGGTTTCCGTTCCCGCCCAAGGCACCATCTCCCTGCCCGTGAAGCTGGTTTTCCCAAAGGTGGCACCGATTGGCGCCACGATGGTGAAGTTGGGAGCGGAATTTCCCGGACGCAAGGTTGCCTCGGCGACCATACCCATCCTGGCCGACCTTCCGGCAGTCGCGACGCAGTGCGAGGAGCGTGCCATTCCGGCAATGGACGTTGGCTCCTGGATCAAAAATAGCTCCGGGAAAATGGATATTCAAATCAATGCGGCATCGGGAGAAATTACTTTTCCCGTGTCATTCACTGACAATGTGGACCGCTGGATTCATCCGGCCCTCAAGATTCCCAAGGACACCCTCAATGGCGCTCTCGCCTTGAGCTTTGAAATCAGAGCGGCTCCCAAGTCGACAGAATGCAGTGGCATGCTCGTGCTTTCGGATGCGCGGGATTCCTCCCAGATCGTATATGGGGAGCAACCGGAAACGTCGTTCAAGGTCAACGATCAATGGCAAACGATAACGATTGATTTTCGCAGCCACCCCATGGCTCTTCGTCCGGAACAGATCCGGCTGCTGAGAGTAGGCTGCAATCCAAAGCAAAACAGCTATGCCTTCAGCCTTCGCAATCTGAAGTTTTATGTGGAAAAGAAACCGTGACGCATCCTTCATCCATTTTGGATTGGCGCGTATTCAGGAACCATTCTTTCCATGGCTTCACCTTGACGGAATTGCTCGTGACGATCGGTATTGTGGGAGTGCTCAGCGTGTTGCTCTTGCCTGCGCTGGGAACAGTGCGGGCCAAGATTCAATTGGTGGCTTGCGCCTCGAATCTCCGGCAAATCGGCACGGCCCTGAACCTGTACGCCAACGAGCATGGCAATTATTTCCCGGAGGTTTATCCCGCCGAAGAGACGACCTGGCGGTGGAAACTGAAATCTTATCTGGGAATGCCGGAGAGCTCCATGGGCAAGTCGCCCCTTCCGAACGAGGCGGGTGTATTTGTGTGCCCCTCATTTAATAAACGCACAGCGCCCAATCGGGCGTATTCCTATGTCCTAAACGCCAAAATGACCAAGCTGCAAATCTATTGGCAATATAATCGCGGCAAAGTACCCGCCGCCAACACGATCATGGTGGTTGAGTTCAACGAAAACACCGAACAGTTCATCCAATGGGATGCCTCTATGGCCGCCAAGGGAATCTCCCGGCGCCATGTTGGAACGAATGCCAACTATCTGTTCGTCGACGGTCATGTCGAAGCACTCGCTGAAACTCTGACCGCATCGGACCCGCGCTGGTATAGCGCCCCGTGAATTTATGAAAATCATGCCAATCCATATCGGCTTAGGGCTCCTGCTTCTTTTCTCGTCCTCACTTCTCGCAGAGACACTTTTCGAAGAGTCGTTTAACAATACGGCCACACAGGCAGCCAATCACAACTTGAAGTCCATTGGCTGGTGCGGCTATGGCGGCTCGCAGGCGAAGGACCTCACCGAGGTTTCAGGTGCGGAACTGAATTCGCTGCTGATCGCATGGGGACGCGGCAATCCTGCCGATAGCCGTGGGTTTCTCGGTTGCATCATGAGTCGGAAGGAGCCCAATTTTGAAAGCTATACGGCCATTAAAACGGGACTGGCCCTGAAAGCTCCCCACACGATCACGTGGCGCATGCATGCTGGAAAGGGACAGACCCTGCACGTCCGGGTCTTGATTCAGGTGGATGGGAAATGGTACGCCAGCGCGGAAGTTTTTCAGGCAACCGCTTTCGGACTGGCGGAGGATTTTGCGATGGCTGATACGGCAGCCGTCGAAAAGAAACTCACCTACACGACGGACGAACTCGACTGGCTTGAATTTGCTCTCACGCCGGGACAGTCCATTGCGGTGCGAGGCACCCCATCCAAAGCCTTGCCCAAGTCTCCCCTGACAGGAGTCGGTTTCTATCTTTATGGAGGAGGAACCGGACGCATCGATTCACTCCGCATTACGAACGAACCCTAACAAACTATCACCCCCTCTTATGTCAACTCATCCTGTTAATGCACCGCTTCATCGCGGCATGACTTTTGGTTTTTACGCCCGCAACGGTTACTACGGCTCTCCAACGGCACGACTGGAAGTAGATCGCATGGCTTCACTGAACATCCAATGGATTTGCCTCGTGGTTATCGTCCTGCAAGACACCTTTGCCAGCACGCGCCAATACCGGGATTTCCGGCAAACGCCCGCCGATGACGAATTGCGCGAGATCATCGACTACATCCACGCCAGGGGAATGCGGGTCCAGCTTCGCCCCATGCTGGAATGTTGGGACGGTGCCCAGCGCATTCAGGTCTCCTTCCCCAATGAAGTGGAGATCATTCCAGGCAAACCCATGAATCATTGGACGCGCTGGTTTGACAGCATGGTGGAGCGCACGCTTCATTATGCTTCTTTGGCTCAACGCTCCGGCTGCGAGGCTTACGGCTTGGACAGCGAACTCGACTTTACCGTGCATCAGCAACAGCATTGGCTGCGCGTGGTGTCCGCGGCTCGCAGTGTCTATCACGGGCACTTGACCACCGGCCATACACGGCATGTGGATTTCGTGAAAGTATTGCGCGAACAACCCGACCACTGGTTCCGGCAGCTCGACTCGCTTGGATCGAGCTTTTACACCCCGCTCGCGGACGGCCCCGGCGCTTCGCAGGAGCAAATGCTGGCCCGGATCGCGCCCGACGTAGACTATTACCGCGAAGCGGCACGCCTTCTTGGAAAACCGTTTTACTTTGCCGAATGTGGCTGTTGTTCGACGGCTGGTGCCACCGCCAAGCCCTACGGGTGGGATAATCCCGGAGGCTACAATGGCGACGAGCAAGCGCTCTTCCTCGATACCGTACTCAAAGCCTTCTGGAATGAACCGTGGTGGATGGGTCTCTACTGGTGGAAGTGGGAAGAGCAGAATGACCGGCCCTGGCTACGCGATGATCCGCGCGGAGACAAGGGCTTCCCGGTCTGGAACAAGCCGGCGGCCGAGGTCCTGAAACGCTGGTACGGCAGTCAGCCCGGTCGATAATCTTTCACCGATTCGGACTTCCTAGGGCCTGTTCACGATGCTTTGAAATGCTAAAATCCAGAGCAGATTCGATTGAGACAGACGCAAATCGGCTCTATTGCCCCGCCGGAACCGGTACCATCACCGAAGACCGCACCGTGACCGGTCCCAGTACTCCGGAGGGCAGGAGGGCATCCTCTTTTTTGTAAAATCGCCACGAGGTAAACGTAAACCGTCCGGTCGGACTCGGCTTCCCCTCCGTCACCCACGCGGGCCATTGCTTCAGCCATTCCTTCTCGCGGGGAGAATCCTCCGGCAACTGTTCGTCACCAATCATCCGGTTGGGCCAAAGATTCGTCGCCGCGATTTCCAGTTCGTTTTTTCCGGACTTCACCGCGCCGGTAATCTCGACCACATACGGACGCTTCCACAGCACGCCCAGATCTTTTCCATTCACTTTGACCCCGGCCAGCACTTCCACGCGTCCCAGATCCAGATACACTTTTTTCCCCGAGCCCAACATCGCCGGCGGCACGTCGAAAGTCTTATGGTACGTCGCGGTGCCGGAAAAATATTTCACCCCGGAATCCGAATGATCACTCCACGACACCAGCTTCTCGAACGTTGCTTTTTCCGGCGCGCCCAGTTTCGGCGGGAAGGTCAACTCCCACGACCCCGCCAAATCCAGCGGTGACGGCACCATCGCCACGTCAGTCTTCGAGATCTTGCCGCCGGTGAATCGCACCTCATAATGACCCGGTGTCCACGCTTCGAGCTGCACCTTGCCACCGGTCACTCCCAACTGGGCGTCGGGAAAACTGGAGGCGGGATTGGAAACGCCCTCGACGCGATGGAGCGCTGTCGAATGTTCCGTCGCCGGGGCTGGGCGAAAAACCACAAAGAGCGAACCGAATGGATCGAACCGCAACGGCACGCGAATCCGGCCAGCAATTTCCTCATAGGCCGCGACCGGAATAATCTTGCCCGTCTCGGCGTCCCAGAGTTCCGGCACTTTTCCAAAGACGCGGAATGTCACCTCGGTCTGAAGCGTCTCATCCTTGCCGTTCGCCAGAAAATAAATGTCACGCCCCCCCACCGCGCGATGCGTCCACGTCAGTTTGGCGCCCTTCTCTTTCACCTCGAAATCGGGCGGCAATTGCAGACTCGAAAACACTTCCTGCAACGATTTCACCTCGCGAATCTTGCCCGCGCTCCATAGCACTCCGGCCAGTTGATTCACCACCTCGTCGCTTCCCGGATAGCCGGCCAGGCTCGGAGATTGCTCCGGCTTGGGTCCCACAATGATCGCACCTGCCGCGGCCAATTCCTCCAGCTTCCGCAGCAAGGCCGGCGTCATGGTCTTGCCCGGCGGCAACACCATGACGCGATAGCTCATGCCATCCGGCAGGACGAGTCGACCGTCCTTGACCTTCAGGCGATTCAACACCACGTCCGCATTCACGCAGTCGAAATTGTACCCGTCCGGCAGCGGCAGGTTCCACATGTACTTGGCCACATTCGGCGATGTCCCCTCGCCCGCGAAGTAGAGAATATCGGCAACGAATAATCCCTGCCGTAGCATATGCTGGCACCGCGCGAGATAATCAATCCAGCCGCCGCTCTGCTCCCACCACGTGTTCGTGCGCTCGAGATGCGAACCGAACGGTCCGAGTGACAATCCCGGCAGCCGGTTCAACGGCTGATGCACAAAGCGGTGCAGCTCGAAATAATTGATTCCGTTGGTGAAACCCAGATCTGCGCACGGCTTCAGATAGCGCGGATGATCGGTCCACTTGGAACGCGAGGTCAACGCCTCGGCTCCCGCAATTTTCTTCCCGTACGTGTGCGCCACCGAGGCGATCATCCGCAGGTTCGGCTTGATCGCCGACATATCGGGCGCCCAGAACTCGCCCATGATAATATCCGCGCTGCGCCCGGCCCGCAGATCCTCAAAAGGACCGTTGCCGTACGGTTCGCTCGCCAGCTTGACTCCCGATTTTCGCGCCATCTCGCCGAAATAATCGTAGTAATTTTCCGCCATCAAATCGGCCACGGTCCGACGGAAGTCCCAGAGAAAACGATCCGTCTGATCCGCTCCCGCCACCACGCGTCCGGTCAAGGTCGGCAGCCACGTCACCAGATCATACCCGCGCCGTTTGCTGAATTCGGGACGCAATTTCGGCGTCCAGTTTTGCGAGCCCATTTCATAACTGTCGATGAGCACCTCGTTGACCGTCTGTCCCCAGAGCGGGCCGAGCCTTTGCGCCATCTTTTCCATGAAGGCCGTCCAATGCACTTTCGCGGCCTCGCGGCTGAGCTTATCGATCTCCAGACCGGAACCACCCGCAGGCGCGGGATGATTATTGCGGGCAATCGTGGTGTAGCCGACCCGTAAAATCGTCCAATCCCCGGAGGGCGATTCCCAGTTCAACTTTCCCTGCGCATTCATCCGGTCGGTGAGATCGATGATCTGCTGCGGGTCGATCACTTGATCCGCCGGAATTTCGGTCCACATCGGCTGAAGTTGATCCACCCGTTCAAAGAACGCCTTGCCCGCCGGATCATTTACCATGAGCCGTGGCGAGAGATTCACTTCTGCCAGTGACAGAGTCGGCCACTGCGGCCCCGACTTGATGAAAACGAGACGGAAGAATCGCGCCGTCGATTCCTTCACCGCATACCGGTGCCAGGCGAGCATGCCGGGCACACCCGGTTGAAGATAGCGCCCGATGGAAAACGTACCGACCGTGGTAAAGCGAACGCCGTCCTCGGAGCTTTGAATCTCGCCGCTACACTCATCCGTTTCGTTCGCCGGAAGCAGTGTCAGCGATCGCACCAAATACGGCTGCTCGAATTCCCACTGAATGTATTGCGGCTTATCCTTCGCCGGAATCGGCAACGTGCTGCGTGTCTTGTAATCGCCGTCGGAAAGCGCCTCCCCCTTGAAATCGGGAATGCTCGCGCTGATCTTGGGCGCGGCATCGCTCATCTTCACGGTCTCGGCCGAAGGCGTGGGAAATGCCACCACGGCAATATCGCGATAGAAATTCAACGTGGTCGGCGGTTGCGGCAACGTCAGGGAAATCAAACCGCCCCCGCGGGCCACCACTTCACTCGTCACGACAATCTTCATCCCGTGCTCGGGAGTGATCCACGGCCCGCCGCTGCTCGACCAACCGGGACAGTTCGCCGTGCCCATCGTCAGCCCGAGCCGGTTCGCTTCCTGCACCGCAAAGAGTGTCATGTCCCACCACGGCTCGCTCAGAAAAGTCACCGGCCCCGCAGGGCATCGCTGGTCCACATTGAAAAGCGTCACGCCCCGGATTCCTACCCGCTTCATCGCTTCGAGATCGGCGGTAATGGCTTCCTTCGAGATGTTGCCATTCATCCAATGCCACCACGTATGCGGCCGCGACGCATCCGGTGGCGTGGCAAATTCCGTGACAAGCTTGTCCTGCGCCGAAATCGATGACAGCCCAACGAACCCACCGAAACAAAGCACACCGAGCAAACGGTAAATCATAAATTTTCCAATCATGGCCCCAAAAAATCGCATCTCTCGAGCATGGAGAACGCGCCGGAAGAATACCTTTAAGTTTGCGCCAGAAACCAGCACTATCGCGCCAACAGGCGGGATTAACGACTCGGTGCGCGCAGCACGCCGTAGAACGCCGGATTCCGTTGCCCTTCGATTCCGCCGGCCCATTCCCGGCAGCTTTCCCGCCCGGTGCCATTATTGTTGTTCACCACGAGTGCAAACCGCAATTGTCTCTCGGGTTTGTAGATCAGCGGGTAAAGTTCACTCCACGGCAGGCGAATACGATAAATCGTATGTCCGTTCTCGCGGCGAATCGCAAACTCCCCATTCGCCACTGGCGCGTCTGCGGGTGTCCACTTGGCAGGCAAATCGCCCCCAACCTGCGCCGCTGCCGACTTCCACAAGACGGGTCCGCCGGGCGTGAGTGCCGCGATGAAGTCGGTACTGCCCACGGTCCGGCCCGAGCCATCGCAATCAAATGAGAACTGGATGCTGTCACCCTTGCCGAAGGCCGGAGACGTTTCGTTCTGCACGTGCTTGGCATCGGTCACGTCGACCACCAAATCGATCCCCTGCTCGGTGGAACCGATCACGAAAGTGGAATTAAAATCGGGCGCTTTGACCGCCCCCGGCGCGAAAGTCTGCACATTCCAATTGGCATCGTTCCATACCAGCTTCGGACGAATGTCGCTGCCTGCTGCGGAGTCAAAAACCGTGCCGAGATTCACCACGCCCGCGATGAGATTCGCCGCCATGTTCGCCCGGTTATTGCGCGGCGAGGTCAATACCTCCGCCTTCGTCAACGACGGCCAGAGGGCGTCTTGCGCTCCACTGAGATAATAAAAATGGTCGGGGCTCAGCGGCGTCTCGCCCGCCGTCGAAATCGTTCTTCCCTCCCAATCGTTGAGCTGCGCGGAGGAACCCAGACCTTTCGGGAACAAGGCCTTCACCGTGGTCGGTTTCTCCAGCCAGATCACCAGTTGCTTGCCGATGGCCGTGTCAATGAGCACACCCGCCGCACCGGAACCGAGATCATACTCATCGATGTAACCGGTCACGCGATTGCCCACCTGCGCGAGGAAGAATTGATAAATCACCGCCGCCAATCGCGGTTCGATGCGCGGTTTCGAGCGGAAGATGCCGTAGGTCTGGCTGAATTGATGCGCCTTCTTGAAGAAGTCCGTCGTCTCGACCTCCGCGTTGCCGTTGGTGAGCGTAAAGAAAATGGAACGCACCACACCGCGCTTAAACTGGTATAGCTGGTCGAGCATCATTCGCTTGGACAACTCGCGCTCGGAGGGATGCGGTCCGGTCTCGCTGATGTTATGCAAAATCGCGTGCCACTCGGACATGATCGCGGGTCGGTGCGGCGCTTTGTAGACATCATCGATCGCGTAGAAATATTCTGGGGAATTCCACGTGCCATGCAGTGAAAGAATATCGAACGAGTCCGACGCGCCGAGCTTCTGGATCTGGTTATAGAATTCGAAGTACGACGTGCGCGGTCCCAGTCCTCCCAACCACACCTCGGCCTCGGGCTGCACTTCCTTCACCGCCTTGTAACCCGCTTTCAGCAGCCGCGTGTAATTCTCCGCCGTGTCATACCAAAAGATGCTCTGGCCGGGAATGTTCGGCTCATTCCAGATTTCCCAGATCTTGATGCGATCCTTGTATCGCTTCACCGCCTCGCGCACGAAATTCGAGAAGTCGTCCATGTCCTTCGGCGCATACATTAACGCCTCGCGCGTGCCGATATTGATCTGGTCGAACTTCTCCGGGCAGGGCGACGCCCACAATGGCGTGGAGAGAAATTGTGCCGCCATGGAAAATCCGTCTTTCCTCAACGCCTCGACAATCGGATCGAAATGTTCCCAGTGAAACTCCCCCTTCTTCGGCTCCACGGCCATCTTCTCATTCGTGAATTGCGCGCCCCACGGGATCGCCTGAATGAACGCAAAATCAAAGCCGATCAATTTCACCAGCTTGAGCACCTTCGGACTCAGTCCGCACGAAAAACCAAATTGCGCCCGCGCAAAGTCCGGTTTCGGCTGGCGCGCCGCGATGACAAACTGGTACCGGTTGTGCTCGAACTCCCCGATCTTGCCATCCTTCAGCTTGACCGTAAAATGACTCGGCAGCACGGTGGGCGACTCCGTTTCCGTCGCCGCTCCGGCGAATTCCACTTCGTAGAAACCCGGTTGCTCCGGCTTCCATGACCAGCCCTCGTCCAGAAACGGCTGCCGCGCCAGCTTGTCACGGCGCACTTCCTTGCCGCTGGAGTCGAACACCGTCGCGGTGAAAACAGTCATCGATGCGGGGACTTCCACCAGAATCGGCTTGAAGGAAACCGTCTCGCCGAGACTCCACCACGCGGCATAGCGATCCGGCAGCAAGGTGACATCGCCCTCCGCCGCCTGCGTTGTACACGGCAAGACCGCCCCCAGGCAGCAAGTGATCAGAATCAGCAACCGCCCCATCGTCGACAGTGGAAAGCGCGACATGGTGGAGGTCCGTAAATTACTTCAGCGTGACAGTGAAATCAGCCAGCAGCGGCACATTGGATTGCAACGCCCAGCCGGAGAAACCCAGCGTTTCCAGCACCGGCGTAAAACCCGTTTTTTCGAGCGCGAAACGATTGACCACTTCCTCGTCGTTCACCCAGGCACTCACCGTACCGGCACTGGAATCATACTCGATCACCATCTTGTTCATCCCATCCGCCTTGAATGATTTGATGATGGCGCTCTTCATTCCTTTCACCCCCAACCCCTTGTTCGCGTCCACGCCGTCATTCAGCTCAGGATGATATTGTACCGCCGCGCGTCCCTTCACATCCAGTGAGAGATAAATTCCGCCCACCCAGTTAATGTTGAAGCCGGGAGGCTTTCCCATACCGATCATGACAAAACCCGTTCTATCTGCATCGCCCGATGGCATCGGATGCGCGTCGGCTTCAATGCGGATGACCTTGCTATTGGCCGGAATTTTCAGCTTGGCCAAAAACCCGGTATTGTCCGCCACCACCACACAGCCCTTGCCGCTGTCTTCGCCGAGGAGGACCGTGGGAGTACTTTCCCAAATCGCGTTGCGCGATTCCGTGGCCGTCTTGTTGAGCTTTTCGCCCGCCGCGCGCTGCCCCGTCCCGCCAAAGGAATCCTTGATGACCGTCTCGGCCTGAACAAGGGAGAGCGAGATACAAATCCCGAAAACGAACCAAAATACCCGTTTATTCATATTAATCACTTTCGTTAAAGCGGTCTTGCGATTTTCCAAATGGAAGCCACAACACCCTAATATATGTCTGACAAATGAGATAAGTCAACCTTGAAGTCTTATTTATATATTATAAACAGCATACTGACCGCCTGCCAGTCAGGCACTCGCCTTCAGAGGGCTTTGGAACTCTCCCCACACTTCGCTCGCTTGACATTTTCGCTCCCCGGGAAAGAGTGAACTCATGTTGATCTATCTCGGCACGGGCGAACGTCGCTACGGAGAAAAACCGGTGCCGCTGCATCGCCGTCGCGGCTGGGAATTTCAAGCCGTGCTCCAGGGGAGCATCAGTCTGCGCCTCCCCGATCGCATTCTTCCGCCCGAATCGCACCGCCTGTGGATCTTTCCCCCGGATCATCAGCATGGTTGGGCTGGAGCCAAACGCCAACGGGCGCAAGTGGCGGTCTTTCATTTTCTTTCCGTCCCGGAACTCGTGCAACGGATCGTCGCGCCGAAAGGTTATCTCGAAATCAGCTTGAGTCGCACGACGGCCGCGCGATTGCGGCTTCTCGCCTCCCATGCCGAACGCTACTGGAATCGTCCTGCTCCCGGCATGATGATTTGCTACGAGCACATCCTCATGGAACTCAGCCTGCTCCTCTGCGAGGACAACAGCCACCGCACGCGGCAAGCGCAGGAAAATTCCGCGCAGAAACGCGTCGACGCCGCGCTGCAATGGTTCTCCACGCGCATGGCGGAAAATCCCGGACTCCCCGAGATCGCCCGCGCCACGGGGAGTTCCCCCGCGCACTTGCGTCGGCTTTTCCACGAAGTGCTCGATACCTCGCCCAAACACATCCTCGATCAAATGCGTTTTCAGCGCGCCATGCAGCTCATGTCGGACGCCGGAATGAAACTCGAGACCATCAGCGAGCAATGCGGCTTCGGCAGTGCCAGCGCCTTCTCCCGCGCCTTCAAGGACAAGTTCGGCTGCTCGCCCGAATCGTGGCGGCGCGTTCCCGGCCCGATTTCACCGTACTCCAAAGTTCAGTAACAACACCGCACGCGCCGGAACCTCCACCGTCCCGCCCGGACCGCGCCACGATTCTGCCGGTCGCGTCACGACCTGTAGGGGTCGCGCGTCCGCCGTATTATGATCGTCCAGCGACGCACTGGTCAGCAGACTCCCGGTACGCAAGACGTACTTCTCGGAAATGCCCGCCTCCAGTGGAAACGCCTTGCCGCGATTCACAATCACCAGCGTCAGCTGTTTTTCGTCGCGCACAGCAAAAACCGTGTGCAGCGCCTTCTCGGCCTGCGCTGTTTCCGAAAGCGTTTTCGGCACCACGATCTCCGAGCGCACGACGGACTTTCCCTCGATCGAGCCCAGCATCCGGAACAACTCATACATTCCTGTGCTGGATAATTTTCCAGTACTCACATCCCGATAAAAAAGTCCCCACGGCCCGCTGCTGAAACTATGATACGTCGCCATCTCCACTTCGGGCCGGTTCATCCAGCGCCCCAGAAAATCCGCCGTGGATAGACATCCCTCCAGCGAGTGGGTCTGATACCACGACTTCCGCCACGACTCATCCCGCACCTTGGGCGTGACCGGCCAGCGCGCGTGCTCGGAAATAAAAAGCTTCAGCGGTCGCTCCGGCACCAATCGCGCGCATTCGTCCCGCGCCTGATCGATCCAGCGCTCCACCAACTCCACGGTGTGACCTTGGAATCCCCCCTCGCCCTGCAAACCCTGGGTAGAGCCAAACGCCACGCCCTGATAATAAAAGTGCAGCGAGAAATAATCCACCTGCGCACCCAAGGCCCGCAGCACCGCCTGATTCCAGCCCGGGTCGTAGGAGGACGATCCATGCAACGCAATCCTGGCCTTCGGGTCCGCCACGCGAATCGCCGTGATCGCCGCGCGCGAGGCGTCGATATATTGCTCCGCTGTCCAGACGTAACTCTTCTCGGGAATCTTCAACTCCATCTCGTTGCCGAGCTCCCACACCGCGACGGGCACGGGTTCTGGCAAGCCCAACTGCACGCGTCGTTTCGCCCACGCAGCTTCCTCGGGACGCGGGGAATTCGCCCGGCCTGTCAGGAAATAGACCAGGTCCGCGATATCCTGCGGCGTATCCTTCAACAAGTTCACCACGAAAACAAATTGCGCCTTCGGATCTTCCTGCCGCACCCAGCGCACCCACTCCACCGGGCCGAGCCGCACCGGTCGTTCGGGAAAGAATTTGTAGAGCTGTTGCGGCAACCGGTCTGCCATGGGACCAATCGCCCATTTCCAGCGAAACTCCTGCGAATCCGTCCCCGCCATCCGGTTCAACGGCAACGGAAATCCTTTGCACAACTCGCTGATGTCCTCGCGATACTCGCCCGCATCGTTCAGCACCACCCGCTGCGTCACGGTCCAATCAAAATTCAACCCGAACATCCGGGACGAAAACGGCTTGATGACCGTCTCTTCCTCCACTCGGATGCCCCACGCGCTGGCCGGTACCGCTGACGTGGAGTCCAAGGGAGCGGCCCCGATCGCCCGGCTGGCGATCCATGACACCAGCAGTCCCGACAACCAAAGTGTTTTGCCGATCACAACAAAATCATTCTCTCTCAAGATCACCCACGCGCTTAATTCAACCGCGTCGAGCGCAGGCGCAGGCCCGCGATCAGCACCAGTCCCGACACCGCGAGCAGCGCCACCGCTTTCGGCTCCGGCACCACCGACAGATTATCCACCGCGCTGATCGTCCCCGTCTGGTCGCGGAAGCCGTACCAGAGGGTGGAATCACTCGCGAGTTGCGTGTTGACGAACGTACCGCTCACCGTCTGGATCAGCGTGGGCGTGGAGGTTCCGTCGCTGCCGAGGTCCCACAGCGAAACCGTGTAGCTGAATGTCTTCGACGTCGCATCGGTCAAGGCCAGCGTGCCGCTGAGCCGGTACCAGTCGGTGTTCGCATCGGGAATGGAGAAGGTCGAACCCAGGTTGACATCGGTCGTGCTATTGTCGCGATTGTTCAACTGCAGTTGATACGTGTTCGCCGCGCCCGTCACGCCCTGCCCCACCACGCGAAATCCGATGTACCGGTTCGAACTGCTCGTGGTCACATTGTTGTCGGCAAAGAACGCCACCTGAAATTGCGAAAAGACACTTGTGCTGCTTTTCTTGTGGTAGTCGGTCGAGAAGGCGTAGTTCGTTCCCGAGGTCAGATTGAAGCTCGCCGCCGAGTAGATCGACGTCACATCGGTCGCCGCTGGCGAAGCGATAAAGGCCACGCCGCCGCTGCCGCCCGTGCCCACTCCCGCCGTCTGCGCCAGAGACGTTCCCTGAACGACGGGCGAGACTCCCGAGGACTGGGTGAAGCTGCTCATGTCCCCGCTATTGAAATCAAGGTTGATCACGGTCTGCGCGTGACTGGCCGTTGCGGTGAGGAACAAACCCACTCCGGTCAAGGCAACCGAAAGCAACTGACGGAGGCGGCGGTGGAAACAGGGGATATCGGTCATGGTATTCATGGGTGATCTTTGGTTGTGATCACTCTATTTCGATTGCCGGGCAAGGGAAGGGCTGCTACATGCTACAAGTAGCACGCACCACCATGAGCCCTCGCATCACCGTCCGCGATGTCGCCGCCGCCGCCCGCGTCCACTTCACCACCGCCGCGCGCGCCTTGAAAAACGACCCCCGCATCAGCGCGGAAACCTGTGCGCGGGTGAAGGACGCGGCCCGTCAGCTCGGCTACATGCCGGACCCCATGATGTCCGCTTTTGCCGCGTACCGGCAAAAAGATCAGATCCCGAAATTCCGCGGCACGATCGCCTGGGTCACGAACTTCCCGAAACGCCACGACTGGCACAATCTCGCCTCGGACCGCTACTACGACGGCGCGGTGCAGCAGGCGGCGGAGCTCGGTTATCAACTCGAGGAGTTCTGGCTGCACGAACCCAAAATGACCGCGAAGCGTGCGAGCCAGATTCTGTTCAGTCGCGGAATTCGCGGACTTCTCCTCGCGCCCCAGCCTCACAATCGCGGTCATCTGAGCCTGCGCTGGGAGGATTTCTCCGTCGTCAGTTTCGGCTACTCCATGGTGCGACCGAAAGTGCATCTCGTCGCTCCCGCCCACTTTCGCGCCGTCGTCACCTGCTTCCGCCAACTGCGCGCGCTGGGTCACCGCAAGATCGGTTTCTACTGCGAACACAGCAAGGACGAGCGCAATGACCGGCTGTGGAGCTCCGCCTTTCTGTCCGAACGCGAGCTACTGCCCGAGAGCCGGGAAATCCCGCTGCTCATGCCGAAAGTCTACGCCGCGCCCCCTCTTCTCCAATGGTATCGACGCTATCGCCCCACCGCCATCATCACCACCTATCAAGGTTCCGGCCCGCTCAAATGGCTGCGCGATGCCAAATGCCGCATCCCGCAGGAGGTCAGCATCGCGTTTCTCAACACCGAGCAAACCTCCCTCAATGTCGCTGGCATCAACGAACACTCCGCGCAGATCGGCATCGCCGCGGTCAACCTCCTCGCCGGAATGCTCCAGCGCGGCGAACGCGGTCTGCCCGAAGCGCCGCTCCGCGTGCTCGTCGAGGGCGTCTGGGCCGATGCGCCGACGGTCCGCAGCCTGCAGGCGGGCGATTGAGGGAGATAAAACCTCCGGTGCTACCGGACGTTCCCATTCCCTTTTGATGGGGAATGGCTAACGAGTAATGGATTACGGTCTTCTGTAGGGCGTTTCGGTGAAACGCCATGGCGACTCACCGAGTCGCCCTACAGTCGGAGGGTCCTTGATGAAATCAATACTCGTTAACCATCCCCCCATCAAGAGCGATGGCGCTATGGCTGCAGCGGGGGGGGAAGTCTAACCGAACGCTGTTTCCTCAAGCTATTCATGCTACTGGTAGCACGCAAGAAGGCTTTGACACCGCCCGCCTCGGTCCATAGTAATGCCGTGTCACCCAGTACTTCTGCCCACCTGCTGTCTCCCTCCCGCAAACGGGACCGGAGTCCTCTTTCCACCCCGCGCCCTTCTCTCGCGGCTCTGCCACTGCAACCGGTTCGCCCGGTCCGGTCACTGAATGGCCTGTGGAATTTCGCGTTCCTCGGCGCTATCAAGCTCGATTCCTTCGATCCCGCGCAGCGCCACGAGTGGGAGAGGCTTCCCGTGCCCAGTGCGTTTGACGTCCTCCCCGCCTATGCGGGAAAACGCGGCGCGGCGGTGTACGAAACCACCTTCGACGTGCCTGCTCATCAACCCGCGCGAATCGAATTCGGTGCGGTCTCGATGTGGGGCCGTGTTTATATCGACGGCGTTCTCTGCCACGAACAGCGCTGCGGTTTCGCTCCGTTCTCCGTCCTGCTGCCGCCCTCCGCCGCGACCCGTCGCACGCTTACGGTGCTGGTCGATAACCGGTTCGACGCCAAACGACTCCCGATGCACGAGGAGAAATTCGATTTCTATCAATACGGCGGCATCCTGCGCGACGTCACCTGCCACCTCCTGCCGGTCACCGGACCGTTCCTCGACCGGGTGCAAGTCACCCCGCTCGCCGGTTATGCCTCCGGCGAAATCTCACTCGCCCTCACGCTCAGCGCGCCACCAGCGGGAGGCCAGACCGTGGCCATCCAGTTCGACGACGAACCCGCGCAACAGCACTCGCTCACGGCAGCACTCACCACACTCACGCTTCGCGTTCCCGCGCCACGCGTCTGGTCGCCGCAGACGCCGCACCTCCACCGGGTTCGCCTCGTCTTACACGACCGCCACGGTCACGCGCTCGACGATCTCACCACCCGCTTCGGCCTGCGCCGGATCGAAGTCCTCAACGGCCAGTTGCAACTCAATGGCGAGCGGCTCATTCTCCGCGGCTACAACCGTCACGAATGGCATCCCCACTACGGCCCCTGCACGCCGCTCCTGCAAATGGTGAACGACCTCCAGATGTTGCGCGACCTCGGCTGCAATTTCGTCCGCGGTTCGCACTATCCCCAGGACGCCCGCTTCCTCGATCTGTGCGACGAGTTGGGCTTCCTCGTCTTCGAGGAAAATCTCGGCTGGCAACAGGATCGTCACGTCATGGTTAATCCCGATTACCGCCGCGATCACGCCAGTTCCCTCCTCGCCATGGTGCACGCCTCCTACAATCATCCGTGCGTCATCCTGCGCGGATTTCTCAACGAAGCGGAAAGCGATCAACCCGCCTCGCGAGCCATCTATGAGGAATCGGCCGCGCTCCTGCGCCAGCATGATCCATCCCGCCTCGTCACCTACGCCACGGACCGGCTCCCGAACGGAAAACCGGATCTCAATCTCGATCTGGTCGATCTCATCTCGATCAATCTCTACCCCGGCTGGTACGGCTGCGAAAGCGCGGAAGATCCCCTCGCGCTCATCGCTCCCTGCATGGACAAGATGGTGCGCGTGGTGAATGAATTGGGCTTTGGCGAAAAACCGGTTTTCTTTTCCGAGATTGGTGCCGAAGGTCTCTATGGATGGCACGACCCCCATCACGACTTTTTCAGTGAAGAATATCAAGCCGCCTACCTCGCCACTGCCTGCGCCAAGGCGCTCTCGCTCGACCGCTGCTGCGGCATCGCGCTCTGGCAATTTTGCGACATCCGCACCTACGGCAAAGGCAAATCTCTCATGCGCCCCCGCACCTTCAACAACAAGGGAACCGTCGACGAATACCGCCGGCCCAAGCTCGCTTACGCAGCGGTGAAAAAAGTTTTTCAACAATCCGCTCAAGCATGATCCCCACCTCCCGACGCGGCTTCAGCCTCACGGAACTACTCGTCACGCTATCGATCATCGTGATCCTGACCGTGATGCTGATCCCGACCGTCCGCAACAGTCTCGAAGCCACCCGACAGACCAAATGCGCCAGCCAGATGCGGCAGATTGGCATGGGACTGTTCAACTATGCCGCGGAGAACGGCGGCAGGCTCCCGCCTACCTCAGCCGTTTATCCGACGGCGGACGAAAAAGACGCGTGGGGACACGCCATCTGGACCTATGTCGGCTATGCCGAAGCCTCCTTCAATTATCCGCGCAACGATCTGGGGGTCAGAGCCGGGGCCAAGCAGGACAACATCTTTCGCTGTCCCTCCACCTGGATCAAGCCCATCGCCAATCCTTCGGTGGGAAATGTGAACAGCAATCTGTTTTCCTATGGCCTGAATTTCAGCCCGCTGGTGGCCCTCGGCATCACCGGTGAGGGCAAGTGGACCGTCGGCATTCCCCTCGCCAGCATCTCCCGGCCCGCTGTCACCGCCATGGTCACCGAGGACAGCTTTAGCCGCGGCGACTGGTGGGGTTACACCCTCTACTTCGGACTCATCCCCCACCAGGGCGGTGCCAACGTGCTCTTCTTCGACGGCCATGTCCAATGGTTCCGCCCCAGGGATCTTCCCGAACGGGAGTCCGATCCTTTCTGGGGCGGAATATAAAACACGCTACTGGCCGATGTAGTTGAACGTCACATCATCGATCAAGACCGTACCCGCTCCTTCGTAGATACCCGTCATGATCGCCGCCGATTGCGTCAGCGCCGAACTGAACGTGTACGTGTAATTCACCTGCGTGTACGCGCCACCTGCCACCACGCTGGAGCACGTCTTCATGTACGTCGCACCGGCATCGCGATTGTAAATCGCAATGTACGGGAGAGCCGTCTCCCCGGCATTCAAACGCCGGACATACGCGGTGATCTGATACGGCCCCGGCTTAACGATGCGGGCATCCTGGAAGAGATACACCCGGCTCGTGCCACCCGTACCGCCCCCCGCCGAGTATAAGCTCATCGCGTAATTACCCGACTGTCGGGACGAATTCGTCAGCGTGATGACACCGTTCGGATCATACGTGTTACTACGCAGCGTCCAATACATCGGCGTGCAGGAAGCCAGCCCACCCGTCTGGAGATCCCCGCTCAGATCCTCAAAGCTCGTATTGAGCAACAACGGTGCCGCCTCCAGCAATCCCACCCCGGTGATGTTCAGCGACGACGTGCTCACCACATAGGCGATATCGGCAATGTCGAGCGCCGTGGTTCCACCACTCACCGTTGTCGTCAACGGCTTGCCGAAGCTGTCGATCGCCGACAACACCGTGCCACTGACCGTCACCACGTTGCGCGCGAGTTCCTGCCCGAGCATACTCAACGTCTTGCCGTCCTTCCGGGTGAAGTAATGCCGGACGCCGAAATTGCCCGACCCGGTGAAGGTGTACTTGCCCACGTACGTGTCGGCCTTGCGCATTTGCGTGGCAAAGACGCCCTGCACGTAACTGTCCAGCGTCGGCGAGAGCGCATACGGATCGAAGCACAGATCGGGAAATCCGAACTGATAGAACCGGTCGACACCCTGATCGAGATATCTCAGATAAAGATACGGCGTCAGGAAAAGACGATCCTTTTCGTAACTGACGGAATCCCACATCTGCTCCGTCATCCAGTGCGGCGCACCGGCTCCCTTCTTCGCATACAGCGCCGTATTGAGCGCATCGACCTTCGTATTTTCGTACCCGTGCGAGGCAAACGTATCGAACGACGAAGCCGCCCCGGCATTCAGCAGATCGTAGGGCATGTTCACATCCGCGGCGGAAACCAGGCCGAACCCGCTGATCAACACATTACACGTCGGGTCCGCCAGCTTGGCCTGCGTGTACGCCGTTTGCAGCAACGCCAGATATTCCGCCGTGGTGCCGGAGAAACTGTAGTACGGGAACGACGGATGCCAGTCGACCTCGTTCCAGATCTCCCAGTTCTTCACGTCATTCTTGTACCGCGACACCACCTGATACACGTAGTTACCCCACTCGGTATTGTTGCGCGGCTTCCAGCGGCCCGACATCTTGCTGTAGCTCGAATAACTGTTCTTGTACGTCGCGCCGGGATCAGCCGCCGCCCACGGCGGAGGATTGCCGAGCAGGCCGATCAGATCGACTCCCGCCGTCTTCGCGTGGCGCACGAGCATGTCCGTGCGCGTCCAGTTGAACCCGGTCGTGCCGGTTCCTTCCGTCGGCTGGACCGCGAACCAATAGAATCCGCTCAGATCGCCGAAGGTGCGATTCGCCTTGATGCCCATCCGGCTGAGCACCACCGCAGAATAATCCTCAATCGGGAAATGATGCCCCAAATAACGTTCCCATGTCCCGTCCGCCACGCTCGTGTCGTTCGCGGGATAGACCGCAATGGCGCTGTCGTACACCGTCGCCACCGCATTCGGATCGGTAATGGTCGCGCGCAGTTTGTAATGGCCCCGAGTCGCCAAGGCCGTCAGCGGAATCGTCGTCACCCGATGCACATAATCCGCCGCAATGCCCACGCTCGTCGTCGTATTCGACACCGTCGTACCCAACCGGTTCGTCGCCACGATATTCACCGAGTAGGTTTTCGTCGCGGCCGAATGATTGATCCCCACCAGCGCGTAGCCCGGCGTCACGCCTTCCACCAAGGATTGATCCTCCACCTTCCACTGCGGCGTCAACGACGAGAAGCTCAGCGTGCCCTGTCGCGCGGTGTGGAAATACTGCGTCCGCGTGAGATTATTCGACGCCAGCAGCGTGGTGCGCGAATCCGCCACCAACGCCGTCGCGGGATTGGCGCTCAGGCTGCTCGTGGTCAAGGCCACATCGGAAATCTTCACCTCGGAGATAGAGAACGGATCCAGTTTCTCCACCCGGAATGTCGCTGGCAGGGGAGAAAGGGCCCCACTTGGACCTGCCGCAGTTGCGGAAAGCGTGCCATTGACGTAGACATTCACCTGGCTGCCCCACGACATCGCCACGCGCACCTTTTGCCCCGCCACCGGAGCGAAAGTTGAAAACGGCGCATAAGCCGACCCGGAATTATTCCGCGCCAAACCCCACAGCCCCGTGCCACCACCGGCCGACGGAACATACAGCCCCATCAACGTCTTTCCGCCCGAGACGAGTTTTTGCGCGGGCAGCACCTTGAAGAGAAAATCGTATCCGCTCGAATTGCCAAATTGCGCGATCGGCCGCGACAGCGACAACGTCATCTCGATCGTCCCCTGATCCGGCAGGATCACTCCGGGCGCATACGCCTCGTACCACTGCGAATCGTTCGTGATGAGGATATCGTCGAACTTCGCCGTGATGACGTCATTCGTGCCAGTCACGAATAGCAGGTTCGCCGCCGGATTCACCAAGGGATTCACCGCCGAAAGCCACGGGACCGTACCGCCATTGACCGCTTGCACCGCGTCCGTGCAATCCGTGGTCGTGCCGTTTCCGGACAACGTCACCTTCGTATATTTCTTCAACAACGGGTCCACCGTGATACTCACCCGCACGTAATTCGTGCTCGCTGGCGCGTAAGTGGAATAATTCCCCAACGTCACCGCCGTCGCACCCGTTCCGGTGGAATTGGAGACATACAACACGAGCGTGCCGTCATGGTACATGAACGCCGCCCAATCTTTTCCCGTCGTCAGGTCGGTCGTGGCCGCTCCGAAATAGACCTGCGCCTGATTCCCCGTGCCCGCGCTCACCCCGGTCAGATTCATCGCGAAGGAGAGCGTGAACGGCTGCATCAAATCGAGCCCGTTCGTCCCCGCCAGATTCAGGTAAGCGCCATAAGCCGTCGACGCACTCGCGTCGGTGATCTGGAACGCCATCGCACCCGCCGCCGGATTACTCGTCGTCAACGTCATCGCGGTCGTGGTGCCGAACAGCGTCGACCACACATTTCCCGCTGGCGCCTGCACATCGCGCACTCCGATGACCGTCCCGCCCGCCGTGTACGAAGGCGACCCCGTGGACTGCGTTGTTTCAAAGCTGGTGGCGAATTGGGCCCGTACTTCTCCTGAGATCAAAAACCCCACCAGCCAGACGAGCAGCCAGGTGAGGAGGCGTAGACAGAACGACGAATGTTGACGGAGTTCCAGTATCGATTTTGGTTTCATTTGGTTGGGGGTGGTTTTGGGGAGGTACGACAAAAGACGCAACCCGCGCCCGGTCCGATTCGACCGGGGCAACCCAGAAAAAAGAGGAACTCCGATTTACCGATGTGTTCCAAGTGAGGCTTTTATTATTCCAGCTGAAACAATATTTCCGCTGAATAATTGCCTTACCCATTAGACGAAGTTACGTTTTTCGTTATTTAGGCGCAATATGCAAGCCGTTGAATCTGTTAAATACTGTGATCATTGATCCAGATTTGAACGCTCAACCCACTACAACCAAGCGGATTGGAGAAGAAGGAGGCCTCCCGGTTGGAGCAAACTAACCGGGAGGGCTTAAAAAAACTAGATACTCACCAATGCACCTAACGACTTTTTAGAATCAGTCGTATTGGAAGCCATTTCAGGCAGGTAAGCTCCCCGCGCCTGCAGCCGGTGCCGAAGCTGATCGATGTTCACCTGATGCACATCCACTGTGGTCAGCTGAAGCGATTGCGCCGCTGCCACACCCGCCGCTTCGCCCATCGCGAGACAGACCGGCATCACGCGAATACTGCCGTGGACAATGCGTTCGCAGGAAATCGAGCGCCCCGCCACCAGCACATTGGAAAGTCCGCGCGGCGTAAGGCACCGGTACGGAATCCCGTGCGACTCGCCCTTGCCATAGCGGTCGAACCGCGTTTCCACGTCGATCTTGTGCGAGTGAATCGCCTCATCCTTCGTGAAATGCAAATCGATGAAGTAGGAGTTGCGGCAAATCTCATCCGGGAAACTCCGCCGTGCCATGTAATCCTGCAACGTCAGCACGTAATCGCCGATAATCCGCCGCGTCTCGCGCACACCGAGCATGGAAGCCGTGCTAACAAGGAATGCGCGACCAAACGCTTCCGGCAGATATTCCGCCAACGCCCGGCGAAACGCCTCCGCCATTTTGCGCCCCATCATCAGCGCCTTGGTCGCGATCTTCGGATCGGTGTTGTCCACCTTCCATAGGTGACCTGCATTGAAGCCGACCGTGCCCGGTCCGATGAGCGTATTGCACAGATGCGAATCGGGAATCTCCGGGTACTTGCCCGAAGCGAGAATGTCGAAGATCGGACTCTTCTTGTTATTCGGATGCAGGGACGGACCGCGATGATAGGCCGCTTCATCGACATTGGTGAGAATGAAGCAATGCGTCGCCGGCTGCGTCGTTCCATCATCGTCGCCTTTTTGAAACAGCGCACCCGCCCATGCCGCGAGATCTCCGTCGCCCGTGCCGTCAATGAACACCTTCGCCTTGAACGCGGTCAGTCCCGCCTTGTTCGCCACCACGATGGCGTTCACCTCGCGGGCGGAAGTCATCTCCACCGAAGCCAGCGTCGTTTGAAAAAGCACCTCCACGCCCGCCTCGGTCACGAGGTCATCATAGATGCGCTTCAACTTCTCCGGATCGATCGGCACCCAATCCATGCGGTCGGGCTCGATGTGCGCCAAGCCTTTCTTCGAGGCCTGAAAAATCTTCTCCGCCAGCCCGCGATAAATGATCTTCTCCTGATCCGAGAACGGACACCACGTCGGCACCAACGCGGTGGTCCCCGCGCCGCCAAGCGATCCCGTGCCCTCGATCAACAGAGTCTTCGCGCCCTCTTCTGCCGCCGCAATCGCCGCCGCGCAACCGGCGGGACCGCCGCCGACCACAATGACATCCCAGGAATCATCGAAAGGAATGGGGCGCGCCGGGAGGGAAAAAGATTTTGGATTCATACAGCTCTGGGATAGATGGGTCGTTACCCTAAATTAGATCGGCATACCGCGTCCCGCCAGTAAATCGAATTGCCAGATTTCCCTAAATAGTTATATAAATGTGGCATATGGCTCCCGCTCCCGAACCGGTCGATCCTTTGGAAAACTGGTTTGATTTCCGCGTGCAACTCCTCTGGGCCTATGATGGTCCCCTCGAAAAATGGCGTTCCTGCGCCCTCGAAACCGATGCCATTGCGGCCTGGCTCCTGCGCAAGGGTTCCGTCACGCTCACCTACAAAGGCGGCACGGAAATTCACGGTCCCGGCCGCTGGATCTTTCCCCGCGCCGAGGACGGCTGGCAGGACTTCAGCGAGGACACGGAAATCCTCTCCATCCGTTTCGCCGCGGAATGGCCCACCGGCCAATCGCTCTTCGACCGCTCGCGAACCCTCTCGATTCCCGCCGAGCAACTCCCCCACATGACCCGCATCGCCCAGCGGCTCGCGCGGCTCGTGGCCGTAAGCTACCCCGGAGTGAAAGAGGAATTGCGTCGCATGCCGGGGACCCCGGAAAAATACTTCGAGCTGCAACGGCTGCTCTACGGCTGGATGCTCGAGTACACCACCGCGATGAAAAAGCAAAAGCTCGATCCGCATGTCCTGGCGCAGATCGACAGCCGCGTGCGCATTGCGATTCACCTCATGGAAATGCGCAGCCTGAGCCAACCGCTGCGCGAACAGGAACTCGCCAAGAACGCGGGCCTCAGCACCAGCCAGCTCAACCGCCTGTTCGTCCGCCAGATGGGCAAGACCCCCGCTGATTACTGGGAGGAAAAGCGCATCAACTCCGCTCGCCTCGCCCTCCTGCGCTCCGATCAGAACATCAAGTCCATCGCCTTCGACCTCGGCTTCAGTTCGCTGCCCCACTTCTCGACCTGGATCAAAAAGAAGTTCGGCAAATCCCCGCGCGATCTGCGCCTCGACAGCGAGCTACGTCAGCTCTCCCAATCCGAGGCCCGTCAGGTCCTCAAACGCAAGAAATCGCCTTCGAAGTAATCCGTTTTCTGTCACATTTTGACTCGCGATCAGAAAGCAAGTCGCCGCTCCTTCGCAAAAATGTCGCACACGTAGCTCACCTAGCTCATCTAACGCAAACGTGTTTCCCCATTTCCTGCTAGAAATGAAGTCATGCGCGAAATCGGCCCCTCTGAAATTTCAAATTTAAAATCGGCAATCCCGCCTGCCCCGGACCGGGACCAAAAAGAGAGTGTAGACGTTGGGAGCGGTTCGGAGCCCGCGTTCAAAAAAAGCGCGCCAACCTCTCCGCCCTCTCCCGTCACGTGGCCTTGCAATTCCCGAGAAAGCCGATTAGTTTTTCCCCTCACCTTTTACTGATCCCTACTATGCAAGAAAGCTACATCCAGAATCTCTTCGCCGAGCGCATCGGTGGCAACCGTTACGGCAAGGACACCGCGATTTACAAGTTCGAGAAGATCAAGCGCGCCAAGCGCGCCGCGCTTGAAGCCAACCCCGGACAGGAACTCTTCGACCTCGGCGTCGGCGAACCCGACGAGCCCCCCTTTCCGGAAGTGATCGATCTCCTCTACGCGGAAGCGAAGAAGCCCGAGAACCGCGGCTACTCCGACAACGGCGGTCCCGTCCTCAAGCAGGCCGCCGCCCGCTATCTGGAAAACCTCTGCGGCGTAACGATCAATCCCGACACGCAGGTGTTGCACTCGATCGGCTCGAAGGCGGCCCTCTCGATCCTCCCTGCCGCGTTGATCAATCCCGGCGATGTGGTCTTGATGACCGTTCCCGGCTATCCCGTCTTTGGCACGCACGCGAAGTACTACGGTGGCGTCGTCCACAACCTCAAGCTCACGGCGGAAAACAACTTCCTCCCCGACCTGAAGTCGATCCCGGCGGACGTCCTGGCCAAGGCCAAGGTGCTCGTGATCAACTACCCGAACAATCCGACCGGCGCGAGCGCCACGAAGGAATTCTTCGTGGAAGTCGTCGCCTTCGCGAAGAAGAACAATCTCGTCGTCATCCACGATTTCGCCTACGCCGCGCTCGTGTTCGAAGGCAAGCCGCTCAGCTTCCTCGCCACTCCCGGCGCGATGGACGTGGGTATCGAATTGCACTCGGCCAGCAAGAATTTCAACATGACCGGCTGGCGTTGCGGTTTCGTCGCGGGCAATGAGTTGCTGGTGAAAGCTTACGGCGATGTGAAGGACAACACCGACTCCGGTCAATTCCTCGGCATCCAGAATGCCGTCGCGTATTGCTTCGATCACCCGGAAATCACCGCCCAGATCGCGTCGAAGTATTCGCGCCGCATGGACCTCCTCGTCCCCGCGCTCAAGAAACTCGGCTTCAACGCGCGCAAGCCGAAGGGCTCCTTCTTCCTCTATGTCGGCATTCCCAAGTCCGCCATCCGGGAGGGCAAGAAAGTCGACTTCGCCAGCGCCGAAGCGTTCTCGCAATGGATGATCACCGAAAACCTCATCTCGACCGTTCCGTGGGATGATGCCGGAACCTTCGTCCGCTTCAGCGTCACCTTCAGCGCCAAAGGGGAAGCCGAGGAAAAACGCGTGATCGGCGAAATCGAAAAGCGTTTAGCCCGTTATCAATACGAGTTTTAGCGGCCAATTCAAAAAAAGCCTTGCCGAAGGGGCTTTTTTTGCGCTAAACCGTTTTATATTGAAAGTCTATCGGGAAAGTTTACTTTAAAAACTCAAGGAATGATCCATGCCCATCTACAATAATATCATCGAAACGATCGGTCGCACCCCTCTCATCAAGCTGAACCGCCTCTCGGCTGGCCTCGAAGCCACCATTGCGGTCAAAGCGGAATTCTTCAACCCCCTCGGCAGCGTGAAAGATCGTATCGGCGCCGCCCTCATCGAGGCAGGCGAAAAAGCAGGCAAGATCAACAAGGATACCATCATCGTTGAACCCACCTCCGGCAATACCGGCATCGCGCTGGCCTTCGTCGCCGCCGCCAAGGGTTACAAACTCATTCTCACCATGCCCGAAAGCATGAGCCTGGAACGCCGCACGCTCCTCGCCCTGCTCGGCGCGAAACTCGTCCTCACCCCCGCCGCGGAAGGCATGAAGGGCGCGATCAACAAGGCCAACCAGATCGTGGCCGAGACCCCGAATTCCTTTATCCCCCAGCAATTCGAAAACGAAGCCAACCCGGAAATCCATCGCAAGACCACTGCGGAAGAAATCTGGAAAGACACCGACGGCCTCGTTGACATCTTCATCTCCGCCACCGGCACCGGCGGCACCATCACCGGCGTCAGCGAAGTGATCAAACCCCGCCGCCCCGGCTTCAAGGCCATCGCAGTCGAACCGAAGGATTCCCCCGTCATCACCCAGACGCTCAAGGGCGAACCGGTCAAACCCGGCCCGCACAAGATCCAGGGCACCGGCCCCGGCTTCGTTCCGAAGAATCTTCACCTCCCCAGTGTGGATGAAGTGATTCTCGTCTCCAACGAAGACGCCGTCGCCACCGCCCGCCGTCTGGCCAAGGAAGAAGGCATCCTCGCCGGCATCTCCTCGGGAGCCAACGTCTTTGCCGCCATCGAAGTGGCCAAGCGCCCCGAGAACAAAGGCAAGCTCATCGTCACCGTGCTCCCCAGCACCGGCGAGCGTTACCTCAGCACCGTCCTCGCGGAAGAAGCCCGCAAGGAAGTCGGCACCTGATTCGCCACGAGCGAATTCAACAAAAAGAGCGAGACCTCACGGTCTCGCTCTTTTTTATGGGCAACTGAAAGTCTAGTGCCGGGCCGATCGCACCGCGCGCATCAGCGCCGCGAATAATTCTTCCGGCGGAATCGTCTTGCTGATGTAGCCATTCGCCCCATCCTGAATCGCCGTCTGCAACTTGCTCTCGTCGTAACCCGCCC
The DNA here is from genome assembly GCA_002304345.1 of Verrucomicrobia bacterium Tous-C9LFEB. Lineage (GTDB taxonomy): Bacteria > Verrucomicrobiota > Verrucomicrobiia > Methylacidiphilales > UBA1321 > UBA1321. Next base: position 110,910 of record NEUU01000006.1, read on the forward strand.
CGGTCAAAATCACAATCGGCAGGTGCGCATGCTGCTGCCGGATCTGTTGCAGGATTCCAAAACCTTCATCCGGATCATGCCCCAAATTTAAATCGAGCACGATCGCATCGCAGGGATTCTTCGCCAACCACTCCATCACTCCAGTCGAGTCGGGCATCGTCTCACACAGACAGCCCTGAATCTGGAGAAAATCCCGCAGAAAATGGCGCACCCCGCGGTCGTCATCAATCACGAGGAAATGCTTCACCTCAGATTCTTTTTCACTCGGGGACATGTGAGCTGCATTAGTTGAGGTGCTCATGGTTTTTATTCTAGCTTATTTAAATTGGAAACACAAATGGGAACACATGAGTGCTATCGACTCAAAAGTGGCCTTTCTAAAGAGGATTCTGAAGCGGTTTACCGAGACACCGGAAACCGTTACCCGACATGGATTCGAACCATGAATAACGCCTCCAAAGGGCGCTGTGTTACCATTACACCATCGGGTAATAAGAGGGCCCTATTCTCAGGAGAAAGATCGGTTTGTCAAACCTCGAAAACAGGGAAATTGCATAATATCGCGTGTAAAGTGATGCCCTCAGCGTCTTTTGATTTGCTCCGGCTCGCGGCACCCACTACACTGCCCCACTCAGCTAACGGTCCCATCGTCTAGTTGGTTAGGACACAGCCCTCTCAAGGCTGGCGCACGGGTTCGAATCCCGTTGGGACTAGGCTTTGGCGTCGCGACGTCCGCGAATGCAAAGCACCATTCCCCCACCGACCACCACCAGCATCCACGTGTTCGGTTCCGGCACAACGTTATATCCGAGATCTTTCCACATCCCGAGTTCCGTCGCGGAATAGCTGAAGTTCGGTGGGTTCTCGGAATCCGAGGGAAACATGATCAGGCTCTCCGAGGTGTTCACCGTGAAATCCAGATGGCTCATGCTGCTGCCATCCTCATACGTATTCGGTGCGTAGATTTTAAAGGGCGTGCCATTGGCATCGAGACCATACTGCCCGGTCCAAAAGACATTCGCGCTCGTCGTCGCCGCTTTCCGCGCGTCATTATCCATGTCGATTAAGGATGTGGATGTGACGTCTTTCTTCTCAAGGTAGTAATCAAATATCGAGGGCGTTCCGCCTTGGTAGGTTCCGTCTCCATTATCGACCAACGAGAGAAATCCCAAGCCGTGGCCGATCTCGTGAATCATCGTCGTGTACAAGCTCTCTGTCCCCGCCGCCTTCGATGTGGTAGAAAAATCCCAGGTGACCGTCGAGTTGAGATTCAACTCGATATGCGTTCCAGTCACCACGGTGCTTTTTGCCAGGTGATTGGCCAAGGTGGATGAGTAGTTGACTCCGGTTCGGATCTGCGTGCTGTTTGTCGCAAGCGCCATTAACTCCGCGCCGGTTTTCCAATCGCCGCTCGGTCCGGCATTCGCCACTTGGTTTCCAGTGAGCGCTTTCCATGAAACGGAGATGTTCCATGTCTCGTCCACATAACTTTCCTGAAACGTGCTACCATAATAATTCACCACGGAATTCCAGACGGAGGTGACATTCACGCGATTGGGATCATCCACGGGCGTCGTTCCCCAATCCCAAGTTGTCGTGATCGTAATGGCTGAACTCGGGAGCAACCCGCTGCTCAAGCAGAGGAGTCCAACGAGCATCGCTCGTGCGGTGTTATAAAAGAAAGACCGGCGAATCATCGGGTGCTGAAACATATAAAGAGGTTGTAGTTCTGACGCTTACGGGCAGAGACTCAAGCAGTAGTTCGCTTTCCATAACAGCTCATTTACCACCCTACTGGTAAGTAGAAGCAGCCGTAATCCTGGAAATCGCACCTATCATTCCTGCTCATACTGCTCTCTGTATTTTCAAAGCGAACAGAAACCTCCTTAACCAGAGTTTCAATCGAAACACATTGCTTGGGACTCAAAGACAGCAATGTGATAGATTTTTTATGTTTGAGCTGTCCAATTCATGACCGATATTCTAAAGAAATAAAACCCATGAGTGGCACTCACTCCCATTTCCTCAAACTCACCATTCGTCCGGCAGCCCTCCTGCTTCTGGCCTTCACCACTTCTTTTGTCACGGCACAGGCGGAAGATAATGAGGACAAGGACAAATCCAGCAAATCCTCCTTCACCGTGGAAATGCCCCGCAATCGTTCCGGCAGCAAGCACGGAGCCACGACTCAATATCGCAAATCACTGAGCGTCGTCCGCACCCAAGATTGGCCGTTCCGTTGGGAACCCGATCCCGCCAAGCCGATCACCCGCGTGGAAATCAAACTCGGCGAGCAACGCATCTATTTCATGCAGGGCTCCGTCGTCGTGGGCGAAGGTCCGGTTTCGACGGGACGCGCCGGATTCGATACGGCCCCCGGTTCTTACAAAGTTTTGGTGAAAGAAAAACTTCACTACTCCAATCTCTACGGCGAGCTCATTGACAAGAATGGCCGCACGGTTAACACCAGCGCCGAAGCCGGAGATCCCATCCCGAAGGGCCTGAGCTATCGCCCCTCCCCGATGCCTTATTTCCTGCGCATTAGTGACACCGGCATGGGCATGCATGAAGGCTGGCTGCCGGGCTATGCCGCGTCGCATGGTTGCATTCGACTCCCGCGCAAATTGGCGCCGCTGATTTTCCCTGCGATTCCCGTGGGTTGCCCGGTCATCATCATCCCCGATGAAGAGGCCGCGCGCAAAGTGGCCAATAATAATTAGGAATGAGTCGGTCGCTGCGGCTCAACCCTGAACGCGGCCGAATTTCTTTTCCAGTTCGTCGAGGCTAAACTGGATCATCGTGGGCCGCCCATGCGGACACGTGTACGGCAAATCACACGCGAGCAGGTCCGCCACGAGTTTATCCCACTCATCCGGTCGCAAGGCATCGTTCGCCTTCACCGCGTGACGGCAGACGGTTTTCGTCACGACTTCCTCGCCAAGACGGCGCGACTTGCGAGTCTCGCCACCCGCTTCCTGCAATTCCACCACCAGCGTGCGCATAAACTCGGTCACATCGCGCGTTTTCACCATGGGCGGCAAGGCATCGACTAAAAAAGTGGACGTCCCAAAGAGACTGATCCCCACCCCAATCTGGTTCAGCGTTTCGAGCTGCGCCATGAGAAAGTCCGCTTCGCGTGGCGGCAACTCCAGTGTCGCGGGCAAAAGCAACCGTTGCGAGAGCACCTCCTGTTTTGCCACGCGCCGCAACATCTGCTCGAACAACACCCGCTCGTGGGCGGCGTGTTGATCGATGAGTACGAGACCTTCCTTCCCCTCCGCGACGAGATAGAGATGCGCCACATCGCCAAGCACGCGTAACCCGAGCGCATTCTCCGGCGCGTGCGGCCGGGGCGGCGCGGGCGGCGCATAGGAGGTCGTCGGCAACTGCAGGTCCGGTTGCACCGCCAAATCCATCACCTCGCGACGCATTTCCGGCAGCGACGGTAGTGGGGTGGAAAAAGTGGGAGCTTGCGGCGCGGGATAATAAGTCGGCTTCCACGCTGTCGGGACAGTCGCGGCAATGGGCGCGGAACCGAATTGCTGAAGCGTCCGTTGCACGGCTGGTACGATGAACTGGCGGATGCGCATGTCATCGTGGAAACGCACCTCGCGCTTCGCGGGGTGAATGTTGACATCAACCCCGGCGGGATCGAGTTCGAGAAAGAGAACGCAGACGGGATAACGGCCCCGCATCAGGGCGTTGTGGTATCCCTCGAGCAAACCGAATTGGAGCGTGCGGCTGGTCACCGGACGTCCGTTCACGAACACATGCTCGTCCTGTCGATTGCCGCGACTCACCCCCGGCTGTCCAATAAAACCGTGCAACCGCAGACCGTCCTCCTCCGCTTCGAGGGGGATCATCTGCCGCATAAATTCCTCGCCGTAGATGGCCGCAATGCGATCGCGCAATTGTTGACCAGCCGACCAACGTTCCGGCGGACCGTCATCGTAGGAGGTCATGAATCCCACATCAGGTCGCGCCAGTCCGGCGAGAATCATCTGGTGTTTGATGTGCGCCGTCTCCGTCGGTTCCGTGCGCAGGAACTTGCGCCGCGCGGGCATATTGAAAAATAACGACCGCACTTCGATCTGCGTGCCGGGAGCCATGCCCGCCTCGCGCACATCGACGAGCTTGCCACCGTTCACGGTCAATTCGGTGCCTGCGATCGCATCGGGTTCGCGGGTGCGCAGGCGAAATTTCGAGACCGAAGCGATACTCGGGATGGCCTCACCGCGAAAACCGTAGGACGCGATATGCGAGAGATCATCACTCGTTTTGAGTTTGCTCGTGGCGTGACGCTCGAGACAGAGCAACGCATCGTCCTTGCTCATGCCCCAACCGTTATCGGTGATCACGAGCAAATTGCGACCACCGCCGCGTACCTGAATATCGATTTGAGTGGACCCCGCATCGAGCGAGTTTTCCATCAACTCCTTGAGCACGGAAGCCGGGCGCTCAATCACCTCGCCTGCGGCGATTTGATTGGCCACCTGCTCCGATAAAAGGGCAATGCGGTTCACGATGGTTCGATGTACGGACGGAGGTCTCTACCGTCGAAAAGACACTTACTCCGCCAAACCGAGCAGACGCAACAAGCGGTCCAGTTCGTCGGCGGAGAAAAACTCGAGCTCGATCTTGCCGGTCTGCGCCGTGCCGCTGAGCCGCACGCGCGTGCCGATGTGACGTTGCAGGCGTTTTTCCAAATCCGCCCATTGCGCATTGGACGGAGCGGAGGGGGACTTGCCGTGCTTCGAGCGTTTCGGTTTGTGAGACTGGAGCGATTCCACCAGCTTTTCCGTCTGGCGAACGGTGAGCTGATCCTTCAGAACGCGCTCCCCGACGAGGAGCATTTCCTCCTGCGAACTGAGACCGAGAATGACCTTGGCATGACCGACGCTCAGGCGACCGGCGGACACGTAATGGCGCAACTGATCCGGGAGCGAGAGGAGTCGGATCGCATTGGCCACGCTCGCGCGATTCTTGCCGACGCGTTTGGCCACTTCTTCCTGCGTGAGTTGAAACTGGTTGATGAGCAGCGCATACCCTTCCGACTCCTCGAGCGGATTCAGGTCGGCGCGCTGAAGGTTTTCGATAAGCGCCAACTCGAGCACTTCACGGTCGCTCGCGGAGCGGGTGATGACCGGTACCGTGGCGAGTCCCACCTGTTGCGAGGCACGCCAGCGGCGTTCGCCCGCGATGAGTTCGTAGTTGCTCCCGACCTGACGGACGATCAGCGGCTGGATGATGCCGCGCTCGCGAATCGATTCGACGAGTTCAGTGAGCTGTTCCTCGGAGAAATGTTTGCGCGGCTGGTAGGGGCTCGGAAGAATCTGGCTGAGCGGGATATGCTCGATGCGTTCGCCCTTTTCCACAATGGGTTGCGGCGTCGCCAACGATTCACTGTTGATCAACGCGCTTAAACCGCGACCTAAACCTGTCTTTGCCATGGGGGAAAACTAGACAGCCGAGCCGAGGTGGTCAACTGCCGCGTAAGTGGTAGATTCGTGATAATGCCATGACTCCTGGAGCAAGCCAACCGATCCTTCGACAAGCTCAGGATGACGCATTGGGGTAGTAATCTCAAACGGTAACGAGAGGTTCCGGTGAAAGTTGAAGGCTATCCAATAGCTTACTTTCATTCCACGTCATCCTGAGCTTGTCGAAGGATCGGTTGGGATGGTTTATGACGTGACAATCAACTTGAAATCTAGTTCAGAACCCCGCGTGAATTTCCTCTTCCGCTTCACGCTTTTGCTTCATTTCCTCTAGGGGACGGAACCGTTCCGCATTGAAACCGCGTTCGGGGAACGGCGGCGTGGTGGATTTGGGATTATTGAGGCCGATGAGATAAAGGCAAACTTCACCCGGCTCGCTTTTCCAGTTCACGCCGAGCACCACGTCGCGAATGACGTAGATCTGCCCTTTTTTGGGCAGGCTCTTGTAGAGAAGGATGACGGCCTTGGGAAAGTTGTCATCCACGCACACCACTTTTTGTCCGACTTCCATAACGCGATTCCTTTCGTGTAGATCGGCCTATTTGACCCGTTCCTGAACGTCGGCCTGAACCTCGGTCCACCAGTCGTTGAGGTACGCCTTGCGCTCGGCCTTGACGGTGGCGAGATCGGTTTTCACTTCCGCCTGCGTGAAGAAATAGAATTTGATCTTCGGTTCCGTGCCCGAACCGCGAACCGCCATGCGGCTGCCGTTGGCGAGATGGAAGAGGAGCATGGTTTCCTTCGGGATCACCTTGCCGTCGACGTCCTTGTAGTCCTGCTTGCCGAAGTCCTCAACCGCCACCACATCGCTGCCCTTCATCTGCTTGGGCGGATTTTCACGATAGGATTTGAGCAGCTTCTGGATCTGCGCCGCGCCGACCGCGCCCTCGAAGGTGAGCGTGCCGAGCTTTTCGGTGAAGTAGCCGAATTTTTTGTAGACCGCATCGAGGTAATCGATGATGGTCTGGCCATTCACCTTGGCCCACGCCGCGACTTCCGCGAACATGAGCACCGCGGCGTTGGCGTCCTTGTCGCGGACGTAATCGCCGCCGGAGTACCCGTAGCTTTCCTCACCGCCGAAGATGAAGAAGGTTCCCTTCTCCAACTGCGCCGCGCGCTGTTTTTCAATCGGCTGGGCATCGTAATCCGCGAGGCCGGAGGCCTTCTCGTAATCGAGCATCTTCTCGCCGATGTACTTGAACCCAGTGAGCGTGTTGACGCACTTGATGCCGTAATGTTCCGCGATCTTCTTTTGCAGATCGGTCGTAACGAAAGTTTTGATCAACGCCGCGTGCGCCTTGTTCGCGTCGTTGACGATGCCCTTCGCGAAGAAGCGTTCCGTGCGGTAGGCCGCCATGATCGAGCCGATCATGTTGCCGGTGATGATTTCGAATTCGCCCTTTCCATTGCGGCAGATGACGCCCATGCGATCCGCATCCGGGTCAGTCGCGAGAACAATGTCCGCGCCCTCGGCCTTGGCCTGGTCGACGCCCAACTGCAGGGCCTCCGCGTTTTCCGGGTTCGGCGAGGCGACCGTCGGAAACCGGCCATCGGCCTGATCCTGCTGCGCCACGACGCTGAAATCGAAGCCCCACTGTTTCAACAGCGAGGGAATGATGCGGCGGCCGGTGCCGTGCACGGGAGTGTAGACGATCTTGAGTTTGCCTTGCGACGCCTTGATCGTTTCCGGTTCCAGCACGAGCGTACTGACCTCGTTGCGGTAGGCATCGTCCGCGCTGGAATCGAGAATATGAATCGGTGCGGGCGTGCCGGTGAAGGGTGGGAGCGGCGTGACGTCGAGGGCGTTGACCTCGGCGATGACGCCGGAAGCGTGGGGTTCGACCAATTGACCACCATCGGCGAAGTAGGCCTTGTAGCCGTTATCGTGCGAAGGATTGTGGCTGGCAGTGATCATGACACCGACCTGCGCTTTCAACCAGCGGACGGAATACGAAAGCTGCGGCGTCGAGCGATCCTCGGGGAAAAGATAAACCTCGATGCCGAGTTCGGCCCAAGCCTGCGCGACGAGTTCCGCGAAGAAGCGGGAGAAGTGGCGCGTGTCGTGCGAGACGACGCCCTTGATTTTCTGGCCCTTGAAATACTTCAGCAGGTATTGACCCGTGCCCTGCGCGGCGCGGCGGACGTTGACCGCGTTGAACATGTTCGAGCCGATGGCGGCGTGCTCGGGACGGCCGAGTTCCCCCGGCGTGCCGAGTTCGACCTGGGTCACCTTGCGGCCAATGGTGCGACCGCGAATGCCGCCCGTACCGAAGGCGAGCTTCTTGAAAAAGCGGTCGTTCAGCTCAGTCCATTCCCCCGCTGCCACGAGTTCCTCGATGCTGAGGCGGCCCCAGGCGGGCGTCTCGGCGGATTCGTACACGCGGAGAATGTTTTCGACGGTGGAGGGAAGGAGTTCTTTCGAGGCGGGTTCCACCGCCAGCAATTCACGCAGAGGCTTCATAAGGTATAGGTGTTTTAGACAAAAAGAGCGCCATTAACGAAGCGATTTTTTAGGGAGCGGGTTCCCCCATCGAAAAAAATGAAGCGCAGCTCCGAACCGCTCCCAACGTCTACACCCTTTTCTTGGTCCCGGTCCGGGACAAGGGGGATGCCGATTTCAAATTTCAGATTTGAGATTTCAGAAGGGAGCCTGCGCATGCCCCTATTTAAGCACAGATAACGGAAAGAGGTTTGCGTTAGGTTGGCTAGGTGAGCTACGTGTGCGAAAAAAGTGTGGTTTAGGGTGGCGAAACCCTTTCCCGTGCGGTATGGCTGGGTTCGGGAGAACGTCATGAACCGGAATACGAAAACCGCCACCGTGATCGTAGAGGTGCTCGATACCACCGGAAGTCCGGTCCGTAGCGCAATGGTGCAGCGCGTCGGTTACCGCCTGAAGGAAACCCTTGCCTCCGCCTACGGTGTGCCGGAAGGCGATTTATGGCCCACGCCCAGCCCAACGCCCACCGATACCGAGGGCAGGACAACGCTGGTTTATCCCCTCGAGGGCGAGGAGGGAATGCGGTTGGCCGTTCTGTTTGTAGAGGTCGCGCATCCCGATTTTTGCCGGACGCCAATCGAATTATCCGTGACCTCCCCCACTCCGCTGGTGCTTCAGCGGGGCGCTCGATTGACCCTCATCGGCGAATCCGAAACGAAAGACCTGCGTGTTCACGCGGATCTCGGAGTTGCTCGGTTCCTGCCGCCGATGGATTGGGTGCGTTCTTCCACTGACACGGTAACCGCCCGACTTCCCGCGGGTCGTTATGCCGTGCGCGCGATTGGCCTTGGCTCCACCGATGAAGTTTTGTTCAGCGCACCCCAAGAGTTCCGGGCGGAAAATCAGACCGCCACCTTGCGCTTAGCCCTCACTCCGGGGCGTTCCGTGGCGGGCGCACTCGATTCGTCCGTCCCCCGCCCCGTGCAACACGGGATCGTGGTTGCCGAGGTAACCACTCCCAGCGCGGCGGGAATCAACCTCTGGAAAACATCCGCTCCGCTCGCGGAAGACGGCACATTCCTACTGACGTCGTTACCACCGGGTGATCTGGCGCTCGTCGTTGTCTGCGACGGTTTTCTCTCCCAACCTACGGAAGCGGATTCTCGCTCTTGGAAGCCGCAAATTTTCCCCGCCGACACGCCCTCCCCGCTCCGGGTCCAGATGACTCCCTCGGGCACGGCGCGCATTCAAGTGCTCGGACCGGATCACGCGCCCTTGAACGGAGCCATCGTCTTGTTCAGCCCCAATCAGCAATTCCAGAGTGGCAATACCATTCTCGGCTCCTGTGCCGGGACTGCGGAAGCGTTCGAAAAAGGCGAGGCACCCAAGCCAGCCCTCAACAATCGGTATCAGGTTCAAACCGATGCGGCGGGGATCGCTCTCATTCCCAATCTTCCCCCAGGCCAACAGATTTTTTACGTGCACCACGCCGACTACGAAATGCCCATCGCGTTCGTGCCGTCTTACCCGGTGCGCGACGCGCGTATTGAGATCATGGCCGGTGCCGTGGTTGAGCAGACCGTGACGATGGAAAAAGCGGGGACCCGTTCGCTCGTACGCGAAATTGAAAAATACGAAGCGGCGTTACAGCACAAGCGGTAACCCTACGCCAAACGCGACTTCGTGCGTGCGAGGAGACCGAGGAAGAAGAGTCCGCCGAGAATGCTGGTGATGACGCCAATGGGGACTTCCTCGCCGACGACGAGACGGCGCGACAGGAGGTCGGCCCAGAGCAGGAGCAAGCCGCCGAGCAGGACGGAACCGGGCAGGACGAGGCGGTGATTCGGGCCGAGGAGTTTGCGGGTGATGTGCGGGACGATGAGTCCGATAAAACCGATGATGCCGCTGACCGCGACCGCCGCCGCCGCGAGCAGGGCCGCGGTGCCGAGGAGGACGAGCTTGGTCCGCTCGAGCGGGACGCCGAGGTGATGGGCGGTTTCTTCGCCGAGGGCGAGGAGATTGAGTTCGCGCCAATAATAGATGGCCACGCCGATACCGAGAAGGACATACGGCACCAGCGCGGTGACGTAGACCCAGCCGTGGTTGGCGAGGCTGCCGAAAAGCCAGCTCATCGAGCCGCGCAAGGTGGAGGCTTCCTGCCGCATGAGCAGAAGCGTCACCATGGCGGTGGCGAGACTGCCGACGGCCATGCCGGTGAGGAGGAGCAAACTAACGGCAACACGGCTGCCGCGCTTGGCGAGGAGATAGACCAGCGCCGTAGTGCCGAGAGCACCGCCAAAGGCGAAGAGCGTGATCGTATTCAATCCACCCATCGAGATTTCCGCGCCGAGGCTGGCGGCGATGACGCCACCGAGGGCGGCCCCGGGAGAGACGCCGACGACAAACGAATCGGCCATCGGATTTTCAAAGAGCGCTTGCAAAAGGGCTCCGGCCACGGCAAGCGCCGCGCCAACGAGCAAAGCCAACGCCACGCGGGGGAGCCGCAATTCCCAGATGATCGTGGTCTGATTGTCGGACGCCAGATTGGAAATCAGTCCCGCCTTCGCCGCAACCACGCGCACGACGTCGCCCACGGAATAGGTTTCCGTGGTGCCGAGACAGGTCGCGAACCAGACGCTGACCAGCAGCGCCCCGAGTATGAGCGCCAGCATCAACCCGGCGCGGCGGGTGGAGATCACCGATTTGCTCAGGAGCGAGTCGTTCATGACGCGGCCTCCACTTGTCGCGGCAACAGGACGAAGGGGTGGCCGGAGTGGGGATTGGTCTGCACGTCGACATCGACGCCGTAGATGGCTTTGAGATTCTGCCGGGTGATGATTTCCTTCGGCGTGCCTTGCGCATGAATCTTGCCGCCGCCCATGAGGACGAGCCGATCGCAATATTCCGGCGCGAGATGCAGGTCATGCGAAATGCAGAGCACCGCCACCTTGCAGTTGTGCGCGAGGTTGCGGATCAGTTTGAAAATCGCCAGTTGATGGCCCAGATCGAGATGCGCAGTCGGTTCGTCGAGCAGCAACACGGGCGTGCCTTGCGCCACGGCGCGGGCGACGGCTACGCGCTGCAATTCACCACCGCTGAGTTCGTTGACAGGGCGTTCCTCAAGCCCGCGCAGATCGCAGCGTTCGATCGCCTCGTTGACCATCCGGTCGTCCTCCATGGTGGACACATTCCAGCCGTGCTGCCACGGGGAACGGCCCATTTCGACCACTTCGCGCACGGTGAAGGCGAAGAGCGGCGACTGGCTCTGCGGGACGACGGCGACGACTTGGGCGGTCTCGCGGCGCGAGTAGCGGGCCAGCGGTTTTCCCTCGAGAAAAATCTCGCCATAGGTCGGCGCGAGGAGTCCGGTCATGACCCGCAAGAGCGTGCTCTTGCCGCAGCCGTTGGGCCCAATCACGCCGACGAGTTCACCCCGATGCAAGTCCACATCGATCCCGTGCAGGACGGAGCGCGAGCCGTAGCCCGCGTCGATTTGTTTTACCTGATAGGCCGGGGTCATGAAGATCAGCGTTTGGCCGGAGCCAGTTCGGGATGCAAACCGTAGGCGATGATTTCCGCGGCTTCCATGAGACGCGGTCCGGGAATGGTGAGCAGATCGTCGGGCACGAGCACGAGACGATTATTCGCGACAGCCTTGATTTTGCTCCAGCGAGGATCGACGCGCATGCGCAGCCATTCTTTCTGCAGGAAATCGCCATCGACCTTGCCCTTGCCAATGGCGACGAGAATGACGTCGGGGTTGTTCTGGATGACGGTTTCCATGGCGAGTTGCGGCCACATGGTGGCGGCTTGCGCGGCGATGTTGTCGCCCCCGGCCAGTTGGATGAGTTCATGCGGGAAGCTCCCCTTCCCAGCGCTGTAAAGTCCGTTGATGCGGAGCAGGAGCAAGACCTTGGGACGGGGACCGGGCGGGAGGGATTGTAATTGTTTGGTGAGGGCCTCGCCGCGCTGGCGCATGTCGGCGACGATTTTCTCCCCGCGTTCGCGCAATCCCAGCAACGTCGCGAGGTCAACGGTGTCGCGATAGACGCTCTCAATCGAGGTATGCCGGAAGTACGCCGCGTGGATATTCAGGCGGTCAATCTGCCGCACGACTTCCTGCGGGGTGAGACCGGAGCCGACAACGAGATCGGGATGCAGCCCGAGCATCTTCTCCATGTCGGGGTCCATGATGCCGCCGATCTTCGTCTTGGCGATGGCTTCAGGGGGGTGAATGCAATAGGTGGTGTCGGCCACGATCCGGTCCCCGGCCCCGAGGGCGAAGATAAGTTCCGTGAGACTCGGCGCGAGGCTGACGATGCGCTGGGGCGGAGCCGGCAGGACGATCTCGCGACCGAAAGCGTCGCGGAAGTGGAGCGGGAAGCCGGGGGCGGTGGCGACGGTCGCGTGGGGAGAAGCCGCGGTTTTCGCGGCCTTGGACTTGGCCTGCGCCACGAAGCGGAAAAGCGAGATGATCGCGAGGGCAAAAATCAGGGTCCCGATCAGGACGCCAAAAGAGGTGAGAACGGGTTTGCGCATAAAACGTGTGAAGGTACAGGGTTAACGAAATTCGAACGGTAACGCAATGCTGCAAGTAATTGACCGCTGACGGCTTGCGCCATTTTGACCCTCTGGAAGGAGGCGAAGGGACAGAATTTTACGGTTGCAATCGCCCGTTTTTTTCGTAAACCGATGATTCCCAAAATATAAGATTTTTCCTGCATTTGGCATCCTTTTTGCCTATAATGGAAGTGAATCTGTAATAAAAGAAGACTATGAGTGAGAATGCTTGCCCCTGCGGAAAAGACAGTAAAACATGCCCGGCCGTGACCAAAGGTCAAAATGGTAAAGGGGATGCGCCCCGTAACGTCAGCCTGAAATTCCGCAAGAATTACGATCACATCGCCTGGAGCGCCAAGACGAAGAAGTCCAAGCCCGGCGAGAAGTTCGTCAAAGTCTACTAGAACGCATTCTGCAGATACCAGCCCTGGGGACGCACAATCCATTTGTTCGTCCCGGTGGCGTAGGCCTGATCCGTCGTGCCGCTGAGTTCTACCACCAGCTTGCCGCGGAAATTGTAAATCGTCACCCGCGAGGTGGGCAGGAGCACGATCTGTGTGCCGAAGACCACCTTGATCCGTTTCGCGAGCGGGACATCGGTCCCCTTCTTCGTCTTGGCAATGAAAAGCTGGCTCGCCTCGTCGAACCGCACGCCGGGAAACGGGCAGTTGTAGGTCTCGCGATTGGTCACGGCACTTTGCTCCTCGGCATAAGCGCCGGGAGAAAAGACGAGTTGCGCGCGGAACTCTTTTTTCGCCGCATCCCAGACGAGTTTATGGTCGTCCATGTCGCCGTAGGCCCAGCTTTGGGGCGTTTCGGGACTGATGATCTGGACCTTGACCACTTTCGCGGACGCTGTGGACTTCGGAGTTTGCGCGGACAAAACGCCCGGCAGCAAAAGGATTCCAACCCAGAACCAGCGGAAAAGTGGTCGCATCATGGGCGCAGTTTTTACCAAAAGTACCAGCGTTGCGACACCAAAACGTAAACGCCGAGTAACAAATTCGTGACGCCATGGGCAATCATGACCGCGCCGAGGCTCTTGGTGCGGATGAACCACCAACCGTAGAGCACACCGACCGCGAGGCCGAGCGGCCATTGCACCCCATGAACGCAAGCAAAGGCGACGGTGGTAACGGCGAAGGAAAAGAATCCGTAGGTGCCCATGGGCACTTTCTCGAAGTTGTCATTGATGACGTCCTTCTGCGTCTCGGGAATCAGAAAGCGCATGAGGAAACCGCGCCAGAAGAGTTCCTCCATGATCGGGACGACAATCGTCGCGCCGAGAATGCGGAACGCGGCGAGTCCAGCGACCATTTCCCAACCCCAGCCGGAGTCCTTGAAGAGGAGCGGATTGAAGCCCTTGGATAATTCCTCTGTGGTGCGCTTGATCAGGACGAAATCGAGTCCGACCCAGATCACGCAGGCGATGGCCCCGATGGCGGCGGACTGCCAGATGATCGGTTTGGTGAGCGGACCGAACTCGGGGAAGCGGCGCCAGAGGAGCACGAGGACCATGCCGACGCAAAAGGTCTTGATCGGATAGACGATGTAGACCGCGCGCGGGTCGAGCGATTCCAGCCAGAGAAAAAAGCCGAATAAAAAGAACGGCGCGAAATAGGGAAAAATCGGATCACTCGCAAGCTGCTTCCAAAACTTCATGACTGGGGTCCTTGATTGAGGGAGGAATTTTTGACGAAATTAACGGAATTTACGAAATGAGGGAAAGACTTTAAAAAAGGATTTTATCGCACGGCCAGGGTGCCCTTGGTCACGCCCAATTGATTGCGCACCTTGATCCGGGCCACGAGTGTATCGACATCAATCGTTCCGGCGAGCAATTCCTGATAGCTGCGAATGATCTGCCGCGCTTCGTCGCCGGATTCGTTGAGAAATTCCAGCCGGAAAAGACGTGCGCCCGCGCTGAGAAATTCCTGCACGTAACCCGCTCCACTTTGGGCCTGACCATTGAAAACGGTGTTGCGACAGCCGACGTCGGCCTTGACCGGGTGCCGCATGCCGACGCGGTCGACGAGCTCGACCCGGTGGACGTCGCAGGGCCGGCCGCAATTGGTGTGGTCGGTGCCTTTCGAGAGAAACGCGGCGAAGACGCAGTGCTCCATGTGAAACATGGGCATGTGCTGATGCAGCGTGATTTCGAACCACTCGGGCGGTGCGTGGCGCAGGAGGGAAAGTACCTGATCGGCATTCAAATCGTAGGAGACGGTCAGGCGCTGGAGTCCTTCGCGCATAAAGACGGCAGCCGCGAGCGGATTGGCCACGTTGAGCGAAAAATCACCCACGCGCGGCAGCGGACTCGATTTGAAATAATCGATCGCGCCGAGATTGCGCACGAGTACGCCGTCGGGCTCGTAGGAGGAGATGAGTTGGAAGAAACCCGGTTCGCCCGCTTTCTGAATGCGCGGCGTGGCGAGAAAGAGTCGCGCCTTGGCGGCAAAACCGCGCACCAGCGCGACGGCTTCCTTGTAACGGCGAATGTCTTCGAAGTCGGCGTAAAGTGTGCGCAACCCGGCATCGAGCGCGGCTTCGAGATGTTGCGTCGAGCGGCACAGGGCGATCAGTTCTGGCGCGGTGTCGGGAGCGGGTTGACGTTTCGCCTGCACGTCCTTAAGCAGGCGGTCGAGCGCGGGGCGAACGGTCGGACTTTTCTCCACGGGCTTTTGATCCGCCAGTTGCGCCTGCAAGGTGCTGGTGAGCACGCGGCGCAGGCGGTTCAATTCGCTGACGGGAATGATGACCTCGCCCTGCAGCGCGTTTTGGACCGTGCCGAGTTCGAAATCGGTATCGCCGAGGCGACCGAATTGATCGCGGAGTTTTTCCGTCGTGAGCGGTTGCTTGCGCGCCACGTCGAGCGGCATGTCCGATTGCACTTCGGCCCGCAACGTGCCGAGTTCCGCGCGCACAGAGAATTTCTGCCCCGCTGAACCCGAGATGTAGAAATCGATTTTGCGACGCGGGAGCGGAATTTCGCCCTCGAACGATTTGCGCAATTCGCGATCGAGCGCGGGGTCGTCGGTCTTCCAGATGCGATCGCCGACGCGCAGCTTGGCGAAATCGATCTTCCCATGCTGGAAATAAAACTTCGTGCCGCGAATTTCATACACGCGACCGCCCTGCTCGTTGTTCGTGTCCTCACCCGTGTCGAAGACAAGTCCATCGCCCGGCTTCACCGGCGTCTGGGTCTTGCACTCGATGTAATCGCGGCCAATCGCGTCGATAAAGCCGACGAACGCGCCGCGCTTCTTGCCAAACCGCGCATGCACGAGCTCCTGGTGATTCACCCCGCGCATCCAGCCCTTATAGAGACCGCGAGAGAAAACCATCTCCAGCTTGTAGCGATCCTCCGCGGTGGCGGGCATTTCGGCCACCGGCTGCTGCGCCTGATGCGCGAGCCACGCGGCGTCGATGGCCTTGCGGTACACGCTGGTGACGGCGGCCACGTACTCCGGCGATTTGAGGCGGCCTTCGATCTTGAAACTGGCGATGCCCTGCTGGATCAATTCCGGAATTTCCGCCACGGCGGCGAGATCCTGCGGCGAGAGCAAATATTTCTTATCCCCCAGCGGCTGCAACACGCCATCCACGAGCATCTCGTACGGCATGCGGCAGGCCTGCGCGCATTCGCCGCGATTGGCGCTGCGCTGGCCGAGCGATTCACTGGTCAGACACTGCCCCGAGTACGCCACGCACAGCGCGCCGTGCACGAACATCTCCATCGGCAGCGCGTCGGCGGTGTGGAATTTCGGCAGCTCGCGCAATGAATTTTCCCGCGCCAACACGACGCGCTGGAGGCCCATGCGCTTGGCGAAGGCCACGCCCTCGGGGGAAGTCAGGGTCATCTGCGTGGACGCGTGCAGCACGAAATCCGGCACCGTTTCCCGCGCCAGCGTGGCGAGACCGACGTCCTGCACAAGAGCGGCATCGACCCCGGCTTTCGCAAGCGTGATAAGGTATTGCTGCGCCTCGGCGAGTTCGTCGGTGAAGACGAGGACATTGAACGTGACGTAACCCTTGACCCCGTGCTGATGCAGGAAGTCCATCAGCTTCGGCAACTCTGCTTCGGTGAAATTGTCGGCGCGGAGGCGCGCATTGAAGCGGGAGAGGCCGAAATAAATGGCGTCAGCTCCGTTGGCGACCGCAGCACGAACGCACTCCCAATCCCCCGCCGGAGCGAGGAGTTCGGGTTTCACAAATGTAATGGGAGCAGGCATGGAATGGGGGGAGCGTTTATCAATACCACCGATCCCGGCTCGCGGCAATAACCGAACTCCCGCTTACCAGTTGAAAAATTCCAAATCGCGGCGATGATAGGAGCCATCCTTTTCATCATGAAGAAATCTCCCGCGACGAAACCCGCCTATGTGGATCTCGGCTTTGCCAAGGTCGATCTCCAGCGCCGCCACCGGCAGGGGCATGGCGAGGTCATTTTTGCCCCCGGCAAGACCGCCGCGCAGATCACGGCCATCGCCCGGGAATTGATCAAGCGCGAGGGGTTCGCCCTCGTCTCCCGCATCGATCCGGCCCAAGCCCGCGCCGTGCGCAAAAGCTTCCGCAAATCGGTCTGGCACGAAACCGCGCGAATTCTCACCATCGGCCAGCAAAAGATTCCCCCCCTGCCCGGTTTTGTCGCCGTGCTGTGCGCCGGAACGAGTGATCTGCCCGTCGCGGAGGAAGCGGCGGTCACCGCCGAGTCGTTCGGCCAGCCGGTGAAGCGGATCTATGACGTCGGCGTGGCGGGACTGCATCGGCTCCTCGCGCATGAGGACGGCCTCCGCGATGCCCGCGTGCTCATTGTCGTCGCCGGAATGGAAGGCGCATTGCCGAGCGTGGTCGCGGGACTCGTCGACCGCCCTGTCATCGCAGTGCCGACCAGTGTCGGTTACGGCGCCAGCTTTGGCGGCGTGGCGGCGTTGCTCGGGATGCTCAACTCGTGCGGGTCCGGGGTCACCGTCGTGAATATTGATAATGGATTTGGCGCAGCCTTCGCGGCAGTGCAGATCAACCGGCTTTCGATTAAATAAAATCAAGACAGTTTTTGACGAAATTAACGGAATTTACGAAATTGAAAACAAACCGATTGATTAATCAGGAAATCAAGAAAATCGTGCTGAGATTCTGACAGAGATTCCTACCTTCCTGAGTTCCTGATTCAAAATGCCTTTCTCTCCCATTTCGTAAATTCCGTTAATTTCGTCAAAAAAATCCCCCTATGCAAACGCTCTACTTCAATTGTTTTTCCGGTGCCAGCGGCGACATGCTCGTCGGCTCGCTGATCGATCTCGGCGTGAAACTTTCCGCCATTGAATGGGAACTCGGAAAGCTCGAGTTGCCGGACAAATTTCATCTCCACGCCAATCGCGACCAGCGCCAGAA
The DNA here is from genome assembly GCA_002304345.1 of Verrucomicrobia bacterium Tous-C9LFEB. Lineage (GTDB taxonomy): Bacteria > Verrucomicrobiota > Verrucomicrobiia > Methylacidiphilales > UBA1321 > UBA1321. The sequence continues at coordinate 128,799 of NEUU01000006.1, forward strand.
CGTGACCGGAATCAAGTTCACCGTGCACGACGAATCGACGCACCAATGCTGCGGTCACGAGCACGAACATCAGCATGCGGAACACTCCCATTCCCACCCGCATGAACATGCGCACGAATCTGAGCATTCCCATGATCACGAGCACGCTCACGAGGATGCGGACGACGGCAGCGAGTTCATCCACGAGCAAGGGCACGAACACAGTCACGAGCATGAACACGAACATACCCATGGGCGCAATCACGAGGAGATCCGCAAGCTGATCAACGACAGCGCGCTCTCCGATTTCGTGAAGCAACGAGCCCTTGCGGTTTTCCAACGCATCGCGGTAGTCGAAGGCAAGATCCACGGCGTCGCGCCGGAGAAGATCACCTTCCACGAAGTCGGTGCGCTCGATTCGATCATCGACATTATCAGCTTCTGCGTCGGCATCGAAAAACTCGGTCGGCCCCGCGTGCTGGCGAGTCCGCTGGTCGAAGGCACCGGCTGGGTCGATTGCGCGCATGGCCGCTTTCCCGTTCCCTCCACCGCCACGCTGGAACTGCTCGCGGGCATTCCACTGACGCAGGTCGACGAACCGCATGAGCTCCTCACCCCAACCGGTGCGGCGTTGCTGGCCGAGTTCGCCGAAGGGTTCGCGCCAATGCAGGGATTGAAGACCGAGAAGGTCGGCTATGGCCTCGGCACGCGCCATTTGAAATCCCGGCCCAACGTGGTCCGCGCGATTCTCGGCGAAGTGGTGGAAGCGTCCACGACCGCTGCGGAAGAACAGGACACAATTGTTGTGCTCGAGACGAATCTCGACGATCTGCCGGGCGAGTTGATCGGCGACGCGCAGGAAAAGCTGTTCGCCGCCGGAGCGCTCGATGTGTTTTATCAACCGATCCAGATGAAGAAAAACCGCCCCGGCGTCTTGCTCTCCGTGCTCGCCTCGCCTGCCGATGCGGACAAGCTGGCCGATTTGATTCTCACGCACACCTCCGCCTTTGGCGTGCGTCGCACGACCGCCGAGCGCACGAAATTGCGCCGCGAGATCAAGACGGTGACCACGCCGTTCGGCGCGGTGGAAGTGAAGCTCGGTTATCGCGGCGACAAGCTGGTGCAGGTTGCGCCCGAATTTGAATCGGCCCGCAAGATTGCCGACGCGAAGAATGTGCCGTTGCAAAAAGTGTACGACGCCGCGCGGCAGGCGGTCAGCTAACCTATTCCTCTACCACTATGAAACCCACCATTGCGTTTGTCGGAGTCGGTCGCATGGGCGCCAACATGGCGCGCCGTTTGAAAGATCAGGGCTACACGGTCACCGCCGTGTATGACGCGCAGGCACCGTCGGCGGTGGAACTCGCCGGGGAGCTTTCGTGTACGGCGGCCACCACGCTCGCGGAAGTCACGGCCTCAGCGGACATCATCATCACGGTCGTGACCGACGATGCGGCGATGCGGAACATTTTCACCAACGCGACGGACAACCTGCTCGTGAACGCGAAGGGCAAGACCTTCCTCAATTGCGCGACGGTGACGCCGTCGCTGCATGTGGAGATCGAAGCGCTCGCCGCGAAAGCCGGCGCCGCATCGCTCGAGGCGTGCATGGCATCAAGCATCACCCAGGCACGCGAAGGCACGCTCTATTTGATGTGCGCGGGCAAAGAGAACGTCTTCGAAAACGTAAAACCCGTGCTTACATCGCTGAGTGCGTCGCTACGGTACATCGATGCCGCCGGAACCGCTGCGCAGGTGAAGGCACTGGTGAACATGGTGATGAATATCAACACGGCGGGACTGGCGGAAGGTCTTGGGCTGGGCCACGCGCTCGGGCTCGATCTGACCATGCTGCGCGAGGTGTTTTCCCAAACCGGCGCGGCGTCGCGCGTGCTCGTCACCGATGGAGAGGATATGCAGAACCGCGATCATACGTGCTTCTTTTCCGCGGCACATGCCGCGAAGGATTCCGGTATCGCGCTCTCGCTGGCGCAGGAAGCGCAGCTCACGCTCCCCCTCGCCACCGCGACGAAAGCGCAGTACGACGAGATGGTGAAGCGCGGACTCGGCCAGCTCGACAAGTCGGGCGTGGCGGAGTTGACGTTCCCAGGTCGGGGCCAGACGGCGGGCTGATTTATCCGCAATCGCGGCAGGCCCCTTTGGGATTGAATTTCGTCCGACGTTGGGGCCAACTATAGTTTCATGCTGAACTTCGGAGCCGCCATTGAATCCCTTGAATATGCCAGCAAAAGCCGCAGCATGGCAGAAGCGGCATCCATCGTTGGCTGGTTTGATGGACTGATTCTCTTCGCCTTCTTTGCTTGCACATTATGGGGCTTGATTGACTATCAAAAATCGAAGGGTCGCAAGCATGCATGGAAGATCTGCCACCCCTCCTCTTTTCTGGCGGGTATCTTTATCGCCATTCATTTTGCTCTCGGCATTCAAAAGGAAGCCTTCCGATCGGCTTCCGGCATGGGCGAACAGGCACGCCTTTGGCCACCGATGACTTTGTGTGTGCTAGTACTGGGCAATCTCTGCTTCGCCTATTATTTCACATGGAAAGAGGCCTCGAAGAATGCCAACCAAGAGGACGAAAAGCCGCTCTCCTGATTTTCAAAAACATTCGCCATCACACCTGTGCCCCTGCCCATCTTCAACGCCAACGGACTGCTGCCCTCGGGCATCCATGATTGCTCGCTCGCCGAGGCGGAAAAGCGGTTCGTCCTGAACCCACATCGCGCGGAGATGTGGCAGCGGCTGCTGAAATTCGTCGACTGGACGCGGTCACTCGATACGTTCGACATCCTGTACCTGGACGGCGGTTATATCAGTGACAAGCCGCGCCCGGAGGACATCGATGTGATCCTGCAGACGCGGGCGAAGTATGGCACCGAAGCGCTGGAAAGCATGACGCCGTTTTTCCTGAAGGGACTCGATACGATTTTCTCCGAGTACGGGGTGCATCTCCATTTCTGGAGCGAGGGATTTCCCGGCGGCATCCACGATTTCCGGCTCTTCTTTCAATACGTGCGCCCGCAGGACGCCGCGCCTCGCGGTCTCGCTCCCGGCGCGACCAAGGGCATTCTGCGCGTGCAATTCAACGGACGCACGGTCCCCTTGCCACAACGCGAACTGGCGGAGGCCTCCTCATGACCTGGCGCGAAAATCTCGATCAGCAAGCGCGCCGGTTGCACCAGCAGATCGCCGCGACGCAACGGCTCGTGCTCGATGCGGGCGGCAGCGAGGAACAGCTCACACAGGCGTGCGCGCCCTATTATCAACTCCTCGACCGGCTCTATACGGAGGACCTTCCCCTCGCGAATGCGATGGACGACTCCGATCTGCTCCTGCACCTCGACGGGTCGGGACTGCAGACGGTCAATCCCCGGCTCTCCCTCGTCGCGGGTGTCTTTGGCGATGTGCGCAAACAGGTCAGCACGATGATCAAGACGTTGGCCGGGGCCATGCACGAAACCCTGACGCTACCGAAAGAGATCGACCTCGGTCTCTGTTCGTTCGCGCGGGGCAGCCTCTATCTCGGCTTCAGCCTGCCCGAGCCGGGCGAGAATTATAAATTCCTCAGTGGTGATCCCCTCGTCGCCGCGAGCCGCGAGGCGTTGCACACCATCGGCGCGCTCACGGGCGATCTCGACCGCATGGATGCCTACGAAAAGGTCGTCCACGATTTTCCCGATCCGCTGCTGCGCGATGCGGGGCTGACCGCCGTTGTCCACCTCGCCCCCTCGGGCCGGCGCGGTATCGAGACGGTCGATCTCACCGGCAATTGTCTCCCCGACAAACGGTGGCGGCATCTCACGCTCGACACCCGGCAGCGGGTCAAGACGTGGCTCGACAAACCAGTGCTCGGCACGGAATCGGTCACGCTCGTGGGGACGGTGCGCGAGATCGACCTCGACGCCCGCCGCATTGAATTGCGCCAGATCGAGAGCAACGAACTGACCTCGCTACGGGGGATTTATCCGGCCGGGTACGACCGCGTGGCCAAGTCGTGGATCGATCACCGCGTGCGGCTCACGGGCAGAGTGGAGTCGTTTCAGGGCAAGCCCCGCCTCATGCAGGTCGCTCAACTCGACGTTATTGGTTAATTCACACCCCAAAAACGGCCATGGACACGCCGCAGCGCACCCTCTAGGATCACGGTCATGTCCGATCCGGATTCCACAGAACCCGTACCGTCGCCCTTTGAATTGCCGCCGCTTGCCCAGTTGGGAGCGGTGACTGGACGCTTTGTCCATGATCTCGCCAATGACATTTCCAGCGCCGCCACCTTGATGACTCTCATCGCCGAACCGGACAGCGGCAACGCTCCCGCCAAAGAGGATCTCGACGAACTCAACGCCGCGCTCGAACGAGCCGTGACGCAGATTCATCATTTCGGCGCGACGGTCCGTTCGTTGCGTCCCGCTCCCGAGCCGGTGCCGTACTCTCAAATTGAGGGATCGATCCAGGCGCTCGGCACACACCACGGACTTTCGCTGACCGTCGATCCCAGCGTCACGCCTACCACCCTCGTGTTGTGTCATCCCACGTGGTTGCTCCATTGCCTCGACTACACCGCGCGGCTGCATCCCTCCCCCGAAACGCGCGTGACGCTCTCGCTCGTTCCCGCCAAATCCGTCACGCCGCCTGTCGATTTTTATTCCATCGACAAGCCGAGCCATCTGTTCAGCGTCGTCTTCGCCTTTCCCGCCGGAGCCTCCATCCCGGCGCTGAATGAAAAGAAGACGGAGAATCAACCCTACTTCATCACGCATGAACTGCTGCGCCACATGCGGGGTTTCCTCCTGCAAACCACACGATCAGGCTGCGTACTCCTGAGCTTCTATTGGAACTCGCAACCCACCACCCCAATCGACTAGATTCTGGGTACTGTCGACAGTCGAAAGCCCTGGCGCCAGAGCCCTATCAAAATTTCCCCATATTCACCGGGGAGAATCAGCCGTTCGGATATTCAACCGGCGAAACTCCTCGTGAGATATAGTTACCGTGATTCCTTCCTTTTTCAACCGCTCTAGCATCTCCGGAGACACGCGAAGGCTATAGAGAAAAAGCGGAGCTTGACTCATCCATGGATCATTGCGGACCAGATCCATCGAATACCAACCCTGTAGAGTGTCGACCACAACATAGTCGGCCTTAATCGCACGAAGGTCGCGATAGGCAGTCGCCATCCGTCCCACCTCCCGGCGTACCTCCGCTGCACGTAAAGGAAGCTGTACAAACAGCGCGACCCCCGCCATGGCCAATATCCACGTCCGCGAAATCGACAAATGCACAGCGGCCCAAGCCGCCACCAGACACAAATTTCCATAAACCGGAAACAAATAACGATATCCCCAGCCATGCCCTTGGTCCGAAAGAAAAAAACAGTAAAATACAAAAGTCAGTACAATTCCATAGAACAAATCCGAGACAAAGGTAGGAAATTCACGAACAAGTCCCGTCGCACAGACAAAACAAAACGCCATGGCAAAATTCTGCCAATTCATCGTCAAGACGCTGTTGATTCCCTGCAGACAAAACATTCCAAATGGAGGGAATCCAAACATGTGGACAGTGTCCGAGTTAACTTGAGGACGCATTAAATGCATCCATCCAAGCCAAAACAGTCCGGCACCACCGTATACTATGACACTGTATAGGAAGGCAACATACCTCTTATCCCTCACCAGTCTCACCAAAAAGGGGGCAACAAAGAGAAGATGACAAACTGGCTGGTGCAATCCAATCGCCAAAGCACCGAGCAACGGAGCCGCATAATAAAATCGTTTATTGGAATGGGAATACAACCAGAGCCAGCAGAGACTGAAAAATAAGTGCGAAGTCATTGAATAACCGCTCAACCCAGTAATCAAAAACTGCACCGATGTGGCAAGAAATACCACGGCAATGGCGCCATACGAAGTGGAAACCCGCTGCTGCCTGGCAACTTGATAAATCAGCACAACGCACGCAGCCGAGAGCAGTGGATTGAGCAGCCATGGATCACCCAGCCATCCAGCCAGGAGGAGCAGGAGACTGTACACCGGCAGGTACGGTTGGGAGATCGTGTATTGTACCGGGTCGAAGATAAGAAAAACCGAGACTGGAGCATCCCTCAACCAACGGAGATGCTCGGGAATGACGGAAAAGAAATGACCACTCGCAAATATCCGCGCTTGAAAAAAAGCCGCATACTCATCCTGAGACAATGGGTACTTCAAGTAAATCGCGCTAGTTCCCCACCTACAAAAAATCGCCACAACGAGAGAAAGCAGTCCCACCTGCAGTCTGTTCAATTCGAGACGACCATTGCCTTTTGAAATAAAATGGACCGAGGCCAGCGCCAGGACCGCCGTCATGAGACTGGGCCAGAATTCATACCAGGCGAAAAAACAGTAATATACGTCGGCACGATCAGGCTCACATAATGGCAATATCTTGCCACTCGCAAATACCCAACTGACGGCAGCGCCAAATGTAGCCAGGCAAAGCAATATCTTCGCTGATCGCTCCGCCCACTTGCGATCATGATCAGTTACGTTACATTTGGTTTCCATAATTTCCTTCCGCCCCAAGAAAAACTGTTATATCCCAAATCGCCGGGTAATTCCTTAACATCGGACCTGCAAATTCGCAACTTGCAATCGAACGCCCCTGCACCAGCTAGGCAGATTACGTCCTTGTTATCGATTTTGGCGCCACTACCATTCTTAAGTTGCATTTAAACTTGAGATCCCTCACGACAGATTTTGCCGATGAATAATCAGGAATCCGAACACCAGCAGCCTGTCCGGGCGCACAAGTCGCCGCTTCCTTTCGCAATTCTGCAGACTGGCCGCTTGGGAGACCTTTGGTATACCGTTCCCCTAGCCGATTACTTAACCCAGAACGGACAACGCGTTGAAGTCTGGTACGATCAGAGTTTTGGGAATCCTTTCACTTATTTTCCCTCTGTCATCCCTCGTCCGCTGCCATTGCCTCGCCTCACTCACGGCTTCAGCGTTCCCGCCAACCTCCTCAACTCCATCTCCCAGCAACTCTACCTGTACGAAAAGCTCCGGCAACTCGGGCGCCAAATTATTTGGAACCAAATCCACCCGCTTGGAATCGGAGCCTATTTTGCCAATCGTCCTTATCCCGAGTATTGGTATCGTCGCTATCCGGAAATCAGTTTCAGACACGTCCAAACCACCCTGCAATGCCACAACGACCGGACTCTACTTTACTTTGCCTCAAGCGTTTCGTTGCGCGTTTCGGCCGCCAACCTCTATGAAGACTGGCTCGATCGTAATTTACGACTGCTTCAAAAATTAACCGGCTACCGTGTCCTCTATGTCCCTCCTCCAGGAACTCCCGATCACCCCACTTACGAAACCTGGCGCGGCAATCTCGAGGCTTATCAGGAATTGATTGCCCATTGTGGACTCGTCTTTGGCATCATCACCTCCGCGCATGTTCTCGGGCAGTTGCTCGGCAAGCCAGTTGTCGCTTGTTACACGAGCCGCCGCTGGATCTTCGACACCATTGGCGGAGAAACACTCCGTCTCTTTCCGGGCGATCATATCAGCGTCGAGGATTCTCTCAAACTTGCCTCGTCACTGCATTAATTCGCGCCGGCCGGCACGTATCCAGCACCACCGACTTGATCTCCCCAAATGCCAAAATGGAAATTACATCGTTTTCAACAGCGAAATCCATTCCTGCAGCGAGGGCATTTCAGTCAACCCCTCCACATAGCGCCATTCCTCCAGCATAGATCCGGCAAATCCTGACGGCACGATTCTCCGTCCTGTCAGTCGGCTATTCCAGTATTTAGAGGGAAACACCGCTCCGGTAATATTCGGATCGGCCGCCACAAGGTGAACTTCGGCCTTCCAATGCCAAGCGATTAATTCCCGTTCGCTTAAGATTTTTTTTCGTTCAATCCAAGGGGGTAATTGTGAGGCCTTTGGCCCATCTCCTAATACGATGATTTTGTAGCCCTTTTCTCGCAGTTCACGGCAAGACTCCACAAATATTTCCAAACTGTGTCCATAACCCAGATTGCCAAAGTAACAAGCCAAACCCGGCTCGAAAGGTTGGATAGGACCAAGATCTAGTGTCGTCCCATTGCGAATTATGGTCGCATTTTCTCCGTGGTAAGCCAGATTTCCAGAGATTTTAACGACTCGATTCCAAGACTCCAGCGTGCGGTTCCAATACCCGGATAATATCCGGCGAGCCAGAGACGGATATTCCACAAAACCTCGCAATAATTCCGGGTAATAATCCTGCAACCAATAAATCCCAATCCCACCTCGGTCACGAATTGAGTCAATCAGGCTAATGGATTGGGGAGGGGCACTCGTAACGATGACCACATCGTGTGAACACACCTCACTTCGAATGTACCGATCCAATGCACCATAGATGGAGTGGTATTCCTTTATAGTCGAAAGTACCCGGCCTCGCGTCCCTTTCCAGACGGGCAGCACTACTTCTTCCAAATCGGGCTGCGGGCGATTTCCTAATCGATACTCTCCGTTTCCTCCCACCCTCCGAACTCTATAACCATTTCTTTTGAGAAACGTTCCTAACTGGTCGGCATATATGGCCGTCGGTGCACAGTCCGGCCATAAGTACTGGTTAAGTATATGGATAGTCACTGATGGCGTTGAAAGTTGCGGAGCTTAATTTGAAACGCTTCACGATGATAGCGGAGATTCGTCTCTGCTACCAAACCAGTCAAAAAAGTGAATAGGGCAATATTCATCAATGCCGCCGCCAGAATTGCCAGAGGGAAACGCCCGACAAAGTGAGTGCGATAATACTCGTAAATCGGAGGCGCTCCCGCACATAGCCCCAACATCAAAAACACTCCGGCAATCGCTCCAAAAAAATAAAGCGGTTTGTAGTCGCGAAAAAGCAAAAGCAGAGAACGGAGAATTTTACAACCATCCGTCACGGTACGCAATTTCGAGCTGGAGCCAGGGGTTCGATCCCGAAATGGCACGTCCACTTCACTCCAGCTAAATCCTTTGTCAGCCGCCTGAATAGCCAGCTCCATTTCAAGCTCAAATCCGTTCGAGAGAATGGGGACATTTTTGTAAAAACGACGGGAAAAAAGCCGCAGTCCCGAAAATATGTCTCTTGGGCAGCAACCAAAGACAGCGGAGGCGCACAGGCCAAAGAGCTTTGTCCCCAATTGATGCATGGGGCGAAAAACAGGTCCCTGTTCCTCAGTTGGACAGCGTACTCCGGTAATCAAATCTGCGGGATACTCCAAGTATCGATCCCAGAGCAACCTCGCTCCTTTTGCTGGATAACTCCCATCACCATCCACCATGATAATCAGATCGGCGTCACAATTTTCGAGACCGGCTGCCACCGCATTCGCCTTGCCCAATCGCGCCTCGACTATCACTCTGGCCCCTGCCTGAAGGGCCTCTGCAGCCGTCCCATCCGTGGAGGCATTATCTATCACCAAGATCTCTGCCCCTGGAAATTCCTCGCCATATTCCCGCACCACCCCCTGAATCGACAAGGCTTCGTTGTGGCAGGGTATTAAAACGCAGAGCGAAAAATTGATCTTCATAGTACGGCTGAAGTCATGGTTTATGCCGGGTTTTGCTTGGACAAATTCCAAACTTTATCAAATTGGAACGATCAATTATCGCCACACGATACTTTTCCTGTAAAGCCGCTATCTGTAAAGGCGTCAGAGAATCAATCCTCATCATTTTTGGATTGCGATCGAGAAATGGTGCATTTCGCACTAAATCCTGAGCATAGAAACTCTGCCCCGGGTTCAGCAAAACAATATCTACGGGCAAACTCTCCAATGCCTTCATCGCCGTGGCGTAAGGCCGCGCAAAGCCTTCCACCTGCCAGCATCGTAATGGCAATTGCACGCCCCAGGCAAAAATCAAGGTGAAGACCATGATTCGAAGTGCCTTGTTCTCGGCTTCCGGAATTATCCGCGTCAATCGCTGCCAACCGAACACCGCCAGTATAATCACATTCCCCCAGGCCGGATAAAAATACCGATTTCCCCAACCATGACCCTGAGTAAATGGCATAAATATATAAAATATAGAGATCAACAAGCACCCCCATCGCAGATCGGCACATAGGGATCGATTATGGTCAGATTCGCCTCCAAAAGATAAAATAAACAGTAGCGCCAGGACAGGAGTTGACCAGCTCACCAGTTGCACAGTCGCTGCAATCAGAGTTACAAAATCAAATAATGAGGGCAGGACAAAAAGCTTTATCCCGTTGGATACGGCCCCTGGATTTGATTCCAACTCCCACCATAACGCGCATCCGAGAAGTCCAAGCAGATACACTGCCGCAAAATAAGCGCTCCGCACCCATCTCCTTTCCAAAGCCATTCGCAGCAAAAAAGGCAACACAAACAAGGCGTGTGCAAAAGGCTGATGCACTAACAAGCCAAGACATCCCACCCAGGGAGCCAATCCATAACCCAAACGATCATTCCTCGTATAGAGATAGAGCCATGTCACGTTCAAAAACAAGCTCAGTGACATCGAGTATAGGGACATGGAGGTGAGAAGAAATGCGCTATTGGTGGCCAGCAGTAAACCGCCAATGAGTGAGTACATTTTTTCAGTCGGCCATAGATTGCGGATGATCTGCATAACAAGCAGAATAGTTCCCGCCGCCAACAAAGGATTCATTAGGGATGGCGCTCCAATTCGAATGAAAAGTGACCGCACAAAGGCATACACGGGAAGATAGTTCGCCACCCAAACATGCTCCGTTTCATTGTAATTAATGAAAATGGGTTTCAATGCCTTGTTATAGGGTATCCATTCCGGAGGAATTACGGCGTGTCGTTGTCCTGCCGCAAAAATAGAGGCTTGAAAGTTTCCACAAAACTCATCCATGGATAAAGCATATCCGTGAAACACCAGCCCTGATCCCAGCCACGTTACCATTCCTACCGCTACAACCAGACAGAGGGTTCCAGTCCCTTTCGTCCCAATCCAGCGTATCGAGGCTATACATCCACTGTTGCTGAGAAAGCTATAGCGCCATAGCAGAACAACTCCAATCAGGAAGCTGATATTAAGAATCAGCGCTGGCAGCTCCAAATTGGTATATAAATAATAAAAGATCATGTGACCTGAATACCCCATCGTTCCGCCCAAACCCAATTCGCGGAACAAAAACACGAGAACTATTCCCGTCCAGCTTACGACTTGAGTTATCAGCCACGCCGGAATCAGTATTCTACTGCGGAGGGTAGCTTCGCGCATTGCGGTATTTCAAATTCACCAACTGCTGGGCAGTTCGTTGGTGATCTGCAGAAGGAATCGCGTCAGGTTGGAGCGAACGGGGGGCAGTTCCTTGATGAAATTCTTGAAGGGTTTGATATCCCACGGATGGGTGAGGCAATGGAAGACCAGCTTGACCGGTGTGGCGACGTTGCGCTCGGCGTCGAATCCCGCAGCCAAGGCGGCGGCAGGCAGGCGGTCGCTGAGTTCATCGCTGATGGCGCGCACGGCGATGAACGGCTTTTCGCGTCCCACCACGATCTCCGCCACGGCGGCGGTTTCCATATCGACGACCTGACATTGCGTGGCTTCGGCGTACTCGGCCTTGCGCTCGGGTGTGGCCACCACTTCGTCCGTGCTGCAAAAGTTGGCGAAGTTGAAGTCCGGCAAGAGGCGGACGAATTGTTTGACCTCTTCGTGGGTGAAGTTGTCGGAGATGACCACGTTGCCGCGCTTGAGCTGGGGCACCAGGGCGCCACCGAATCCGGCGAGGATAAAGGCCTTCAGGCGGAAGTGGTCAAAGATCACCTGCGTGTTGACCGCGGCATTGGTGAGCCCCATCCCGATGAAAGCCACCAGCACCGTGCGATGGCCGAGCTTGCCCGTCACACAGGAGAGCGTGCCGAGGCTGAAGGTTTCCTTCTCGGTCAATTTGTCGACCAGTTCCTGTCCCTCGAAAGGAACCGCAAAAGCGTAACAGATCATCGGGTTCCTTTTTTGGCTGCCGCCATGCGACGGTAATCCGACAGCGCGATCAAAGGCCAGTTATTGCGATACATATCGTACTTGAGATAAAAGACGCGGGGGAAACCCGTGCCGGTGATGAATTCTTCCTTCCACGAGCCGTCCGCCTGCTGCGTGCGGCAGAGGTAATCGAGACCGCGCACCACGCTGGAGCGGGTGACGTCGCCACAGGCGATGATGCCCATGAGCGCCCAAGCGGTTTGCGAGGCGGTGCTGGCCCCACGACCCTTGAGTTTCGGATCTTCGTAGGAGGCGCATGTTTCGCCCCAGCCGCCATCCTCGTTTTGGCTGAACTCGAGCCAGTCGCGACCACGCAGGACCCAGTCCTGATTCATGTCTTCGTGGATATAATACAGACCGCGCAAAACCAGCCATGTGCCGTAAATGTAATTCACACCCCAACGGCCCTGCCAGGAACCATCTTCTTCCTGCGTGTCGCGGATGAACTTGAGCGCGCGGCGAATGTACGGTTCCTTGCGGCTGATGCCGAGTCGTCCGAAAAGCTCCAGTGCACGCGAGGTGATGTCGCTGCAGGGCGGATCGAGAATGGCGTTGTGATCGGCAAAGGGTACGTCCTCGAGCCACGCCTTGGTCACGTCCTTATCGAAGGCCGCCCAACCGCCGTTCTGACACTGGAAGCTGATCGCCCAGCGCAAGGCGCGCTCCATGACTTCCTTCTTGGCTTTCTCGTCCGGCATGGTGATGCCGTTGAGGGCGAGCAACACCTTCCACGTATCATCCACGTCGGGATAGAACTTGTTATTGTACTCAAAGGCCCAACCGCTGTTCACCGGGTGCGGATTCTTGACGTACCAATCCCCCCGCGTGCGCACTTCCTTGGAGAGCAGCCATTCCCCCGCCTTTTGCAAACGCGGGTCATCCTGCGGCACGCCCGATTCGGACAGCGCCATGGCCGTAATGCCGGTATCCCAGATGGGCGAGAAGCAGGGCTGGAAGCGGTAATCGTTATTTGCGACATCATCCACTTCGAGCTCGAAGAAATCCTTGATCGCCTTGCGCAGGATCGGATGGTCGTCGTGATAGCCGAGCGCCTTGAGCGCGATGATGGCATACTCCATCGAGGGGAAAATCGCGCCGAGCCCGTCCGATCCCTCGGAAATATGCTCGATCAACCACGCCTCGGCCTTTTTCAAGGCCCGATGACGCCACGGTTTCCACGGCAGGCCGTCGATCAATTTCAGGCCCGCATCGCAGGTCAGGAAGAAATTGCGCATCGAGAAAAAGCTCTTGTCCCAGACCTGCGAGAAATCGCTATGCTCCGTGCCGTAGGGGAAAAGTTCGTGCAGCTGTTTGTCCGGAGGCAGATGCCGCATCGGCTTGAAATGATTGATGATCGAGAGCGGCACCACCATGGCCCGGCTCCACGAGGACATTTCGTACAGATTGAAATAAAACCAGTTCGGCAGTAGCACGATCTCGCTGGGGATGATCGGCAGGTATTTCCACGGATACTGACCGAAAAGCCCGAGCATGAGCTTGGTGTAAGTATTGCACTTCGGAATACCGCCCAGACGCAGGATCGTGGCGTGCGCCTTGCGCATCAACGGTTCGTCCGGATGAAAACCGGCGAGCTTGAGCGCGAAGTAGGCTTTCAGCGTGGCGTTGAGTTCACTCGGGCCCCCGACGTAGATATTCCAGCCACCATCCGCGAGTTGGTGATCCAGCAGGTGCTTGACGCATTTCGCCTGCCGGTCGAAATCCACCTCGCCCATCCAGTGCATGAAAATACAAACGTCCGAAACCAGCGTGCAGTCGACGATCAATTCCCCCACCCAGGTGCCGTCAGGCTTTTGCAGGCTGAACAGGTAGTCCTGAGAGCGGGTGATGGCCTTCTCGACGTTGGCATCCAGCGACGGCAAGGCCGCCCGAAATTGTTGCTGCGAGACGGGAATCGTCTTGGGCGACTCCGCGAAATCTGTGGGCTTTACGAATCCGTAAGACATGGGCAACAGCATAGCCAAAAGTCCACCTAGGTCAACCTAGGTGGTAAAATCCAGCATCCACCTTAAATGGCAAAAATAGCTTTACCAAATAGGAGCAGAGCCCCCACCGAGAGTGCTCCAACGCACTTAATTATGCCTCGAGGAATTTGACTCACAAATCGTCTCGTCATTAATTATTGCGGGCCTCAAGAACGTCTTGGACCTGGCCCGTGGCGAATTGCAACCGAATTGTCTTAACAACCGCTGGCATTGCCTTAACCCCAGAACAATGGCGCAATTCTGCCGCAGGTAAGCGGAGAGGGACTTGGCATCCCAAAAATCGGACTCCAATCCAAAGTCTGTCGGCTGGCGCTGCAAGACGAGCTTCAACTCTTCCAAGTGCTCGGGCCCGAGCCGACGGGGGCGGCCCGGCCGTTCCTTCTCATACAATCCTTCCAATCCGGCCGTTTCGAAACGCTTGACCCAATATTGAAGTGCCCGCGCCGAATCACCGATCAACCGCCCGGCCTGTTGGCAGCTCATTCCCCGCAACACCAACAAGACTCCGTGCAAGCGGTGATAGTAGCGAGCCTGATGATTGCGTCGGATCTCCCGATGCAATGACAAAATGTGATCAGCCCCAGTCATAGTTTCAACTAATTCCCAACCGTTTCTATCGCACTTTCGCCTCTCACCGTGACACCATTTTCTAGCGGCACGAATCCATTTAAGACGCCCTCCCTATACCTGCATATCTACATAGATAAATAGATTAGCACAGTGAAAGTAGGTCGATGTGATACGATATGTATTTCAACGTCCTATATTGAAATTCCAGCAAAGACACACTCGTCTTCATTCGGACATATATAGATTCGCACCATGCCTCTACCCCTCCATATGGAATGTATATTTATAGATACAGCGATTAATGTCCTCTCCTTGAAGGACGATATGGTGTTGAGCAACACACTAACATCGAAAAAAAGGAATCGCATATGCCCACACTACAAAAGCCTCTCACCACCACGACGGCAGAAAAAATCAGTCGTGCGTCTATAGAAAAATTCCTGACCTTCCGTCTCGACACGGAATCGTACGGCATCGCCGTGTTGAAGGTCCG
This sequence comes from Verrucomicrobia bacterium Tous-C9LFEB, assembly GCA_002304345.1. Lineage (GTDB taxonomy): Bacteria > Verrucomicrobiota > Verrucomicrobiia > Methylacidiphilales > UBA1321 > UBA1321. Next base: position 143,873 of record NEUU01000006.1, read on the forward strand.
GGAGATCATCCGCCTTCAAACCATTACACTCGTCCCACAAATGCCCGAATACGTCAAGGGCGTGATCAATCTTCGAGGCAAAGTGATCCCGGTTATTGATCTGCGGGTGCGGTTTGAACTTCCTCCGCAAGAGGTCACCGAGTCGACCTGCATCATCGTTGTCCAGGTGCATTTGCACAACGGAGACGATCGCCTGATCGGACTCGTCGTCGACGCGGTCGAAGAAGTGCTCAACATCGCCGCGACCGATATTGAAGAGACTCCCAACTTTGGCAGCCACCTCTCCGCAGATTATATCTTCGGTATGGCCAAGATCAAAGGCGGTGTCAAAACCCTGCTCGATATTGATATCGTCATCAACGACACTGATATCGATCAGATCGTCTTATAGAGATGGATCTCTATATTTAGTAACAGTAATACAACCAATATATAAAGGATTATATGAAAAATTGGACCATTGGAAAACGAATCATCGCCTGCTCTGCCTTTCTCTGCATTGTCATCACCGCCATTGTCATCACCTCGATTATCTCCGTCATCAAGATCAAGGGAATCAGCCAAACCATCACCGAGAATTCCATCCCGTGCCTGATCGGCGCCGGGAACCTGAACTCGTTGCAGGCGGACACCATGATCCGCTGCTACCGCTATCTGAATGCCACCACTCCGGACGAGCGCCGAATCCTCAAGGAGCAAATCGACGGGCTTTCCAAAGAAGCCAACGAAGCCATAAAGAAGTACGAGGAGGCGATTTCCTCGGAGGAAAACCGGCGTAACTTCGAAAACTTCAAGGAAAAACGGGGCATTAACGGCCAGTTTCGCAACCAGTTCCTGGCCTTGGCCGAAACCAACAAGGACGAAGCCCGCAAGCTGATTGATGGCGCCTTCTCGGAAGCATACAAAAACTACTCGGCAGCGGGTGATGTTTTGCTGGACTACAATGAAAGGGTCGGCACGCAACGCGGGGACACTCTCGCCGGCCTCGTTACGCAAATGATCACGCTTCTCGCGGTCGTCGGCACACTCTGCGTTCTCATCGGCGCCGTGGCTTCCTGGTTTGCCATCCGTAGCGTGAACAGCGCCCTCTCCCGCATCTCGGATATCCTCAATAGCAACGCCGAACAGGTCTCCTCGGCCGCCAGCCAGGTGTCCGCTTCCAGCCAGATGCTGGCCGAAGGCGCCAGCGAATCGGCCGCGTCCATCGAGGAAACCTCTTCGTCGATGGAGGAAATGTCGAGCATCGTGGAGCTCAACGCCAACAACGCCCAGTCTTCCAAGGAACTGGCCAACCAGACCCGCCACACCACCACCACCAATGTGGAGCGCGTGCAGGAATTGAAGGCCTCCGTCACGGAAGCCCAGGCGTCCTCCAAGCAACTGACCGACGCGATGGAAGCGATCAAGGTCTCGAGCGATTCGATTTCGAAGATCATCAAGACCATCGATGAGATCGCCTTCCAGACGAACATCCTCGCCCTCAATGCCGCCGTCGAGGCCGCTCGCGCCGGTGAAGCCGGTATGGGCTTTGCCGTGGTTGCCGATGAGGTCCGCAACCTCGCCAAGCGCAGCGCCGACGCCGCCAAGGAGACCGCCACGATCATCGAGGACTCGATCCGCAAGAGCGAAGCCGGTGTCCACGTGAATGAAGAGGTCGTGAAGAAGCTCCTCGACATTGATGCGAAATCGCACCAGGTCGACGTCGGCCTGAAAGAAATCTTCGCCAGCGTCTCCAAGGTGGACGACGCCATGGGCCAGATCGCCAATGCCTCCAAAGAGCAAACCCAAGGCATCGGCCAGGTCAACACCGCCCTCACGCAGATGGACAAGGTCACCCAGACCAACGCCTCCAGCGCCGAGGAAACGGCCAGCGCGGCGGAAGAACTCAACGCGCAAGCGGAGGAACTTAAAAGCACCGTCAGCGAATTGCTCGCCCTGGTCGATGGCAGTAAAGCGTCGGCTGTGGCCATCAATCGCGTGGCCCGCCATACGACCGAAACCAAGAAAGCCCATGTGCCGCTGATCTCCAAATCGCGCACGACCGCCAAGCACGCCTCCACGGCCGGAGTCTCCGCCCCGCATCGTGAGAAAGAAGCGAAAACGGCGGACCCGTTGCCGATGGAACGCAGCTTCGAAGATATCCCCGCCGAAAACTAATCTCCCCCACGCGCACCCCGACACCGGTCCCTCCCCCGAGGGACCGGTGTTCTGGGATGACGAAACCCCTCACCCCCCATTCATCGCCATGACACCTCGATTCAGTCCCACGACCACCGCCAACGCACAAGCCGATCTGGAGAACAAGAATCGCCCCCACCCGACGGATTCGACTCCCGAAACGATCGGCACCCCCGCCAACGTTCGCTTCGTTCCAAACCAGCCCGCCTACCGCTGGAATGCGGATGAACTCGGCGACAGCCCCTTGCGCAAATGCGTGGCGGTGCTGCCGCTGGTCTTTTGAGGTTTCGGGAGCCTCTCCGCAAAGGCTCCTCGCCGGGCAGAAAATGTCCGGCCCAAAAATCAGAGAAGAGACACTACACAGCCGGCTTTTTCTTTGATACTGTCCGCAGACCATGCGACAGAGCCGGTTGTCACTCTACATCTTCCTCTCGTTGTTGCTGCATGCCCTGATCCTGCTGACGATCGCCAGCGGTCTGATCAAATTTCCCACGGTGCAGGTCGAACCCGACTCGGGCGAAACCACCCTGACCCTCCTGCAGGAAACCCCGCTCCAGCCCCCGCCGATCACCCAGGCTCCGAGCAAACCGCAAAGCCGTTTCGTCCCCACGATGGCGCACCAGGAAACGGATAAACCCAATCCGAACGCCCTCCTCGAATCGGAACGCAACACCGCCTTGCGCACGGACGTACCCAATCCCCGCGATCCGAACTCCCCGATGCCGGACATGCAGGGCGATAAACGCTCCAGCAGCTACGTCAACACTCCCGGCAGCGCCGGTCAGGGACAACAACCGGCCCAGCAAGCGTCCCAAGCGCAGAAGCCGCAGCAGGCTCAGCCCCAGATGACGCAGGCTCAACAACAGCCCAAGCCCCCCACTCCGCAGCAACAGCAACCACCGCCCCAGGAACAACCCGCCCAAGCGCAAACGCCGCCGCAACCAGCCAAGCCCAAGCCCATCACGCCCCGCGTTGAGGATGCGCAACCCCTGCTGCCGCCCGAGCAACAAAAGCCTTCCCCACAAACCGCGCAACACTCGCAGCAACCGCAACAACAACCGTCCCAAGCCTCGCCCCAGCAGGCTCCACGCCCACCCCCCGCCTCGTTCGCAATGACCCGTGGTGACTCCACCGGCGGTGCTGGCATGAAAGGATTGCCCTCCCCCGAGGCACGAGACACCGAACTCGGTCGTTACAAACAGAAAATGTACCGGGCCGTGGGTTCACGCTGGTATCTGAAAGTGCAGAGCAGCATGAGCTTCCTGGCCATCGGAACGGTGCGGGTGAAGTTTTACGTGCGCGCCAATGGCGTGCTCGAAAACGTCCGCGTCGCGGAAGACTCGGGAGCGGGCAACAGCAGCACAGAAATGTTGCGCACCATCTCCCTGCAATCGGTGGTGGAATCCGCCCCGTTTGAGCCGTTCTCCGAAACGATGAAACAGCAGCTCGGAGCCGGGTACGAAGAAGAGTTCACTTTCAGTATTTACTAATCTCCATCTTTAAAAGTTTTTAAGACGAAATTAACGGAATTTACGAAATGACAAGACAAGGGACTTTTTAATCAGGAACTCAGGAAAGCCGGAATCTCTTTCAGAACCTGTGTCCGATTTTCTTGATTTCCTGAGTTCCTGATTAATAAATTGTTCCCGCTCCCATTTCGTAAATTCCGTTAATTTCGTCCAAAATCCCTTTCCCCGCCTACCTCAACCATTCCACGCACCCTAGATTGAGTTTGCGCAACGGGGAACAATACCCCTAACCTCCAACGTTTATGTTCGAAACCCTTAGCAAGTTCTTTATCACGGGCGGATTCTTCATGATCCCCCTGGGCGCCTGCTCCGTCGTCACGCTCGCCATCATCATCGAGCGCGGACTGGCCCTGCGCCGCGCCCGCATCGTCAAGGACAGCCTCGCCCGCGCGATCGCCGACCTCGGCTACGGAGACAAGACTCTCCTCATTGAGCAACTCTCCGCCGATCAGCAAACCGTTCTCGCCCGCCTCGTTCGCTCCTGCCTCCTGTACCTCCCCTGGACCAAGGCGGAGAATACCGAGGCGCTCCAGACCAAGGCCCGCGCCGAAGTCTCCCAGATGGAACGCGGCCTCGTCTTTCTGGAAATCGTGGTCGGCATCGGTCCTCTCCTCGGTCTGCTTGGAACCATCTCGGGCCTGATCACCATCTTCGCCCACGTCGCCGACAGCGGCGGGCTCGCCACGCAGGGCATGCTCATCGCCAAGGGTATCTCCGAGGCGTTGCACACCACTGTGGCCGGTCTCGTGGTTGCCATCCCCGCCGCCGTGGCCCACAGCCTCTATGCCCGCCGCGTGGACGATTACTCCGTGGAATTGGAAACACTCTGCGTCGACTTGCTCGGCAAGCTCTATTCCGAGTCGGAAGAAACCGCCGCCAATTAGCCTCTCCCCGCCCGCATGCGCTTCCAGACCCATCGCAATCGCAAGACGCCCTTTATCAACATCATCTCGCTTGTTGATATTCTCTGCATCCTGCTGATCTTTTTCATTGTGACCACGGTCTTTAAAAAAGAAGAGCCCATCGTCCAGATCAAGCTGCCCGAAACCACCCAGGCCGAGGCCGCCAAGGAAACGCCGCCCACCATCATCTACGTCACGGCCGATGAGAAGATCTTCCTCGACAGCCAGCCCGTTTCCCCCGACCAGCTTGGCTCCATCCTGAAGACAAAGATGGATTCCGGCGCCTTCAACAAGCTCGCCATGAAGGCCGACAAGAAAGCGCCCTTCGGACTGATCGTCAAAGTGATGGACGCCGCCAAATTTGCCGGTATAAAAAACCTCCCCACTTTCACGGAAGACGCCAAACCCTCAGGAACGCCATGATACTTGAAGTCGTAATGTACGATCATCCGGTCTTGCGCCAAAAAGGCACCAAGATCCGGGAAATCACCAAGGAAATCCGCAAGCTCGCCGCCGACATGCTCGAAACCATGCGCGCACACAATGGCGTGGGCCTCGCGGCCCAGCAAATCGGCCAGGTCTTGCAATTTGCCGTCATCGACGTCACCGGCATCAAGGAACGCGAAAGCCGGATGTGGGTGGATGGCAAATCTGTCAATCCCGAGGACTACATGCCCGTCCTGCTCATTAATCCCGTCATCTCCGGCACGAAAAGTAAAGTGACGGAAGGTGAAGGCTGCCTCAGCTTTCCCGGCGTGTATGCCGAGATTCCCCGCTCCCAACGCGTCAAGGTGAGCACGCAGACTCTCGACGGAAAAACATTTGAATTTGAAGCAGGCGGCCTTCTGGGTCGCGCGGTCCAGCACGAATACGATCACCTGCAGGGTAAACTCTTCATTGATCTGATGAACAGCGAAGCGCGCAAGGCCAATCGCGAAGCGCTCGAACTGCTGCGCCAGGGGATTACTCCACCAAGCGCCGACGAGAAGAAATCTCTTCCTCAGACCTGAGCCAGATTCCGGGGATGTCGCGCCGCGTTTGAATAAAGCGGTAATCTTCCTCGGTGATCGTGCCGCGTTGCCACAACTCCAACGCCTGATCGCACGCCTTTTTGATCTCCCCCTCGAACAACAAGTTCGTGAGATAATTACGCGCTTGGTAACGGTCAGTCGTCTTCTTCTTCGGGATGCATATTCTGGTCGTCATCTCACTCCTCCAGTTTAAGGGCTTTCGCGCTACAAGCCCCCAGATTTAGCTCCGCTATCCGTCTCTCGGTAGACTACACGTAAAAAGTTTCGATGACAATTTATTTCAATTGTCTCAATTCTCTTTCGTCTCAAATACCTGAACCGCACCTATCCTACTGCAGGAACTCAATTTGACAAGTAGTAATACTTACGTGATACGTTGTACTCCTCTCAATATTTTTTAAATAGAAATCTTGCATACTGTTTACTTTTTGACTTACTAGATATCTGAACGACCGTACTATCAGTGTGAATACCATCAAGACAACACGTACAGACCAGCTCCGCGTCCGTCTCAGGAGAGAAGAACGCGAAGCATTGGAGAACGCCATTCAAAAACGCGGCAAGAACGAGACGATCTCGGATGTGATCCGGGAGGCCTTGGCTTGGTGCCTGCACCCTGACCTCAAGAAACAGCCTTGCTACTTGTCCCAAGAGACTTATGCGAAAGTAAAAGCCTTGGCGATTGATCTGAACCGCGATGCGGATCAGGTTGTGGAAGACTGCATTCAGGGAATTTTCGATCTGGTTGACAAACCCGATCGCAAGCTCCCCTTGATCGTCATGGAAGTCCAGCTCCGACGGAAGTATGAGTCGGAAAAAATCAAAAAGCTGAAGAATCCGTAGTATTGCAGATTAAATGCCGCCAGGATTATTTCCCAGCGGTTCGAAGCCGAAGACACGAAGTCTTCTCTCGATGAAAGCGCAAGGATGCGGCGCTCTTGGAGTTTGTGTTGGACCGGAGCGCAGCGGTAGTCTGCCCGCCCATTATGTCCGAATAAAATCGGCCACTTTGGGATTGCGGCGAAGATCCCTCAAGTCTTCGTCCGTGGGGCGGATTGGGCGATCCCGCTCGCAATTCACCAGGCAGAGAAATCCGAGGTAATCGTTGCGATTTGCACGGAACTGGTGCCACGTCATCGACGGAATGTAGACGAGATCCATCGCGCCGATCGCACGCACTTCGTCACCCACCAGAGCCTCGCCTTGACCGCGTAAAATCATCACGCTGTGGATGTGGTCATGTTTCTCGAGCGTGGAGTGGCCTCCTTCGGAAATCTCGAAGTAACGCCACTGGCATCCGAGTTTTTCTCCGCCCTCGAAAAGCACCTGTCGCGTGATCTTGTGAAAATGGGTCCCCTCTTCCTTGTAGGCGAGTAAGGGAACATCCTCCCAACGAAATGGCTCGGTTTGATGCGTGAAAGATTTGTTCGTGGTTTCGGTGCTCATGGTTAGTTCCTCGCTCCGGCGACAAAACTTTTTGCCCGTTGCAGCAGCGCGTTGTCATCCGCCGCTTCATACAGACTGCCGCCAATGAGCAACATTACGTCCTCGCCGTAAAACGCGATGGTCTCGCTCAACCGCTCGATCTTGATCCCGCCCGCCGGGACGGGGAGCACGGGCGGCAACCCATCGTCCGATTGCCGCAGCAGGGCGGCCAATCGCGCGCAGGTTTCCTTCGAATAGGTAAAGCGGCCGCCGTAATTCGGATAGATCACCGCATCGGCGCCGAACCAGCGGAACAGTCTTCCGAGCAGCGCCTCGGGCGAGATGCGCAAGGCACCGCCAAAGCTCGGATGCGCCAGCAGCGGCACGGTGAGTTCATTACGCACAATCTCATGGAGCAGCGGTAAACCGAGCAGCATGGGCGAAATCATGACGCCACCCACGCCGGCCTTTTGCGCGAACCGCAATTGCTCCAGCACACGCGAGGGAGAGCCAATCAGATTCGGCACGTAGAGACTCTGCCGCCCCGTCGTCTGCGCCGCGCGCTTCGTCGCATCCACGCACGCGCGCACGCGATCTTCGAACCGGCTGAAGGCGTGATCGGCCAATCCGTGATCGTCCTTGATGAGGTCGATGCCCGCGAGGGCAAAGGTGTGACAGATCGCCGCGAGTTTGTCCGTGGAGAGACCCATCGGTTTCAACGCGGTCGACGTGAGCGGTCCCGTGGGCACCCCCACCGCCTGGCGAATTCCCGCAATGCCGAAGCGCGGACCACCGAGCGTCTGCAGGAGGCTCGCCGGAATCCGCACATCCTCCAGCAACACGTCCGGCTGCAGCGAGGTGTTGCCAAAGAGCACGTTCAACAATTGCGCGGGATCATTGCCCGCCGTTCCTTCGGGATGCGAGATCGTCACGCGAAACTCGCCGGTCGTCAGCGCTTCAATGGAGCGGACGCTCCCCACGATATGATTCAAAACAAAATCATCGCGCAACACGGAACGCGGCAACTCCACCGCTTGCTCCAGCAAGATGCCCTCCGTCCGAGCCTCGATATCGGCCGGAGCGGATTTGACGATGTAGACCACCTCGATTCCAGAATTCATGAACAAGCCTTTCGTAAAGTCTATAGATTTAATGGAGTTATCCCGCGCCTAGCAAGATCGAAATGAGAGGAGAGATTTTGACGAAATGAACGGAATTTACGAAATGACAAGACAAGGGACCTTAATCAGGGCTCAGGAAACCCACACGGCCGGCTTCCTCATTCATGATTTCCTGAGTTCTTGATAAAATGCTTTTATGCCTTTCCTTTCCATTTCGTAAATTCCGTTAATTTCGTCAAAAAACCTTTTTGCCTTTACGTCCGCTTCAGTTGGATCACCGGGTACGAACCCAGCACCGCGCAACGATGCGTGCACCGCGCCAGACTCTTCAACGCTTTCTGAAAAGCCGCCTGCGTGGGATTCCCCTCGAATTCGATCATGAACCGATACTCGCTGAACTTCCCCGGAATCGGTCGCGACTGGATTTTCGTCAGGTTCAGGTTTTGCTTGGCCAACACCTGCAGCACGTGAAACAGAGAGCCCGGCTTGTGCGCGGCTTCAAAAATGAGCATCGTCCGCGTCGGCTTCCCGCTCTTCTTGAGCTCCTGACCGACCACAAAGAACGTCGTCTGATTCGCCACTTCCGAGCCCACATCATCGCGCACGACCTTCAGCTTGTACAAATCCGCCGCGTGCAATCCCGCGATCGCCGCCGTGCCGGGTTGCTCGTAAGCAAGCCGCGCCGCCTCGGACGTGCTCACCACGGTTTCCAACGTCACCCCGGCGTAATGTTTCTTCAGCCACGCCTTCGCATGCTTGAACGGCGCGAGGTGGGAGTAAATCGTTTTGATCTTCGCCTTCGGATTGCGCGCCAGCAGCGCCAACTGCACCGGCATCGCAATCGCCTCGCGAATGGCCAGGGCGTGATTCTGATTCTCCGCCATCAGGATGAGCTGATCGACCGTATTCAAGATCATGCCGGCCGAGGCGTTCTCGATCGGCACAATGATCTCGGAGAACTTTTCGGCCACCAGCGCCGCAAAACATTCCTCCTCCGTGCGGCAGGAAATCAGTTCGGCCTTCGGAAAACGGCGGCGTGCCGCCAAATGGGAAAAGCTGCCCACTTCCCCGAAATACGCAATGGGAAGCACGGGCGCGGAAACCTTCTTCGTCATGCCAACGATTAACCAGTGAACGAGAAGAAGTCAAAACTCAAAGGTCAAAGCTCAAAACGAAGTCGCCGCAAGTTCGCGAAAACTTTCGACTTATTCGTGATCACTTTGCTCTTGTGACTTTCCTTTACACACTCTCGACAACCACCCTCGGGGCAGATTAGTCTCGTTCTCCTATGGCCACCGATTACCACATGCACACCCCTCTTTGCGGCCATGCCACCGGGGAACCGCGCGAATACGTTCTCGCCGCCCAGGCCGCAGGTCTCACTGAAATTGGTTTTTCCGATCACAACCCGATGCCGACCCAGTTCGACGACTGGCGCATGGCCCCGGATCAGTTCACGGCGTATTTGAAGTTGATCGCGGACGTTCGGGCCGAGTTCCCGAATTACCCGATCCGGCTCGGACTGGAATGCGATTACCTCGTCGGTTACGAGGACCACATTCGTCATCTCGCCGCACAAGCGCCATGGGATTACCTCATCGGTTCCGTGCACTACATCACGCCGAGCTGGGACGTGGATAATCCCAAGCATCTCAAGAAGTGGACCGAGCAGCCGGTGGACGAAATCTGGACGCTCTATTTCAAGGAATACACCCGCATGGCGGAGTCGGGCCTCTTCGATTTCGTCGCGCACCCCGACCTCGTGAAGAAATTCGGGCATCGTCCCGAAGGCGATCTGTCGCGGTTCTACACGGAAACGCTCAACGCCATCGCGGAGAATGGTCTCACCATGGAAGTGAGCACCGCCGGTTTGCGCAAGGACGCGAAGGAAATCTACCCGAGTCGTCAGTTCATCGAAATGGCCTATGCGCGACGCATTCCCATCGTGATCAACTCCGACGCCCATTCGCCCGCCGAGGTCGCTTACGAATTCAAGCAGGCCACCGCACTGGTGAAAGAAGTCGGCTACACCAAGGTGATGCAGTTCAAGGACCGCAAGGCGATCCCGGTGGATTTGTAGCCAAGTCGAAAGACAACACACACCCCGGCGCTACGCGGTGCTACCGCACGTTCCCTTTCCCTCTTGATAGAGGGGATTTCGGCAACTGGGAGTCTCGATAGCATGAATCCCCTCTATCAAGAGGGGTGGCGCGTGAGCGCCGGGGTGTGTCAATCTTCACGACAGCTGTCGCTATCGCAGATCCCACGTTGCTCCCGATGATTTGCGACTAACGAAATCGAAAAGGATTTAGAATTTCCGCTAATAAGGTCGGAACTCTTTCGCGTTCTTCGGTTGCTGGTAGCGAATATCCACCAGCGTCAGCCCCGGCTGCAACGCCTTCGGTTGATGCGACGGCAGGAAAAGTTCCACCCGCCCCTCGCGGAAAAGTTGCCGGTAAAATTCCCGGCGCCGCTGGAAATCGGCCTGCGCGAATTGCGCGACCGAGTCATCGAGAAACCGGTGATTCACATCGAACGAAACCAGCACGTGCGTCACGCCTTGACGCCGCAAGCCGTCCAGCGAACCCAAGTCCGCCACGAACCAACTCGACAGCGAGCGTCCCGTCCGCGGCTCCACGTCCACCCGCGCCCACTCATCCTGCGCGAGCACCAGAGTCCCGCGATAGTGTTGCGCCAAATGTTCCCGCACCACCGCGCGGCTATCGAAACGAAACCCCCACGCCCGATGGGCCGCTTCGGGTTCCGCGCGCCACACCAGCCACGCCGCCACGATCACCGCCCCGGCTTGCGGCAGCCACGTCAGCCACCGACGGGAACCACTCCGCGGCCACGCCAACGCGGCACCGGTCACCACCACGAAAGACATCAAATAGGAAATCGGCAATTCGTAACGGTCCGAGTACTTCGCCGTCCACGACAGCGCGATCAGCAGGATCGCCGACGAACTCAAAATCCACAAACTGCCCGGCGGCCGCCGTTCGCGACCCGCCAGCACAAATCCCAGACAACCCAGCGCCAGCAACAGCCACGGAATCGATTGACCCAGTTCGCGCCAGTACAGCGCATGCGGCACGGCATGGCCCGAGCCATAATCGCCCGCCAGCAACAACATCACCTCCAGCGTCCCCGCCTCGCGCGCGACATTCCAATTCTGCAACACGGGCCCATAAATCCCCACCGTGAGTACGACAAACACCCCCACCACCCACGCCAGCGCGGTGCGACGTTCGCGCCAACTCCACACCACCGCCTGTCCACCCAGGAGCACCACCCAAAACCAACCGACGTACTTGCTCCCGGCCAGCACCGCCAGCGCCACGCCGAGCAGCACCGCACGACGGCGGCTCGGTTCCGCGCCGAAAAACGCCAGCGCCCAGAACGACGCCGACAGTCCGAGCAGCAGCAGCGTATCCTCTTTGAAATAATGCCCGATCTCGTACAGATCCGGTTGCACCAGCAGCACCGCCCCCAGCGCCACACCCGTGATCGTTCCCGCCCACACGACCGCCAGATCGACCAGCAGCGCGTTCGCCAGCGCGAGATAAAGAGCCGACAACGTGCGCCCCACCTGCACGACCGCTTGCGGATCGGCGTTGCGTCCGGTCAATCGCGCCACGCCATCGGCGAGAGTCAGCATCAGCGGCGGATGATTAAAATTGCGAATCGCGTCGGTCACCTGCGAGACCTTCGAGGACTCGTCATTGTGGTAGAGCCACGAAAAATGATTGTCGCGCGTGTAGAGTTGTAGCGACAACGCCAGCACCACCGCGAACAGCAGCACCCTCGGCAGACGACCTCCGTTCACGCGCTGCCTCCCGCCGCTGCGCCGGACGCCCATGCCCATTGAAAATTAAATCCACCGAGATGGCCCGTCACATCCACCACCTCGCCGACGAAAAAAAGTCCCGGCACGCGCTTCGCCTCCATCGTCTTCGACGACAGCTCCCCCGTGTCCACCCCGCCGAGCGTCACCTCCGCCTTGGAGTAACCCTCCGTGCCTGCCGGATAAATCTCCCAGCGATGCAACGTCTGCGCGATCTCGCGGAGGCGCTTGATCGCAAATTGATTGATCGGCTTCGACGGACAATCCCGCGCGCACCACGCCTGCACGAAACGTTTCGGCAACCGCAGGCTCAGCACATTCACCAACTCCGTGCGCTCCGGTTGCTTCGACACCAGCCACTCCTCGAGTTTTTCGTCCGGCGATAAATCAATCGTCAACGGCTGGCCCTCTTTCCAGTACGACGAAATTTGCAGAATAGCGGGACCGCTCAGTCCGCGATGGGTGAACAGGATATTCTCGCGAAAACGACGTCCCGCACACGACACCACCACATCCATCGAAATACCGCTCAGGTCACCATACGCCTTCACATCGCGCGGCGAAAAAGTCAGCGGCACGAGACCCGGCCGCACCTCCGTCACATTCAGGCCGAAGCTCTTCGCGATCCGGTAGCCGATGTCATTCGCCCCGAGCTTCGGAAACGAAAGCCCACCCGTCGCCACCACGACCGACTCGCACGACATCGGTCCTTTGTCCGTCTGCACGATCAACCGCGCCGATCCCTCGCCCGCCGGAGCGGCTTCCACGCCGGTCACTTTGGTATTCACCAAAATCTCCACCCCGGCGTCCGCGCAATCCTGCAGGAGCAGACCCGTGATCTGCCGCGAGCTTTCATCGCAAAACAGCTGGCCGAGTTTCTTCTCGTGATAGGAAATCCCGTGTTGCTCGACCCAGTCTATGAACTGCTGCGGCTTGAACCGCGCCAAGGCCGACTTGCAGAAATCGGGGTTACCGGAAAGGTAGTTATCCGGCGTCGCCAGATAGTTCGTGAAATTGCAGCGTCCGCCGCCCGAGATCAGGATTTTGTTCCCCACGCGGCCATTATGTTCCAGCACCAGCACGCGCCGCCCCCGGCGCGCCGCCGTCACGGCTGTCATCAGCCCCGCCGCGCCCGCGCCTATAATAATCACCTCGGAATTCACAGGAAGTCATTGATACGGAAAGACGAGCCAAATGAAAAGGGGAACGTCACCCGGGGCCTCCATCTCCTTTCCTGCGGTCTCCAATGCGAGCATTACGCCGCAAACGACGCCCAAGAGATTGACATCTTTTCGCGCATTGCGTTGAATGTTCCATGCCTTTGTCCTCGAATCGGTTGAATGAATTGACCAGCGCCTTTGCCGCGCAAAAGATCCTCGTCATTGGCGACCTGATGCTCGACGAGTTCATCTGGGGCAAAGTCTCCCGGATCTCCCCCGAAGCTCCCGTACCGGTCGTCGATGTCCAGCGCTCCGAATTTTATCCCGGCGGCGCCGCCAACGTCGTCCGCAATCTCTGCTCCTTCACCCGTCACTCCAGCATGGCAGGCGTGATCGGACAGGACAGCGCGGGAGAGAAAATCCTCGACCTCCTCAAACAGGACGGAGCCGCCGTCAGCGCCGTGCTGCAAAGCGCCTCCCGCCCCACCACGCTCAAGACCCGCATCATCGCCCGCCAGCAACAGGTCGTCCGCGTCGACCGCGAGACCAAGGAAAAGCTCGCCGACGCCGATCACCAATGGCTCATCGACAAGATTGCCGCCCTCGTCGGCCAGCACGACGCGATCATCATCGAGGACTACGCCAAGGGACTCGTCGACCAACGACTCGTCACCCGCGTGATTGAGGAAGCCCGCAAGCAAAAGAAGATCATCGCCATCGACCCGAACCCCCACAACGCGCTCGACTTCACCGGCGCCTCCGCCATCAAGCCGAACCGCAGCGAAGCGTTCCAGATGGCGGGACTCGAATTCAGCGAAACGCGCGACGATCTGATGCGCGCCGCCGAAATCCTGCAAAACAAGTGGGACCCGCAATACCTCTTCATCACCCTGAGCGAAGAAGGCGTCCTCCTCCTCGAAAAAGGAGCCCAGCCCTACCACACGCCGACCCGCGCGCAGCAGGTCTACGACGTTTCCGGCGCGGGCGACACCTCCATCGCCGTCTTCACCCTCGCCCTCGCGGCGGGAGCCACCGGCCCCGAGGCGACCGACCTCGCCAACCACGCCGCCGGTGTGGTCGTCGGCAAACTCGGCACCGCCACGCTGACCTTGGATGAACTCCGCGCCAGCTTTGGCAGCTAAAACAACAAAATTTTAGACGAAATTAACGGAATTTACGAAATGGAAGAAAACGGCAAAATGGATTTAATCAGGAACTCAGGAGATCAAGAAAATCGGGCGAAGGTTCCGAAAGAGATTCCTGCTTTCCTGAGTTCCTGATTAAAAAATGCCTTTCTCCCCCATTTCGTAAATTCCGTTAATTTCGTCTAAAAAATCCCCTTTCCTTTTATGAGTAAACCAGCCGTTTTTTTTGATCGGGACGATACCCTGATGCGCAATGTGCCGTATCTCGGCGATCCGTCCAAAGTGCAAATCTTCCCCGGCACCGCCGATGCCCTCGACAAGCTCACCCACGCCGGGTTCGCCCTCGTGATTGTCAGCAACCAGTCCGGCGTGGGCCGTGGCTTGATCACCATCCAGCAAGTCGCCCTCGTCACGGAAGAAATGCAGCGCCAGCTCGGCGACTCCTACTTCACCGGCATCTACAACTGCTACGCCGCACCGGGCCAGCCGGGCGACGACAACCGCAAGCCGAGCCCCGTGCTCCTGCAGCAAGCCTCCGTCGCGCACGATCTCGACCTCGCGAAATCCTACATGGTCGGCGACCGCCTCTCCGACGTCCTCTGCGGCAAAAACGCCGGTTGCAAATCCGTTCTCGTCCTCACCGGCCCCAGTTCCCCTGAACGCGAAGTGGCCCGCAACGAAGCCCACTTCGTCGCCTCCGACCTGATCGAAGCCGCCGAATGGATCGTGGTCGACTCGAAGCGAAAATAAGACAAAAAAATTTGACGAAATTAACGGAATTTACGAAATGGAAAGAAAGGCCAAAAAGATTCGATCATGAATCAGGAAACGCCCCCCTGCGGTTCCGATTAAAATAGTTTCAATTTCGTAAATTCCGTTAATTTCGTCAAAAAATCCCCTTTCCTTCCCCATGCACAAAGCCGTCATCGTCATCCCCGCGCGCTACGCCTCGTCCCGGTTTCCCGGCAAGCCGCTTGTCCCCATCCTCGGCAAGCCGATGATCCAGTGGGTTTGGGAAGCCGCCAGCCGCAGCAAGCACGCCTCCAAGGTCCTCGTCGCCACGGACGACACCCGCATTGCCGACGTCGTCGCCAATTTTGGCGGTACCGCCGTCATGACCAAGGCCACCCACCGCTCCGGCACCGACCGCATGGCCGAGGTGGCCCGCAAGCATCCCGCCCGCCTGTACGTGAACGTGCAGGGCGACGAACCGCTTCTCACGCCGAAAGCCGTCGATGACCTCATCTCCGGCATGGGCAACGCCCCCATGGGCACCCTCGCCCACCCCATCAAAGCCGAGTCGGAATGGCGCAGTCCCGAAGTCTGCAAGGTGGTCATTGACGTCGACGGTTACGCGCTCTACTTTTCCCGGTCCCCCTTGCCCTTCCAACGCCAGTACGATCCGGCGGTGCGGGCCTGGCGGCACGTCGGCATCTACGCCTTTAAAGCGGAGGCGCTCAAACGATTTGTGGGCTGGAAACCCAGTCCGTTGGAAAAGGCGGAGAGTTTGGAACAATTGCGCGCCTTGGAACACGGAATGAAAATCAAGGTATTGCCGACGAAATTTCGTTGCGCCGGAGTCGATACCTCCGCAGATTTGACCAAAGTGGAAAGTCTGTTGGCTGCGGCCAGGAAAAGACGATAGCAGGCCACTTAGTAACCTACACGAAACATGAAATATATTTTTGTCACGGGCGGCGTTGTGAGTTCCCTTGGAAAGGGTCTCACCGCTGCAGCACTCGGCACCCTCCTCGAACGGCGCGGCCTCAAGGTTGTCCTCCAGAAGTTTGATCCCTATCTCAACGTCGACCCCGGCACGATGAGCCCCTTCCAGCACGGCGAAGTCTATGTGCTCGAGGACGGCGCGGAAACCGATCTCGATCTCGGCCACTACGAACGCTTCACCTCCAGCAAGCTCACCCGCAAAAACAATCTCACCACCGGCCAGATTTACGAAGCCGTCCTCGCCAAGGAACGCCGCGGCGATTACCTCGGCAAGACCGTGCAGGTCATCCCGCACGTCACGGACGAAATCAAGGCCCGCATCCGTCAGGTCGGCCAGTTCCAGGATGCCGACGTGGTCATCACCGAAATCGGCGGCACCACCGGCGACATCGAAGGTCTCCCCTTCCTCGAGGCCATGCGTCAGTTCGCCCTCGAAGTCGGCCACGACAACGTCCTCTTCATTCACGTCACCCTCGTTCCTTACATCAAGGCCGCCGGGGAACTGAAATCCAAGCCCTCGCAGCAGAGCGTCGCGAAATTGCGCGAAATCGGTATTCAACCGAGCCTCCTCGTCTGCCGCACGGAATATCCCATCGACCGCGACATGCGCCACAAGCTGTCCATGTTCTGCAACGTCCCGCTCGAAGCGGTCATCGAGGAACAGGACGTCGCCTACACGATTTACGAAGTGCCCCTCATGCTCCAGCGCGAGAAGGTGGACGAACTGGTCTGCAAACACCTTCGCCTCGACCTCCCCGCCGCCGACATGACCGAATGGCGCAAGATGGTCGACCGCATCATCTCCCCCAAGCACAAGATCAACCTCGCCGTCGTCGGCAAGTACATCGAGCATCAGGACGCCTACAAGAGCATCTACGAAGCGCTCACGCATGCGGGCGCGGGTGAGGACACCGGCATCGAGCTGATCCGCATCGACGCGGAAGACATCGAAGCCGAGGGCGCGGAGAAATTCCTCGCCGGTATCGACGGCCTGCTCGTCCCCGGCGGTTTTGGCGTCCGTGGCATCGAAGGCAAGATCATGGCCGCGCAATACGCGCGCGAAAACCATATCCCCTACCTCGGTCTCTGTCTCGGCATGCAGATCGCCGTGGTGGAATTCGCCCGCCACGTGCTCGCGCTCAAGGGCGCGCACAGTCTCGAGTTTGATGTGGAAACGCCGCACCCGGTCATCACCCTGATGAACGAGCAGAAGGACGTCGTGAAAAAGGGCGGCACCATGCGCCTCGGCGCGATGCCGTGCTTCCTGCGCGAAGGCTCGAAGGGCCGCGCCGCTTACGGTGGCATGGAAAAGATCATGGAGCGCCACCGCCACCGCTACGAATTCAACAGCGAGTACCGCGAGCAGATGGAAAAAGCGGGCCTCATCGTCTCCGGTGCCTCGCCGGACGGCAAACTCGTCGAGCTTATCGAACTGCGCGATCACCCGTGGTTCGTCGCCTGCCAGTATCACCCGGAATTCCTCTCGAAGCCGAATTCCCCCCATCCCCTTTTCCGCGGATTCGTAAACGCCGCCCTCAAGCATGCAAAAAAGATTTAAGACTCCGGACAGCCTTTTCCTCATTGCCGGCCCGTGCGTGCTCGAGAGCGAGAGCCATGCCCGCGGCATTGCCGTGAAGCTGGCCCGCATCTGCGATAAACTCGACATCCCTCTCATCTTCAAAGCCTCCTTCGACAAGGCCAACCGCTCCAGCGGCGCGTCCTATCGCGGTCCCGGCCTGAAGAACGGACTCAAAATTCTTGCGCGGATCAAAAAGGAAATTGGTCGCCCCGTGCTAACCGATATTCACGACGTCTCGCAGGTCAAAGCCGCCGCCGAGGTCATCGACGTGCTGCAAATCCCCGCCTTCCTCTGCCGCCAGACCGATCTCCTCATTGCCGCCGCGAAGTCCAAGCGCATCGTCAATGTGAAGAAAGGCCAGTTCCTCGCCCCCGAGGACGTGAACAACATCGCGGCCAAGCTCAAGGCGGCCGGTTGCAAGGATTACTGGATCACCGAACGCGGCACGACCTTCGGCTACCAAAACCTCGTCGTCGACATGCGCGGCCTCGCCATCATGCGCGAAGCGGGTCATCCGGTCGTCTTCGACGCCACCCATTCCGTGCAACGCCCCGGCGGACTCGGCAATCGCACCGGCGGCGATGCCAAAATGGCGCCCGTCCTCGCCCGCGCGGCCGTGGCGGTCGGCGTGAACGGTCTTTTCATCGAAACGCATCCGAATCCGGCCAAGTCGCCCAGCGACGGCCCCAATATGATTCCGCTTGCGCAGATGGAGCCCCTCTTGCGTAAACTCAAAGCCATCCATGAAGCGGCTCTTTAAGAGAACCCTGATCCTCAGTGTTTCCGCCCTGCTGGCAGGAGTGGCGGTTTCGTCGGCGCAACAGCCGAAGCCAGAACCCGCCAAAAGCCCCACCAGCAACATGACCCAGGGGCAGGTGACCAAGGGGTTCACCCTGCCGCAGTACACCGATGGCAAGCTCACCGCCATGATCAATGGCGGCGAAGCCCGCGTGATCAGCGTGAACCGCACCGAGATCACCGCCCTGCGCGTCGACCTCTACGAGGACGGCAAGGTCGCCACCACCATCACCTCCCCCAAGAGTGATTACTGGAATGCGGACAACAAAATGCGCACCCGCTTCGGCGTGGAAATCGTCCGCCCCGACATGACCGTCACCGCCCAGACCATGGAATGGGAAATCAAGGAACAGCGCGGCGTCCTGCGCCAGAACGTCAAGGTCGTCCTCAACAGCCTCGACCTCGCCAAGCCTGCCGAAACGCCCAACCCCGCCGCCTCCGCGCCGCTCGGCGTTCCCGCTCCCGGCACCGAACCGCTGACCACTTCGGAAAGCTCGCCGCTCCAATTGCAACAGTCTCCCGCTTCTTCCACCCCCTCCACCCTCCTCCCCCCATGAAACAGACCCTCCTCCTACTGGCCCTCGTGACCTGGAGCCTCTCACCGCTTCACGCGCAAACCGCTGCCAAACCGGCGGCCACGGATGCCAAGGCCTCCGCCCCCACCGTCGTCACCTCCGATGTGTTCAAGATGGACATGCCCGGCCATCAAGGTCTCTTCACCGGCAACGTCCTCGTCACCGCGACCGATTTCAAACTCAAGGCCCGCGAAATGCAGGTCTTCTTCGACGAAGGCAACAAGATCAAGCGCATGATCGCCCGTGGCAACGTGGAAATCGACGCCACCGACAAACAAACCAAGTCCGGTCAGGCGGAATACATCATCGCCGA
Organism: Verrucomicrobia bacterium Tous-C9LFEB; assembly: GCA_002304345.1. GTDB lineage: Bacteria > Verrucomicrobiota > Verrucomicrobiia > Methylacidiphilales > UBA1321 > UBA1321. The sequence goes on from NEUU01000006.1 coordinate 163,198, forward strand.
AAACAAACTCATCCTCACCGAATCGCCCCAGGTGCTGCAAAACCGCAACACCGTCACCGGCACGACCATCACCATCTACCGCGACACCAACCGCATGGATGTCGACGGCCGCAGCCGCGTCCTCCTCTACGAGAGCGGCCCCACCGAAGCGAATCCGAAATAAAGTCGAATCGCCAAGCGCTCGCTTCAAATTCAAAAGCTTCTCAAGAGTCGCACCTCAGGATGTCCTTTGCATTTTGACCTTTGACTTTTGAGTTTTGACTTCCTCCTTGCGCCCAGCACACAATCCCTTTCGTACCCAATGAGCACTCCTGACGAAACGCCCCAGACTCCGCCCGAGTACGTGGAACCCGCCGCCGAAGCACCGGCCGAGGAAGCCCTGTCCGAGGTCTTTGCTCAGGAAGCCGACCCTCAATATGAGGAAACCTCGGCCCATCTGCCGACCGAACCCCTCATCCGCACCGAAGGGCTGATCAAGGAATACGGCAAGCGCCGCGTCGTCAATGGCGTCCACATCGAAGTCCGCGCCGGCGAAGTCGTCGGCCTGCTCGGCCCCAACGGCGCCGGCAAGACCACCACCTTCTACATGATCGTCGGCCTCATCAAGCCCACCGGCGGCCACGTCTACCTCGCCAACGAGGACGTCACCGACATGCCCATGTACCGCCGCGCCCGGCTTGGCATCGGCTACCTCCCACAGGAGGAATCCATTTTCCGCAAGCTCACCGTCGAGGAAAACCTCATGGCCATCCTTGAGACCCTCCCCTACACCCACGACGAACGCGTCGCCCGCTGCAATGAACTCCTCGCCGACTTCGGCCTCGAGCACGTCCGCAACAATATCGCCATCACCTGCTCCGGCGGTGAAAAACGCCGCGTCTGCATCGCCCGCGCCCTCGTCACCTCCCCGTCGATCCTGCTCCTCGACGAACCCTTCAGCGGCGTCGACCCCATGGCCGTCTACGACATCCAGCAGATCATCCTCAGCCTGCGCGAACGCGGCATCGGCGTCCTCATCACCGACCACAACGTCCGCGAAACCCTCTCCGTCGTCGACCGCGCCTACCTCATCTGCGAAGGCCGCGTCGAAAGCCAGGGCGACAGCGACTTCCTCATCAACGACCCCGTCGCCCGCGACCTCTACCTCGGCCCCCGCTTCTCTCTTTGATTGAGCCTTGAGCTCAATCAAAAGTTCTAGGTACTCAGTTCTAAGTACAAAGTAAGGAACTTCAGCGAGCGCATCGTCACACATAATTGCCGCCCCTTCGACAAACTCAAGATGACGGCTTGGGAGGGTAGTCTCAACGGGTAACGAGGAGTTCTTATGAGAGCTGACACTATCCAGGAGATTACTTTCATTCCACGTCATCCTGAGCTTGTCGAAGGATCGGTTGGCCTGCTCCAAGAGTCTTAGCGTTGCTGTAATCTAGCTAAAAGAGAATCGAGCGTCCCCTACTTCGTACCTAGAACCTCGTACTTAGTACTTTTGCCGCACCAGCGGCAAAAATCTCGCACACCTAGCTCACGTAGCAAACCTAAGCCTAACGCTTCGGCCCTTACCCGTGCTTAAATACCCCCATGGCACCCGTCTTCCCCTTTCCCATTTCCAATCTGAAATGTGCAATCCCGACTTCCCGCACCTCGCCACCCTCCACACCCTGTAGACGTTGGGAGCGGTTCGGAGCCGCGATTCAAAAAAAAATTCACACCACCTCATCCCTTTCGCACATGAAAAATTTTACCACCTCCGAATGGCAAAACGCTCGGGAACTAATCCGTTTTCTCTAGCCAGAACATTTTTTCTCCGCATCCACCTCAAAAAAATTTGCGATTCCCTTCATCTCCGCGCGTTTATATTCCGATCTTTATATTAATTTCCATTTGCACGCACAAAACTTGCTACTAGTTTGAGGTGTATGGCGAAAAAGACGAAGCCTCCAGTCGTCAGTCCTTCGCCCGAACCGGCGGAAACGCCCGAGTTCGGACCGTCGCTCGATTCACTGTCGACTCTCCAAATCCTCGATCTGGTCAACCAATCCGTTCCCTACGATTCACCGGCGCGACCCGAGCTGAATTACCTCCGCCTGCGCGTCGAGGAAATGGAAGTCACCAATGAACAGGCCCGCGACGCCATCGAGAAACTCGACGCCGCCGTCACCAAGCTTTCCTCCCCCGCCAATCGCACCGGCACGCTCCTCGCCCTGCCCAAGCCCGACATCGCGCTCGTGGTCAGCAGCGGCGCGGAATACTACTGCTCGATCGATCCGCGACTGAGCCAGACGGAACTCCTCGTCGGCACGAAGATTCTGCTCAACGAAGCCTACGCCGTCATCGGCGATCTCGGGTTCGAACTTGGCGGTCCCGTCGTGAAAATCTTTGACCTGCTTCCCGACGGACGCCTCCGCGTCGGTTCAGAAGCCGGCATGCAAAACAGCCTCGTCATCCGCTCCGCCGCGCTCGGCAAGGAAAAGCTCAAGGTGGGTCTCGAAATCCGCCTCGACTCCTCCGCCCGCGTGGCGCTGGAAGTCGTCGCGAAGCCCGAATCGAAAGATCATCTTCTCGAGCGCGTGCCCGAACTGCCGTGGGAGAAAGTCGGCGGTCAGGCCGAAGCACGCCAGGCTGTGCGCGACGCCATCGAACTGCCCCTGCTCCACAGCGATCTCTTTGAAGCCTACAAGCACACCACGCCTAAAGGCATCCTGCTCTACGGCCCTCCGGGTTGCGGCAAAACGCTGCTCGGAAAGGCCACCGCTTACAACCTCACCCGCCAACTGCGCGAGAAGACCGGTCGCGACCTGCAAGAGTGCTTCATGCACGTCAAAGGGCCCGAGATTCTCAACATGTGGGTCGGCGAATCGGAACGTCAGGTCCGCGAAATCTTTGCCCGCGCCCGGGAAAAGGCGAAGGACGGTTATCTGCCCTTCATCTTCATCGACGAAGCCGAATCGATCCTCGGCACGCGTCGTTCCGGTCGCGGACATAACATCGTCAACACGCTCGTCCCGATGTTCTGCGCCGAGATGGACGGCATCGAATCGCTCCACGAGATGGTCATCATCCTCGCGTCGAATCGCGCCGACATGATCGATCCCGCCATTCTGCGCCCCGGTCGCATTGACCGCAAAATCAAGGTGAACCGCCCGAGCCGCAAGGAATCGGACGACATCTACCGCATCTACCTGTCGCCCACACTGCCCTTCGACGCCAACCTCGTCAAAGAGCACGGCAATGACACCAAGAAAGTCGTCGACTACCTCATCGCGCAGTTGCTCGAGGAACAGTTCAGCCGCAAGGATTCGAATCGTTTCCTCGAGATCACCACGCGCAGCGGACGTCACGAGTTCCTCTATCGCGGCGATCTCATCAGCGGCGCGATCATTTCATCCATCGTGGAACGCGCCAAGGAACTCGCGATCAAGCGCGCCATCAGCTCGCCCGATCACAACGGCCTGTGCCTCGCCGACCTGCTCACTTCGCTCGAAGTGGAATATCAGGAGAACGACATTTTCCCGCCGTCCGACATCACCGAAGACTGGATGAAACTGGTCGATCAGGACCCGGAAAACGTCGTCAAGATTTCACCCGTCCGCCCCCGCCGCAACGAACACTCCACCTCCTCGATTATTTAACCAGCGCCACAACCTCCACTCCCTATCTCGAATGCAGAGCAAAATCCCACCGTGGTCCGTTTGCTTCGGTCTGGAAACAGAAATCGGGATCGCCGTCGCGGAAGATCCCGAGGCGGATGTCGTCGAGGAGTCGATTAAACTCGTCCGCGCCGCCGCCCGTCACGGCCTCGCCAACCTGTGGGACTACGCCACGGAAGACCCGCATCAGGACATGCGCGGATTCCGTGTCTCGGAGCTCCTGCAGGACACCGATGAATCCAATTTCGTCTCGCAGGATTCCCAGCGCGAGCTGACCTTCTACGAGATCAAGAGCGATCTCGTCCTGCGCAATGGCGCGCGCTTCTACAACGATCACGCCCACCCGGAGTACTCCACTCCCGAGTGCGCCACGCTTCAAGAACTCGTCGCGCAGGACAAGGCGGGCGAGCGCATCCTCGAGGAATGCGCCCGGCAGGCCACGCGCCACGGTTCGCGCACGATCCGGCTCTACAAGAATAACACCGACTTCCGCGGCCACAGCTACGGTTGCCATGATAATTTCCTCATCCCCCGTGCCATTCCGTGGGACCGCCTCGTCGATGCGATGACGCCGTTCCTCGTGACGCGCCAGATTTATTCCGGCGCGGGCAAGGTGGGATGGGAATGCGAGAACTCGACCATCGGCGGAGGCTTTCAAATCTCCCAGCGGGCCGACTTCTTCACCGAGCTTGTTAGCATCGACACGATGAATCGCCGCCCTCTCATCAACACGCGTGACGAGCCGCACGCCGATCCGTCACAGTACCGCCGGTTCCACGTCATCGTGGGCGACGCCAATCTCTCCGAGTTTTCCACGTGGCTGAAGATGGGCACCACGGCCCTCGTCCTCGAATCGCTCAAGGAGGAATCGCTTCCGACCGCATGGCATCTCGCCGACCCGCTGCACTCGCACCGCGACATCTCGCGCGACACGACCTTCAAGTGGGAGCTCCCTCTCGCCAACGGCAAGATCACGACGGCGGTCGAACTTCAAATGCGACTCGTGGAATGGGTCGCGCAACGCGTCGATCTCTCCCACCCGGAAAAGCGCAAGGTGTGGCAGGATTGGAAAGAGACCCTCGAAACGCTCGCCATTACGCCGTTGCAATGCCGCGATCGCCTTGACTGGACCGCGAAGTATTTCCTGCTCGACGAATTCCGCAAAGCGGAGGGCCTCGAATGGGACAACCCGTGGCTGCAAAGCCTCGATCTGGAATATCACCTCCTCAAGCGCGAGGAAGGCCTCTTCTACGCGCTCGAAAGCTCCGGCCAGATGAAGCGCATCATCACCGAAGCCGAGGTCATCCACGCCTTGCAACAACCACCCACCTCCACCCGCGCCTACCTGCGTGGCAAGTGCGTGCAAAAATTCGCCAAGGCGGTCAAAACCGCGCAATGGGATCACATGGTCCTCGCCTATCAGGATCGCGAAATTCGCCTCGACCTCAGCCGCGCCTTTGCCGGCAGCGAACTCGAGGAATTCATCGCCGCGATCGACCGCTCCGCCACCGTGGAAGAATTCATCAAGTATTTGGAATCCAGACCCGCTAGATAAAGCACTCCCTCTGACATCCAATCATGAACACTCCTCCATTCAATGCCCACGCAACCAGTGAGAGTATCGATAGCAGGAATCCCCTCTATCAAGAGGGGTGGCGCGGAGCGCCGGGGGGTGTGGTCTTTTCTTTACTCAGTCGGCTGCATTTGCAAACCCAAACCACGGAGCTAAGTTAAAATATGCCTGATCAAGGACAAAAGAACCGTCCGTCCGGTGGCCCGACAGAACCCCCGAGCCCCGGTGGCGGACCGCACTCCCCGAAGGTGGAACGTCCCAGCGTGGACGACCTGCTGAAACGCATGCGCAAGGTCGACCCCGACCAAGCCAAACGCTATCGCCAACGCACGGGAGAATAACTCAATGGACACACGGGGAAATGGAACCATGCCCCTCGCTACGGTGCGAGGGGACGGAGATTTTATCGCCTTATTGTCCCAGTCCGGGATGTGGCCCACCGCCACCCAGACGGGCGCGGTGAATGCGGCCAACCCGCACACCCCGGAGATTGTCGCCACGACGGTGCTCTCCTTTCACTATAAGGACGGCGTCCTCATCGCCGGTGACCGCCGCGCCACCGCGGGCCACACCGTCGTGTACGACCGCGCCGACAAGGTGATCGACATCGATCCCTACACCATCATGGCCATCGCGGGCACACCCGCCACCGCTTTTGAAATGGCGCGCGTGCTGCAACACTCGTTCCAATATTACCGCCGCAGCCAGCTCCAGCCTTTGAGTCTGGAAGCGAAGGTCCGCGCTCTGGGCAAGTTGCTGAAAGATAATCTCGGCATGACCCTGCAAGGCATCGGCGTGGTCGTCCCGATCCTCGCCGCGATGTCGCCCAATTCCGAGCCTCACCTCTACTTTTACGACGCGATGGGCGCGCAATTCCTCGCCGCCGACTTCGCCGTCTCCGGCTCGGGATCGCCCGCCGTGCGCAGCGTGCTGCAATACCTCAATCGCTGGAGTGGCAAACCCACCACGCAACGCGACGAAAGGGAGAGCATCGAACTCGCCCTGCAACTTCTCGACGTGGCCGCGGAATCCGACACCGCCACGGGAGGCATCGACCGCCGCTCGCAGATCTTTCCGCAGGTGAAACTCCTCACCCGCGACGGCATGCGCACCATTGATCAGGAAACCCTCGTGAAAATTCTAGGATAATATGATCTCCGAAGAACCGTATCGTTGGTTGGAAGCCATCCGCAATCGCCGCGAATACATCGAAGACCAGATGCAGGGCGGCCTGCCGGTCGTCGCGATCAATGGCGATCCCGGCATCCTCTATCTCACCACCCGCGCCACGACCCCCAAGATTTTCGAAATCTACGATCACCTCTCGCTCGGCTCTCTCGGTCATCCCGCCGACATTGAAAAGGTCCGCCAGGCCGCCATCGATGCCGCGCATCTCGAAGGGTTCACCCGCTCGCAACACGACGTCACCGCGCGCCGTCTCGTGAATTACAATCTCGGGCCCGCGCTGAAGAATGCCTTCGAGCAAATCTTCGCCGCACCGCTCATGTTCCGGGGTATCCTCTGCGAACTGGCCGATCAACCCGCCAACGACGCCGCGTGGGTGATCGACTACGACGGCACCTATCAATCCCCGCGCCCCGAGGAATTTCATCGAGGCCTCATCGTCGCCGGCCGCAAGCGTTCCCAACAAAACTGGGAGCAGCTCAAGGACAAGAAAGGCGAACTCCTCCACGACTGGCCCGCCATGGCGCTCTCAGCCCTGCGCATCGCCGCGTGGATTCGGCTTTTGGAAAAATCCGAGCAGCACGCGGAATGGAACGACACGCCGGAGATGCTACCCGATCTGCAAAAAATCTTCCCCGAGGGACTCGAATTCGCCGTGCTCGATCGCAAACTCGTGGCCACCTCACAGGCCTATCGTACTCCCACCTCTGCCGAACTCGGACTGGGCGGATAAGTTTTCAGTTCGAAGTTTTCGGTTTTCAGTCAAACACTCGCTTACCTTCCAACAAAGCAACGACGCCACGAATTTCTTCCACTGAAAACTTTTCCAACTAGCCCTTTCCCATGAATCGACTCGCTGGCATTGAAACCGAATACGGTTGTCTGGCCCCGGAATCCTTCGGGTTGCCGACCGTGCCCATTCGCGTCCGTGATCACGCATTCAAGAAAAAGAAACTCGGCCTGATTGATCTCCACGACCGCGACTACGACGAACCGGCCGGAAATGGCGGCTTTCTTTTCAACGGCGGTCGTCTCTATCTCGACATGGGCCACCTCGAGTACTGTACACCCGAGTGTAAAAATCTCGCCGACGTGGTCGCTTACGAACACGTCGGCAATTGCATCCTGCAGCAATCCACCCAGGACCTTGGCCTCGATAACGACGTCTTTTTCATCAAGAACAACATCGACCACTACACCAGCGCCACCTTCGGCTGCCACGAGAACTACTCCCTGCGCCGCGACGCCCCGCTCGCACAAAAGAATATCGACTCCCTCCTCGCCTTCCTCTCCGCCCGCATCGTCCTCGTCGGCGCGGGCCGGGTCGGCGTCACGCTCGCGCCGCGCCGCTACCACAAGGTCGACGACACGGAACCGGTCCACTACCAGATTTCCCAGCGCGCCGACTTCATCCAAACCGATATTTATGAATGGGTGCAGTTCAACCGCGCGCTCATCAACGCCCGCGATGAACCGCTCGCCGATTATCGTCGGTTCCGCCGCCTCCATTTGCTTCTCGGCGATTCGAACATGCTCGCTTACACGAACGCGCTGAAGATCGGCACGACTTCCCTCGTCCTCGATCTTCTGGAGGCCAACGCACTGCCGAAACTTTCGCTTGCGAATCCCGTCATCGCCATGCGCCAGATTTCACATCACCCGAATGGCAACTGGATGATGAAACTCCATGATGGCCGCGAATGGACCGCGCTCGATCTGCTTGAGGAATTCCACCGGGCCGCCACCAGCGGTGCCATCTTCCTCGACGACGACGCCCATTGGGTGCTCAAGGAATGGGAATTCTGTGTGCAATCGTTGCGTCACCAACGCGATGCCCTCATCGGCAAACTGGATTGGGTGACGAAACATTTCCTGCTCTCGTCCTTTGTGGAGTCACAGAAAATCGAGTGGACTGATCCATGGCTGGAAAGTCTCGATCTCGAATACCACCAACTCAATCCCAAGCGGAGCCTGCTCGCAGGATTACCAGGCACCGCTCTCGACAAGATTAGTTTGCCCGAACTCGCAAAACGGGATTACCAGGTCCAGCCGCCTATCAATACCCGCGCGTTTTTGCGCAGCGAGGCGATGCACATGATCGTGCAGAAAAAACTCCCCTACGTGCTCGACTGGGATCTGATCTACATCGGCGAGGGCCGTCAGATCCAGTTGGACGACCCCTACTCGAGCGACCTCAGCACACTCAAGGATCTCACCCATTTTCAAGGTTGAACGATGTGACGTTACATCCAATCCGGCTGACGCCAGATACATAATGCTGAGTCCAGCAGTCGCGCTGGACTGCTGGAAGCAAGACGGAACAGGCTCATGGATGCCCCAACTCAGGGGGTTACTTCTTCGAAGTCAGCACATCCCGCGATTGGGATTGATTCATCGCAAACTGGATTGACCGCAGCACGTCCATCGCCCGAATCAACGCCACGTCTTGCAATGTCGCAGTCTTCGTCCCCTCATCCTTACTCAATAACTGCTGCGACAACACCTCATCCAGTTCCGGATTCTCCCCGTGCACCAGCGCCGCTTCACTGGTGCGGGCCCGCGGCGTCAATTCCTGCACCGACGACATCGCCGTGCCATCCTGACTGCTTCCCTCCAGCGCCAGACGCTCCGATTGATCATCGATATACAACGCGATATCCGGCACGATCGGCTTGCCAAAAAGCTGCGTCCCATCCGCCAGCGAAGCCTGCCCCGTCGCCAGTCGCAGATACCGGCCCGAGCTCAATTTCGTCTCCGTAAAATACGCCGCCTGCCCCGCCGTAGACCGCCCCACCAGAATCGCATGCGCCTGCTGCCGCAACACGGCCGCCAAGGCTTCCGCCGCTCCCATGGACCGGCGATTCGTCAGCACCACCAACGGCATTTCCACCTGCCGCCTGCTGCTCGTATTGGTGCTGCGATAAATCTGCTGCGGAATCTGCAATCCCTGCACCGTAAAAAGCGTCTCGCCCGGAGCCGTGAAAATGGACGCCATCCGCGCTGCGCCCGCGTAGTCATTGGCCGTCTCGAAATCCCGCAAATCCAAAACCATCCCGATGGCTCCGTTCTTCTGCCAATCGTAAAGCTGGTTTTCCAGTTGCGCCCAATCCCGATTCGGCTTGAACGTCGGCACCCGCCAGTACGCGATTTTTCCCGGCAACAATTCCGCCACAATGGGTCGCGGTGCGGGATTGGCCAGTGCGGGCTGCGTCATCAACATCGCCCCGCCGCCCAGCCGGTTCAACACCGCGCTCAGTGACGCATTTCCGATCTTGTTGTCCGTCACCGCGGCCGGATCGGCATAGCGGGACTTCAAGAGCTGCATCACCTCGCTCAACTCCCGGTCATCCGGCGCGGCCTCCGTGGGAGCCGTCGGCACCGACCCGGAAGCCTGCAGAAAAAATCCGGACGAAAGCACACCCAGGAACACCACCGCACGCCACGCTTGGTGCCACTGAAGTACACGCCCCCCTCGCGAAGCGAGTTGTCCGGATTCCTGGTTCATACTGCCGTTAATTTCGCCGCAATATCATATCGGAATTGCGCTCCTGCAAATTGAATTTTTGAGACCCCATGATAAGCCAGCTCCCGGGCCCGCTCCAGCGATTCGTCCCAAGCCGTTACCGTCAGGACTCTTCCACCGCTCGTCACAATCTCCCGACCCTGCTTTTTCGTCCCCGCCTGAAAGACCACCAAACGGCCCATTTCGTCCGGAACCGAATCCAGCCCCTTGATCGCGTCGCCGAGTCGCGGTTCGCCCGGATAATTCGCCGCAGCCATCACCACGCTCACCGCCGCCACTTTGCGGAACTTCAAGTCCAGCTTCGCCAACCGCTTTTCCGTCACCGCCCGCGCCACATCCAGCAGCGGCGTTTCCAACAACGGCAGCAACACCTGCGTCTCCGGGTCGCCAAAGCGAACGTTGAACTCCAGCACCTTCGGCCCCTGCGCGGTCAACATCAGTCCCGCATACAGGATGCCGCGAAAATCGATTCCCTCCTGCTTGAACGCGATGAAAAGCGGATCGAGAATCGTCTTGCTGATCGTCTCCAACATCGCCTCATCCACCAACGGTGCCGGAGCGTACGCCCCCATGCCGCCCGTGTTCGCGCCGGTATCGCCATCGCCAATGCGCTTGTGATCCTGCGAGACCGGGAAATACCGATACGTGTCGCCATCGGTGACCACGTGAATCGACGCCTCGCGGCCCACGAGAAATTCTTCCAGCAACACCTTTGCGCCCGCGCTACCGAATGCCTTCTCCACCATCACCTGGTGAATCGCCATCGCCGCTTCGCGCGGTGTTTGAGCAATCAGCACGCCCTTGCCCGCGGCCAGTCCATCGGCCTTGATCACCTGCGGATAGCCGAGCGATTGACTGTACAGGTGGGCCGCGTTGGCCTCGGTGAAGCTCTGTCCCTTCGCCGTCGGCAGATTGTATTTCTGCAGGATGCCCTTCGTGAAAACCTTGCTGCCTTCGAGCTGCGCCGCTTTCGCGTTGGGGCCAAAGATCGCAAGTCCCAGCTTTTCGAACGCATCCACCACCCCGGCGCACAACGGCACTTCGGGACCGACGAAGGTCATATCGGGACGATGCTTCTCCGCCCAACGGGTCAGCTCCTCGACCTTGCTCACGGCGATGGGGACATTCTCCCCCAGCGACGCCGTGCCAGCGTTGCCGGGCGCGATAAAGAGCTTCAGCGAAGGTTCGTCCGTCTTGAGTTTCCAGGCCATCGTGTGTTCACGACCGCCCGAACCGATGATAAGTACTTTCATGGATTGGCTGGAATATAAATGGTGGGTTGCGCTGGGAGAAGTTCCGCGTTGACGGAAAATTCCGATTTCGTGAGCCGCTTGACGGGCAATTTCTGATCCTTCAGGTAATCGTCCAGCGACCGTAAATTCATATCGGGAGTTTGCTCGGTTTTGTACGTGATCGGCACGATGATCTTCGCCTGCAAATCCGTCGCAATGCGATTCAAGTCCGTCACCGTCAGAAAGGGCGAACCGACCGGCAGAAACAGCACGTCCACGCGCCCCAGTTCCTGGCGCTGCCGCGCATCCAGAATATTCCCGACCACCCCCAGATGGGCGAAGTTCACGCCATCCAGCGAGAAGACAAACGCCGTGCATTTCGGCGCATTCGGACCGATCTTGCTGTCGCGATTCACGCTGACACCCTTGAAGATCAGTCCATTCGCCTTGTTCACGCCCACGGCCGTGTAACTGCGAAAAATCTGCGGCGTGCCAAAGAGCAATTCCCCCGCGGCGTGATCCTCCGCTTCCGTACTGATCAACACTGTGTCCGCCGGAAGCCGCCCCGGAAAAAGATACTTCACCGAATTGCGTGCAAAGGGGTCCATCGCCACACGCACGCCCGTAGAGTTGACCAGGTAAATGAACGCGTGACCATACCACCGCACCAGCGTGCTCGGTTCGGTGCTTGTGGTGGGCGGCTCCGAAGCGACCGCTGTCGCAGGAGTCGCGGCAGTTTCCGGGGCGGCAGGTTTCGCCGGTTGGGACACCCGGTTATCGCCCGAGCCCGGCAGCGGCGCCGCATTGTCCACCGATCGCGCCGTGGACGACGGGGTCGTCGTCCGATTCGTTGCGGCCGGTTGTTTGGTACTCTGGGCACAGGCCAGACCGATCCCCAGTAAAAGGACCGCCAGCACACCCAGAGAAACCCGTTGGAGCCGCAGCATGATGTTCACCCAAGCAGGCTAACCAAGCCCGGCACGTCAACAAGCAAAAAGCGGGTTACTGTCCGCAACCGATCCGGACTCAAGCGCGCCCCGAGCATCGGCATCAAAACCGGTACGTCATGGACCCGGTCAGATTGTGATTGAAGTAATTCGGATTCACATCGGCGGTATAGCCCGCCCCGCCGGATAGATATTCGCTAAAGAGAATATTTTCCCCCACTCCCATGACCACCGAATCCGCCCCCATGTCCACGCCGTCGGTCGTAAAGAGACTGCCCGCCCCATCGGCAAAGGACGCCGTCACCGATTGCGTCGTATCCAGAAATTCATGCGCCCAGCCCACCGAGACCGACGAGAGCATCGTCCAGTTCATCCGCGAGACATACTTCGTATTCGTCACCCGCACCCCGGTCACGCTCCGCAAGGAATCGGACGTCTGCGACTGGATTGACATGGGTGCGAGCGAACCGGACTCGGTATACGCGTCCGTCCACAACCGGTTGTAACCGAGTTGCAGGTTCGGCGTGATCGTCCACCGTGCCATCTTGAAATCGTGCCCCACCTGCAGGTGCACGTTCGCTTCCTTTCCGTTCGTGCTTCCCGTCGCCGTTCCGCCGTAACTGGAACGCTCCGTGTCGTAGCGATGAACGCCACCGCCAATGGAGCCATTCACCCACGTTCCATTCTGCCACGCATGCGTCGCATAGAGTCCGAATTTCCCGCTGTCCGCAGTGGCGGTTCCATTGTCCGACAGATTCGCCTGCGTACCCTGATAGCCGCCGTAAACGCCCACCGCCGTTCCGGGACATACCCGGTAATCGACGCCCAGAATAACCCCGCCCGCGTTGAAGTTGAAGCCGTCATCGTGCGAGTCGTCGCCGTTCACATCCCCAAATGTGCCCTGCCCGGAAATGAACATGCCGATATCCGGATTGTGAATCCGGCGCGGGTCCGCCGTTTGCACGCCGTAGGTGAAGGGATCGTTGGAAGCCAGCAAACTGTTGCGGGAAAACTCCAGGCTCGGGTCCCATACGGTCAACCCGTTGGTGAACGTCTCGCCCCGGCGGATCGCATCGAACCGATCATTCAACATCCCGAACACCGCCCGCGTATTGGAAAAACCAAAGTTCGTGATCGCGGAAAGCTCCTCCGGCGCGATCTTGTCCATCGCCGCGCCAAGGGACATGCCCGGCAGTCCGTTCAGCGACCGATAAAGCTCGGCCAATTTGGGCGAGGTCGATTCCTGATTCAACACCGTCGCGACCGCCTGCTGATTTGGCGTCTGGGCAAACCGCGCAAAGCTGCCCTGCGCCGCCGTGAGGAGAAGATTATTGCCGCTGGAAGTGCTCGTATAGATCAGCGCGTTATCCAGATTCGTGACAATGCTGCTGAACGAACCGGTCGAGCCCGTGCCAGTCGTGATGAGGCTGATCGTTTCGCCCGGAGCCGGCACATAACCGAGCGTCACCCGCAACATGCCGTTGACCGTCGCGTTGCCGCTCGCGGCGACCGTATCGTACTGTCCCGGCGTGATTCCATTGATCTGCACGTAGGTCGTCGATCCGCTTCGCAAATTCACCGATCCCACCGACAATGTCTGCGGTCCCGCGCCGGGCTCGAATTGGCTCGGGGCCAGGCTACCGCCGCTCTTCACATCCAGCGCGCCCGTCATGCTTCCCCCACCGCCCAGGGAACCGCCGCTGTTCACCGTCATCGCCGTGTTGCCCATGCTGCCGCGCAAGATCATCGTACCGCCATTGATCTGGGCCGTGCCGTCATTCGTGTTCGCTCCCCTGAAAATCGTATAGCCCGCCGTGTGAACGATATTCACGTCGCCGGAGAGCGCAATGTCCGTTCCCGCCGCCGTGCCCGTGTTGGTGAAATAGTAGGGACTGCCCACCGTCGTCGTCGTATTGAATTGAAGAGTGCCGGTGGCATTGCCGCTGACCGTTAGGGTATTGAGCACACCAGCCTGCGTGGCGGCGCTGTTCGAGGCCGCGCCAATATTGAGAATGCCGCTGCCCGCGCCGGTTCCGATACTCACCGTCCCGCCAATGTTTGCCACAGCGCCTTGATTGAGGGTAAAGCTGCCGTCCCCGGCGTTTCCGATCATCAAGCCGCCCGCCGTATTGAACGTAGACTGCGCTCCGGTGAGCAGAACGCTGGCCGTCGAGACATCCCCCACCATCATCGATCCCGCCGTGACGGTTGCCCCCTGATCAATGGTCATCGAAGCGGCCCCGCCCTCACCCAAATTCAAGGCCGTGGCGACCCGAAACATCGAATTGGTTCCGGACACCGTGATCGTCCCCGAGCCAGCCACATTATTCCCCACCGCCGCAGAATTCGCTTCCACCGTCGCGCCATTCACCACGGTCAAATTTCCCACGCCGCCATTACCCACGATCAATTGATTCGCCACGGTCACCGTGGACTGCGTACCTGTCACCAGCAGATTTCCCTCACCCACCGTCAGACCATTGGCCGTTACCGCCGCTCCCTGCTCCACCGTCATCGAAGCGGTGCCGCCCAGACCGAGAACCAGCGTCGTGCCCACTTGCACGGAGGAATTCGTCCCGGACACCGTCACCGTGCTGGGTGCACCGGCGGTCGTTCCCACCTGCATCGCATTCGCCTGAACCGTCGCGCCATCGGTCACCGTCAATGTTCCCCGCGCAAAATCACCCACCGTCAAAAGTCCCGTGCCCGTCAACGAGGATTGAGTTCCCGTCACCAACAAACTCGCCGTCGACGTCAAACCCACCGTCATCGCGCCGCCCGTCAGGGAACCTCCTCGCTCCACCACCATCGAAGCCGTGCCGCCCGCGCCCAAAGTCACACTCGTCGTCGCATGAACCCGCGAGTTCAGACCGGACACCAGAACCGTACCGGTCCCGCTGCTCGCACCGCCCACTTCCAGCGTATCCACACTCACGAGTCCCCCGTTGGTCACCGTCAACGTACCGGTTCCCGCGGCACCCACGCTCAATGTCCCGGACACCGTCCATGTCGACCCCGCATCGCGAATCGTCACCGAACCGGTCGATCCATTGAACAGCGCAATGGTGCTGCTGCCCTGTTGCATCCGGCCTCCGTTGCTCACGTCGACCGTCGCCCGACCCGACTGCCCCACCAGCAAGGTCGCTCCACCCAAGATGGAACTGCTGCCGGAAATGGTGACCGTCGCCGTCGATCCCGAGGTGAGGGCCAGACTGGCGTCTCCGCCCAGGATTGCTCCCGCCGTGATCGTGATCGACCCCGTGCCCGAGTCCCCCACCCGCAAGGCACCGGTCAATGCCATGACCGAGGCCGCGTTACTGATCACGATCGCACCAGTCGCTCCGGTATTGATTCCCAAGGTCGCCGAAGCGATACTCAATTGCCCGCCGTTCAACACGAGCGTGCCGGAATTGGTGAGACCAATGGAAAGCGTCGATGTGAGACCCGTGCCGCTGGCGATATTCGCCGTGCCACCATTATTGATCCAGGTGACGTCCCCGGTATTGGGAACCGTGGTGGCGCTCCCGGTCGCAGAAACCCAGTTGCCGACCGTATACCAGTCGTTATTCCCGGCGTTCCAGATCTGATTTTGCGCGAAAAGGGGCGCCACCATGATGAAAAACATCATGAGTACTCTTCCGCCCAGCTGTATCCCTTGCCCCCGCGCCATGTATTCCTATTTGTCTGTTTTGTATCCCAATTGGAGCCAGCCTATCCAAATTTCCCAATAAAATGCAACCCCTTAATTGTAAAATACGTGAAACACTTACGACCTCAAATAAGGTAATAAGTGCACGACTTGTGAAGTCGAAGACCCTCATAGAGGGGACTCCTGCTATCGAGACTCCTGGTTGCCAAAATCCCCCTTGCTCTATCAAAGCCTGGCCTGAGTGAGTCGAATGGCAGGGGTGGCACAAAGCGTAGGGGGAGGCGTCACTCTTCACGGCAGTTCTCGCTATTGCGAGACTACCAACCTAAGCTTCCGCTTCGCACGACTCGCGGATCGTGTCCAACTCTTCCCAACGCTTGTACGCCATCTGCGTGCGTTCCTGCAAAGCGGCCAGTTCCTGCTGCAACGTCGCCACGAGATCGGGCGTCTTCTGATACAACTCTGGATCGCCCAATCGCGCTGACAAAGCCGTCTGTTCGCCCTCAAGCTTCTCGATCAGGGCTGGCATTTCCGCCAGCTCCTTTTTTTCACGATTCAAAAACTTGCGCGGCCGCTCCAGCTTCACACCCTTCGGTTTGACCTCCGGCTCGGCAGGCTTGGCCACCACGGGAGGCGTCACGATCGGCGTGTATTGCGCACGCTGATGCACCCAGTCTTCATAACCACCGGTGTACTCGAGAACGGCCCCCTCGCCTTCGAAAACGAGCGTGCTCGTCACAACTTCATCGAGAAACACACGATCATGCGAGACGAGCAGGAGCGTGCCGGTGTATTCCACGAGCAAATCTTCCAGCAATTCCATCGTCTCCGCATCGAGATCATTCGTCGGTTCATCCAGCACCAGCACATTGGCCGGTTGCAAAAACAAGCGCGCCAGCAGAAGCCGGTTGCGCTCGCCGCCCGACAACATTTTCGCGGGCATGCGAATGCGGTCCGCGCGGAAAAGGAAGTCCTGCAGATAGCTGTGAATATGCCGCGAACGGCCCTGGAACTGCACCGTCTCCGCATCGCCCGCCACATTTTGTGCGACGGTCTTGGCATCGTTGATCTGTCCGCGCAATTGATCAAGATAGACCACCTGCAAATTCGTGCCGTGCTTCACAGTGCCGGATTCGGGCGTGAGCTGGCCGAGCAACAGCTTGAGCAAAGTTGTCTTGCCGCTGCCGTTCGGTCCAATGATCCCGATCTTGTCCCCGCGCCAGATCGTTGTCGTCAATCCCGCGACCACCGGAGCCGCACCGTAGCTGAACGACACATCGCGCACGTCGATCACCTTTTGCCCGGAAGTCTTCCCCTCCTGCAATTCGATGCGGGCCTTGCCCTCGCGCTCGCGACGAGCACTCCGCTCTACGCGCAATTGTTGCAGCGCGCGCACACGGCCTTCATTGCGGGTCCGGCGCGCTTTCACGCCCTGCCGCAACCACGCTTCCTCCTGCGCCAGCTTCTTGTCGAAGAGCGCCCACTGCTTTTCCTCAGTCTCCATCGCGACCGCTTTACGCTCGAGGAACGTGTCGTAATCGCAGGCCCAACTGGTCAACTTGCCGCGGTCGAGCTCGACAATACGCGTGGCGAGTTTGCGCAAAAACGCGCGATCGTGCGTAACGAAAAAGAGAGTGACCCGGTGATCGAGCAAATACTTTTCCAGCCATAGGATCGAATCGAGATCCATGTGATTGGTCGGCTCATCGAGCAGCAGCACATCGGGACGACCACCGAGCGCCCGCGCCAGCAGCACGCGACGCTTCAACCCGCCGGACAGTGCCGTGAAATCCTGCTCCGCCGGAAGCTTCATCTCTTCAATGAGTTCATCCAGCCGGACATCGATCTCCCACTCTTCCTCGTGCCGCTCGGGCGACAGTCCGGAGCGAATCACGTCCATCACCGTACCGGAAAGACCTTCGGGAATTTCCTGCGTCAACCGCGTCAACACCGTGCCGGGCGTACGCACCAGCTCACCCGAATTCGGCGTTTCCTCGCCGGTAATAATCCGCATCAGACTCGTCTTGCCCGTGCCGTTGCGCCCCACCAGACAGACGCGTTCCCCCGGGTCGACCTGGAAGTCGACTTCGTCAAGGAGTGGCGACGCGCCGTAACGGAGCGTGATCTGTTGTAATTGCAGGAGTGGCATAGCGGAAAGTGAGAGGCTAGCACCTTTCCTCTCAAAAGCCAGAGGTAGAAACAAAAAAACCGGACAGCTCGAAAGCTGTCCGGTTTTTTGTCTACGCTCAAGACTAGAGAGTCTGGAGGAAGCGCACCAACTGTTCGCGATTCGGGCTGACCGCGTGGCGGACATAGAAGCCCGACGTGGCCACCGCGAGTTGCAAGGCGTGGGGCATGCCCAAGCCGAGCAAACGACCGATCACGAAACCGGCATTGAAGTGGTCGCCCGCTCCCGTGCTGATCTTCGGCTTGGCCGTGTAGGTGCCCGCAACGGAGAATTCGCCCGTGGCGTCCGCGCCGCACGCATACTGCACCGGGTGAATGACCACGGTATGCAGTTCGAGCTTTTCACGAATGGCCGCCGCGAGGGCCGCGATGCCCTTCGGGTTGGAAGGAGTCTTCTTCAGGCGCAGAACCTTCGCCACGTGCTGGCTCTCGGATTCGTTCAGGCCGAGGATGATGTCATTGTGCTGTTGGAATTCGCCAATGATCTTCAACGCGGCGTGCAGGTCGGCGTCGAGACGCTTGGCCGGGTCGGCCAAGTCAAAGAACATCAACTTGCGGGTCGTCGGCTTGGTCGGCATGTAGTCGCTCAAGAGGCGCTTCCAGATGGCCGACAGATGCGGCAACATCGTCCAGTTCACCATGCCCACGAAGTGCGCCTGATTCCACAGCTTGTGGAAGGTCGTATCGCCGAGACGCTTTTTGATCGTCTCCCACGACACTTCATGCACCGTCGAGTGCTGGCCGAACATCAGCTTGCCGTCGGAAAATTCGAACGCCTGCGTCAGGGCCGGTTCCGCAATGGAATAGACCTTCGTGCGCTTGGCGAATTCGGTGAAAATCGGGTGCAGTTCGGGATAACCGAGCATACCCACGTAGTGGACCGGTGCGCCGAGCGTGCTCATCGCGAAGGCCATGATCGGGCCGTTGCCGCCGAGCTTGGTGGTCTGCTCGACGATTTCAAAATTGGCGCTCTTTCCCGCCGCGGCCGTCACCTTCGTGCCGAAATTTTTCAGGCTCGAGTACGGAGTGTATTTTGTGGGTGACTGACGCTGCTCAACGACCTGGTAGATCTCATCGACAAACCCGTCGAACCCCAGTAAACATTGAAACTTCAGAAGCTGTGCCCGTGAACCAATAAGCCGTTCGGCTGTCTGCCGCGCAAGTCGAGAATCTGTCATAGTCTGCCCACACTAGCAAAAAAAGGGAGACTTGACAAGGTACGATTACAAGCTGGAATAGAAGCTTTTAGCGCTTGATGGCCAATAATAGCATTAACCTACGTTAACTATTTAACCATTTCTAACTCAAAAACTTCCACTGGCTCATCGATCCCTCGTATCTCCCGACTCCCCAAGGAGCGGGTGAGGCATGATGCGGAAATTTTTTGATTGAGCTCCGCAGTTAGTAATCTTTGTGTGCCAAAAACGCGATTCAGCGCCTCGAGCCGCGCGGCGAGATTCACCGCCTGACCGATCACCGTAAATTCGCAGCGGCCGCTCGATCCGATCTCTCCCGCGATCACTTCCCCCACGTGCATCGCCACACCGACGGAAAGGCCCTTGGCTTGCAAGGCCGCCTCGGTCTCGGTCGTCAACCGCCAGGCCGCCCGCGCCGCCGCCATCGCGGCGTGCTCCTGCTTTACCGGCACACCGAAAATGGCGAGGAATCCGTCCCCCAGAAATTTATTCACCACTCCGCCTTCCGACTCCACAATCCGGCAGGCCACCTCGAAATACTCGTTCAACGTCGCCGCCACCTCCACCGGGGTGTGTTGCCCCGCATAAGCCGTGAAATTGCGAAGATCGCCGAAGAGAATCACGGCCTCCACCAACCGGGGCCGCATCAACTCGCTCCCCGCCGCCACCACTTCGCGCGCCACCTCCGGCGAGACGTAGCGGCCAAAGGTCCGCTGCAACTCGGCATTGCGCAATTCTTCTTGGACCTTCCCGCGCACGGTGCGGCGCAATTGCAGCGCGGAAATGCCACAGGCCACGGACACGCCACCCAGCACCAGAAATTTCATAATGGTGATCGCGGGCCCCAAACTCGGGATCTGCCGCAAGTTCTCTTCCGACAAGGCTGGCAGCAACACGCCGTAATAAAGGATCGCGAATTGTCCCACCGACACCAGCCCCGCAAAAAAAGTCAGTCCCGCCTGCAATCGAAATCCGGTCAATCCAATCACCAGCGCATAAAACAACGGCGGCATGGAAGACAACGCGTAGACCGGCCCCAGATTCTGCTGGTCGAACCAGATCACCAAGGAGACACAGCTCACCTGCAAAAAGACATTGATCCATTTCGCCGCCGGAAAATAACCCCACCTCAGAATCGCCGCCGCCAGCAGGCCGAAGCCCAGCAGCGCCGTCACCATCACCCAGCCGATGGCCGCATACAGCTCCGGCGACGAAAACGGCCGCCCCACGGTCAAGACCAGAAAACTGGCCACCACCACGCCCATGACCACCAGACAACTGGCCGCCTCCGACCGCGCCTCGCGCCGCTGAATATCCTCCGATAACGCGCGCTCCATGGGCGTCGGCACAGTCGATTCCAGAATGGAGGAGGGGCTCGTCACGCGCCGGAAAGATGGACTGAAAGCGTCCTCTTTTCAAGTGCACGACGACAAAAATCCGTTAGAGTGGTGTCATGTTGAGCCAAACAAACCAACTTCGCATTGCGGCCTCCCTCGGATTGATTGGCGTGATTCTCGGTGCCTTGGGCGCGCATGGCCCGGTACACGATGCAGTCGTTGCCAATGACCACCTCGACGCCTGGCAGAAAGCGGTCTTCTACCAGTTCATCCACACGCTCATGCTGTTCCTGCTCGCGCGCTCCGGCAATCGCGTCGGTCCGTACCTCTTTCTTCTCTCCGGTATCCTGCTCTTCAGCGGCAGTCTCTACGCTTGGTCGTACCTGAACATCGGCTGGCTCCCGCACATCACGCCCTTTGGCGGCATCTGCCTGATGATCGGCTGGCTCTGGCTCGCCGTGCAACCGGTCGTCCCGCACAAGATGTCGCTGCGCTCGTAGTCCACACACACCCCGGCACTGCCGCACGTTTCCTTTCCCTCTCAATAGCACATCGCTAATGAGTAATGGTATTGCGATCTTCTGTAGGGCGTTTCGGTGAAACGCCATGGCGACTCACCGAGTCGCCCTACAGTCGGAGGGTCTTGATGAAACCAATACTTGTTAGCAATGCCTCTTGATAGAGGGGTGGCGCTATGGATGCAGCGTCACGCTGCCTACTCGCTGCGCAGCGCTTCGATCGGATTCAACTGCGCAGCCTGCCGAGCGGGCCACAGTCCAAACCCGATCCCCACCAACGCAGACGAGCCGCACGCGAGCAGCACCGAGAGGATCGACACGCTCAATCCCCAGCCGGTGATCTGCGACAAAATCAGCACCACGATCGTGCCGAAGGTGACCCCGATCAATCCGCCCAGCAGGCAGAGCACCACCGACTCGATCAGAAATTGCGTCATGATGTCCGCATTGCGCGCGCCGATCGCCTTGCGCAGACCGATCTCCCGCGTCCGTTCCGCCACGGACACCAGCATGATGTTCATGATCCCGATACCGCCCACAATGAGCGAGATGGCCGCAATGGCCGCCAGCAACATCGACAGCGTCTTCGTCACCGCATTGAAGGCTTGCTGGATCGACGCCAGATTATCGACGCGGTAACTTCCCTCCGTCGTTCCCGGCAGCTTCGGCCAGCTCTTGCTCAGTTGCAGCACATCCTCCTGAACCTGATACACCGATGTCGCATCCGCGGCGGAGATATTAATCAGATCGTAGTAATTCTTCCCCAGCAACCGATGCATTGCCGTCTGCAGCGGCACCACCACCACATCATCCTCATCGCGCGGACCGCTCGCGCCGCGCAACGGCAGAATACCGATCACCTGAAAGGGCACGCGATTGATTTTCACCGTTTCGCCCATGGGATTGATTTCACCGAACAAACTCTTCACCACCGTCGCTCCGAGCAGGACCAATCGCTGTCGCGTTTGATTTTCCTCCTCGGTGAAAAAACGTCCATAGGCTGGCTTCGCACTGTAAACCTCCACATAACCCGGTGTCGCCCCCGCCGCCTCGGTGTTCGCATTTTTGCCACCCCACACGATCTGCACACGCGTTCTCACCTCGGGCGAAACCCCCTTGATGTTCGCCACGCGTTCCGTCAACTGCTCCGATTGCTTGGGCGTCAACCGGCTCACATTACCCGTCTGCTGCCGCACGCCGCCGATATTCTGCGCGTCGGGCCGGACCACGAGCCGGTTCGAACCCAGTCCCGCCATTTGCTTCGACACCGAACTTTGCGCGCCGGAACCGAGCGACAACATCGCAATCACCGCCGCCACACCGATTACAATTCCCAGCGCGGAAAGACTCGTCCGCAGTTTGTTGATAAAGAGCGCGCGGCTCGCCTGCTGCAGATGAATCCAGAATTTCCGGCTCCACTCCTGCCACGTGGGCAGGTCGATCGCCTGAGGGGAAGTCGCCGCGAGTTGACTCGCCGCCTTGGCCGAAGCGATTCCCGGCACACGCACTTCGTCGGACTTGATCAAGCCATCCTCGATGTGAATGACCCGCCGCGCGTATTCCGCGATCTTCGGCTCGTGCGTGACCACGATCACCGTAATCCCCGATTGGTTCAACCGCTGGAACAACTCCATGATCTCGCGTCCGCTGGCCGAGTCCAGATTCCCCGTCGGCTCATCCGCCATCAGCAGCACCGGCTGATTCACCAATGCCCGCGCGATCGCCACGCGCTGCTGTTGACCGCCCGACAATTCGTTCGGCCGGTGCGTGAGCCGCTCGCCCAAGCCCACCTGTTCGAGCAATCCCGCCGGATGCGCCGCGCGGCGCGAATGCCGCCGGTAGATCAGCGGCAGCGAAACGTTGTCGATCGCCGACGTACGGCTCAGCAGATGAAATTGTTGGAAGACAAAACCGATCGTCTCCGAGCGCAGCCCGGCCAGATCGTCCTCGCTGAACCCGGCGATGTCCTTGCCGAGAAATTCGAAGGTGCCGCCTTCCGGCTTGTCGAGCAATCCCAGCAGATGGAGGAGCGTCGATTTGCCCGAACCCGACTGGCCCATGATCGCGATGAACTCGCCCGGTTCGATGCGCAACGACACCCCACGCAACGCCCGGACGGTGATGTCGCCCATGCGGTACGTTTTTGTGACGTTGGTCAGTTTGATCATGTAATTTTCAATCAGGAACTCAGAAAAACCGGGCCGGATTTTTGACGAAATAAAGTCTTACGGCGGTGGCGGCGCGTTGCCCTTGCGCGCTGGCATCTTCGGCATCAGGCTGAACCCCGTGTTGGCTGCCGCCTGAATCGCCTTGTACGAACTCTTCACCACCCGTTCGCCCTCTTTCAGGCCCGACACCACTTCCGACACCTTTCCATCACTCAGCCCGATCTTCACCTCCCGCGCCTGCGATTTTCCATCCGGCGTGGGCACATAGACCAGCCCCCCTTGGATCGATGAAGCCGGCACGAGGAGCACCTCCTTATGCTCGTTGATGATAAAAGTCACATTCGCCGTCATGCCGCTGCGCATATAGTCCGGGATCGTATCGAGCAGCACCGTGACCTTGTACGTCGTCACGTTGTTCACCGTCGTCGACGAATACGCGATCTTGTACACCTTGCCATGCAGCTTCTCCTCTCCGGGAAATCCGTCCAGCGTCGCGTCCACCCGCTGATCCAGTGCGATCTTGCCGAGATCCGTCTCATCCAGATCCGCCTCGATGATCAACCGGTCCGACATGACGAACACATTCGTCGTCGTCGTCACCGTCTGCCCCGGCACCACGTTGCGCGAAATGATCGTTCCATCCAGCGGCGCCACCACCGCCGTCGGCTTGTACACATCCTGCCAGAATGCCAACTCCTTCTCGCCCTTCGCCCGCGCCGCGTCCAGCATCGTCGCCCGTTCCGAGGAACTCATCCACAGCAACACCTGTCCCTGCTTCACCTTCATCCCCATCTCCGCCTCCACCGTCTCCGCGCGACCGGCCGTGCTGGGAATCACATCCAGCTTGTTCTCCGGTTTCACCGTCGCCGTCGCCAGCACCGTCTGGCGCACCGTACCCCGCGTGACCGCTTCGGTCTCCACTTCGGGCGTGGCGCTCGCGGACCGCATCCGGGTGAACATCACAATGAGCCCCACGATCATGAGGACAACAGCAACGAGAATAATCAGCAGTTTTTTGGAATGACTCATGGTATGGCTCCTATCCCGCGCGATTGCTCCCAATTGGCTTCCGCCAGCACGGCGTCGCGGCGGGCAGCCAAGGTCGTGCGTTGTTGGCTAATAAAAGAATTGGTGATGGTTTCGAAATCCTGAAACGAAATCAGCCCGTTGCGGTATTGCTCCTGCGCGATGCGCGACCGCAAGGCCGCCGCCGCCAGCGCTTCCTCCGTCACCTTGACCAGCTCCACCCCATCCACCAGCGACTTGTAATCCTCCGCCAGCGAGAGCGCCGTCTGATCGTCCGTACTGCGCAGCGTGGCCAACGATTGCTGCAAGCTCGCCCGCGCCGCCTTGACGTTGAAATAGGTCGAGCCGCCGTCGAAAAGATCCCACGAGGCCGATACTCCGGCCGACCAACCGCTGTACTTCGGCACAAATTTGGAGTCCTGCCGCGACGCCGTCGCGCTCGCGTTGATCTGCGGATACAGCGTGCTCTGCGCGAGGGTGATCCCCGCCGCCGACGCATCCGCCGACGCGCTGCTCTGAAAATGGGCCGGAGTGCGCAATGCCAGCTTCTTGAAATCCGGATTCAGCTCAATCTCCGCCGTGACCAGTTCGCCCACCGCGTAGACCGGTCGAATGATCAAGCGCCCCATCGTCGTCTGCAACTGCCGCTGCGACACCTCGACATTGCGCTGCGCCTGACGCAACTCGTACTGGGCTTGAGAGAGATTCGCTTTACTCAACAGCAACGAGCCCTTGTTTTCCTTGCCGCTCTGGTAAAACATCTCAATCAACCGATAATTGAGATCGCGCTGCCCCACGATGTCCTTGGAAATCCGCACCAACTCCTGCGCGAAAAGCAACTGCGCGAACGCCGTCTTCAATTCATAACTCACTAACGACTTTTCTCCCGCCAGACTCGCCAACGCCACCCGCGCCTGCGCCTTCGCCTGATCGACTCCGCCCTTCGTCTTGAACCCGTCAAACACCATCTGGTTCACCGTCGCCTCGGCGGAATACTGCGAGGAATACTCCGTCATCCCACTGCCGGACGCGCTGGACGGTTGATAGCTGCGGGTAAAACCGGTGCTGACCGACACCTGCGGGAAAAATTGCGAGTAACTGCCCTTGCGCACCGCCTCGGCATTCTGCCACCCGTGCCACGACGCTTCGATGTCCGGATTATTCTTCGAAGCCTCGCGGACACAATCAGTCCACGTCAGCTTTTCCGGAGCCGCTTCCTCCGCGCGCAAGATCGACAACCCCAACCACGCATAAAGCGCAATCAGAAGAACGGAAAGGATAAGACCGTGCCGATTCACAACGCGTCATTATCCATTCACCAGGGAGCCCGTCGACTCCCTTTTATTCGAGCACGACAGCCCCAGGTGCAAATCCACCAGCGTTTCAATGTAGTGCATGCGATGGCACGGCGTGAGCCCCATCTGCGAGCCCATGACATAGTGGATCATCGAACCTATCAACATATGCGCCTGGATCATCGGCTCCGCCATTGTCAGACGGCCCAGATTGATCTCCTCCATAAAGTAATTGCCCAAGGCTTCGCCCTGCACGATCGGCGGCGGACGGTGCGGCATCTTCGCCGGATTCGGCATGGGCACCCCGCTGGCGCGCAAGCTCAGCATGCGCGGAATCGCCACCTCCATTTGCTCCATGATTCGCGTCGCCGCGGAAATCAGATTCTCCCGGACCGTGTTCGTTCCCGGCGCTTCCGACAGGTCATCGATCCATTTTTGCTCCTCCTCATAATCACGCATGGAAGTGAGAAAAAGCTGCGCCTTGGTTTTGAAACGCTTGAAGATCGTTCCCTCCGAAACCCCCGCCTGCTTGGCGATGAGCGCGGATTGCGCCTTGAAACCGTGCAGGAGAAACATCTCGCGCGCGGCTTTCAGGATGACTTTGTCGTCGATGGTAACGGGGCGGGGCATATTTAAGTGAGCAATCACTCATTAACATTTATCCAGTTTTTGTCAAGGCTCGTCTTGTTGACGCTACAGTGACTTCCTCAAGTCGTCGTCTTACCCTACTTACCGCTCCGTAGGGAGCGTCGCAGGACAAAACTCTTTCTCTCGGACACCTGGACTTACATCTTTAAGCGATTAGCGGTTAAGGGTTCATTTCAGCCACTTCGATCTCACCGCACGTGGCTGGCCATGCGGTGAGCCAAATCGGTCTATTGCGGCGGCGGGAACATCAACCGCCCCAGCTTCAAGCTCGGCGGCGGCACGGCGTCCACGAGATCGAGAAACTTCTGGCGGCGCTCCAGCAACAACGTCTTCAACGTCACCTGCTGCGCAGCCGTCAACTTCAACTCCTCGCTCATATGATCCAGCGCCGGCTTGATGATGGTAAAAATCGCCAGTCCTTCCAACGGTCCGGCGAACGGACCCGGTCCCCGCCCCTCCGGGCCGTGACCGAATCCCCGCTGTCCCGGCTCAGGCAAAGTGGGGAGCAGCTTGCGCTGTTCCGGCGTCAACATCGCCTCCAGCTTGGTGCGAAAATCGGTATCAATCGCCTTAAGCTTCGTCTGAAAGGCTTCCACCTCGGGCCGGATCTTCTCCATCTCGGCCTTGATGGCCGCAATTTTCTCCTCGGACATCTGGAACCGCTTGCCCTCCCGACCCCCCCACGGCGGACGATGCGGCGAGAATTCCTCCAGCGCGCCAAACGGCGGAGGCGGCATCGGGTGATGCCTCCGCTGCGTCCAGATTCCCGTTCCAAAACCGATCGCGAAGACCGCAAGCGTCAGCAAAAAAATACGGAGTGTGTCTTTCATAATCCTCGATCAATCGCCAGCGTGACCGTGGACAACGATTGCCACTGGGTCAAATTTTGTTCCGACTGCTGATACGACATCCACGTCACCGTCAGGCTCGTGCACAGGAAGCACAACCCCAGCGTCGCCGCCATCACGGTCATCTGACGCCGCGCCGTGCGCACCTCTCCCGCCCGGGAGATCACCCGCCGACTGAAGTCCGCCGGCAATTGTCCTGCCGCCTGCTGACTCAATTCCGACCACGTGGAGTGTTCAGGTTTCATAAGGTAATAGTCGTTTCAATTCCGTTCGGGCGCGAAAGAGCCGCGATTTCACCGCCCCCACCGTGCTGTTCGTCATGACGGCCAGCTCCTCGTAGGACCATTCGCGTTCCTGCAAAAGCACCAGTAATTCCCGCTGGTTCGGCGGCAGCTCCTGCAACGCCACCGCCAATCCTTCCAACCGCTCGGACCCCGGAGCCACCGGTGTCGACACCTGTTCGTGCTCCTCGAGAAACGGGACGAAAAAGCGGCGCAATCGCTCCCGCCGATAATGATCCAAGTACACATTGCGCGCGAGTCGAAACAGCCACGACTCGAACCGGTCGGCCTCCTTCAACTTCGGCAACGCCAGCACCATCTTGATAAAGACCGTCTGCGCCAGATCTTCCACCAATTCGGAGCGCCCACTCATCGCGTACAGGAAGGCCGCGATTCGCTTCTGATATTGTCGAATCAACCCGTCCTGAGCATCCATGTCGCCTTGTTTCGCCCCTTGGATCAGAGAGGAAAGGTCTCCGGCAGCTTCTGAACTCATGTGCTTTCATGCATTCTACAAGGCAAGACGCGAGAAAGCACAAAAAGTTTCACTCATTTATCAAAAAAAGAATCGCCCAACCCGCACGGCTCAATTTCGCTCGAACCAGACCAAACCATCCATTAGGCTTTCAGACGATGCCTCTCTATCTGGTTATGGGCGTTTCCGGTTGCGGCAAAACCACGCTGGCGCAAAGGCTGGCCGAAACCGTCGGCGGCACCTGGCTCGACGCGGACAATTTCCATTCCCCCGGAAACCGCGCCAAGATGGCTGCCGGGATTCCCCTCACCGACGAGGACCGCTGGCCGTGGCTGGAGGCGCTCAACGAGGAATTAGGCCGCGCCGAGTCCGCCGGAGAAACCCTGTTTCTGGCCTGCTCCGCTCTCCGACAAATCTACCGCGACCGGCTCGCCCGAGGACTCTCCAGCCTGAAAATCATCTACCTCCAAGGCTCCATCGAGTTGATCCACTCCCGCATCGCCCAACGCACCGGCCATTTCATGCCGGCCACGCTGCTCGCCAGCCAATTCGCCCTCCTCGAAGAACCCACCGACGCCCTCATCCTGTCCGTCGATCAACCCGTCGAAGACATGCTGCGGGAGTTTGTGCGAGCGCTCTATTAAGGGGCAATTCCCTTTAATCTGCCTCCTCCTACATCCACGTGAACTGATCCTTCGACAAGCTCAGGATGACGTGGAATGAAAGTAATATCTTAAATCACTTTCTGCTCTCACAAGAACTCCTCGCGACCATTTGAGACTACCTCCCCAACCCGTCATCCTGAGCTTGTCGAAGGATCAGCTTGGAAGCCTAACGACTCGTCATCATACGATAGATTAATTGGAATCCGTTCTAAAAGATCGCTTGAAGCCTGATGAGATGGCGTCGGTAATGGTAAAAAGCCTGTGAAGATGCCCCCTCCGAACGCCCCCACAAAAAAACACCCCCGCGGCCTTTCGACCACGGGGGTGTTTTTCTAGAATCAATTCGCTTAGGACGAAACCGGCGAGGACGCTTCGTTGGCGCTCGGCGTGAAGGTCAAGGCACCATCCTTGACTCCCACCACAACCAACTGCATGCCCTTGAAGGTGCCCTTGAGCAACTCCTCGGCGAGCGGATCTTCGAGGTAACGCTCCACCGCGCGGCGCAGCGGACGCGCGCCGTAGGCGGGATCGTATCCCTTTTCGATGAGGAACTCGCTGGCTTCGGGCGAGAGGCGCAACGCGATTTCGCGCGCGGCCAGACGGCCCGCCACCTTGGCGACTTCGATGTCGACGATCTTCGTCAGGTCGGCCTTCGTCAGCGAATGGAAGACGATCAGGTCGTCCAGACGATTCAGGAATTCCGGTTTGAAGACCTTCTTCGACTCCGCGAGCATCTTCTCCTTCATCTCCTCGTAATCGGCTTCATCCGGCTTCACGCCGAAGCCCATCGCGTTCGTCTTGCGCGCGAGTTCGGCGCCGACGTTCGAGGTCATGATGATGATCGTATTGCGGAAATCGATCTTGCGGCTGAGGCTGTCCGTGACCATGCCGTCCTCCAAAATCTGGAGCAGGATGTTCCAGACATCCGGGTGCGCCTTTTCGATTTCGTCGAAAAGCACCACGCTGTACGGACGGCGGCGCACCTTCTCGGTGAGCTGGCCGCCTTCCTCGTAACCGACGTAGCCGGGAGGCGCTCCGACCAGGCGCGAGACATTGAATTTCTCCATGTACTCGCTCATGTCGATCTGGATCAAAGCGTCGGTGGAACCGAACATATACTCGGCCAGCGTCTTCGCGAGGTGGGTTTTGCCCACGCCGGTCGGGCCGAGGAAAATGAACGAGCCAATCGGGCGCTTCGGATCTTTCAGATCCGCGCGGGAACGGCGCAGAGCCTTCGCCATGGCGTGGACGGCTTCGTCCTGGCCAATGACCTTGCCCTTGAGCTCTTCGCCCACGCGCAACAGCTTGTCCATGTCCTTTTGCTCCATGCGGGAGAGCGGAACACCGGTCCACTTCGCCACGATCTGCAGGATGTCGTCTTCGCCGACGTACACTTCCTGCTCATCGCGGCGCGTGCGCCAGTCGCTGAGGACCTTTTCCAAACGATCCTTGGCTTCCTTCTCCGTATCGCGGAGCGCGGCGGCCTTTTCAAAATCCTGCGCCTTGATGGAGGCTTCTTTGCGGCCCTTGATCTCTTCGATCTCGGCTTCGATGACCTTCACATCCGGCGGACGCATCGTCGCGGCAATACGCGCGCGCGATCCGGCTTCGTCCATCACGTCGATGGCCTTGTCCGGGAGGAACCGGCCCGTGAGGTAACGATCCGACAGGCGGGCGGCAGCCGCCAGCGCTTCGTCGGAAATCTTCGCCTTGTGGTGCTCCTCGTACTTCGGGCGGAGTCCCTTCAGGATCTCGATGGATTCCTCCACGCTCGGCGCTTCGACCAGAACCGTCTGGAAGCGGCGTTCGAGGGCGGAATCCTTCTCGATGTACTTGCGGTACTCGTTGAGCGTCGTCGCACCGATGCACTGCAGTTCACCGCGGGAGAGCGCGGGCTTGATAATGTTGGACGCATCCATCGCGCCTTCCGCCGAACCGGCACCCACGATGGTGTGCAATTCGTCGATGAAGAGCAGGACGTTCTTGGCCTTGCGAATTTCTTCCATCACGGCCTTGATGCGTTCTTCGAACTGACCACGATACTTCGTTCCCGCCACCATGAGGGCGAGATCCAGCGTGATCACCTTCTTGTCGCGCAGCAATTCGGGGACATTGCCCTGGATGATCTCTTGCGCGAGACCTTCCACAATGGCCGTCTTACCCACACCGGCTTCACCGATGAGGACGGGATTGTTCTTCGTGCGGCGGCACAAAATTTGAATGACGCGCTCGATCTCGTTCTTGCGACCGATGACCGGGTCCATCTCTCCCTTGCGGGCGAGGTCCGTCAAATCGCGGCCAAACGCCTTCAGCGCCGGAGTCTTCACATCCTTCTTGCCACCGGGACCGGGTTCGCCTCCTTCGCCGGGAGCGCCACCGCCGCGCTGCTGGCTTTCGCCCGTCTCTTCCTCGCTGCCTTCTCCGGAAGCGAAGTTCGGGTCGAGTTCCTTCAGCACTTCGTTGCGGGTGCGTTCGATGTCGACTTCCAAGCTCTTCAACACGCGGGCGGCCACGCCGTCGCCTTCGCGCAGCAAGCCGAGCAGGATGTGCTCCGTGCCGACGTAGCTATGATTCAGCGCCTTCGCTTCCTTGCCCGCGAGGGCAAGGACTTTCTTCACGCGCGGTGTGTAAGGGATATTGCCCGACATCTTTGTGTCCGGGCCAGAACCGACCTGTTTTTCCACTTCGATGCGGACGGTCTCGAGGTCGAGGCCCATCTTCTGCAGCACATTCACCGCCACACCCTGTCCCAGCTTGATCAAGCCGAGGAGGAGGTGCTCCGTGCCCACATAATTATGATTGAAGCGATCCGCTTCCTTGCGGGCCAGGGCCAGTACTTGCTGGGCTCGAGGTGTAAAGTTATTCATTGGTTTTCTTTCTTCCCTTCTTCTTTCGCGGGGGTTTCAACGTCCAAATCTTTGACGACTGGCACCGGCCAGCTTTTCAGTCTTTCGCGCAGCAAATCGGCCCGCAGGCCATCGCGCTCCTCCGTGGAGAGCTTGCGCTCGTAATCCTTCTGCAAATGCGCCGGTTGCGTGCAGATAAAAAGTTCATCGATCTCGGCCCGGAACGGATCCGGTAACATTCCGAGATCCACACCCAGCCGTAACATCGAGAGCAGGTTCAATGCCTCTTTCGACGACGTGGAATAACCGTGCAGCATGACGCCGTACGCGCGGCCCACTTCATTGGCCACCGTGCGCGCCTTGTCCTGCAACAGCTTTTGCCGGGCATTCTCCTCGTGCTCGATGATCTGCCCGATCACTTTGTTCAATTTGTCCACGATCTGTTGTTCCGATTCCCCGAGGGTCATCTGGTTCGAGACCTGAAAGAGATTGCCCAACGCCTCCGTGCCTTCGCCATACAGGCCGCGCACGGCGAGACCGATGCGATTCACCGCCTTGATGATTTGCGTGATCTGCTCGCTGAGAACCAGCGCCGGCAGATGCATCATCACCGAGGCGCGCATCCCGGTCCCCACGTTCGTCGGGCAGGCGGTCAGGTAACCGATCTGCGGCGAAAACGCGAAGTCGAGCGAGCTCTCCAGTTCCGTGTCGATTTTATCGACCATCTTCCAGAGCGCCTTGAGCTGCAATCCGGATTTAATCGCCTGAATGCGCAAATGATCTTCTTCGTTGATCATCACGCTGAGCGTGCGGGGCTTGTTCACCACGAGGCCGCTCCCGGCATTTTTTGCCGCATGTTCCCGGCTGATCAAATGCTGCTCGACGAGCACCTGCTTTTCGAGCGGCGTAAAGTGGTCCATCGAATCATTGATGATCGCGCTGCCCATCTCGGGCAACGTCGCCACCGCGGGTTGAATCACCCCGAGAATCTTCTCCCGCTCGGCTTTTTTTGCCCAGCCGGGGAAAGGATATTTGTCCAAATTACGGGCTACCCGCATCCGGCTTGTAATGACGATGCGATTACCGCCGCCCTCGCCGCGAACCCATTCGCTGGAGGACTTTAACAAATTGGTGATTTTCACTGCAGTTCAAAATAAGGGTGTTACGCAGAAAATGCAAGTCGGGTGAAGCACTATTCCGAAGGTATCGACCCTTTTGGCTCGCGGCTTGAACCCTCCCTTTAGTCGACATTCCGGCCTTGCGTCCTGACTCGGCCGATCACTTTCATCATCTATTCGCGCAACTCGCTTTTCCACAGCAACTTTTAGCCCAAACAAGCGTCTGGCCGTGTGGGCTTTTAGTCCCAGCTAGTCGACAAGTTTACTATGGTTATTTTGCAGCTCCCGACCTAATTCACATTGCAGCCAACTCTAATTCGAAGTATCTCTATCAACTTTATGACACACCTCGACAAACTTGAATCCCAATCGATCTATATTTTCCGCGAGGCGTACCATTCCTTCAAGAATCTCGCCATGCCGTGGTCGATGGGTAAAGACTCCAACGTTCTCATCTGGCTCGCCAAAAAGGCTTTCTGCGGCAAGATCCCCTTTCCGGTTCTCCATATCGATACCACCTACGAATTCCCCGAGATGCTCGAGTATCGCGATTGGGCGACCAAGCATTACGACTTGAACCTGATCGTCAAGATCAATGAAGAAGCCCGCGCCCGCGGCGTCGGCTACGAGACTCACGACCCGGTCACCGTCACGCACGAACTCAAGACCGTCGCCCTCCAGCAGGTCATGGCCCAGCACAAATGGGACGCCCTCATCACCGGCATCCGCCGCGACGAGGACTCGACCCGCGCGAAGGAGCGTTACTTCTCCCCCCGCAACGCCGAGTTCGAGTGGGATTACAAGGATCAGCCGCCGGAATTCTGGAATCAATTCACCACATCCGTGAAGCCCGGCGAACACGTCCGCGTGCAGCCGCTGCTCGACTGGACCGAGATCGACATCTGGTATTACATCCAGCGCGAACAAATCCCGATCCCGCAAATGTACTACGCCCGCCCCGGCAAAGACGGCAAGATGTACCGCTACCGTTCGCTCGGCTGCTGGCCCATCACCAAGACGGTCGAAAGCAACGCGACCACCATCGAGGCGATCATTGAGGAACTCAAGACCACCCGCACCTCCGAACGCGCGGGCCGGGCCCAGGATCACCACGAACGCAACGCCATGCAGAAACTCCGCGCCAAGGGATTCATGTAAGACAAAAAGTTTTCAGTTCGAAGTTTTCGGTTTTCAGTTGTGTGCTTCTGGAAGTCAATCGTTGGCATGGAAGTCCCCAACTGAAAACTGAAAACCCAAAACTGAAAACTCTTCTTCCCCCACTGAAAACCGAAAACTTCGAACTGAAAACTTTCCCCCTCATGTCCACCACCGCCCCTGAATCCCAACGCTTAAAAATCGTCATCGTCGGCCACGTCGACCACGGCAAATCGACCCTCATCGGCCGCCTCTTCTACGACACCAACTCGCTGCCCGACGGCAAGGTCGAAGCGATCCAGAAAGCGTGCGAAGCCGAGGGCATGGAATTCGAATACGCCTTCCTGCTCGACGCGCTGCTTGAGGAACAAGAGCAGAACATCACCATCGACACCACGCA
Source organism: Verrucomicrobia bacterium Tous-C9LFEB (assembly GCA_002304345.1). Lineage (GTDB taxonomy): Bacteria > Verrucomicrobiota > Verrucomicrobiia > Methylacidiphilales > UBA1321 > UBA1321. The sequence goes on from NEUU01000006.1 coordinate 197,117, forward strand.
GATCCAGTTCCGCACCGCCCAGCGCAACTACGTCATCATCGACGCGCCCGGCCACAAGGAATTCCTCAAGAACATGATCACCGGCGCGGCGAGTGCCGACGCGGCCATCCTGCTCATCGACGCCCATGAAGGCGTGCAGGAACAATCCCGCCGTCACGGTTACCTCCTCTCGCTCCTCGGCGTGAAGCAGGTCATCGTCGCGGTCAACAAGATGGATCTCATCAAGTTCGACGAGGAAAAATTCCATGCCCTGCAGAAGGAATACACCGCGTTTCTCAAGCCGCTCGGCGTCACGCCCTCGCACTTCATCCCCATCTCCGCCAAGCACGGCCATAACATCACCAAGGCCAGCGCCCAGCTCGCTTGGTACAAGGGACCGTCCATTCTCGACGCGCTGGAAAGCTTCTCGCTGCCGCCGTCGCAGGATGACCTCCCGCTGCGCTTCCTCGTGCAGGATGTCTACCGCTTCGACGAACGTCGCATCATCGCGGGCCGCATCGAAGCCGGGAAATTGAAGGTCGGCGATGAACTCGTCTTCTGGCCCGACCGCAAGCGCAGCAAAGTCAAATCGATCGAAGCGTGGAGCGCCAAGGAGCCCGTCACCAGCGTCACCGCCGGACAATCCGTCGCGATCACGCTCACCGAACAAATCTTTGCCGAGCGCGGCCAGATCGCCTCGCACGTCGACAACGGTCCCGTGGAAGATCGCGAAGTCACCGCCCGCATCTTCTGGCTGCACGACGAACCGCTGCGCCACTACGGCAACTACACCCTCAAGCTCGGCACCCAGTCGGTCGAGGCCAGCCTCGTCACGATCAACAACGTCATCGACTCCTCCACCCTCACCACCTCGAAGGAACCGAGCGGTCTCGTCGCCAAGAATGAAGTCGCCGAAGTCGTCCTGCGCACCCGCAAGCCGATTGCCTTCGACAACCGCGACGTGGTCACCGAGACCGGCCGCTTCGTCCTCATGCAGGGCAGCCGCATCGGCGGCGGCGGCATCATCCACGGTGCCGAGTACAACGCCAAAACGCCGGACATCATCAAGAGCGAGAATATTTACTGGAGCGAAGGCGAAGTGACCCGCGAGGATCGCATCACCCACTTCAACCATCGCGGTGCCGTCATCTGGCTCACCGGCCTCTCCGGTTCCGGCAAATCGACTCTTGCGAAGGCGCTGGAAACCACGCTCTTCGTCCGTGGCATCGGCGCGTACGTCCTCGACGGCGACAACCTCCGTCACGGCATCGCCTCCGATCTCGGCTTCTCCGCTGCCGACCGCACGGAGAACATCCGCCGCGCGGCCCACGCCGCCCGGTTGCTGGCCGACGCCGGACTCGTGGTCATCACCGCCCTCATCTCCCCCTTCGTCGAGGACCGCAACAAGGCCCGGGAAATCATCACCGAAGCGGGCATCCCCTTCGCCGAGGTCTACGTCAACACCCCGCTCGAAGTCTGCGAGGAGCGCGACCCGAAGAAACTTTACGCCAAGGCTCGCGCCGGCGAGATCAAAGGCTTCACCGGCATCGATGCCCCCTACGAACCGCCGGTCAAATCAGAACTCGAACTCCCCACCGACAAATTGACCAAGGAAGAGTGCCTCACCCGGCTGCTGCACGTCGCGCAGGAAATCTCCAGCGCCGATTATCCCGCCAAGGAAGAAGAGAAAAGCCCCGGAGCGAGTATTTAGGAAAAGTACTAGGTACGAAGTTCTAGGTTCTAAGTTTCGGCTGGCCCGCACAAGCCAGCCGAAAAAATCTCGCGTGTCGCCGGACTCGCCGAGTCCCGCGAATGCTCCATGGAGAATGGACCGGAACTGTAGGGCGGTTCTGTGAACCGCCGCTGGCACCGCAGGTGCCAAGAGCGGGGAGTTTGTATTCAGGCTTTGGATGGCAGCTTTGCTGCCAATCGGCGGTTCACAGAACCGCCCTACAACGCAGCCCTATCTGTACACGATACGGTAAATGTCTCTTGAAATGAAATAGGGATCTCCGGCAACAGTGAGTTTCACCAGCCGGTACTTCGAACTGAAAACCGAAAACTTCGAACTAGGATTTGATTGGCTGCGCCAATCAAATCTCCCCACCCTTGGGCGGCTGGAGCGGGTGATTCTTCGCATCCATCCGGATGATGCGCGGATGATGCGCGTCGGCTTCGTCTTCCGGCACGTCGGCGAAATTCATGATCGTCACCTTGTCACCGATCTGGCCCAGGTGCGCCGTCGCCCCGTTCAGCTCGATCACGCCCGTGCCCGGCTTACCGAAGATCACGTAGGTCTCGAAACGCTCCCCATTCTCGATATTGCCTACCAAGATCCGTTCGTACTGGCGCAGACCCACCATTTTGCACAATTCCGAGTCAATGGTCAGGCTTCCCTCGTAATGGAGACTGGCTCCCGTCACGGTGGCCCGGTGGATCTTCGATTTCAACAAGCTAATGAGTCGCATAGTAAAAGGCGCGCTTTCAATCGCGCAAAGGGTCAGAGTTTGCCTGCAAACCATCCTGGGGAAGGGTTGGAGGATGATTTTGAAGCGATGCAAGGCGCGACGAGGGAGCATATCCCTCGCGGATCTGCGACTGAGAAGCAACACCGCAGCGATCAAAATCGTCCCCAAACCACCCAAGGGAGGTTTGCAGACAAGCCCTTAGCAAAGATACCATTCGCCCCTTTGTCAAGCAACCTCCCGAAATCGAACCCTAAAAATGTCCGGAATAATGACCCTGTTCAGAAAAAAACATGGCGAACAGAGCGGCAATCCCCTATAAGATCATTCACCACGCTAATCTTTTCACTGATTTCTTGATACAATCCTTTCACTTTACTTTATCCCTATTTAGTTTTATTGCTCCTGCGAGCTTGTTCAAAGCAACCATGGCTACATCCTGCTTTGCCCTGACGGCATCTTCTATTCGTGATCTGTCCCGCTCCAAACCAATGGAGTTTCAGACCAAGTACGGTCGCGTGCGCATCTGCGATTCCATCCCCGACGACCTCCTCCCCGTCTGGCATCAATCGTTCGCCCAATTCGACCACGACCATCGTTACTACGAGTTGACCCACTCTTCCCTCTCCGGCCAGTTCGACCAATATTATCTCCTCCTCGACAATAAGCAGGGCGAGACCCAGGCCATTCAACCGTTCTTCCTGGTCACCCACGACCTGCTCGAAGGCCTCTCCCCCGTCATCAAACGGGCCGCTGATCGCGTACGCCAGTACCTGCCCAATTTCATGGCCATGCGCATGCTCATGGTCGGCTCCCCTGCGGGCGAAGGCGAACTCGCCCACGCCATCAGCGAGACCGCCATCGACTGGGTCTCCGAAGCGCTCCACGAAGCCCTGCCCGCCGTGGCCAAACGCTTCAGCACCCCCCTCATCGTCCTCAAGGATTTCCCCAAGCATTACCGTCCCGTCCTGAGCAATTTCTCCTCCAACGGTTACAGCCGCCTGCCCAGCATGCCGGCCACCGAGCTGAAGCTGAATTACGACAACTTCGACCATTACGTCACCACGACGCTCAGCAAAAAGACGCGCCAGAACCTGCGCAAAAAATTCAAGGACGCCGCCAAGTTCCCGCCCATCACGCTCGAAGTGGTCAACGATCTCGAGCCCTACATCGACATCGTCTACCCGCTCTATCAGCAGGTCCTGAAACGCGCCACCCTCAAGTTCGAGGAACTCAGCCGCGACTACTTCCTCGAACTCGGCCGCACCATGCCCGACCGCACCCGCTTCTTCCTCTGGCGCATGGAAGGCCGCATCGTCGCCTTCAGCGTCTGCATCGTCAACGACGGCACCCTCTACGACAAATACATCGGCATCGACTACTCCATCGCCCTCGACGCGCATCTCTATTTCATCACCCTCCGCGACACGATCGAATGGGCCATTCAGAACAAGATCGAGACCTACTACAGCGCCCCGCTCAACTACGACCCCAAGCGCCACCTGCGCCAGAAGCTCGTCCCGCTCGATCTCTACGCCTGCCACACCACCGGCTGGATCAACTCGATTTTCCGCCGCATGGTCGGCCTGCTCGGTCCCACCCGGCACGACCCCATCCTCGCCGAGTTCGAGAATTTCAAGGACCTCGAGTAGCCAGGCTCTGCCTGTACTCCAGAGATGGCCGAGAGAATGTCCGATTCGAGCGTCAACCTTTCTGCAAGCAAGGCCAAGCTGCCCTGGTGGTTGAACCCCTACCTGCACATCGTCCTCGCCGCACTGCAAGTCACCGCCTCCGAAGTCTGCCTCAAGCTCGGCGCTGACCAGACCGCCTACGTCTTCCATAACCCCCTCCTCGACTCCCTCGGCATCGCCAGCCTCGGCACCTGGTGGGTCTGGGGCGGCATCATTTTCTATCTCGGCAGCTTCGTCAGCTGGCTCCACGTCCTGCGCCACATCCCGCTCAACATCGCCTTCAACCTCGTCAACATCGAGCACGTCTTCATCCCCCTCGCCTCGGCCTTCTTCCTGCGCGAATACATCAGCCCCCTGCGCTGCGCGGGCATCGCCCTTGTCCTGCTCGGCGTCTGGGTCATCGCCAAGCCACTCGTCACCGTGGAGGAAAAGCTGTGAACCTCACCGCCGTCTTCCTCATCATCTTCTCCCAAGTCTGCCTCGTGGCGGGTCAAATCTGGCTCAAGCACGCCATGAACCAGACCCATCACGAGACCATTAAAAAAAGTGCTTTTGCGCTCAATTTCGGACTCGGCATTGGAGCCATGACCCTCTGGTTTCTCCTCTGGCTTGGGCTCATGCGCCACTTCGACCTCAGCTACCTCTATCCCTTCGAAGGCCTGAGCCCCCTCCTCATGGCGGCCGGGGCCAGCGTCTTCCTCAAGGAGAAAATGACGTGGCGACTCTGGGGTGGCATCCTCCTCATCAGCGCCGGTCTCGCGCTCGTGTCAGCTTCTTGAGGAAGTACAGTATACCTAGAGCATTTTAAATAAAACTATAGCCGCAGGTGCCTTGCTGTAGGGCGCTTCGGTGAAGCGCCATGGCGGGACACCGTCCCGCCCTACAGAAAACCG
>NEUU01000007.1 GCA_002304345.1 Verrucomicrobia bacterium Tous-C9LFEB
AGTGTGCCTCCGGCGGTGCGCCTTCCTTGCGTGCTTACTGTTATGAAAAAGCAACTGACGTCTTGGTATTGGGTATTGCCTCCGTAATTCTAACTAAGAGGTAATATGAAATGGCGTCTCAAGAGCATTTGACAGTCACAAAGAGCGTTCCAACGGAGATTGAATCTCCGGCCAAAATTTGGAAGGTTGGTACGCTGGTTTATACGTCCTCGGGGATCTCCTTGCTTTTTTGCTGGCTCCTGGTGGGAGACTTCGCATGGTCCATGCGCGATCGTTCAGTGGCGCCGATGTCGCAGTGGTACCTGGATCAATTGAGAGTGCCGGGTTTGGTTTTTGGCTTGCTGGTCAGTTCACTACCAGCGGTGATTCAACTGATCATTGGGCCATTGATTAGCGTTAAGTCGGACCGATATCGCAGTCGCTGGGGGAGGCGTATTCCATTTCTGCTGATTACAACTCCCTTGGCTGCGTTGGGAATGATCGGCCTTGGACTGACTCCATTATTCGCCAAATGGTTGCATGGCTTGTGCAATTCGGAACCAGTCGGAACGTGGCTGCATCAAGTATTGGGACATGGAAAAGTGGGAATGTGGGCGTTATCCATGCTGGCGAATGAGATGGTGGTATCTGTCGTTTGTTTTAGCCTCTTTTGGACCTCGTTTGAGGTGGCAAGCATCGCAGGAAAACCGCTTTTCGATGGGCTCATCAATGATGTAGTGCCTCGTCCTTTATTGGGCAGATTTTATGGACTCTTTCGGGCGGTTAGTCTGCTCGACGGAATGATATTTAATTACTGGCTAATCGGATATGTTCCCGGGAATTTCACCGTGGTGATGATTTGTATAGGGTTCTTTTATGGCACGGCATTTACCTGGGTCTGTTTGAGGGTTAAGGAGGGAAGCTATCCAGTACCGCCGGAAATGCCGCATACGAGGAAGCTAAAGAATTTTACGAGTGAAATGGGGAGGTATTGCCGGGAGTGTTTCTCCAATTCGTATTATCTCTACGTATTTGGGATGATCATGCTGTCTGGTCTTTGCTTTGTGCCGGTAAATGTCTTTGCCATTCCCTTTGCGAAACATGTGGGTGTGGACATGGCAACCTATGGAAAGGCTGTGGCGTTGACTTATCTTATTTCAATGGGACTTGCCTATTTTCTGGGTTGGCTAGCCGATCGATTCCATCCGCTGCGAGTGTCGATGGCGGTATTGACGGGCTATGCTTTCGTAGCCATCTGGGGCAGTCTTTTTGCGCGTAACGCGGAAACATATCTCACGGCATGGGTGCTGCATGGAGTGCTTTCCGGGTGCTATTTTACGAGTGCGGCGTCACTGGGGTTGAGATTATTTCCCCATGAGAAGTTTGCTCAATTTGCCTCTGCGGCGGCGATGTTTGGCGCCTTTGCCAATATTTTCATGGCTCCGATGATGGGAATGATCATCGATTATTCAGGGAGCACCTATCGATATACCTACGGAATGGCAGGACTTCTGGCCTTGTTAGCGTTGGGGATGTCCTGGATGGTCTATATTCGGTTTGAGCGACTTGGAGGAGTAAAGGCTTATCAGGCGCCTTAACCAGTACTTCCTCAGGCAGTCTGTAGATTGCGGCGCAAGACAGTGGAACCGGGCGTCCATGTCCCTTCAATAAGAATGCGGTGGGGGACGGTCGGGATTCCCTTTTCATTGCGATTGATCATGGAGACAACAAGGTCCACCGCAGCAGCGCCGACAACAGTGGCGTTTTCATTTATGCCGGCTTGATTTCGGGAGAAATCGGTAATGTTACACCAGGCAACTCCAACCTGTTTAGGGATCTCCACTTTCAGCGTTTTAAGAAAGGTAGGCACATCTTTGTGGATGGTGACAATGCAGTCGGGCCGGTGTTTGAGATACCATTTGGAAAAGGTGGCGAAGTTCCAGTCTTTCAGAGTGGGCGGAAGCAGGCATGGAACAGGCTTGGAGATGTCGGCTTTGCGTTGTTCGGTTAAAAATGCGCCGGACCAATTACCATCGACTCGCTCGTCGATAGTTCCAAGAATTGCCAGCCCCAGGCGCCGATAGCCGAGGGAGCGGAGGCGGCGGCAGAGGATGATCATGGAGCGGAAGTGATGATTGGAAACGATATGAAAGGCGGGCCGGGTCATGGTGTAGCCCAAGCTCACTACGGAGAATCGGTTCCAGTCCAGATTGAGGTGGGCACGGGCGCGAGGTTGGGGTGCATTGATAATGCCGCGAATGCCGCGGTTAAAGAGAATGCGGGATGCATTTTTGGAAGTCATCCCAGGTTGACGAAGCCAGAACGGTTCCAATTTATAGCCAAGTTCGTCGGCGCGGACGCAACCAGCTGTGAAATAGGTTTTGCCGGAAGCCAGCGATTGCCAACCGTCTTCGGAATCGTGATTTGTGAGAAAAGCAATCGTTGACCGAAACGTGGGGGCGCGGATGGAGTTTCGGTAGACATTGAGGGCCGAGAGTGACGCGTCAGGAACGTAGCCAAGCTTGTCGGCTACTTCGCGGATATGGATGCGGGTCTCTTCTGGCAGGCTGGGGTGATTGCGTAAGGCCAGAGAGACGGCCACCTGGCTGACCCGCGCGATTCGCGCAATATCACTTTGAGTGACCCGTCTAGCGCTCATAGGGAAAGGTCAAATGGGAATGAATCTGCGTGGTGCAAATTTCATTGCATTTTTAATTGCCTCCAGACCTTGTTGATACGCTTTCACCGCGAACCGGTCAAGATCGGAGCCGTAGGCTGGAAATTACAGCCTCCTTACTATCCCAAAGACCATTTCAAATTCGCAGCTCGGAAGGATGGCTGTATTCTAGCGGTAGGCAATAGTTGCCCGACGGCGGCATGCCGCTGCCGTTACTGTGCCCAGACCGATGATCAGCAGGGCCATTTGTCCGGGTTCGGGAACAGAGTCCACGGTGAGATTGGAGAAAATGAGGGATGCAGACGACGATGCATCCACACCGTAGATGGCGAAGGTGTCAAAGGTTGTCGTCGATGGCGTCGTATCGAGAAAGCTATAGACATTGCCGCCATAAGACGTGGTCAACAAGAGGCCGCCGGCAGTAAGCTCTGCCGAAAAAGTCATTGAGACAGCGCCCGTTCCAATCGGGGCGAAGGTATCGGTTCCCAAGTTGGTGTAAGTGGAGCTAGTAAATAAATTGTTGCCCGTGCCTGTACGTTCCTTGAACGTATTCCCCGTGCCGGGTGTACCCGAGGGGCGGAAGGTGGCGGCGTAGCCGGTGTAACCATTCGTTGCAGAGGAACCGCTCGAGGTATTGTTGCTGGTCATATAGCTTCCACCCGAATTATAAAGACCCACGCGAAAGGCTTCGTCGCTGGCCTTTAGTGCGGAGGTTGCGGTGTAGCTGAGAGAAAAGCTAATTTTATCCCCCACATTGGTGAGGGTGGTACTGTTAAAATAACCCACCATGTAGGTCAGGCTGCCAGCCGTGGAAGCCATTGTATAGGTAAGCGAAGGAGTAGGATCGAGCGAGAGGCTGGCAGTTGAGCCCGTTTGCGCCACATAATAGGTATTCTCACCGGTATTCCCGTCCAGAACCGTGGTATCCAAACTATAGAGCGTCGTTGCACGAGCTACCGCCTGGGCAAGCAATGTCGCTACAAGAATCGGGTAGAGATTTTTCATGGATTGCATTGTTATTGATTCTGAAAAGGCCAACAACGCAACACTCACTTTTACAAAGAAGCGAGTGCAACAGGTTAGGTTTTGAATGAGTTTTTTATGGAATGGTTACTTTTAACTAAAAATTAAAGTCAATTTGTAACCATTACTCCCGTCAGTATAGTAAAGAGCATGATCACCGGTTCTCGTTCCACTACTGGATTCACCTTGATCGAATTGCTGGCGGTTATTTGTATTATCAGTTTGTTAGCCACATTAGTACTGACCGGGCTCAATCAAGCCCAGACACGGATGATGCGCACGAAGTCCTTGAGTCAGTTCCAGCAGATCGGGATGGCGTTGCAAGCCTATGCCAGCGATCAGGACGGAAAATTGCCTGGGCCAAGTTATACAGGATTAAATGCCGTCTATAATACGAGCAACCAAAGCCATACGATTGTTGGATTGCTGGCGCCATATCTGGGCTTGCCTGCGGCGACGGCTTCAGATCAGATTGCCAAGGTGTTTATTCCAGCCGGATTTGAGCGGTGCTATAAGAATCCGGTTACCCGGCCCTATATGATCATGACAACGGTGCCATGGAAATCGCCGTTGTGGCCGCAACATCCCTTTGGATACGAAAGTCCCGTTGAACCATCGATGACGATTGCGGCAGTCGCCTCAGCTACGAGTTATAGTGGTAGTTGGATCTTTGCGGAACTGGATCAGGGTGTAACCGCCATGAGCTCGGCGGGTTGGTATAGCCAACTGCCGAAGACACCACCCCGGGGTGATGGCGCCCGGAATGTTCTCTATGCCGACGGGCATGTGGAGGCTATACCTATCAAAATTAAGTTTTGGTGAAATACCGGAGAGACTGTTCTCATGCCTTTTTGAGGAGAACCACAGCGGCTGAAAAGTCAGTGCGCGGTTGCCATATGAGAGATCCTTTTTGCAGGGTCGGTTTCTCTTCATGGGAAAGGCAGTCGACAATTTTCCAGGGTGCTTGGGCTGGAATTTGTATGCGCTGTTGCCGTGCTTTTTGAAATGCATGACAAACGACAAGCGCTGCTTTTCCATCGCCGCCTTCGCGCCAGACACCTTGCCAGCCTTCGGGATGACGATAGCTGGAAAGCTGTGTTCCGAGTCGGGTAGAGTGACCCTCCCGAATGATTTTAGTCGCGCTTTGGTATAGAGCAGCAGCATGACGAATCACGGTCCACTGTTGGTTTGAAAGCCGGTTCAGGTGCCCCGAAAGGCAGAGTCGCCCCAAAAATCCGGAAGCCAATGTATAAACCAATTTGCGGGGTAAGTCCTGTGGATTCACCACCGCCCAAACCTGCGACTTGGCGGGAGGAATCAAACGGTGGAGATTGGCTGCAATAATGGGTATATCCAATGTAGTGTGAGCATCAGAGAAGCTTCCCATATCAGCCAGCTCCATCATGGAGGGTTCAAGGCGATGTCCTCCTGAGGCGCAATTCTCGATGATCAAATGAGGTAGGGAGTGACGAAGCTGTTGAATGAATTTTCGAACAGCAAGGATTTGTAATCTCAGTCCTTCCCCGGGAGACTCAACCCCATCGCAACCGACTCCGATGGTTTCATTGTAATCAATTTTGATATAACCAAATTGATTCTCTCGCAGAAAATGAATGACTCGTTTTTCCAGATAGCGAATCACCCATGGATCGCGAAAGTCCCAGAACCTTCGCTTTCCAACGGTGAGTGGAGTACCATCACGATGCAATTGATGTCTGTGCCACAAAAATGCGGTGGACCGTTCTCCGCAGGTTTCAAACTCAAACCATAATCCTGGTATGAGTCCGAGATTGCGGATAGCTAGAGCTAACACTCCCAGTCCCTTCGGAAAAAATTCGGGACTTGCCTGCCAGTCGCCATGTCCAGCCATCCATGTAACTCCCCGACTTTTATACCAACCCGCATCAATGACGAAAATCCCGGCTCCCGCCTCAGCCGCGCTTTTGGCCAATCGGAGGACATGATTTTGCTCTGGATTACCCCACGTTGTGCAATATTCGTTGAATACAATAGGCAAGGTTTGTTCTGAGGCGCTGCGGAAAAATTCCGCACGTTCCTGATAGCTTAGCAGGCGACGGCAGAGGTCATCAAATGACCGGTCGGAAACGGAAAGCAATGCTTTGGGTGTTTCTAGTTTTTCACCGGGAGACAGTTCTTTCCACCAATGACCAGATTCACGATCGGCAAGGCCACCTGAGAGGCTGGCATCGTCATGCCTTCGCCATAGTTCCAACTGCCAGGAACCGGCCCAAGCAAGCTGAACGCCCCAAAAGACATGGGCGACAGAATCCTCCACCGCTGCAAAGGGAAAGAATCCTTTTACAGGCATAGACCCAATTTGGCCAAAACGTTCGACGCGCACCGAGGACCCGGCCCAGGAGCGCTCCAGATGGAGGTCTTCAAAAGGGATTCGCTCATGCTTGCCCTCCGCGGACCAGTAAGAGCGGAATCGATGGAGAAAAAGCCGCCCTGAGGCGTCACCCCTGTGAAATGGAGTAAGCCCCCCGAGTGAAAAACTGCTGGCCATGTCGAGGGTAAGGGGCTTGTCCGACACGTTCTCATATGTCGTTGTTACTTGGATAAAGGATTCACCCTTTTGCCAATGTATGAGATGAATTGCTTTGCAACCATGGGAGTCCTTAAGAACGGTACGGATCTGGATGGAGTGGCGCCGACGGATGATTTTTTGAGACTGATAACGCAGCGAAGGCGCGGCATTGCGCATGGAAAGCCCTTGCGAAAAACCGCTGGGCTCTCGATCTCCACGAACTTTCATTTGTACGAGTGAGTCGATGGCATTGGCCCGAATCCGACGATGTCGCGGTGGGAATGCCGCCAGTCCCGGATCATCGTCCACCCACTTCCGTTTCCGGACAATGTCGCATCGTCTGCTGGCTGGATATAATCGCAGTCCAAGATGACCGGTCTCACGGTCAATCTGATAGTCGAGAACAATATCTCCCAAGGTATAGGAGGCGTGTCGGATGATACTCATGAGGGGCCTGTAGGAATTGCGAAAATTAGCGGGATGGAATAGAAAACCAAGAGCCGGGGCGCTTCACCGTTTCAACTCGGACAGGCTCCCCAAGGTCAAATTTTGCGGTAACCACGTCACCGTTTAACAGGACTTGACGTTCATTATAGACAAAGGAGCGTTGTCCTTCTGAAGATCTAAAGACAGTTTTGTCACCAATCATGACCCAGCTCGCTTTCGTGGCGCATAAAGCAATAATTTTTCCGGAAGCGTGCCGACGGCACCACAGGAAATCGGCGTCGCTCTTTAGATCTCCGGCTTCAATTCCTCCGCCGGGACTGGCCGCAGTCCAATCCATCAGATCCGGGGAGATTATAATTTGTACGCACTGCCCCTTGGCCGCAGGCATTCGTTCCCATTTAGCAGCTTCGCTTCCTGGCCCAGACAAGGGATGGGGAAAGAGACCGATGAGAAACAATCCCTCAGTGTTTTTTTGATTGAGAGAAAGGCGTGGATGGACGCCCTCCTTCGTCGTTTGAAAAGAATTGGTTGTCATCGTCCAGTTTTTCGGAGCTACGATGGCGAGTTGCAGCCAGGCAGAGTGAGCTGGTGGAGCCAGGGTAAGCCGCTGCATTTGGCCGGTGATATCTCCCTCCGATGCAGTAACGATGGCGCTGTTTTCGGGAAGCGGTTTATCGGTGGAAGGTGTGGAATCTTTGGGGATCAAGGCAAGCGCGGCACACCAGGCTCCCGGTTCCCGTCCAGAGAGCTCGATTTCGATTGGACCCGGCTCCAAATCAAACGCTGGAACTACGGTCGTTCCATTGTCGTCATTTAGCGACACCCACATAAGAGGCGATTTATTATATGTGGTCCAAGCAAATCGGGCGGGCTCCTTCCCACCTTGAAAGCCCTTCTTGCCCTTGTCCAATTTCAAAAAAAAGGAGTCCGATTTGTTTCCAATAGGGTTATCCGTTCCGGTGAGTCCCCAGAGAACATATTTTCCGGATTTAGACACAGTGAGGGTTGCCTTCCACGAACCACTCCCGGCGGTAAACATCTCGCCGCCGCCCTTGGAGGCCGGTTGCGTTATCACCACAATGGGTTCAGACTTTGCCGGTACGACTTTTATATCCTGCCCTACCTGCTCGAAGGTATTGTCGGACCGGGTATGCAGAAGCCAGGTATAGTCTCTTTCGGTATTGTCTTTTTTGACTGAGTCAAAAATCACGGCATACGAGAAAGGAGCACGGACAAACAGAGTGTATCTGGTGGCTTGCTGGATTTCCTGCTGAAAGAGTTTTTCATAGGAAGGATCTTTGAAGTTAGATTTGTAAGTGAAGCGATAGGCATCCGCCAGATCGAGCTCGGTCACGTCTACCAAGGGGCTATGCAATGATTCTCGAATCCAGCCATCGGTTCGTGCATGCGCTCCACCTTGAAGTTGCGCTTTCCCATCAATCAAGACCTGGTTGTGAGCATAGCCGCTGGTGCTTTTTTCAGTGCTCGAATCATTACCATAACCGGAATCGATGACGAGATCGTCGCCATATGCGTAAAAAGTGAACTGCCCTTTGTCCGCTTGGTCATGTTTGAAATCGGTGTATTGCTGGGCATGGACGGAGAAAAGGGCTGACTCTTTGTTGGTTCCCGTTCGACTGACTACAAGTCCCCGGCCTCCGGACCAATAATAGTTGGGCAGTGTGGCCGCTCTCTTTTCGAGTTGCTCGGGGGCCACTTTTTCAGGAGCCCACAGGACGGCTGCGGGAAGGGATTGATCCTCGGCGAGGAATTTTCCGTCACCCCAGAATAATTGCTCCCACAGCCAACGTGCGTGTGGTCGATCCGTTTCGCGAGAAAGGGCGTAGAGAATGGAGTCCGCGGTGGAAATTCTATGACCGGAATCCATGAGATTATTCACGCGCTTGCCGCCGGGAAGAATCTCAAAAGGCAACTCCGTTGTAATCAGTCGATAATGGGTTGTTAGAAACAGATCTATCCCGGTTCTGCGTTTTAGTCCTTCCAGAAAGAAGGGCATATATCCGGCACCATAACCGAAATAGACTGGCCCTTCGATGATCCCACCGGTCGTATCGATTCCGATCGAGAGATAATCTTCGAGGCTGTGCTGGGCTTGAAAGAGCCATTGCCGGGTTGGAGCATTCGTCTCGCCCTCGAGCACAAGGGCGGCGAGCCCCCACGCGGTAGCTGTTCCGGCGTTCCAGTTCCACACATGACCGAGAGAACTACTCCCCCAGATGCTGCTGACGCTACCGAGATAGAGCCCTTGGGCGTGATCTGCGAGACTGCTACGTACGAGGTTACGTTGTTTTGAGGTGAAAAGCGGGTAGCACCAATCGAGGGCCAAGGCGAGCGAACGCGTTGGAAAGGTGCGAGTATAAAAGAATCCCTGTTCCAACCGTGCGGGAGTTACCTTTTCCACCGTGGCCATGGCAAGCTCAACCACTTTCCGGCCATAACGCTCCTCGCCAGTCACGGCATAGGCGAACGAAAGAAGATCGAGCGGGGTCAGCCAGCGACGCAGGGCAATTTCGATTCCAGTTCTTTTTTCGTGAGATCCGCCCTGCAAGGCAAGAAAATCGTCAAATGCTTTTGAGCCGTCGAGAAAATGGGAATTCTGCGGATCGGTGAAACCGTTACACCGTTCGAGGATCCGCTGCCATGCGATGGCAACTTCCGGTTGTTCGCGAGTTCGTTTCTGGATCGCCTCCCTCAAGGCGGAGTCAAACAGGATACGGGGGTGGGCCAATTGCCATGAATTTTCTTCTGGAATCTCAACGGTGGCCGGAAGAACCGTTGTGGCTCTCACTTCATCGGCGTCCTTGGCCTTAGTTGTTGAATTGGATGCAGGTGATTTGGGCTTGAGAACTGGAGTTAAAGCAGTGTTGGTTTCAGCGGCATCCAAAGACACTTTCGCCCAGAAAATTGAGCCTTGGGTCGACCAACTAAATAGGCCCACTTGGACAAAGGCCGCCTCGGCCGGAATTTCAAATGAGGCGGTAAGCTCCTTCCAATCCAGTGGCAGGGCATTATCGAAGAGTTGGTTGATTCCTTTGCTGGTGACAGCCTGTCCGCCAGGGCCAAAATGCAGATGTTGGTCCCCCATATCTTTTCCAGCAGAATCAAAGAACGTCGCGCGCACAAGTATTCCGGCCGACCGGGCATCCTTCGTAGTCTCGGAGCTGCACTTGACCCAAACCGAGAGCCGGTATTTTTCCGAAGGCTTTACAGGAATTCTCTCGGATAAGGCCGCATATCGGGCCATGGCGAGGGAAGTCATGACAAGAGCCGAAGCTTCCTGAGGTCCTCCGGTGGACTGAATCTGGAATTTACAGCCCGACTCCTTAAATGGCGCGGGAACGTATAATTTCCAGCCCTGAACTCCCTGGATGAAATCACCATTAGGCACTAGTGATTCAGCTGGGAGTAGGATGGGATGTAATGTGGCGAGAAAGAGGAAGTTAAGAAGGAGTCTTTTCATTGAATTGTTTTTGAAACCCGCGAGAAGGAGCGTTCATAACGATAAGACCGCATGAGCTTCTAGAGCGAAGCTGCGGTTATTTATACTAAAAAATAGAGGGAGCGAAAGCTCATCTGATTTTTATGTAAAAGCAAGCGACGCCTCGAAGAAGCAGCTTATTAGTGGGATGTTTTCATCAAGATGAATTCAGGAAAAGTTATCATCGGTATCGTCGGCCTTCGCTTCGGCGAGGACATTATCAAGCACCTCATGCCTCCCCATCCGGCGCATGAATACTTCGAGATTGGAGGTATCTTTGACCTGAATGAAACCCGTTCCCGTGCGGTGGCGTCTCGCTGGGGTCTAAAGGAATATGCGTCGATGGATGAGATGTTGGCAGATTCTAAAATTGAAGCGATAGGCCTCTTTACCCCTCCGACCGGGAGGGCTGGATTACTGCTTTCGATGATTGAAGCCGGGAAGCATGTAATGACAACGAAACCCATCGAGTTCAACCCGGAGCGCTTGGAGGAGGTTCTGCGTGAAGCGCGTAAAACGAACCGCATCATTCACGCCAATTCCCCCGGACCGCGCCCCACGGTTGATATGCGACAAATGGATCAATGGAGGGAACAGTATGACCTGGGACGGATCATTTCTGTCCGGGGTGAGGTTTGGGCTTCGTATGCAGAGAAGGCAGACAATGGCTGGTATGACAATTTTCTAGCCTGCCCGGCGGCTCCCATCCTGCGGCTCGGCGTCTATTTGATTAATGACTTCATCCATGTCGCCGGCGAACCGGTTCAGATGCAGATCATGACGTCACGTATTCGCACAGGACGGCCAACCCCCGATAACGCGGTTTTGCAACTACGCTCGGCAGATGGTTGCCTGGGAACAATCTTCGCATCATTTTGTATTGATGACGGAGATTCCTATCGAAATGCACTGACCATAAATTTCGAGCGAGGTACCATATATCGGAATTGCGGACCAAATAAGAGCACGACCCACATGCGGGAATCAGAAGTGACCTTGATTCGCGGCACTGGATGCCGACGCACTGAGTTGGTCCATCTCTATGTGGACGACATCTCGGGAAATTATCTTTGGCAGGATTTCTATAAGGAGGTAAGGTCCGGGGCTTCTCTATCCAAAGCCTACGAGGCACGTATGATCGCCAGCGCACGCGCCATTTCGAGATTAGCCGAAGCACAGCAGGTCGTTATTAACGAAGGGGAGTGAATACTCTCCCGGCATAATCAGAAATTCGTCATGCAGTCGTTTTTAAAAAAACGTTGGTCAACATCCCATGAGATGGCATTGCCATTTTCAATGTTAAGGTGGCGCTGTAACGTCACGGCATGCTCTTCAGCTTTTAGTTTGGTTGAGGTGGTCCTGGCTTTGGGGATAGTCAGTTTTGCAATGATTAGTCTGCTCGGGATGGTGCCCTTGGGACTTCAGACATTCCGAAAGTCTATTGACACCACCGTACAGTCGCAAATTGCGCAGCGCCTCACTGGAGAATGTCTATTGGCGGAATGGACTGGGACGCCACCGCGATTTGTTCCGCCCAATCCCGTCCGCTATTTCGATGAACAGGGACAAGAGAGTGCGGTCGCTTCTACGGCCTTATATACTGTTTATCTTTGTCCTACCAATCTCACAGCGCCCGGCCTCACCTCAAATTCGCTGCCTTCATCCAGCATGGCAACGAATCTCCTGATACAAATCGTCAACAAATCAAGTCGTAAAAACACGAATACAGTGCAGATGATATTGTTCAATCCGGGGAAACTCTGATGCACTCACCCAAAGGATTCCCGCGAATGGAGTACCGATCTGGCAGGGCCTTCACCCTTGTCGAAATGATGGTGGCGACGACAATTCTGGTACTTTTGATGGGGATCATTTTGGGCATTACAAGTCAGGTTGGAAGAATCTGGACGAGCGTTACCGCAAAAGGAGATTCATTCACCGCAGCGCAAGCGGCATTTGATGGGATAACTCGCAAGCTGAGCATGGCCACACTCAATACCCACTACGATTATTTTGACATAAATGGGAAGGCTGCCGGCGATGCAGGTTACAATCAAATCCCGGCCCGATACGGCCGACAATCCGAATTGCACTTCATCATGGGTAAGGCTTTGCTGTCCGAGCAATTGAGTCACGCTTTATTTTTTCAAGCCCGGCTGGGACGCTCTGAAAAAATGAACGGCCTCTCGGGTTTGTTGAATTCCTGTGGCTATTATATTGCCTTTCGGGACGAGGAACGTCCGGCATTCTTCAATCGCCTCAATCCCGGAATGCCATCGCGCTACCGCTTTCGATTAATGGAATTCACCCAGCAATCGGAAGATCTGAGTTTGTACGTTACAAATGGAAATACGTGGTTCACCACATCGGCTTCCACGACATCGCGCCCGCTTGCCAACAATATTCTTGCCTTGGCAATCATACCGCATAAAGCAAATGAAAAGCCCGAAAGCACGTCGCTGGCAGGTAACTGTGAATATAATTCCCGGGTGAATTGGAGTGGCGCGGAACAGCCGGCCACAATGAATCAATTACCTCCAGTGGTACGTGTGGTCATGGTGGCGATTGATGAGACATCTGCAAATCGGACATTGCAGAATATTTCGAACGCCGACAGTGCTGCGCAGGCATTGGGGGTGAATTATGGAGTTCTCTTCCAGAACGCCGCAAATTTATCTGCAGATTTGGTGACAGTGGAAGATCAATTGACGCGCCGGGGTATCAATTACCGCGTGTTCCAGACGGATGTAGCTGTCCGTGAAGCAAGATGGAGTAACTAACATGCCCCCATGTCCCTATCTATGTCGGCGGAAGAAGGATGGTCGAGTCAATGGGGTGGCGTTGGTCATGGTTTTAGGGAGCATGATTTTCCTGTCTGCCCTCTTGCTCGCCTTTCTCGCTAGCACCAAGAGCAATCTGGTTTCTTCAAAGCTATATGCCCAAGGAACGAGTGTGAAGCTGCTAGCCGAGACAGCGGTGAATCTCGTGCAGCTGCAAATTCGAAGTGCCACATCTGGGCAAACGAACAAAACTTGGGCGTCGCAGCCGGGAGCCATTCGTACTTACGACAACACGGGACAGCAGGACAAAATCTACCGACTTTACTCGAGCGATTCACTTTTGGTTTCGACGATAGATCCAGTCGCCGAGGTGGGAGCGCTGGCCAATTGGTATAATGACACCGCCATTTTTACCGACCTCAACGCGCCGGTATCCGGCCATTATCCCATTTTCAATCCAGCAGCGGCTACAGGCTCCACTGCCGTAGAGGGGCTAACCATCAAGAGCGCCCCTGCGGCTCCCTCCGTTGGTGGGAACGCGGCACCCATGCCGGTGCGATGGTTGTATGTTTTGCAGAATGGAGCGATCGTCAGCCCCTCGGGGAGTGGGAAGAACGCCACGGTTTCCGGAGCGAGCACGCAGAATCAGATAGTGGCCCGTATTGCGTTTTGGACCGATGATGATTCCTGTAAAATCAATATTAACACAGCATCCGAAAGTACCTATTGGGATACGCCACGTGTGCAGACCTCCCAAGATTATGCTTTGGCCAGTTATCAGCCGGCACAGAAGGAATTTCAACGCTATTCGGGACATCCCTCGACCGTTTGTCTCTCGACGGTATTTCCCGCGCTGACGGCAAACCAGATTTACGCGATTGCTCCGCGCGTGGTGGAAGGTGGTTCGGACCGTGGAACTGCCGTAGCCCCGACAGCGTTGACGCCCGACGGCGATCGGCTGTATTGCAGTGTGGATGAGTTGGTGGTCAAACCCAACCGCGACTTGAACGCGGGTTTGGACAAGGACACGGTGGACAAGGTGCGGTTTTGCCTGACGGCACAGAGCAAGGCGCCCGAGGTGAATCTCTTTAATCAACCTCGCATTGCAATATGGCCAATACGAAAGGATCCCTTATTGAGTTCATCTTCGGCCAAGGTGACTGTTTTTGACAAGCTCATTGCCTTTTGCTCTACAGTCAACGGTTCGCCGTATTATTTCCAACGGGAGCAATATGATAGCCCGACGCACGATATCAGTATTCAGAGAAATCAGGAGCTGTTGGGCTATCTCGAAAAGTTGACGTCGACGGAGATCCCTGGATTCGGTGGAAATTTTCAAATTAAGTATGGAGATGATCGAGATCAGATTCTCACCGAAATTTTCGATTATATTCGATGCTCCAATCTCAATGATGATCTTCTCACGAGCGGAAATCAGTTTACACCGGGCTTTGGCAGCGGTGGTACAGGCAGCACAAATTACAGTCCGGGGCATGGCTGGGCGGCACCGTCGCAGTGGAACGGAACAGCAGGATTGGGCCGGGCCTATAGTCTCTCAGAGTTGGGAATCATTTTTATCTGTAATGCGGTGGCAGACGACCCGGCGACATCTGGAATTGATGAATCCAGTGGAAGCAATACAACAGCCAATCTTGTATTGGGAGGGACCTTGCTTACGGCAGGCCAGAAATATGTTCAAGCTATCATTGTTCCGGAATTTTTCTGTGCCATGCAGGGATGGACGGGCTGCCGTCCAGAAATGCGTATTCGGATTACGGGGTTGGATAATCTCCAGGTTAACGGCAGCAGTCTGGGTTTCCCTGCGGATGGCTCGATGCCTTATTCCGATTTTAACAATATTCCGAATGGTCGTGCGTGGGGTGGAGGGGCCAATTGGCGTAGTTTTGGAATGGCTCTGGATGGCTCTGTTTCTGTGGGGGGCGCTCCTTTGGGAAATCTTCCTGGTGATGGAGCGTCGGCAAATGCTCCCAATTATCCATTCATCAGCTTCCCGGTAAAATTGTCTGGAATTCCCGCTTCCGGTGGCACCATGGCGTTTACTGGGGGCGTTATTACGATTGAGTTTTATGCTACCACCGGGGCGGCAAGTCCGGGAAACTTGATACAGAAGATCAAGGTGAAATTGCCCGATGGAACCTTCCCCATACCGAACATTGTCACAACCGGTACGGCAGCGGTTTCTTCCACTCCAGCAACGACCAAGGAAACGTGGTGGGCATTTTGTAAGAAAGGGGCAGTAAGCGGTATTCGTGGGCGGCTGAACGCTGTGCGCAATGACACGAGCGTAACAGGAGATGTGAGTGATGCCGGAGCTGGCGGGGTTTTTATCCGAAATGATTTTGATACAGTGCGAACCATTTTGCCGAGGCATGGAGATTACCGTTTGATTGCGGGCATCTCAACATTGGATGATAGCAACGGATCCATTTTTGTCCGGCATCCCTACTATGACGATCCGGCAAGGCGTAACGCCTCACTCTATTCGGGTTATCTGGCATGGTCTGCGCCGGGGTTGCAATCGCCAGGAAGATATATTAGCGGAGCAAATTATTCCACCGATCAAGTTCCAGACATTCCCAGCACAGCCACTGGCACGGACACGCCTGAGTCGACGGGTGATTTCGATAATGGAGTGGCCGCTGCGCCGGATGGCCCTTACGTCAATAAACCAGATGAGGGAAATACGTACCGGAACAAGCCCAGTGATGTCCCGTATTTCAGTAACAATCAAAAGCAGGAAGGGCTTGGATCCACATTCTTTTCGCCCAATCGGATGCTGCCCTCTCCCGGCATGTTTGGATCCCTACCTACGGGAATAAAGCAATCTGCGCCCTGGCAAACACTGCTCTTTCGTCCCCAATCTGCACATCCTGGTAGCGCAAGTCCGAAGGATCATCTCTTGATGGATCTCTTTTGGATGCCAGTGGTCGAGCCTTATGCCATTAGCGAACCGTTCGCGACAGCTGGAAAAATCAATATGAACTACCAGATACTTCCATTCTCTTATATGGAACGCTCCACTGGAATTCGTGCAGCGTTAAAGGCGGAGAAAATCGCTGCAATTCCAACGGCCAAGGGGCTTACCTATAAGACAACAACTGGAGGAAAGATTATGTCCGACGTTTTTCGTCTGGAAATTGACCGAAATGAAACACTCAAACAATTTCAATCCTTGTTTGATTCGGGAAAAATATTCCGGTCGGCGACCGAGATTTGCGACCTTCACATCGTTCCCAATGGGAAGACAGTCTCAGCCATGAGTTCCTTTTGGACTTCCCACGCGCTGACCGGGGATAATCTGCGCGAGAAAATCTATACGACCCTGTATGCGAAACTCACGACTAAATCCAATGTGTTCACGGTACACTATCGCGTCCAGACGTTGCTCAAACCCCAGAATGATCCCAATCCGGACAAGTGGATAGAGGGGACTCATGTCATCACCGGTGAGTATCGCGGTTCGACGACTCTGGAGCGCTATATTGATCCGTCGGATACTGCAATACCGGATTATGCGAAAGCCTCGAACCCGCCAGGGCTGGACCAGTTTTACAAATTCAGAATTATTTCCTCCACTCAATTCAACCCATGAAAACGATATTAAATGCGAATGATAACAAGGGAGGCTTCAGTCTCATCGAGTTGATGGTGGTTATCGGAATGATTGCGGGACTAACGACGCTTTCAATTCCAGCGTTTAACAGCATTACAGACGCCAACGCATTGAATGCGTCAGCGTCCAAGGTTATAGATGCAATGAATCTGGCCAGGCAATCTGCCATCACGTTGAATCGCCCGGTTCAAATACGGTTTTATCAAATCAAGGATTTGTCAGGAACCGACCTAAGTTATCGCGCCATTCGATTGATTCAGGTGGACGGGAGCACGCTCAAGGACCTCGCTAAGGTTGATTATGTAGATCGCAATGTGATTTTAAGTGACCGTCCCGAGTACTCAACCTTGATCGCAGCAGCACCACAGTTTGGAACGGATTCCCTGCCGGGCAATACGACTAACCTTAATTACCGCATGTTTCAGTTTATGCCAGATGGAAGTGCGGATTTGCCTGCAGCGAGCGGGGACAGTTGGTTTATCACTTTGTATTTAAAGAGAGCGGTCAAAAACGGATTGGATGGAGCTCTACCACAGAATTTTATAACGGTCCAGATTGATCCGGTTACAGGAAAGGCCCGGGCGTATCATCCTTAAGAAGTGATGCGGATTCCACCAACTAGTGGAGTATGTCCGATGAAATGAGGGTTGCGAGTGTCTTCCTGTAGGGCGCTTCGGTGAAGCGCCGCGGCGCGATGCAATCGCGCCCTACAAAAAGACATTCTGCTCGCACAACCCATCACATCACGAGACATGATCCACTAGGGTGTTTCAGTGATGGCGACGTCGTCGAGATCTGCTGTCGCCAATTGGGAGCTGTAACTAGTAAAGGTCACGCGTACAAATGCCGTTCCGGCTGGTGCGGTGTCAGTCACCGCGTAGAGAGTCCATGAAGCACTGGTGACGTAAACATAGCTGAAGCCGAGAGAGGCACCACTGGTATCGAGAAATTCCAGTCCTGCCCGGAACGATTGGCCAGAAACCAATCGTGCGTAAAACGTCGTACTGTAGGATAGCGTGGGAGATGCGGCAAAATTGGCAGAAGCCACTTTACCGAGCTGGGTTGTGTTGGTATCGGCAATGCGCAGGCCGAGGGCACCGGAATGGGCGGCCGCGCTAATGACACTGGCAAAACTCGCCTGCCCAAGATTAACCCATCCCGCGAGGCCATTTTCAAATCCACCAGTGGAGGGCTGCAATCCCATCCGTTGCCAGTCGAAGATGGAAGGAACTTCCGGCATAGGTCGTCCAGGTGCTTCCGTGAAAACGAAACTATCGAAATAGGTGGTTCCTATGCGACTTTCCATGGACCGGATGATCAGGCAAACGGAGGTGCTCCCAGTTGGAGCGACAGCTTGAAGTGCGTATTGCCTCCAGTCAGCGGGAGAGGATGGTAGATCCAAGGAGCTTTCAGCAAGGATGGCATAGGAGGCGTCGAGGAATCGAAGGCATACTTGAGCTCCCTGGCCCACGACAACAGATCCGCTAAACCGTATTTGGTAAGTTTTTCCTGCCGTGGTGGGATTGGGCGAGCTGATGATCTGGGAGCTCAAGGTGTTGGAAATGTCGACGACAGATAGACCAAATGATCCATCGAATTTAGCGCTTGTAATAGCCGTGCTCATACTGTGATCGCTGACGGTTGTCCATCCTTCGAGTTGGCATTCGAATCCCGAATTGGCAATGGCAACAGGAATCGCCCCAAAATGAAAATCATCAAAATCGGCGGTAACGACCTTGGCCTCGTAAGATCGGATGGCAATGCGACAATTGACGGCGCCGACCGGAGCGTATGCGGTGATGCTATGCATGCGCCAAGTGGTCCAGCAATTCTTAAGCTGCTCTCGAGCAGCCGTCAGAATGGTGCCGGAGGCATTGATAAATTGAAGTTCAACTACCGCGCCCGTATCATCTCCGGTGAGAAACCGAGTCCAGTAGCGAAGTTGATAGGTTTTTCCAGCCGTGATGGGGAGCAGGATGGACTGGAGTCGCGAGCTTCCGAAACTTCCAGACACTGAGGAGGTGTCTGTCAGCCGAAGTCCGGAGGCTCCAGTATGAGCTGCGGCGGTGGAGACTGCAGCAAAGGACGATTCGGTTTGAGTCCAGCCAGTTAATCCATTTTCAAAGCCTGGGTTGGAAACCGGGATATCGACCAGCGTGGGAATGAAGTTATTTCCAGTGCTGACGGTTGGTGACATCAGTCCGCCAGAATATTCATTGGCTGAAAGCCCGATGAAGGTATTGCCGCTGACCGTGATTCCAGTCGAACTGGTATTGTCAATCTGAACAGCATCTGAAGGGGATCGAAGAACCCAGAGATTGTTGGAAAAACGGTGGTCCTTGCTTGTGGCAGGGATATAAATGGCCCCTTGTTCATCGAGAATAAAACGATTGAAGAGAACGTTCCAATTATTGTTGCCACCGCCCAACCAACAGCCTCCATTATAGAAACCACTGTTTGGGGCGCTAAAATCACAGTTATAGATTACATTTCTTGGGCCATTGATTCCATGCATCGTGTCATTAGCGGAGTAAATGGCACCACCATATCCACCATCGCCTATATTGGAGATAATCTGACAATTCTCGAAGAGATTTTCGTGAGTGTAGCCAGCGTGAAACTGGGCGTCGCTGCCATAGAACGAGCTGTTGCGGATGACATTTCCGGAGGCGCCCCATTGTACCAACGGCGCGTGGCGGAGGTAACGAGTGGAGACATTTTCCATCAACGAATCATAGCACTGGTCCCAGCCAACATAGGCGCTGCCATCGTGACCTTTCCATCCGGCATCTTCCATGGTGCAGTCGCGGATTTCTCCATATTTTGACTCCAGCATATAGAGTGGATGCCGACCGGCCTTCTTCACCGTGACGTGTTGAGCCCAGCACTCCCAACTATTACTAAAGAGGATTCCGCAGATCCAGAGCGGCGTGGTTTGGATGAGAGTAAGATTTTCCACGCCACACCGTGTAATGGGAGTCAATTTTCGAACGTAGGGAGAATCCTCAATCGGGAAATCGATCCGAAATTCGCCCTCGAGAGTGAGGGTTCCGCCATTTACTGCAGTTACTTTATACTGGTTGCAGCGCATGACTCCGAACGCAATCGGATTGCCGGTTTCAGCGTTCCAGCGAGCTGTGATTGGAGCAGTCAATTCAAGTTTATCACCTGCGCTATAGGTGTGGGAGGCGGGGAGTGACAGTTGATTGCTTCCTCGTGCGGCGGCCGCCGCAATAGTCAAAGAGGAATAGATCGTGTTGCTGTGGGTTGGCTGGCCACCGAGAAAGGTGATGGCACCCACAAGACCGACTCCTCCGACTTCCACTGGCAGCCGCCAGGAATCGGTGACCGTCGCTGCATCCAGAGTGACAGACCTGGAATTACTCAGGATTGTTCCAGACCAATACTCGGCATCGACGGATAGTGTGGCGGCTCCACTGATGTTCCCGGCCTTGGTGATCACTTTATTGCCATTTGTTGAAAGGGAGCAAATGGGACTGTCGTCGGTACTTCCCCGGCTCACCGATTGCACGAGGTTTCCATTAACCTTGAGGGTGATTGTCTTGAGGTTCGTTGGATTGGCGAAAACTTGGATATAGGTATTACGTCGGACTGTGGAGCCTTCGGCTGGACGGGTGAATTCTGGATTACTCGTGGGTCCTGCCCACCGGAAGATGATCTGGGTCAGGTTTTCCCCAGCTCCACGCAATACCACATTGCTATTGGTGATTACGACAGGACGATCCAGATAATACGTTCCTGCGCCGAGGTAAATCACGCCACCGCCACTCAGGCTTGCGCCTGCCTGTTCGATTGTCATCGAATCATCCAGAGTGTCATTTCCAGAAGAGGTGAGATCAATGACAGGAGCTGTTACCGTTGGAATTCCACCTGCAATCCCGGCTCGCGTCCAATCTGGATAAACCATTCCATCAGGGCCGATGATGTCTCTGCCTGATGAATTCAGACAGTTCGAAGACAAGAAGAGGCAAGTAACCAGAACAGTATATGGCCAACCAATAGCGAGAGGCGAGGCACTCATTAAGCGCGAATATAATAATCGCCACGCAAGACGGCATCATGGGAGTTTCTATTACATAAAAGTGAGAGGAAGCATTCTGCTTTTTTCCCAGCAGTTTCTATTTAGGTGCTGGCAACAACATCCTAGCTAGACAGGGCGCACGGCGTCGACTTGCGTAAAAATCTCACGCACCGCCCGGTATGCCAGTTTGGGTCGCCGGTATTCGTCAAGCGTTCCCTTATTGTTGAAGGTACGTGGCCGCTTGAGTGACCAACCGCCGCCGTAAGTTCGCACATCACTAAAGTGCCATAATGCGATCCCGCAACAGCGGGAGTGATCCAGCGCTGTTTCGCATGCCCGGCGCAAGTACTCAGCTTGATATTCTTCCGTAAAGAAGTCGTCGTGCGCATCGTGCCAGCCATAGAGCCCTTCCGCCCCAATCTCCGAAATCAGAATAGGTTTTTTGGCCCAGCCTGCGGCATCAATTTTTTCAATAGTTTCGCGTATATATTCCGACACAAGATCAAGAGGGCGCGCGGCTCCTTCGCAATTATACCAGCCGGGATAAAGATTGAGACTGATAAAGTCTACGAGATCATAGCAGGTATCAGTCAGTGGAAACATCGTTGCATAGGAAACGAGACGAGAGGGATCAAGCCGGCGTATCGTGGCCACACTCTCTTCGAAGATCGGACGCACATAGGATTCGTTTGTTCCAGCCTCATTCAGGAAACCCCGTATGATGATCGAGGGATGATTATGGCTGGCCGCCAGCATGGCTACCAGCGACTCCGCATGGGTTTTACGAAATTGCAGACTCTGGAAGGTTTTCTCTCTTTGGCCCCAGCCGAGATTTTCCTCCCAGACGAGGAAGCCAAGCTCGTCGCAGAGATCGAGAAAACGCCGATCCTGTGGATAATGCGAGCCACGAACAAAATTGCAGCCCAGCATTTTTAGCCACTCGAGATCGGCGACCATTTGTAGTGTCGGCGTGGCGGGGCCAAAATTGGGGTGCCATTCGTGGCGGTTGTAACCGAGCAGTCGCAGGGGACTGCCGTTGAGTTCGAGAGATCCATTCCGCACCTTCACGGTACGAATGCCAAACCGCTCCGTCATTTCGGATACGGCTTCCCCCTCATTCGCGCACACGGTGATAGTAATGGCATGTAAGTGCGGCGATTTTGGAGACCAGATTCGAAATGCGGGTACCCGCCGACGCAAACAGATTTTTCCTGGCACCGGACGATCGGGAAGCAATTCGCTTTCCCCAAGATCAAAGCGCATTCGCAATTTCTGGCCATGGATTGGTTCGCCCTCCAAGTCGACCTCTACTTCCACCTCACCCGTCATGTGATCGATTGGCGTAACACGTACCGCTCGCACCCAACTTCCGGCCCGTGGCCTGACGCGCAACGAGACGTCTCGGATGATGCCTCCATATTGATAGAAATCAAAATACTCCTCGTGCATCGGTACTCGGTCGAAATCAAATCGGTTATCCACCACAACGACGAGTTCACGCACCACCTTGGAATGAAAAGGAAGATCCACGCCAAATGGAGAGTAACCGCAGGCGTGTTCTCGCACCGGATGGCCATCAATATAGACCCGACACCAGAGCGATACCGCCTCAAATTCCATCCGCGCCGAAGTATTTTCCGGTACAGAAATGAATCTCCGGTACACCGCCACTCCACGCTTGCCCGCATACTGCGGCATGGCGTCGAACGCAGAGGGCACCAGCGCTTTCTCCCGATATGGAACATCTGCCGGATTGAATTTATCTGTATCAATGTCTCCTAAAAATACAAAATCCCACAATCCGGAAAGACTCACCCGATTGTTTGGCGCTGAATAATAAGCAGGATAAGGAACCTGGGGGGAGGGAAGGGAGGAAGAATTCATCAAATTGAGTTTATCGGTAGTCCCAAATCGCGCGAGGCTATTGGATTGCATACAAATGCATAAAGAGGCAAAATAGAGCGTATGGATTCGGGCGTACGCGTTGTGCAAAAGGAACTGGCCCAAGCCCTCAAGCTCAGCCAATCGACTATTTCGCGCGCTCTGGCCAATAGTCCCCTGCTTTCCCCTGTCACACGCGAAAAGGTCCAGCAGGCGGCCGCCCGACTTGGCTACGTGCCTGACCCAGTCCTCTCCAGCCTCAATGCCTATGTACATTCGAAGCGCCCCATTTCCCAGGGCACGGTCCTTGCCTGGCTTGGCAATTCTATAGCACCCCCTCTTTCACGGCGACAACCAGATTGGGAGGCGATTGTATTTGTTGCCGCCAGGAACCGGGCGGCGATGCTGGGCTATGGACTTGAATACTTCAGCTTGCATGAACCGAAACGTTCTCTTGGAGTGCTTGACCGGATACTGTGGTCGCGTGGCGTTGGTGGGTTGGTGATTGGTCCTCAACCTCGGCCCCATGCACGCATTCTTCTCGATATTGCCCGCTGGTGCGCCGTTACCGTGAGTAAGACGCTCTATACGCCGAAGGTGGATCAAATTTCCGTCGACCACGGACATGAAATCTCCACCTGTTATCGAAAACTTCGAGGGAGAGGTTATCGGCGCATTGGGCTCGTCCTGTCGCACACGTTCGATGAAAAAACATATGGCTTGTGGCGTGGCGGCTACCTTGTTGAACAGTCGCGACGCCATGTGCGAAATCCAATACCCGTGTTGGTCTGTTCCGATTCGGATAACAAGACGTTAGTTAAATGGATGGAGCGTCATCGTCCCGACAGTGTCATCACCGCATTTGAAGGCAACCGGCGACGGCTTGATGCACTACGGACGGCTCATTATCGCGTGCCTCACGATGTGGGTCTCGCCTTTCTCAATCTCGGCAGCTCCTCGATCTGCAACTCGTTCAGCGGCATGGAGGAGCCAAATGATGAAATCGGTCACTGCGCGATCGACGTACTCGTCAGCCGCATACGCAATAACCAACGCGGCTTGCCAAACCGACGAATCGTTCATTTACTGG
Source organism: Verrucomicrobia bacterium Tous-C9LFEB (assembly GCA_002304345.1). Classification (GTDB taxonomy): domain Bacteria; phylum Verrucomicrobiota; class Verrucomicrobiia; order Methylacidiphilales; family UBA1321; genus UBA1321. The sequence continues at coordinate 23,601 of NEUU01000007.1, forward strand.
AAGGCATCTGGAAAGATGGAAATACAGTCCGCCAAGCAAGCTCCCCAACAAGGTAACCGGTTCGTGAATCGAATAGGGCCGCGGCCCCTCCGGTTCCGCTGGTTGTGGCTCGACCGCTGTATTCTTGACCTACTGCGGATTAAACACAAAAATTCCCGACCGTGTCTTGCTATAGAAAATCCCTTCGACGATGAGCTTGGAGATCGTCTTCTGCACCGTGACAAGGGAAATACCGAGGCAATCGGCCAGATCACGAATCCCTGGAAGACGAGTATTGGCCGGGAGCTCACTGCACGGCAGTGACGAGCGCGATGTCTTCCACCTTGATCGTGTAGCGGTCAGAACGCGCAATGAAATCCTTTCTGGACTGTCCCGATCCCTCGTCATCCGAAACGGAGCCCTTCACGTCGAAGGCGTAGCTGCTGCCGTCGGCAGCTACATCATCGAAAGGCATCGTTATTTTTTCGCCGACTGCCGAGTCGGTCAAGTAGACCCGCGTAACCACCTGCCACCACGCTCCCGGCGCGATCGTCGAAAGGCTCCGGCCACAGCAACTCCGCCAATCAACAACACCCACGTGGAAGGCTCCGGCGTAGCCGAGGCGGAGAGATTTTCGAAGGTAAAACTAAGCGGGACGTCCGTACTATACGTAAATTGGAAACTCACGATAGCGGAATCGTCGAAAAATTCGCTATGATAATCAGCGCTTAATGTAAGACTCGTACTGAGTTCTCCGAATGAATCCGTCGTACCACTATAGACCTGATACTCTGTGAAGCCAGCATTGTACAGCGTGATGGTAAAAGCCGCATTTGGATTGGCTCCATTAACCGCCCCTGTCAGGATAATATCGGATAAGCCCGTAATATCCACAGAGGCAAATGAACCCACCAACGTATCTCCATAACTAGAAACACCCAAAGTGATGCCCGTTGGGCCTGAGGAAAGAGTAGAATATATCGAACTCTCTTCATCAAGGTCAAAGTCTGGCGCTACGAAGTTAGTGATCAAAACCGCAGCGGGAGCATGTAAATTCGATAAAAATAGAATGAGCGCCGCAATACTATGCTTTAAATTCATATAGATTAATCCACGTTATAGGGTTTAGTTTGCGAGAGAGTGCTATATCCAGATTGAGCGCCAAGTTGTTCCAGTATCACAGCAGAGCCTGCCGGTATGGAATCGCCATCCCCAATCGGAAAGTCCAAAGTCTGTTTACGCCAGTTCGCACCATCAAACCAGTAGGTCACCGAAACGCCATTCGTAACAATTTTCACCTTATCAGCAGAATTCACAGAAGCATTGGCCGTCCAAGTGGGTATCTGCTGAATATTTAAATTCAAAAGTGTTGTCTCAACGGGCCAACTCTGCGCCAGAATCGTTGTGCCTGAATTCTTGACCATGGTCATCCGATTGGTTGTGGATACTTTTCCAGGAACAAGCACGGTCAAATCAGTTGCGGCCAGCCTACTATAGAGAATTCCGCTATCGGGTCGAACCGGTGTATTAGTGGCATCGATACTTCCTGGGGCCACCTTGGTCCATCGGCCATAGGTGGTGCTATAGAAATAGGTTTCAAGCACTCCATTGGCACCCATAACCAGGCTATCGCCAGCGCTAGCGCTCGTCCCCCCAAGAACACCGCTTGTTGTCGGGGTTCCGAACAGCTCGACCAAAGTAAAGCAGCGGAAAATTTCGTATTCGTTGCCCGCGACGATGCCCACTGTGGTCAAATTGGTCTGGGCCGCGTCCTTGGCGTCAATCGTGACCGTGGTCGCGGTATTGGCCGTGGAAGTGGAAATCAGGAACGTTCTTCCGGTCGCCGCTCCACTGGTGATCTTGATGAGATAGGGAGAAGCCACTGCGGATAGTTGTCCTGCCGTCCAACCTGCCGACGCGTCGCTTAGCGTGGTGGCGGTGAGGGATGTGATGCTGCCCGCCAGTGGACTCTTGTCCGAAGCGGTGTAATAGAGCGGGACCGATATCGGCGTGATTTTTTTAACCGTTCCCGTGCCCGCCTCCGCTTTCAGCGTGACGTAGCCCACCGGCATCGTGGATTGCTGCGCGTGCGCCGGTGCGAGGGAGAAAAACAGGGCGGCGGCCAGTACTGCCGAAAACACGATCCGGCATTTCTTCAGAAGAGCGTATTGAGTGTCGCGTGTGTTCATTGATTCATTCGGGTTGAGTGGTTCAGGCGTAGGATTCCGACATCACTTCCATGATTTTCGCGGGCGGCTCACGATGCATCGCCAGCCAGGCCATGCCGCGCAAACCGGGATTCGCGTGAGTAAAAAAATGTTTATAGCCCGCGCAAAGATAGTTCAGGCCGGGATCACCATCCGGCGTCCGGATAAAGCGGTTCTTCGGGCATTCGCCATGACACGCGAACTTCACCGCGCAGTCGCGGCAATAGCGGGGCAGCGACGCGGATTTGTTCCGGCCAAACTGGCGTTGCGACTCGCCCTGCACGATGTCGCCCAAGCTTTGATCAAGCAGATTGCCGATGCGATGACGCGGCGTGACAAAGTGATCGCACGAGTAAAGATCGCCATTGTGCTCCAGCGCGATCGCGTCACCGCAGTCCTCGCGAAAAAGGCACAAGCTCGCGGGTTGCCCCAGCCACACTCCCAGCGCGACGTCAAAGAGCTGCACATAGATCTGGCCAACATCCTGCCGCACCCAGTGGTCCCAGATTGTGGTCAAAAAAGTGCCGTAATCCTCCGCCAGCACACTCGCCTCGGTCACGGTTTCTGTTTCTCCGACGCGATCCACCAACGGGATGAATTGCAAATGCGTGGAGCCGATCTCCTTCAGGAAATGATAGACCTCGAGCGGACGTCGCGCGCTCTCGCGATGCACTACGGTCAGCGTATTGAATTCCACCTCGTGACGTTTCAACGCCTCCAGCCCGCGCATCACCTTGTCAAAGGTCGGACGCCCGCCCTTATCCACGCGATAGAGATCATGCAGCTCGCGCGGCCCATCGATGCTGAGACCGACCAGAAAGCGCTCGCGATGCAGGAACTCGCCCCACGCGTCGTCGAGCAACACGCCGTTCGTCTGAAAGGCATTCCGTATCGTCCGCCCCTTCCCATACTGCTTCTGCAAGGCGACCGCCTTCTCAAAAAACGCCACTCCCATCAACGTCGGCTCTCCCCCTTGCCACGCGAAGAGCACCTCAGTCCCCGCCGGTTGCGCGACGATCTGATCCCGCACATAGGCCTCCAACACTTCATCCGACATGCGCATGGCACCGGGCGGATAGAGCCCCTCCTTCTCCAGATAGAAGCAGTACTTGCAATCGAGATTGCACTTCGCCCCGGAGGGTTTGGCCATGACGTGGAACGGATTCATGCGATTAATTCAGAAGCTAGGAAGCGGCGGACCACTGCACGCGGTAAAAAGCCTTTTCGTCAACGAGCGTATCGCCCATCACGATCAGACCATTATTTCCGATCGCCACCGGGCCGGTACTGGTCCACGTGATGAGATCGGTCGACTTCTGCATCTGATAGTTTGTGTTCAGGCGCGACAAGAACGTGAGCTGCGCCTTGGCCTGCGCTCCAAGCTCGGGATCAGTCCAGCGCACAATCTCGAACTTCATATTCTCCGGCGCAATCGACGCGGCATATGCCCGTGGCGCGAGTCGTGTGGACTCCATCGTGGCGAGCTGATTCATCAACGTCGTGCGCGCCGCGATGAGCGTGCTGTCATTCTCCGTCGTCAACGGCGGCGCTCCCTGCGATTCGGCCCAGAGCGAATGATTGTTCAATTCGAGCGGCAGCCCGTAGGTGGAATTGTAGTCCGCGCCCGTCGGCCGCAGATCATAGAACTCCTGCTGATCCGCCGCCGGAGGCACCGCACCGGAGCCATCGAAATAACGCGCATACTTGTACTCCGTCGTGCGAATCATCCGGATACGATTCGGCGGCGGCACCGCCCCGGTCGGGAAATTCGCCGCATCCGATCCGGCATAGATATCGTCGAAGGCGAACAGGATATAATCCTGCACCGGCGGCGCGGCAGGGTTTAACACGATGCTGCTGTAATCCACTCCCGCGAAACCCTTCGATTGCCAGTTCGGCACGCCGAACAGCGAGCACAACGTAGGCAACAGATCCACATGCGACACCATGGCGGACGTCGTCTGCGGCGTGGAATAGAGCGTGGGATTCGAAAAGACGAGCGGCACCCGGATGGCTTCCTCGTACGTCACGAAGGTCTTCTGCCGCAAGCCACCATGGGAGAGCGCCATCTCGCCGTGGTCCGAAGTACGGACGATGAGCGTATTGTTCAAGGCCGTCGCTCCAGCCGCGCCGGCGTTGTCAAAAATCGCGAGCAATTCCCCGATCTGACCGTCGATCTTGCTCATCAATCTATAATAGAAATTCAAATACTTCTGCTGAGTATCCGGAGTGACCAGCGGCCCCATGCCCACCGCCATGACCGCCTTCAACGCGGCATGAGCCGTCGGCTTGTAATTCGTCGCCAGATTTTCACTCACCGACGGCGGCAGCGAAATCGGAGGCACCGTATCCTCAAGCCACGTGTCGTCGTATCCCCCCTGAATATAGGCCGGCACCGTACCCACGGGACTGCCCACCGGCACGCCCGGATAACCCAGCACGTCATGTGGATTGACGAAAGACGCGATCAACACGAACGGTCTGCCCGTCGGATTTTGAATTCGATCCTGCAGGAACGCCTTCGCATCGTTCAGATATCGCTGATCGTTATTGGCGTAGCCACCTCCGAAATTCTTCAGCTGCGTGTCGCCACCCGCATCGGGCGAATCCCAACCCTGGAAACCATAACGCGACACATCATCTTCGATATACTCGCCGCTCACCCCATCCATGCCATGGCTGAGATGCCACTTGCCCTTGTAGATCACGTCGTAGCCCGCCTCCAGAAAGCACGTCGCCAGATTCGGCAGCGACGGATCGAGCATCGGCTCGATCGAGCTCTGCTGCATATCCTCCGTCAACGTCCACGGGGACTGGGTCTGGGGCGGGTACAGCCCCGTGAAGAGAGAAATACGCGACGGCGTGCACATCGCACTCACGCAATAGGCCTCCGAAAAGGAAACGCCATTATTCTTGAGCCGTGTCAGGTTCGGCAGATTCGCCGCTTCCCAACCCGCCGGCAGCCACATCGGCCGCCGCTCCTGATCCGTCATGATGAGCATGAGATTCATCTGCGACGGCAACTGCGCGGCCCGGGACTGCTGCGTCACAAGCCCGAAGAACTGCGTGCCGACCGTCGTGGCGACGAGTCCCTTTAAAAATTCCCGCCGGTTTGGTGTGCTGGTAATCATAGAGGTTCGCGTGGTTGGATGGAGTGGATGCGCTATTAGTTCTTGTTTATTACGCATCGCGCCGCTTATATCACTTTTTCCGTGACGAATGAGCCGACAAAAGTGACGAAGCGGACGCATGGCTTTCTGAGCGATAAACTGTTCGTTTTTTTCCGATTTGGACTTTTTCGCCGCGACGTTTGCGCTCAGAATCCGCGCATGCCCTCGCGCACGATCAGCTTCTGGCGCTGCCAACTCATCGGCTGGACCATTTGCATCTTCGCGACCTTCCCTCTGAAATTCGCGATCTTCGGCAATGTCACCCATGCCTTGGTTGCCAGCCTTCTGCGCGAAGGCATCGGCTTTCTGCTGACGCTCGGACTCTGGCGGATTTATCGGCGGTGGAATCGAGAGGCGTTCACCACGCCACGGCTCATTGCGGCCATTCTCGCGATGTCCATTGCCACCACGACGGCGGAAATTCTTCTCGTCCTGCTGATCCAATATCGGTCCCCGCTCCTGCCGCCCCACTCCCACTCGCAGATCTTTCTGGTCGGAATCTTTTGCTACCGCACCATGCTTTTCGCGTTCTGGAGCTTGCTTTATTTCTGGATCAAGGATTGGAACGAAGCGCAGCTACGCGAGCGCCGTCTGACCCAGACGGAAATTCGCCGGCAGGAAGCGGAGTTGCAAATGCTCCGGGCTCAGGTCAATCCGCACTTTCTGTTCAACGCCCTGAATACGATCCAATCGGGTTTGAATCGCGACCAGGAGCCCTTGAAGAAAGTGGTGCTCGGCCTCGCTGATTACCTGCGCTATTCGCTGGCCAATCAGGATCGTCCGATGGTGCCGCTGGGCGAAGAGTTTGACGCCATCCTGCAATACCTTGAAGTAGAGAAAGGACGCTTTCGCGACGAGCTGATCGTCGACGCGCACCTCGACGAAAACGCCCGTCATCTTCCCGTTCCGGGAATTATTCTTCAACCCCTCGTGGAAAACGCCGCCCGCTACGGCATGGAGGATTCGATCCGCCCTCTACGCATTCAAATTCTCGCGCACAGCCCGGAAAAAGGGCGTCTCGAAATCGAAGTCTCCAACACCGGTCACTGGATCGAACCACGCGGCCGCCGCGCGGACGGCACCGGCGGATCGGGACTCGGAACCCTGCGCCGACGTCTGGCTCTTCTTTACCCCGGAAGGCATGATCTCCAAATCAAAAGCGAAGCGGACCGCGTCACCGTCTCGATTCGCTTGGAGTCGGAGCCTGCAGAGGAGGCCGTCTGATGAGCCGCACCATTCGCACCCTGTTGGTGGACGACGAACTCCCCGCGCTGGAACTCCTGCGCGAACTCTTGTCCGCCCACCCGCAAATTGAAATCGTCGGGCAGGCCCGCACTGTGACCGAAGCCGCCACCCTCGCCGCGACGCTCACACCGGACCTCATCTTCCTCGACATTCAAATGCCGCGGGAGGATGGCTTCGCCCTGCTAGCCAAATTGCCGCAACCCACGTCGATTATTTTTGTCACCGCGCACAACGAGCACGCCGTCCGGGCGTTCACCGTCAACGCGGTCGATTATCTGCTGAAACCCGTCCATCCCGATCGCCTCCGCCAGAGCCTGGCCCGGATGGGAAAAGAAACGACCCCGACCGTTCAGGGTTCTGTAACTCTGGAAGACAACGTGTTCTTCAAGACCGATCGCGGCCTGCAAGTCGCGCGAGTGAAAGCCATCACCTACATCGAGTCCGAGGAAAACTACACGCGCGTCCATCTCGACGATGGCCGGAATTATCTCCTGCGCCGCACCATGGCCGAATGGGAAGCGCTGCTGCCGCCGCAAAAATTTCCGCGGCTCGAACGTTGTCTCATCGTGGGTCTGCACGCCATTCGCGACCTGCAGGTGCAATCGCGCGAAAAGGCACTCCTTTATCTCTCCGGCGGCGCGCAACCGATCAACCTCGCCCGCCGCGCCTCGTTCCGCCTGCGACAGCTCCTCGACGAGCAAGCCTAGAGCCTTTTTCATCTAGATTTCCGCAACGCTAAAACTCTTGGACCAAGCCAACTGATCCTTCGACAAGCTCAGGATGACGTGGAATGAAAGTAATATCAGGGGTAAGCTTCCACTCTCACGAGAACTTCTCGCTACCATTTGAGACTATCTCCCCAATCCGTCATCCTGAGCTTGTCGAAGGATCGGGTGGGATGGTTTATGATGGGACAATCAACTTGAAATTCGCTCTAGGCTTTTCGCAAAAATATCGCACACGCAGCTCACGTAGCTCACCTAACGCAAACGCCCGGCGCGGTTCCGTGCTATAACTCCTGCATGCCCGCCTCGTCTCCCTTTGAAATCTCCAATCTGAAATTTGAAATTTCTCATCGACACCAACCGCGACACCCAACAGAGACGGTCGATTCTTGTAGCGCTTTGTCGACGCTCTTTATTTTTCGCCCCCTCCCCCTCTCCGCTCCCCTCTCTGGCTGATTGACAAACCGCTGAAAGCAGCGACTTTAACTCCCGCCATGGCCACCGATTCCTCCCTCCCCACCAACGCTCTCGCAGGTGAAAAATCACCCTATCTCTTGCAACACGCCCACAATCCCGTGCAGTGGATGCCCTGGGGCGAGGCCGCCTTCGCGCGCTCGCGCACGGAGAACAAACCGATCTTCCTGTCCGTCGGTTATTCCACCTGCCACTGGTGCCACGTGATGGCGCATGAATCGTTCGAGAACGCGGAAATCGCGGAGATTCTCAACACCAGCTTCATCAACATCAAGGTCGACCGCGAAGAGCGCCCGGATGTGGACCGGCTCTACATGACCTTTGTGCAAGCCACCACCGGTCAGGGCGGTTGGCCGATGAGCGTTTGGTTGACGCCGGAACTCAAGCCCTTCGTCGGCGGCACCTATTTTCCACCGGAAGATCGCCACGGACGCGTGGGCTTTCCGACCTTGCTGCGCCGCATCGCGAAAGCGTGGGAAGCCAACCGCGAAGGCGTGATCATTCAGGGCGGCAACATGCTCGAGGCGTTGCGGCAGAATACGACGCCGTCCGCAACCACCGCCACCGCCGCTCCGGATGAAAAAGCGTTACAGCGCGGCTATCAAACTTTCGCCCAAATGTTCGACAGCGCCGAAGGCGGTTGGGGCAACGCTCCCAAGTTCCCGCGTCCGTCGGTTTTCACGTTCCTCCTGCGCGAGTACGCGCGGCGCGGCGCTCACACGGCAGAGGGGCGGCATGCGGCCGAGATGTCCCTCTTCACTCTCGGAAAAATGGCCACTGGCGGGATGCACGATCATCTCGGCGGCGGTTTTCACCGCTACTCCGTCGATGAATTCTGGCACGTGCCGCACTTCGAAAAGATGCTCTACGATCAAGCGCAACTGGCCGTCGCCTATCTCGAAGCCGCGCAGCTCACAGGCGAATCGTCCTATGCCGACATCGCCCGCGATATTCTCGATTACGTGCAGCGCGACATGACCGATGCGCTCGGCGGTTTCTACTCGGCGGAGGACGCGGACAGCCTCCTCGTCGCGGGAAAACCCGAACACGCGGAAGGCGCGTTCTATGTCTGGACCCAGTCGGAAATCGAAACCGCACTCGGAATGGCCGACGCCGCGCTTTTCAATTTCACCTACGGCGTGCGCCCCGAAGGCAATGCGCCCGAAGGAGCCGACCCGCAGGGCGAATTCACCGGCAAGAACATCCTGCTGCAATGTCATCCCCTCTCCGCCGTCGCGGCCGAATTCAAAATCTCCACCGACGAAGCCGCGCAGCGACTGGACTCGGCAAGTCGCAAACTCTTCGACGCCCGCGCCCAACGTCCCCGCCCTCATCTCGATGATAAAATCATCACCGCGTGGAATGGCCTGATGATCTCCGCGTTTGCCAAGGCTTTCCAACTTCTCGGCGAACCGTCCTACCTCGCCTCCGCGCAACGTGCCGCCGCCTTCGTGCGCGGCCACCTCACCGCCGGCACCCCGGATCAACTGCTGCGCAGTTATCGTCAGGGTCCCGGCACGGTCGCCGCGTTCGCCGATGACTACGCGTTTTTGATCCAGGCGTTACTCGATCTCTACGAAGCCGATTTCGACTCGGCGTGGCTCGACTGGGCGGTGTTCCTGCAGGAGAAAATGAATGCGCTGTTCTGGGACGAAACCCACGGCGGCTACTTCAGCACCAGTGGTGCGGATGCCAGCGTTCTGCTGCGCCTGAAGGAAGATTACGACGGCGCGGAGCCCTCCCCGAATTCCATCGCCGCGCTCAACCTGCAACGGCTCGCCGCCATGCTCGGACGCAACGACTGGCGCGAGCGCGCGGCGCAACTCTTCCGCGCTTTCAGCGAACAAATCAGCACCTCGCCCTCCGCCGTGCCGCAGTTCCTCGCCGCGCTCGATTTCTCCCTCGGCAAAACCACGCAGATCGTGCTCGCCTCGCCCTCGGGAGACGACTCCGCCCTGCTGCCATTGCTGCGCGAAGTGCACGGAAAATTCCTGCCCCGCAAGGTCGTCCTTCACGCCCGCGATACCGCCTCGTTGCGCGATGCGCCGCTCCTCGACGGCCAAGCCACCGCGTTCGTCTGCGTCGACTTCGCCTGCCAGTTGCCGACCAATGATCCCGCGACGTTACGCAAACAACTCAGTTCGCTTTGACCGGCTTCAACTGTTGCGCGAACAACTCCGTGATCGTCTTCTGAATGGCAGGAGTGCTGAATTCCGGTCCGCCGTGCTTCGCGCCGGGAATCACGATCAGTTGCGACTTCACCCCCGCTTTTTCCAAGGCGGCCTGCAGCCGCACACTCTGGTCCGCAGGCACCACCGGATCTTTCTCCCCGTGAACGATGAGAAAGGGCGGATCATCCGGACTCACATATGTCACCGGACTCGCCGCGGCCGCCTTCTCAGGAACTTGCGTCGGAATGCCGCCGATCAATTTCGACTCCGGCGAATCCGCCAGCGCATGCCGCTCGTAACCGGGAGTCCCCACCATGACGGCCAGATCGCTCGGCCCGAAAAAGTCGCACACCACCTGCACCCGGCTGGATTGCTCCAGATTTTCCCCGCGATCAAACTCCTTCACATCGCCGCTCGTTCCCAGCAACGCCACGAGATGACCTCCCGCCGAACCGCCCCACCCGGCAAAATGTGCCCCGTCGAGCCGATACTCCGCCGCGTGCGCCCGCAGCCAGCGAATCGCCGCCTTGCAGTCCTCGATCTGCGCCGGGAATACCGCGTCGCCGCTCAGGCGATAATTCACACTCGCCACCGCGTATCCCTTGTCAACAAAGCCCGCCCGCAAAGGGAGACATTGCTCCTTGCTGCCGTTCTGCCAGCCACCGCCATGCACCCAGACGATCACTGGCCACGGCCCGGTACCCTCGGACGGCACGTACAAATCCAGCGTTTGGCGCGCCGTCCCATTCGGCACGTAAAGCAGGTCTTTGTGGGCCTTCACCCCGGCTGGAACTGGTGGCAAAGGACGGGTTGGCCTCGATTCTTGAGCCCCCAATATCGCGGGCCAAAATGTCCCTAATAACAGCATGAGAAGTTGTAATTGCTTCATGAGTAATACTGATTCAAACCCCCACGGTAAAAGAAAGTTGCGTCTGGGCAACTTTTGGATCATACCAGTGTTCCATTCACTATGAGCAATCCCGCCTCCACCACCCCTGCCAAGCCGGCTGATTCGATCAGTTGGAAAAACATTTCGGTATTGTTGATCATCTTCACCGCCGGGGTTTTCACCGGCGTGGCGACCCAGTATGCGGATCGTTGTCCCTTGCTCAACCCGCAGGTGAAGGTGACCGAGGAGCGCCCGAGCCGACAGCAACTCGCACTCAGCCGGGAACAAGGTCTCTACGTCCGCAAAGTTCAGGAATGGAAGAAGCCGTATCAGGAAAAGATCGACGCCGTGCTGACTCCCGAACAAAAGACACAGCAGGAAGCGCACCGTGGCATGCATCCGATGGACCCGCCCGCCCCCGAAGCGGCGTATGATGGTCCGGTCGGTCCGGATGGCGTTCCCGTGGACGGCGAACCCTACTACCCCACTCGCCCGACCAAGAGCGAGAAATTGGTGAAGACTCTGGCTGGCATTCTCGCCTATCAACCCGAAGTCGAGAAACTCACGAAAAAGGTGAAACTCACCGACAAGCAAAAGGTCGCCGTCACCAAGATCATGAGCCAGCGCCGCGATGATTTTCTGAAGTTCATCGATCAGAATCCGCCCCCCACCAAGGCGAGCCGCCCGCTCACGCAGGAAGAGATCATGATGATCGAGATGGAAGTCGACGAGATCTAACCCTTCCCGGATTTACAAAAACACCCCCTGATGCTTTGGCGTCCGGGGGTGTTTTTTTGCCCGCATCGAAGCAGCTCTCAAATCAACGGCGCGGTACAGCCCATGCCATGCGCCTCGGCCACTCCCTTGAAGGTAATATTGCCGTCCTGAATATTGATCCCATCGATCAACTCCGGCAAGGCCTGGCATGCTCCGGAAACACCCAGATCGGCGATCTGCTCGATATAGCGGTACGTGACATTCGTCAACGCCTGCGTGGCGGTCCGGGCATAGGCCCCCGGCATATTGGCCACGCAATAATGGAGCACCCCCTCCTCTTGGAACACCGGCTTGTCATGCGTCGTCACCCGCGATGTCTCCGCGCAACCGCCCTGGTCGATCGCGATATCCACAAACACGCTGCCCGGCTTCATCAACCGCAGCATGTCGCGCCGCACCAATCGCGGTGCCCGCGCGCCCGGCAACAGCACCGCCCCGATCAGCAAATCGGTCGTGGGCAGCAGTGACAGCAAATGGTCCTCATTGGAATAAAGCGTGTGCGTCCCGTGCATGGTGATGTCGAGAAAACGCATCCGCTCCACATCGACCTCGAGAATCGTGGCGTCCGCACCGAGACCCGTCGCCATGCGCGCCGCGTTCACCCCGGACGTCCCGCCGCCGAGCACCACCACGCGCCCCGGCAACACACCCGGCACGCCGCCGAGCAGAACGCCCTTGCCGCCGCGATGCTTGGAGAGAAAGAAACCGCCCACGATCACCGACATGCGGCCCGCGATCTCGCTCATCGGCTCGAGCAGCGGAAGCCGGTGCTGGCGCTGCACCGTCTCGTATGCAATCGCCGTCGCGCCCGAAATCCGCAACGCATCGGTCAGCGGCCGGTTGGCAGCGAGATGCAGGTAGGTGAATAAAATCTGTCCGCTGCGCAGAAGCGCATATTCGGCCTCAAGCGGCTCCTTCACTTTCACCACGAGCTCGCTGCGCCGATAAATTTCCTCCACCGAATCGGCGATCACCGCCCCGGCCTGCACGTAGTCCTCGTCGGGATAACCGGAGCCCAGCCCCGCATTGCGACCGATGAGCACGGTATGCCCGCGCTTGACGAGTTGGTACGCGCCCGATGGCAAGAGCGCGACACGATGTTCCTGTTCTTTCGTTTCCCGCGGAACGCCTATGATCATATGTTCTTTCTATCGGACAGTTTCGGCCGATTTTGAGAGATGTCAAAGCCCGCCCGATTATTCTATCATTCCCCCATGTCCTCCACTCCGAAAATCGTCATCCTCACCGGCGCGGGCATCAGCGCGGAAAGCGGACTCAAAACCTTCCGCGATGCGGACGGTCTCTGGGAGAACTACTCCATCGAAGACGTCGCCACGCCCGACGGCTGGCAGCGCAATCCGAAACTCGTGCTCGATTTCTACAACCAACGCCGCCGCGACGTGCTCGCCGCCCAGCCCAATGCCGCGCATCGCGCCTGCGCGCGATTGCAGGACTATTTCGACACGGTGGTGATCACGCAAAATATCGACGACCTGCACGAACGCGCCGGGAGCCGGAACGTCCTCCATCTCCATGGCGAAATTGTGAAGGCCCGCAGTTCCGTGGACCCGGACTGTCTCGTGCCGATGACCGGCGACATTCAGTTCGGCGACAAATGCCCGCGCGGTTCGCAACTGCGCCCGCACGTCGTGTGGTTCGGCGAAGCGGTGCCGATGATGGAAGAAGCCGCCGCCGAGGCGCGCACGGCAAGTCAGTTGATCGTCGTTGGAACGTCCCTGCGCGTTTATCCCGCCGCGTCGCTGGTGGAATTCATCCGGCCCGGCACGCCGGTCACGGTGATTGATCCCGCGCCCGCGATGGTCTCCGCGCGGAACGTGACCACGCTGCCCGGCAAGGCGAGCGAAATGCTCCCACCCTTCGTGGAAAAATTAATCGCGGCGCTTGGCCGGACGTGACGGAGGAGTCGGGGGTTTCGCGGGCTTCACGATCTTCGGAGGCCGCGCCAACTTTGACGCTTCCTTCGCCGCCTCGCGCGATTTCTTGATCGCGGCCGCTCCCTTCCTAGGCGAGTAACCACCCACGAGCGGGCCGAAATTTCCCGGCAATTGCGATTCGAACTTCACCCGTGCGCCGGTCACCGGATGCGGAAATTCCAGCGAGCAGGCGTGCAACGCCATGCGCTTGATCGGGTCGTGCTTCGAACCGTATTTGTCATCGCCCACAATCGGGCAACCAGCATCGGCCAGTTGGACGCGGATCTGGTGACGGCGCCCCGTCTCGAGCGAAAGCCGCACCAGCGAATACCGCTCGTGCGTCTTGAGCACGCGGTAATGCGTGATCGCGAGCCGCGCCTGGCCGCCCGCTTCCGTGACGTAAACCTTGCCGGGATTCTCCTCGTTGAGGTACGAGCGGAACGTGCCGGTCTCATCCGGCAAGTGACCTTCCACAATCGCATAATAACGTTTGTCCGCCTTGTCCCAATTCAACTGCAGCTCGCGCTTGGCCTGCTCCGTCTTGGCGAAAACCATCAGGCCGGAGGTGTCGCGGTCGAGGCGATGCACGATCCAGACGCGCGCGCGGGAAAATTGATCGCCCTGCCGCAGGTAATCGGTGAGGTGATGATACACCGTGTTATCCTGCACCTTCTCGCTGGCGATGGTGAGTAGGCGATCCGGCTTCTCAATGACGATCACGGCGTCGTCCTCGTAACAAATGCGGATACCGGTGGAGAGCTTGGTATTCGGCGTCGCGAAACGATCCGTGCGGATCGCGACGACATCGCCCGGCTTGAGCGGGTGATTGAATTGCGTGAGCACCTGGCCGTTGACCGTCACCGATTTGAATTTCAGCCACGTGCGAATCTGCTTTTTCTTCACGTCGGGCCACGCCGTGAAAAGATAGGCGAGAAGTTCGGCGGGCTGCTGGACGGTGGACGGATGCGGCATAGGAGAGAGCAGGTTACCCATTCTCCGGGAGAGGTCAAAGCCGCTGGTGAACAAATCGAGTTTTGTTTGCAAAGAAGACCTGTACCCCGGACCAATTTAACTAGTCTCCAGGCGCATTCCAGTTGGGTAAATTCGGGCAAATAAATCCTCCGCAACCTCTCCTCGCCCTTATTTTACTCTGTTGGAGAGCATTTCTCCTTGCATCAAACCCCTATTCTATTATGTTCTACAAATATACAAATAAAAACGTTATGACCACTCTCGCTTCCTCTTCTCCTCTCACCGCCGCCCAGTTGGAATCCAAAATCTATGGTTGCTGGATGGGTAAATCGATCGGCGGCACGCTTGGTCTTCCCTGCGAGGGACGCACGGAGCGGATGTCCTATTCGTTCTATGATCCGGTTCCGACCATCGCGCCGCCCAATGACGATCTCGAGTTGCAACTGGTCTGGCTGCGCATTGTGGAAAAAGGCGGCGCGTCGCTCACCCGTCGCGATTTCGCGGACGCGTGGCTGAAGTATCTCCACTACATGTGGGACGAGTACGGCCGCTGCCGCTGGAACCTGCGCCGCAATGTGCCGGTCGATGCCCTCGGCGCGTTCGAAAATCATTTCGCTTCCGGCATGGGTTCGCCCATTCGCTCGGAAATCTGGGCCTGCCTCTTCCCCGGCGATCCGGCCAGCGCCGCCTACTACGCCGCGCTCGATGCGTCGCTCGATCACGACATCGAAGGCATCTACGGCGAAGCGTTCTTCGCCATCGTACAAAGTCTCGCCGCGACCGGCGCCGATCTCACGAATGCGATCAGCACCGCCTGGCAGCAGCTTCCCACCGATAACGAATCGGCTCGCGCGATCTCTCTCGTGATCACGCAGCACCAGCGCAGCCTCCCCGCGTGGCAAGCCCGCGATCTCCTGCTCACGCAGCACGACAACGACAACTTCACCCATGCGCCGCTCAATGTGGCACTCGCCGTGTGGGCCTTGCTCTATGGCAACGGGGATTTCGAAGCGAGTATCTTGCTCGCCGTGAATGCCGGGTACGACACCGACAGCACCGCCGCCACCGTGGGGGCCACGATCGGGCTCGCGCTCGGCATTGAAAACCTCCCCGCGAAGTGGATGCAACCGATCGGCGACGGCGTCTATCTCGGCCCCGGCGTGATCAATCTGGAAGAAGCTCCCACCACCTTGAAGGAACTCACCAGCCGGGTCGCCGCCCAAGTCGGCAAGCTCGAACCGAAACAGTGGTCCGATCTCGACTGGTCCAACACCGCCGCGCAAGTCGATCTGCGCTCGCTCCCCGGCACCATCACGATGCGGCCGACCGGCATGACCGTTGACCTCCCGTGGGCCAATGGCGAACTCCCGCAGTCGGTCAAACAATCCGGCGGCGCGGAATGGATCTGGAACAAGTCCACCGCCGAACCACGCGAGATCATCTGCCTCGCCCGTTCCGGCGCAAAACTCTTCATCGACGACAATCTCATCGTCGACTGCCCCGCCCACCTGCCCTACGTGCCCGCCACGCATCGCTCGCCAAAAGGGTCGCGCGTACGGGTCGATCTCGGGGCTGGCACCTATCGCGTCCGGGTGGAATTAAACTCCCATCTCGGCGATCAGGAGGCTTCCGTCATTCTCGCCTACCCGAATCTCCACATCTGCCCGTGGACCGCGCAGGAGCTGCCGCACGCAGCCCTGCTCCCCGCGTGAGTGCGACAGAGGCCACACACCCCGGCGCGTAGCGCCAGGGTGTGTGCAGAATAAACCTCCAAAAGTCAGTATCCTCGATACAGCGAAGCCACTTCAAAAAGCGCAAAATATATAACTTATTCCGCATAGAACGGAATTGATGCCGTTGGCCAAAATACTGCGGTGAGGCATAGTAAGGTCAGCGATTAACGCACCCGATTCACACTATGCACCCTTCCCTCACCACCGCCACGCTGACTGAAACCCTGACCACCCCGATCGAGTACGCGGGCGATGTGCTCGTCATCGGCGCAGGCAGCGCCGGGGTCGGTGCCGCCTTGGCCGCCGCGCGGTCAGGCAAGAAAACCACCCTCGTCGATCCCGCCGGTTTTATCGGGGGCACGCTGGTGAGCGGCATTCCCATCGGCGGCTGCTACGATGGCGAGAAGCAAGTGGTCAAAGGCATTTTCCACGAAATGTGGGAACGGCTGCATGCGCTCGACGGCTGCGATGATCATCCCGACCAGACGACGTGGCTGAACATCGATCCGGAAAAGCTCAAGATCGTCCTCCTCGAAATGCTCGGCGAAGCGGGCGTGCAATTGCGCCTGCATACCTTCTTCTCCCGCGCCAGCATGAACGGCTCCTCCATTAATGCCGCCATCGTCGAGGGCAAGGGCGGTCGTCTCGCCCTGCAGGCGGGCCTGTACATCGATACCACTGGCGACGCCGATCTCGCCATCTCCGCAGGCGTTCCCATCGCGAAAGGCCGCACGCTCGATGGCAAGATGCAACCGATGAGCCTCATCTTCGCCGTCGGCAACATCGATCTGGACCGCTTTCAAAAATGGGGCGGCTACGGAAAAATGGAATCCGTCTGGAACGAAATCTCCGTCCGCGAACACTTCCGCAATCCCCGCCGCGGCAATCTGAGCGGCATGTGGGGCTCGCCCGAACGCAGCGGCGAACGCACCTTCAACGTCACCCGCGTCACCGGTCTCGACGGCTCCGACGCGCACACACTTTCCCGTGCGGAGGTGGAAGGTCGCCGCCAGGCGTGGGAGTTCCTGTACGATTTCCTCCAGCCGCACATCCCCGGATTCGAGAAGTCATTCGTTTCGTGGACCTCCGCGAAAATCGGCGTGCGCGAGACGCGGCGCATTGTCGGCGAATATATCCTGACCCGCGACGACATCTGGAATTTCGTCAAATTCCCGGACGCGATCAACTGCGGCTCCTATCCCATCGACATCCACAGCCCGACCGATGCCACCACCGATTATCCCACCGACCATTTCTACGGCGGCAAATACTGGACCATCCCCTACCGCTCGCTCGTGCCGTTGAAAGTCGACAACCTGCTCGTCGCGGGACGCTGCCTCAGCGCCACCCACGAAGCGCTCTCCGCCGTGCGCGTGATGGCCAATACCATGGGCATGGGCGAAGCCGCCGGATTTGCCGCCGCGCTCGCGCTCCAGCACAAAACGACTCCTCGCCGACTCGATGCCCGGCTGGTGCAGGATGCCATGCTCCAGCACGGCGCGTGGCTAGGCGACTGAGCCGCCATCCACCGCCGTGGACTCGTACGCGATTACCTCAAAATCTCCATCGTCGTCGTCAAGATCCCACCTGACCCGCCATTCCCGATGCAATCAGCAGCGTGTCGGCTGCAATGGCGGCAAATTCAACCTCCGGTGCTGTATCCGTGATCAGTGTGTCGACTTCTTCCCAGGCGCATTCATGCACGAGTTCACGACGACCGAATTTGGAATGGTCTGCGAGCAGGATGACCCGGTCGGCATGACCGATCATGACGCGTTCCACTTCGACCACGAGATGATGGTTATTACTGATGCCGTCGGTATGAATCCCGCCGACGGAAAGGAAAGCGATATTGGCGTGATATTTTTGCAGGCTCGCGATGGCTTCGGGTCCAACGAGTAAACCCGATCCGGGATAGAGATAACCGCCAGTCAAAAACACCTCCGCTCCGGTCGGTCCCGTGCGGAGACGATCCATTTCGTGGGCGATCAGCAGTGAATTGGTCACAATCCGCAACGGGCGATTCGCAAACCAACGTGCCAGATGCAGTGTCGTGGTACCGCCATCGATGAAAACAATTTCGCCATCGGCGCAGAGGGAGGCTGCTCGAGCTGCAATACGTTGCTTCTCCAAGGTGTGAATGCCTTCGCGCAAGCCACTGGGAAGCATCGGGGGGGTGCTCGAATCCGAGGAGCGCAAACCACCCCAGGTTTTTTCCGCGAGACCGTCTCCGGCCAACGTAACGAAATCACGCCGGGCCGTTGCCGGGGAAATCTGAAAGAGCTGGCAGGCTTCCTCCACGGTCAATTCCTGACGATCGCGAAGCAAACCCAGAATCTCACGGCAACGGACGGAGCGTTTCATTCAAAGCGTATCTCACCGCTTCGGACAGGGCCTCGACAAGAAAATTAATCGCTATTCGCTCAGGAATCAGGCGTTTTGCATTTCCAACTGATTGACTAGTGCTCGCAAATCACGGAAAGAATCGTCGCGAGCGCGATGTTTTTCGAAGAGCGCCGAGGTACCCACGACCAAAATATCGGCCCCAGCGGCCACCATGCCGGGAATGTTTTTCCAACTCACATTGCCGTCCACTTCGATGTCGGCAGAGAGGGACTCCTGCTGAAGCCAGTTCCGAACCTCCGTAATCTTCGCGAGACAATGGGGTAGCAGTTTCTGACCGGCGTAGCCGGGATTGACCGTCATGACAACAACCTGATCCACAAGGGGAATCAGGTGCCGGAATTGCTCCACCGGCTGACCGGGATCGATCGCAATACCGGGAGAAGCGCCCAGTTCGCGAATGCGTTCAATGAGCCGAATTGGTTGACGCACTGTTTCGGGGTGAAACGTCAGCCGTGTGTTGGGGAATTCCGTAAATGGCTCGATGTGCCGCTCAGGGTTTTCCACCATTAAGTGGACATCAAACGGAATGCGCGTGGTTCCCGCCAGTGACCGGCAGAAATCGATGCCCAAAGCAAAATTCGGAACATAGTGACCATCCATCACATCGATGTGAAGCCAGTCCGCACGGTGCTTTTCCAAGGTACGAATCTCCTGCTCCAAATGCAGAAAATCGACGCACATCAGTGAAGGAGAAATTTGAATGCGATGAGAAGACATAAGCGATTTTCGTTCAATTTTGATTCATTTATGCTTGAATATGACTGAATATTGATCTAAAATCAATCTAAATTCAATCATTTCTCCAGCCTTGAAGAATCTCATCTATTATCTCAATCAGCCTGGTGGCACCTTCCAACCTGTACAAGAGCCTTTGACTGCGCCGGGAGTAGGCGAAATCCGGCTGCGAATTTTGCGGACATCGGTCTGTCAATCGGACGTCGTCATTTACCGGGTCGGCCTTCCCCGCATCAAACGCTGGCCCGCCATCCTCCTGCACGAGGTGAGCGGTCTCGTGGATGCGGTGGGGCCCGGTGTGGCCAAATTCCAGGAAGGCGATCTCGTGGGTCTGGGTTGCGATCTTCCCTGCGGAGATCCGGAGTGCCTCTATTGTGGCAAAGCCGGAACGGGTGATTGGACCAGTTGCCCGCACACGCATGCAACGGGTCACGAGTTTCCCGGTTTTGCGCGCACGCACGCCATTTTGCCGAACTGGTTGGTGGAGTCGGGTCCGATTGTGAAATTCCCCGCAGGTTTTAATCCCGATCATGCCTGCCAACTCGAACCCCTCGCCTGCACGCTGGAGGGAATGACGCGGGTGAATCGCTGCATCGAAAACCGCGTCGTCGTGTTGATTGGTGCCGGATCACAAAGCACCTATGCGCTGCAGTCCGCCCAGAAAATGGGGGCGCGCAAAATCATCGTCGTCAACCGCGGTGCCGATCGATTGGAACGGGTGTTGCGCGACTTCGGCGACGACCGGGTCGTGGGCGTCAAATGGGATGAAACCGTCGTTGAAAAAATCCGACAGGAATGCCGTCCCTTCAACGAACCGCACTTCGTCATGGTCAACGCCCCGGTGCGAGCCGCGTATGAATTGGCGGTGAAGGTGATGGGCTACAACACGGTGCTCGATGTCCATGCCGGAGTGAAAGGTGCCGAAGGCAAACCGCGCATCGCGCACGAAGTCGATCTCAACAACGACATTCACTACAAGCTGCAGTGCTATCAGGCGACGCATGGCTCGAGCCTCCATGGCATCCACCTCGCGCATCGTTTTCTCTGCGAAAACGGGCTGCCTCGCCTCGATCACATGACGAATGACACAGAGAGATTCCACCACACCCAAATCCGCGAGGCCATTGAGCGAGCCAGCGATGCGGACAGTCTGAAAGTCATCATTAATTGGGAGTAATTATCCCGGCACTTTATGAATCTTATGAAAGCATTGGTTCTCGAAGCGGACCGCAAACTCACCTACGTCACCGACCGTCCCATTCCGGAGGGTCCCACTTCCAACTGCGCCCTCGTGCGCATTGCGGCCTGCGGCATTTGCGGTAGCGATATTCCGCGCGGCTTCGGCGGTAAGGCATACCATTATCCGCTCGTGATGGGGCATGAATTCAGTGGCGTGGTGGAAGAACCTGCCACGGGGGGACGTCTGGCCAAGGGCACACGTGTCGCCGTCTTCCCGCTTCTGCCGCGCGACTCCTCCAACGATCCTGCGTGCCAAACCGGCGATTATGCGCAAGCGCGTGATTATGACTACTATGGTTCTCGACGCGATGGAGCTTTCGCGGAGTATCTCCGCGTACCGGAATGGAATTTGTTCCCGGTGCCCGACCACGTGAATCTGCTGCATGCCTCGATGACCGAGCCTGCGGCCGTCGCGTTGCATGGCATCCGCCGACTGCACTGTCAGGCCGGAGACGATGCTGTGGTGTTTGGAGCCGGACCAATTGGCAACATGGCCGCGCAATGGCTGCGTATTCACGGCTGCGCACGCATTTTCGTCGTCGATGTCGATGCACGCAAGCTGAGCCTCAGCGAGTCGATGGGTTTCCTACCGATCAATGCCGCTCAGACAGATCCGGTCGAAACCGTGAAGGCCGCAACCGGTGGCGCGGGGGTGCAGCGCAGTGTGGAAGCGTGCGGGTTGCCGCTGACCTTCCTGCAAGCCGTAAAGGTCGCCGGGCGTTTCGGCGAGGTGCTCTTCATGGGCAACATCGCTGGTGAATTCAAAATCGGCGAGAAGGATTTCTCCGACATCCTGCGCAAGGAACTCACCATTCTCGGCACCTGGAACAGCAAGATCGCTCCGCTCGGGACGGACGATTGGACGACGGTCTTGAAACATCTCGACCGCCAATTAATCGTCGCCCCCTTGATTACGGACAAGCTCCCGCTCGCCGAAGGACCGCGCATTTTTGATGAATTGGTCAATCGGCGCGGCATTCACAACAAGGTAATCTTCAATATCACACCGGAGCTCAATCAATGAACTTTTCCCTGGGACTGAAAACCGACGCGATCGAAACGCGCTATAGTTTTCCATGGCTCTTCGACCTGCTCGCAGAAGAAGGAATCCGCCACGTACAAGTCGGTTCTTTCTTCGAAATGTATACGCTCGAAAATGAGTGGTTTGAAAACCTCAAGGCCGAAGCTGCGCAACGCGATCTCGCCCTGAAAAGCGTCTTCACCGCCCACCGCGAACTCGGTGGTTTCTTCTATGGAGATCCGTATATGGAACGCGCCGCCCGTCGGGGTTGCGAGCGGTTGCTCGAAGTGGCGGCTCAACTCGGCGCTGATTACTGCGGCTGGAATCCCGGGGCCATCTATCGGGATAAGCCGCAATCCAAACCGGACGGACTCCTCTGCTTTCACCGACATCTGCACGAGCTGATGCATCGTGCCCACGAACTCGGCCTGAAGGGAATCACCCTCGAACCCATGTCATGCCTGGCAGAACCCCCTTCCACGCCAGAGGAAATCCGCACGATGATGACGACTGCGAGCGCCTATCAGGCGCGGCATGCCGACTCCACCGTGCCGGTTTATCTCTGCGGCGATATCAGTCATGGCATTGCCGATGCGCAGAGCCGGGTCATTTACGATAATATGGATTTGTTTCAGTTCGCCATTCCGTGGATGGCGGAATTTCATTTCAAAAACACCGATGCGATTTTCAGCAGTACTTTTGGTTTCAGTGCGGAAGAAAAAAAGCGCGGCATCGTGGATCTGAAAAAAATTCGCACACTCGTTGAAGAAAACTCCAGCCGCTGGCCCGTGGACGAAGTCGTTGGTTATCTGGAAATCAGCGGGCCGAAAATTGGCCGCGATTATTCCGATCCACACCTCGGTCCGCAACTGCGCGCCTCGCTTCGCGCGTTAAAGGAAGTTTTCCCTGTTCCCGCTCAATCCTTAAATCTCATCTAAATCCATGTCTTCCCTTTCCCATCTTGAAGAAAAAATCCGGGCCGGCTGGCTCGGCAAAGTCATCGGCGGCACACTCGGCGGCCCTTTCGAGGGATACGCAGGCAAACTGAATGTTCCCTTCTACGATCCCATTCCGAGCCAAGCGTTGCCCAACGACGACCTCGATCTGCAAGTGGTCTGGTTACGGTATCTGTTGTCGAAGAAAGTGACCTCCGTACAGCCTGCCGATCTGGCGGACGCATGGCAAAAGCACGTCGGCTTTCCCTGGTGTGAATACGCCGTTGGGCTCCGTAACCGGCACTATGGCCTGAGCGGAGTGCAATTGGGCGCGTTCGACAATTGGTTCGCCGATTGCATGGGTGCGGCGATTCGCAGTGAAATCTGGGCATTTCTCGCGCCAAGCGATACCCGCCGGGCCGCTCACTATGCGTGGGCCGATGCGATCTTCGACCACGCCGGTGATGGCGTGTATGCCGCCATGTTCTTCGCCGTATTGGAATCCAGCGCGTTCGAAGACTCCGATCTGAACTCACTGATCGAAAAAGGATTGGCAGCCATCCCCGCCGCGTCACGAACCGCCTTCGCCGTCCGTCGGACCCAGTATCTCTGGTCGCTCATTCGAAACTGGGAGGAAGTGCGCGAAATTTTGATCGTCGACCTCGCGCCCACACACTTCACCGACACGGCCATCAATATTGCCTTTACGATTCTGGGACTCCTCGCCGGAGAGCGGGATTTCGAGCGAACCCTGTGCATCGCCAATAACTGCGGATGGGATACCGACTGCACCGCCGCCACCGCCGGAGCCATTCTCGGCGTGATGGACCCGTCGTGCATTCCGCCCAAATGGAGTGATCCGATCGGAGGCAAGGTGCTTCTGAATCCACAAATTCTCGACATGCCTCTCGAGACCAGTCTCGACGAATTGACCGAGCAAACGTTGCAACTACGCGCCCAACTCACGCACCACATCGTGGGCGATACGATCGTCTTGCCGCGAATGCGTCCACGCCCCAGCGAGTCACCCATCCAGATACCCTATCGATGCGGTATACAGGAGCAATCGATCAAGTCTGTCACCACACTGACCGACATCCCGGCGGAATCGTTCACAGCAGCAGGCCATTGGTTCCGCCATTCGGTGAGCGATCCGAAAGCCAAGGCCATGCATTTCTCTTTCAACGTGAAAATCGATGACGAAAGACCGGTCCGGTTCATGGCCTTTCTGTCGCGTCCCTGCCGCACTTTTGTCGATGGAAAATCCTATGCTGACTTCGAGCCGCGCTCCTGGGCTCCGGGATGGCACGGTCCGTCCTTTCACCTCTTTGCCGAGCGCGCTGTCGATGGAACCAAGCCTCTACGCGCTCCGGCTCTCGTCCTCACCCCGGGCGAGCATCGATTCGATGTCCTGCTCGAGCATGACGGCACGGATGCGATCGAACTTGTCATCGGTGTCGCCGATGCCACGAGCGACCTCTGGCTTCCTTTTGCTCTCGCAATAGCCAAATGAGGAAGCTCTGTATTCAGACCGTCTTCGATGCTAAAAGCTGATGTAAAACATTCGCCAGTTCATCGATCGTGCTCGGCTTGGCAATAAAATGCGTCACGCCTACTTTGCGTGCGGCGTCCATATCCTGCTCACGGACATAGCCACTCGCCAGCGCGGCGGGAAAATCCGGCCGGATTTCCCGCAGGCTCTTGACGAGATTGTAGCCGCTCATACCCGGCATCGAGCAATCGCTGACGATGGCATCGTAACCACTGGGATTCGCCCGGAAGCAATCCAACGCTTCCATGGGATTACTAAAACCGCTCACTTTGTAGCCCAGCTTTTCGATGATTTTCATCGAGACAAAGACCAGCGGCTTTTCATCATCGACATAGATGACATGTTCGCCGTGGCCATATGGAAGAGGTGTTGGTGGCATCGCTTTGCTTTCGGTTGCTGATTCCATCGCGGGAAAGTAAAGTCGGAAGACGGTACCGCGCCCCGCCTGGCTGTAGACCGTGATGGCTCCGTGATGACTTTTCATGATGCCATGCACCATCGAGAGGCCCAATCCACTCCCCTCTCCCACGCCCTTCGTGGTGAAGAACGGCTCAAAAATATGTTCTGCGGTGGATTGATCCATGCCGCACCCGGTATCCCGCACCATCAGCCGGACGAAACGTCCTTCATAAAGTTCCGGAGCCAGCTTGGCGTGAGAAGCGTCAAGCGTCACCGTCTCCAAATCCAGACTGAGCACGCCGCCCGTATCCGCCATCGCATGCATGGCGTTCGTACCGAGATTCATGATGATTTGATGAATCTGCGTCGCATCGGCATTCACCTTGGGAATTTCCCCATTGCAGTGAGTGCGAATCTCGATCATGGCGGGGAGCAAAGGTCGCAACATCTTGACCGCTTCTTCGATAACGAGAGGCAATTCAATCGGCACGCGCACGGATTCTTCCTGCCTCGTAAAGGTGAGCAATCGACGCACGAGATCCCGGGCGCGCACGACCGACTTTTCGATTTCCCCTATGTATTCCCGGGCCGGATGAACAGGAGGCAATTCATCGAGCGAAATCCGGGCGTTGCCTGCCACAGCCGCCAAAATGTTGTTGAAATCATGGGCAATGCCTCCGGAAAAACGCCCAATCGCCTCCAGTTTTTGAGCCTGAAGAAGTTGACCCTCCAATTTTTTGCGTTCCTCTTCGGCCTTCTTACGATCGGAAATGTCCTGTTTGACGGCGATGAAATGCGAGATGCGATGACCTTCGTCATAGACGGGCGTGATGGTCATTTCCTGAGTGTAGAGGCTACCATCCTTCCGACGGCTCAGCAGCTCTCCATGCCAGACATTCCCAGCGAGAACGGTCTCCCACATCGCCGAGTAAAAGACGTCATCCCCGGGATCAGGCCAGGTCAGACGCAAGCTTTGCCCCAGCGCTTCCGCTTCCTCATAACCAGTCAATTTCGTAAATGCCGGATTGATCCAGATAATGGTTCCTCGCTTGTCGAGGATGACGATGCTGTTGGCGGCCGCCTTCAAGGCGCTGCCACGCAATAGAAGCTGCTGCTCCACTTTCTTGCGCAAGGTGATGTCGCGGGCAAAGACAAGGGCCCCATGCTCTCCCTTATAAATGAAGGGGACGGCCGATACTTCCACATCCACCGCCTCGCCATTGCACCGCACGATTTGTTCCGTGATCAACGGAGCTTCCTTCTGCTCTTGATTGAGCTGCTGGATGCGTTGGCGAACGCCTTCCCGGTAGTCGGGGTGAAAATGATCCAGAACGGGCTGCCCGATGAGCTGCTCCGCATTGACCGCACCGAACAAGCGCACCGCTGTCGGATTCAGATAGGCGAAGCATCCGCGAGTCTGAATGAAAATGGCGTCAGGTCCCGTTTCCACCACGGTGCGGAAACGCTGTTCTCCCCTGCGCAACTCTTCCTGCACTTCCCGCTGTTCCTGAATGTCCGTGCTGGAGCCGATCCATTTGATGATTCTCCCTGTCTCATCTCGCAAGGGCATGGCCCGCGTATCGAACCAGCGATAGTGGCCGTCGTGACGACGAATGCGGTATTCCACTCGAAATCCGTTTTTGTCAGCCAGCGCCCTGTCCTTCTCTTCGAGAGTGCGCGCGCGATCGTCCGGGTGAATGACTTCGATCCAACCCAAACCGAGTTGGGATTCCATGGTAGCGCCGGTATATTCCAGCCATTGCGGGCTCATATATTCGCAGACCCCTTCAGCGTCCGTCGTCCAGACCATTTGCGGCAGCGCTTCCGCTAATTGTCGAAAGCGTTCCTCGGCCTGTTGGGACTTCAACGCTAAAATCTCGGCCTGCCGACGAAGCCGGTGCAATCGCTCATTGAGCAGGCTGATCAACGTTCCCGCCACCAAGAGAATGAACCATTGGGTGAAATCTACAAATCGGGCAAACGCCAGACTCCCAACCGGAGGGATAAAATAAAAGTCGGTGACCAAACCCGAAAGCAGGGTCGAAACCATTCCCGGTCCCAAGCCCCCCAAATAGGAGGAGAGGATGATGGGAATCAAAAAGAGAATCAGCACCGGACGACTGGCAAACCAGTCACTAAACATCAACCGCACACCTAATGTGGCAAGCGTGACAAACACCGCCATAGCGTAGCCCCCCCAACGCGTAGACCAGGCGAAACTGATAATTCTTTGCTTATCCAAAACAAAGCCCCTTTTCTCGATGAACCGTCCGTCAGGAAACCGCTCAGCAGCTCGGTGAGTCGTTCTGTTACTACCCTACTCTTGGCGTCGTAATTAGTCACGCTCAGAGTGGCCCGACGTGGTTCCGATTGTTCCTCAGTAATCGTGTGCTCTGGACACGAAAACGCCGGATCAACTCACCTATCGAGATAGGCAATTGATCCGGCGTCTCGGGCACGGATGACAGGTTCAGGATTTTACAATCCCGAACCGATCCTGCGTGGAAAACTAGCGGCGGGGGCCGCGAGATTCCATCGGCTTGGCTTCGTTGACGGTCAAGTCACGGCCATCATGATTCTTGCCATTCAACGCTTCGATGGCGCGACGGCCTTCTTCGGCGCTGCTCATGGTGACGAAACCAAAACCGCGAGGGCGTTGGGTTTCACGTTCCATGATCAGATTGGCTTCCGTGACGGTGCCGTGCTGGGCGAAAAGTTGTTTGAGGTCTTGTTCGGTGGTTTGGAAGGAGAGATTGCCGACGTATAATTTCATAGGATACTTTCTTTTATTTTTTAGGTTGCGACTTCACGCCAACTATTGAAGTGAGTGCGAGAGCACACATGAATTACCGTTGGGAGCGAACAGGAAACTACGGCCTGAGACACAGCTACTTGGCTTCAGAGGGAAGCAATGAGGATCGATGCACGGAACATCGCAGGTATTCCAGGGATGTACAGATATATCTTCGGAATAAATATTTAGGTGGCTCGCCTATTCCGGCGTATGTTGCCCCCACGTGAACTCTATCGCCACATGGATTCGGGAAAGCGATCAGGCTCATTTCGAGCGGGTGTTTCGGCCCTATCCCGAAGTTCATTTATGGAATGCGCGGACCGATTCCGTTCCGTGGGAACAGGTTCAGGGTTTACTTCTGACTGGCGGTTCGGATATTTCCCAAAGCTATCTGAAGCAGCCTGTGCCCGATCCCACGCTGATTCAAGGAGCTGATCCGGCACGAGACGCCTGGGAATTCGAAGCGCTGGCGAAAGCGCTCCGCCAACAACTCCCCCTTCTCGCCATTTGCCGAGGACTTCAAGTCCTGAATGTCGCTCTGGGCGGCACCTTGCTTCTCGACATCCCGTGCCATGACGATGCCAAGACCGAGAATGTACAGGAACTCGTTCACGCTCCCGACGCGGCATTCCAATTTCCGCGAGTCAACAGCTCCCACCATCAGGCGCTTGATCAACTGGGGGCCGGACTCGTCGTGGAGGCGTGGAGCGCTGCCGATCGCGTGATCGAGCAAGTGCGGCTCAACGATTATGGCTTTGGATGGGGCGTTCAATACCATCCCGAACGCGACGAAATCTATCAGTCGCTTTTCGACGCTTTCGTCGATCAGGTGAAAGCAGTCCGCCCATGAACGCCTCTCCCCTCAATATGACCGTCCGTATCGGCTGTCATATTATTTACCAGACGTCACAGCCGACGCCCATTTTACTCGTGCTGCGTCCACGACTGGGCGGCAGGCAGGTGGTGCGTCAGGAAAGAATCTCATTCAGCCCTTACTACCCATCCGACGAATACACCGATACGCATGGGAACATCACGTACCGGTCGATGCTGCAGCCCGGTCAAAACATCATTCATCACGATGCTCTCGTCGCCGTCTCCTCGGAACCGGACAATTACGATCAGCAATCATTCCCGGTTTCGATTGGGCAACTGCCCCCGTGGATACTTCGCTACACGCTCCCCAGTCGCTATTGCGATTCCGACAAGCTGATGGACTTCGCTTGGCGTCAATTCGGCGAGATCAATAATGGGGTGGAACGCGTCCTCGCGATTTGCAACTGGGTTCATCACAACCTCGAATACCGGTTTGGCTCCGGTCGGGCCGACATTTCCGCTTCCGAAGTCATCCACCAACGATTTGGCGTCTGCCGCGATTTCGCGCATGTCGCCATCGCTCTCTGTCGCACTTTCAATCTCCCCGCCCGCTATGTGGTGGGTCATCTGCCCGACATCGGTTACCCCGACCCCGGTACGCCGATGGATTTCCATGCTTACTTTGAAGTCTACCTCGGCCAGACCTGGTGCACCTTCGATGCCCGTTACAACATTCCCCGCATCGGTCGGGTCAAAGTCGCTCAAGGACTGGATGCGGTGGACGGTGCCTTCTCCACCATCTATGGAGAAGCGCAGATGTCGTGGTTTGAGGTGTGGGCTTACCAGGTCGACCCGGACCGGGTTTCCGTTGGAGATCCTGTCGACCTCTCCAAACGACTCGATGGTACACCCACGATTCGCCTTGGTTAGATCCGACAGCAATCAACTCGAGATGACACCATGAAACTGCGCATCCAACATCGCACGACTTATCAGTATTCGGAGAAAGTGACCTTTGGTCCCCACCGGATGCTGCTGCGTCCCCGCGAAGGCCACGATATTCAGATCGAACAGTCGGTGCTCGAGGTGAGTCCAGCCCATCGCATCGACTGGATTCGCGATGTATACGGCAACAGCATCGCCGTCGCGCATTTCACCGAA
Source organism: Verrucomicrobia bacterium Tous-C9LFEB (assembly GCA_002304345.1). Classification (GTDB taxonomy): domain Bacteria; phylum Verrucomicrobiota; class Verrucomicrobiia; order Methylacidiphilales; family UBA1321; genus UBA1321. Next base: position 52,935 of record NEUU01000007.1, read on the forward strand.
CGCGCCTCCCAACTGATGGTCTACAGTGATTTGATCCTGCACCATTTTGAAACGAACCCGTTCGATTTTCAAATCGAGCCGGAGGCCGTGCATTACCCTTTCGCCTACGATGAGGAAACGTCTCTGGAACTCGCCGCCCTGATTCAACCGGCCTATCAGGACGACGCCGAATGCGTGCGAAAATGGCTGGGACAATTCTGGCTCCCCGGTCAAACCATCGACACGCTGGCCCTCCTTCAACAGATCAACAGCCACATCCATCATACCTGCCAGTATCAGATCCGGCACGAACCGGGCGTCCAATCCCCCTCGCGAACCCTCGATAGCAACCGGGGATCATGCCGGGATTTTGCCACCCTCTTCATCGAAGCCTGTCGTTGTCTCGGACTCGGCGCTCGTTTTGTCAGCGGTTACATCCTGAGCGGCGGTGCCGGCGCATCGACTCATGCCTGGGCCGAAGTCTATCTGCCCGGTGGTGGCTGGAAGGGATTCGATCCGACGATGGGCTTGTTAACCATCTCGCAGCATGTGCCCGTGGCGGTTTCACGTCATCCCGAAAGCGCCTCGCCCATCTCCGGTTCCTTTACTGGACCCGTCAGCGCGTTTCAGGGAGTTCAGGTCAGCGTTCAAGTCGAAGCCCTCGCCTCGACCGTTTAAAATTCGAACTTGAGACTCTCACTGCTCCCAATTATTTCAATCTGCCCACTCTTCCATGCCGAGCGCAGATGCGGACTATCGTAGGTCACGTAATTGAGGTCGACCGGCTTTCCATTCCATTGACGTCTGCCGTGTGTGTCGATTTCGAGAACTCCCGCATGCTTCGACGCGTAAGCCAATGTCATCGCCAATTCATCATAGCGAATGACATTACTGAGAATCTCCGTTTGAAATGCCGTAAAGCTTCCGAAATCCGCGAGCGATCCCACCTCGCAGATCACGCCATGGCGCAAACCATCACTGATCACTTCGCGATCTTTCCACTCGCCGTCAGTCGTCCAACGATAGCGCGGAAGAATCAGGAGCGCAGCGATTGATTCTCCGGAGCGAACAAAAAGCGCCCCCTCGCGTTCGACCACCTCATCGAAGGCTGCCCTCGGCACGTAAGCATGAATCCAATGCATCGGCTGGCTCTGCGGAATGTCGTATAGGGCCACGAGAGCCGTCTTGTTTTGGAAAAAATGACCGCAACCGCAGAGACGATCCCCCGTCCAATAATTGTGCGTTCCATCCTGGCCGGGATGATGCGTAAAGAGCCGGGCATCCGGTCGCGCGGCAAAACTCAAATCCCACTGGTGCTGCTGATGGTGAGCATACTCGTGAGTGCAGGATTGGCCCGCATCCACCTGGCCATGCAAAGCCATCAGGGGGTGGGACAGGCAGTCGCACGGACGCGGAGAATTCGTCGGGTAGGCGTCTTGAAACTGCACCGCACCCATCGCATAATCCGGAGTCCAATAGGTGTACTTGCGCAGACTGCCTTCGAGCGGTTCCAGAGGCAGCACGTCCGCGAGATTGTGCAGATGTTTGCGTTCGCGGTTTTCGTACGGTTCTATTCGATTCAAGGCGAGATCGATCACCGCCGGATGTGGTCGAAACGTACAGAGCACCGCATCGAGAAGGAAATTGTGCCCCGTTATCTCGGTTGGTTCAAACAAACCAAAATAGAGATATTGCAATACCCGGGTTGGTTCCCAGCCATGATCCAGAGCTTGGTGCGGATAAATACGTCCGTGCGCGCCCGCATACATGCCGCAGAGCGAATCCACCGCCATGTCGGCGAGTAGCAAATTCATCATCTTGCCAACCATCTCCTTCAACGCAACATCTTGGGAATAATCGTATAATCCGCAAAGACATTCCCAGTCCGGACACATGTAGACCGCCGAGTCAAACTCACCCCAACCGCGTTGCGCCCGGTGGCGCAGATAGCGCGTCAGCCATTCCACCTCCAGTGGAATCAATTCTTCGCCGGTTTTACCGTACGCCTGAAAAGTCTCCTGGCTAAATTCCTGCGCCATGAGATAGCGCGTAGCGTGAAAAATCAGAGCGTGATTCTCCGACTGATAATGGCTGGCAAAATTGTGCCGCAGATAAAAGCCACGAATCTTTTCGACTGTGATCGGTTCCAGAACCGATTTCTGATGAAAGAGGTGCCAGAACCGGCACAGCTTCAACGCCACAAAATCGCATTCGCCTTGTGGATTTTGAATACCATCGCTCGGTCGATCCAGCCATTCCGCCAACTCCCGCAAAATCACATTTCCCTCCGCAATATCGCGCCCCACCGCCATGGGGTAAAGGCGATGAACCAGATTGTCGAGAGAGGGCAATTCGATCGGGCCACTCGCTTCGCGTTCCAATAAAGTGCGGCAGCGGCTTTCATGGCCCTGCAGACAGGCCGCGACATTTTCTTTCATCTTCAATCCAGTTTGAGAGAAATCAATTTTCAACTCTATTTAATTCCGGCTTTGGTTTCGGATTTCGGGGCAGTTTCGACCATTGCGGTCTTCCCGGCGATCTCATTCTTCGCAAACCATTTTTGCAAAACCAAGAATCGTTCCGTTGGCTGAGTCGCTTTCGGGTGGTTCGACCGATCATACGGAAGATCGGCATGCTCGACACTCCAGCCCGGCCATTCCCGGAACGCATGGTAGGTCCAGTCCCATCCATACTCCTCGAAAATAGAGATGCAATCATCGAGATAGGTTGCCGCGCCAGGCGCCCAACGGGCTGCACTAAATTCGCCAATATAAATCCGGGCATTGTGTGCGAGCTGAAAGCGACGCACTGGTTCCAAATAGCGCCGCAGGGCTTCCTTGTCGATCGGCTTCCCCTCAATCATGCCGGGGTAAGTAAGACTGTTCTTGGTAAAATCCTTGTCCTTCGCCACACCCTGATCCGTCTTCACTCCTTGATGCGTGTAAGCGCCCGGCCAGTACATATGCGCCTGATAAATCACATTCGGCACATCCACCGGTTCCAGCCAGGAGAAGGAGTCGGGCGAGTCCCACTGATCAACCTCGATGATGATTGGCGTTTTACTATCAATGGCACGAATGGCCTTCGCCGCTTTCACCTGAATCGCCAACCAATCGCCCAACCCCGTCGGAGAAGGACGGTTCTGTACCGGCTCATTGATCAGGTCATAGGCCCACAAGGCGGGATGATCTTTGAAACGACGGGCAATGCGTTCCCAATTGGCAATGAACTCCTGCTGATATTTTTCTTCCATCACCATCTTCAACGTCGCATCGGGATAACGTCCGCCCGGCGGCAAATGCAAATCGACCGCCAGTTTGATCCCATTGGCCTGTGCCGCATCCAGAGCCTGACTGAGATCGCCTAGCTTGCCCTCAAACCACTCGTCATAGATCGCCAGATTTTTTTCTCCTCCACCCACCTGCCAACGCATGAGATTCACCTTCCATCCCGCGAGATCGGCAAAGTCCTGTTGCGCGAAATAATTAGGCGACATCACTCCGCGCATCTGCGTGGCTTTTTGCGTCAGGTTCTTTTCGGCATCTGCCGGAATGTTTCGCAAAGCCCGGGGTTGCAGCACGGTAATGCGCACATCCGAAATCCATACGGTTCCTGTTGCTCCTTCCACCCCTAGAGAAATCTGCCCTTTCGACACATCTTCCACGATGCCGCCGATGGCTCCCACTGGTCGCCAAGGAAATGTGCCATGCAGATTCGGCTCGTCGTACCAGCGTTTGCCGCGCGAAGGAGAATCAAAATTAAGCTGGCACTTGGCTCCACGCCATTTGGCCAATGGCACCGCCGGATCTGAGCCTTGGATATTTTCTCCGCGCACAAGTCCGGTGAGGCAAACGCGTGCCCCTTGTAGACTGCTCATATCAACCGGAATCGAAACGAGCTTGCGCGGGTTTCCTGTCTGCCCCACAGCTGAGGTGATTCGCAGGCAGGGTTCGCCCTTGGGTCCTTCGTTCACGATTTCTGCTCCCTGCGATAAAAGCTGCGACCGAATTTCCGTCTTGGTGAGGTCGAGAGTGAACGCCACGTCTCCTGCCTTCAGATCCTTCTCTGCCGCTGGCAAAGTAGTGAGCCCGATAAGCGCCGAAAACAAAACGGCGATCATCCCAGATTTCCATTTCATCGCGTTACTTCCCCTCCTTCTTCGACTGGCTCTGCATCGCGGCTTTACCGTCATTCTTCGCCAGCCATTTTTTCAACACCAGGAAACGTTCCGTGGGCTGACTCGCCAGAGGATGATTTTTCTTATCGCGAGGCAGGTCCGCATGCTCCACGCTCCAACCGGGCCACTCGCGAAAAGCGTGATAACTCCAGTCCCATCCATATTCCTCAAAGATCGAGATACAATCATCCAGATACTGCGCCGCTCCGGGAGCCCAACGCACCGCGCTAAATTCTCCAATATAGATCGGGACGTTATAAGTCAGCTGAAACTCACGCACCGGAGCCAGATAACGCCGCAGGGCCTCCTTGTCGGTCATCTTGCCATCGACTATTCCCGGATAAGTCAACGAGTTCTCCACGTTCTTGTCCTTCGCCACGCCTTGATCCGTGGACACCCCCTGATGGGTGAAAGCCCCCGGCCAATACATGTGCGCCTGATAGATAATGTTGGGGACGTCAATTGGCTTCAGCCAGCGAAACGATTCCGGCGAATCCCACGCATCCACTTCGATCATGATGGGGGTCTTCGCATCGATCTTGCGAATCGCCTTGGCCGTCTTGACCTGCAAGGCCAGCCAGTCGTCCGCTCCAGCGGGAGAAGGCCGGGTTTGCACCGGCTCATTAATCAGATCGTATGCCCAGAGCGCCGGATGATCCTTGAACCGCTGCGCCATCTGTTCCCAATTCGCAATAAACTGATCCGCATGATTCTTCTCCAGGAACATCACATGCGTGCCATCCGGTTGACGACCTCCCGGCGTGTCCATGATATTAAGGACCACCTTCATTCCATGCTTCTGCGCCGCATCCAGCGCCAACGCCAGATCGTCCAGATGCTCTTGCAACCATTGCTCATAGGTCTGCGGCTTCCACTTCACGCCCTGCATGTGCCAGCGCACGCTATTGACGCCCCATGCCGCCATATCCTCGAAATCCTTGGCTTGAAATTGATTTGGCGTCATCACCCCGCGCATACGGGTTGTTTTCTGGGTCAGTTTCTTTTCCGTATCCGTCGCGATGACGTGCGTCACCTTGGGCTGCAAGACAATGAGAGCAATATCCGAGAACCAAACCGTGCCCGCCGCCCGGTCCACCCCCAACGCAATTTGAATTTCTGAAACGTCGTCGGCAATGCCACCGATTACACCTACATCGCGCCATGCGTACGTGCCATGCAGCGCGGGTTGATCGTACCAGCGCTTGCCTAGCGAAGCGGAATCATAGGTGAACTTGAACTTTCCCCCGAGCCACTTCCAGAGCGGCACGGTTGGATCGGTTCCCTGAATCGCCTCGCCACGACTCATACCGACCATGCCGATCCGCGCGCCTTGCAGCGCTTTCACGTCGACCGGGATGGAAATCATCTGTTTCGGCGCACTTCCGTCCAGCATAGCGCGAGCCGTGATGCGTACGCAGGGCTCACCGTTGCGGCCCTCATTGACAATCTCAGCTCCCTGCGTTTGGAGCGCCGTCCGAACGCGGGCATCGGTCAAATCCAGCTTATAAAATACATCCCCCTCCTGCCATACTTTGTCCGCCGCCGGAAGCGAACTTAATCCAGTCAACATCGCTACGAAAATCGCCAGTCGTGCGCCATGAAACATCCTTTTATCCACCATGATTTGATTCTCTTTTTTTGCGAGTCAGCTTCACGGACAGAATCTCCGGCACTCGACCATTTTGCAGTCACACACACATTGGCAACGTCCCAGTCTCAATGCTCCACCTTGAGAATGAAGTCCGCCACACTCTTCTGGTTCGCAGGCTGACCGAATCCGGAAAATCCCGCCCAGGCAGCGTCCGGAGTAAAAGAAAAAGCGCCGAGATCAAAACGTTCAATCACCGGTACGCCGTTGACGAACATCGATACGCGATTTCCGGAACGTTCGTATTCAATGGCCAACAGATTGAAATCATCCTGATTGATGTTCTTCGGACTCACTCCCTTGATGCGTGCCGGTTTCGCCCCCGCATTATAGAAACACTCCACCTGACCCGAAGTATTCACGAGCATAAAAACGCCGCCGCCCCAGGTGAGCCCGGTGGAAAAGTCCTTGGGGTTACCCAAGCCCACCGCCAGCCACGTGCCACTCTCATCGATCTTCATCGGGTGCAACCGCGCTTCCACGCGAATCATTTTCGCACCGTCCCCCACCGGCAACTTGGCAATGGCCGATCCCTTGTCGGCAAACGAAGCGTAGGCTTCATTATTCTTGCGCACGGCAAGAATACCCGGACTCGCCGTCCACGAGAGACCGCCCACCAACTCCAACCCATTAAGTTTGCGCCCACTTTCCGCTTCGCTCACGGGAAAGGCATCTCGCACGTCGAGATCAGCTCCACATAGAATAAGTGGCATCCAGGCAACCAAACAAAATCCAATTCTTGGCATCCACATCATATCTCACTCGCTCAGTTATTATCGTAGATGCAACCCCCATCCGTATTGGGATGGGCAATGATCTCCTGCATAAAGTCCACACTTGCCGCATGTCCGTCATAGTACGCCACGTTGGATTTCAAACCGGCATGACGGGGATAGATCATCCATGGATCAGAGGTATCGCCCGGAAAACGCGCGTATCCAAAGTTGCCACCGCGCGAACCGGCCTCTTTCCACATCGGCGGAGAAGCGGCGGGATTTTGCACATAGCCGATATCGGATAACATGATTGTCGCCGATGGCTCGCGAACGGCAGTTAAACGTTGCCCCGGATTTTGACCCAGATATTCATTCAACTGGGAAATCACAACCGAGCCAATCTTGGCCTTGTTGTAATTCAGTCCGTAGGAACTCGGCATCAGACCTCGCGATGCATTGAACTGCTCGGTGCGTCCGATCCGATCCGAAGGACATCGAAATACGACGGCACCGGTTCCCACATAGGGGGAGATCAATAACCGCCACGTCTTGCCATCCGCTGCTCCGGTTCCGGAACAAATCGGCACCAGCACTCCTTCATTTTCCGCACTATAGGTCAGACAACCCATGGCCAATTGTTTGAGATTCGACAGACAGGTCGAACTGCGTCCCGACTCGAGCGCTCGCATCAGTGCCGGAAAGGCCAGCGTGGCGAGCACTCCGATGATCCCAACGACCACCATCAACTCAATCAAAGTGAAGGCGTAGGGCCGCCGCCATTTCCTCTTCACGGGATTTTTTTGTTTGTGCAGCCTTCGCTCCGCGCCAGTCAGACCATACAATCCGACCGGCCTCTCTCTTTTGGCGTTGCCGTATTCGATTTAGCAGAGAGCGCGGCGGCGACGGACTCCCAATTGGACCAGCAACAGCGAGCCGCCCACCACAAGCACCATCGTGGAAGGTTCCGGCACGGTCACAATCAGGTTGATCTGGTTTGCCACGGACGTGTCGATCGTTCCGGTGAAACCGCTCAGATTAACCGTCAAACCGTTGTCGAGCAGGCTGCCGGCGTAATCAAACAAGCGATAGGTCCCCACACCGAAACCAGCGTCCTGCGAGACGTTAAGCACGCCATCAAGCGTCAAGTTTCCGGAGATGGAGATCAGATCCTTGAGGGTGCCGAGGTTGAAGTTTAATTGCGAAGCGTTGTTGAGGCTCAGATCCCCTCCGAGCGTCAACACTCCGGCCTGGCTGATGAGGGAGTTGGACATCTCACCCGCGGAAAGAATACCGTTATCCGCCACGGTCACGGCCCGGTTGATCGTTCCAATACCGCCGAGAGTCGCCCCCGCCGCCACCGAGACGGCACCACCACCACTGGCCAAAGTTCCATTTACGAGCAACGCCCCCTCATTCACGCTCGTCGTGCCCAGGTAATTATTCGCCGCGCCGTTCAAAGCCACAATGCCCGCCCCAGTCTTCGTCAACGTATCGCTGGCCGTCGTCAGGGCCGCCGCTTCGCGCTGGACATTACCCGTGAAATCCACGCGACCGCTGTTGGTCGCCGTCACGATGAGCGACTGCGCCGTCATCGTGTTCGTCGAACCCTGCCGGTTGAGAATCACATTGCCGCTAAAGGTGGAATTGTCCGCCGTGGAGCCACCGATCGTCGCATTCGACGTATTGCCCGCCGCTGCCGACATGACACGAATTTGGCGGCTGATATTGACTCCACCATCCGTGAGCAACGTCGGGTTGGTCGTTCCGCCACCCATCACCCCCATGGCGATATCCGACGTACCCGAACCGAAGGCATTATTATTCCCCGCGTAAACCGCCACGTTGTAGATTGTCGTGGTGCCGGTGTAGGAATTATTTCCCTTCACGTAAATGGCGGCTCCATTCGGACTACCGGAATTGGGGCCTGTGAAATAAACATTATTCGCCGTACTGCCGGCTGAATCGCTAATCACCCCATTCAGACGCACGACGGTGGGATTGGCTGCTCCTGAGAGATTCGCGGCGTGGAAACGAATATTCTTTCCGTTGAGGTCAATATTTCCACCGAGGGTCAGCGAAGCATAATTCGCCTGCATCATCGCATCCGCCATCATTTGAATATCATTATTGATGGTCTGCACCGAACCGACCGAGCTTGGGCCCGTACCCGATGAAATCGCAAAGCTGCTCGTCGTGCTGCCTGCCGTCCCGTAGATCTGCAAAGCTCCCCCATTCATGGTGAACTGACCGGCCGGCGACGAAGAAATGACCAAGGTCGACAACTGAAACGGGGTCGCGACGTCCTGATTCATGACCCGGTTGTTCGTGGACGCATTGATATAAAAACTCGTTGTCGAACTGCTTACCGGAGAAACCGTCGCCGTCCAGTTCGCCGTATTGGACCAGTTACCGTTGTAACCCGCTCCCGCATAGCCGCTCCACGTATAAGTCTGCGTCTGCGCCATGGCCGACCCACTCGTCCCAATGATCAGGGCAACGAGTAAAAAGAATCCCCGCCATCCGCTCTGTTGTTGACCACACCGTGTTGATTTCACATCAGCTTTCATTGTCTTTTCCTTTTCGTTTCTGCCTCGATTCCCTGGATTCCATGCTCTCGGGACGAATTCTCCTCGATTTTACGGCGGGATCACTCAACCCCCGCTTTATTGCCACTAGGATGACATTAGCGACAGGATTTGCAATAAAAAAAATGAGTAATTCTTTAAATTATTAAAATGAGCCTATTACTCCTTAAAATATGAAGTAATATCCTAATTGATAATCTATTATGTTTTATTTTTTGATGGAATAAAATTCAAATAATACCTCCTTATAGACGAAATCATTAGCTTTTCTCTTTGTTTATTTATTCAAAACCCACCTTATAACTGCCTTTTAGATTCATTACTCAGTCCAAAGGATTTCTGACGAGGATCAACGTCTAATAAATCACTCCACCAAGTCATCTTGATTTTAGGTCAACATCACACCCGACAACGCAACACCCTCATTAAAAGCAGATTAAGTTGAAATTCATTTCTCCTCACAGAATCGAAATAATACTTATTTTTTCTTGCGATTCCTCAGTCATAGGATCAATCTTCTGGAAATGAAGAACGGCTCGTCGTCCAAACTGGAGATCATCCAATCTGAACTTCAGCAGGAGATTCTGCGGAAAGTCTGGAAAGTGGGCGATAAGCTGCCGACCGAGGCGGAACTCGCGGTCAAGTACAAGTGCAGCGTGGGCACGGTCAATAAAGCCGTCTCCCTCCTCGTCCACAAGGGGCTGATCGAACGCAAAACGCGCATGGGCACCCGCGTTCTCAGCAACACGATTGTCGGCACCGGCATCAAACTCGACGCCTATGCCTTCATCTGCCCGAGCGATCAACACGAGGGCGTATGGCGCGCGATGAAGGGATTTCAATCGGCCGCGCAGGCAAAAAAACGCCGCATGCTCATGCTTACATCCGGGTCCGATTATCAAAAGGAAGTGGAGATCATCGGTCGCCTCACGGAATTCGACGTCCAGGGCGCAGTGCTGTATCCGGTCGTCCCCTCGTTCAATGAGCTGGTCCACTTTTCCGATATCCTGCAAACCTCGAAATTGCCGGTCGTGCTCGTCGGCGTGGGGCTGCCCGGACAGGGAATTTCCGGCGTCTCGATCGACGGTTTTCACGCGGGCTACACGATGACCCGCCATCTGCTCGACAAGGGACTCAAACGTCTGGGCTTTCTCGCCTATCGCTCGTGGGCCGTATCGATCCGGGATCGTTATCAGGGCTATAAATGGGCGCTGTCCGAGGCCGGTATTCCCCTCGACGAAAACCTGGTTTTATTAAGCCCGTCCATGCATCTCGACTTTGATAATCCCCTCAAGGAGTCGATCGATCTTTCCACCCAGTATCTGGCGCAGACACGGGATCTCGGCCTGCAAGGCGTCGTCGCCGCCTCCGATTTCATGGCGCGCGGCTTGATTAATGTCGCCCTCGAAAAAGGACTGCGCATTCCCGAAGATTTCGCCGTGACCGGCATCGATGATTATTCCCTCGCCAGCGAAGGACCGGTCAAGCTAACGACCTATCACGTGCCCTACGAAGAAATGGGGCGGATCTCCTTCGAAATGCTGGAATCCCTGCTCGAGACCAATCCCGCGGCGCCCTCGGAAAAGCATGTGCGCGGGGAACTCGTCGTCCGCGACAGCGCCTGATTCTCGCCCCCCTCTCTTCATCGAATCTGCCCCCAGAGATCGCTACACTAATTCACCCGGAAATCGAAGTCGTCGAAGTCCGCGATCGGCATCCACACATTATAGGAATGCACCCAGATGCGGGCATAGAGCGCATTGGCGGGAGCCACTCCCGTGAGGACCGAGCGAGTCCAACTGCTACCGGAGGGAATGCCCATGGATTGCGTGCCGCTCGTGATCAGCGCGTTGTTCGCATCGTAGAATTGGAGATACACGCCGATGCCGGTGCCGCTGAGCAATCGACTCCAGAATGAGACCTGATAAGTCGTCCCCGCTTCCACCATGAACTTCGGGCTGGAGCAATCCGATCCGGTGGTGTTGCTGGCGTCGGTCACGCGCAAGACCTTGCTGCCGCCATGGGCATCGGTGGTCACGATCTGGCTCATGCCGTTGTCCGCCGCGCCGACTGTCCAACCCGTAAAATCGCTCTCAAATCCGGAATTATTCTGCGCGAGTTGCCAGTCGTAAATCGACGCCGCCACAGGGGTCGGTTTGGGTGGCAGGGTCAGGAACGAAAAACAATCGAAGTCCGCCGTGACCTGCGCCGAGGAGTAGGAATGAATCCAGATTTCCACCTGCGCCGCGTCAGCCGGTGCCACGCCGAGAAGTGACCGCTCTTTCCATGCGCCATCAATGGGAAGTTGCAGCGAGGGAGTGGTGCCGGTCGATTGCCCGCCCGCATTGTAGAAGCGAAGATAAATCGCGATGCCAGACGCGGAGGTCAATTGCCGCGACCAGAAGCGAACTTGCGCCGTCCAGCCGGGCTGGATGGCAAAGCGCTTGGACAAGAGCGACGAGCCCGCAGTCGATGACGTGTCCGTAACTCGTATTCCGGTGGCACCCGACATCACCGCGCTCGAGGTCGCCACGGTCATGCCGTTATCACCCGCGTTATTCCAATGGGCCAGACCTTGCCCGAAACTACCATTGGGCAACGCCTCGACCTGCTCGCCGAATTCAAAGTCATCGAGATAGCCCGTGACGAGGGCGGCATTCATGGAATGGATCATGATCTTCGCCGTGGCCGCGTTGAGCGGTGCGGTCTCGCGCCAGACCACCTGTTTCCATTGATTCAGCGTGTTATCGACCACATACGATCCGAGCAAGGACGCGCCCGCGCTGTCGTAGAATTGCAGGTAGACGCCGAGGTTGGAACCGGACGTCAGCTTTTGCCAGAAGCGCGTGGCGTAGACTTTGCCCGGCTGCACGGGGAAGGCGGGAGAGTAGACATACGATCCCGCGCCGCTCTGGGTGTCGTTGACGTAAAGGCTCTTAGCCCCGGAATGTTTCTCCGCCGTGGACACGCTGCTGATGCCGCTATCGGAGGCGGTCACGGTCCAGCCGGAGAGATCATTTTCAAACCCAGAGTTACTGACCGTGGTGAGCGTCAACGCATCGGTCGTGGTGTTATTGGCGCACGGCCCGGTGGCGGACAATCCACAGGTGAGCGCATTCGCGGGAATGCCGCGAAAAGTATTTTCCTGGATCACCACACCGGTGCAATCCGACGTGTCCGTCCACACCCCCGCCGTGGCGGAACCGAGCACCACCGCGTTTTTGTAGATCACGTGATCGCCGCTGTCGCGTTGCAAAAACCAACCCGGCCCGGCATCGGCGGCAAGGCGGTTGTAGGCAAAAATCCATTCCTTGTTCGAGCCGCCCATCCACGCTCCCGCGAGCGGTGATGTGACATCGCACGCATAGATCGTATTGCGCGGGCCGTTGGGACCGTGATCGTTTTGTTCCGAAGGCGACGCCCACATGCCGTAGCCGTAACCGCCGTTGCCCCGGTTGGATTGCACGGAGAGATTTTCGTAGAGATTCTCATTGGCCCAACCCGCATGCCATTGCATGTCGCTATCGGCAAAGGTGCTGTTGCGCAGCACGTTTCCCGCCGCGCTGACGAGGCAGGGCGCATGCCGCAAGCGCGTGCAGGTGATGTTCTCCAACAGGGAATCGTAGGCGCTGCTGAATCCCAGATAGGCCGTGCCCGCGAGTCCCTTCCACCATGCATCGTCCATCGTGCAATCCCGAATCTCGCACCATTTGGAGCCACTCATGACGATGGGGAAACGCCCGGTCTTCACAATTTCCACGCCCTTCACCCAGCATTTCCAACCCCAGTTGAACACGATGCCGCTGGTCCATAAATCCTGCGGCTGCTTGATCGTGAGATTTTCCACGCCGCCGTTCTGGATCATCTGCGCCTTTTGCAGAAAGGGCGTCTGCGCGGGATTGGCCGTAAGCGGGTAATCGATGCGCAGCGGCTGATTCACCGACACTTGTGTGCCGGAGATGGAGGTCACTTGAAACAGATAGGTGCGGAAAATATCCGACGTACCCGCGTAGCCCGTGCTTTGCATCCATTCGTCGCTCAAGGGAGCGTGAAGGTAGAGCGCGTCGTTCACACTGAGGACCGGAGCGGTGGCCGCTTGCAAGATCATCTGCCCTCGCTTGGCGTTTGTCGCCAGTGGATAGGTGACTCCGGTGAGACCATAGCCGCAGAAATTGATCGCCCCGAGAAGTCCCGCGCGCGGCACGGCATTCGAATCGATGGCCCAACTCAAGGTCACCGTGAGGGTTTGGGTCTTGATGGTTCCGTCGAGATATTCCGCCTGCGCCGTGATGACTTTGCCCGCGCCCGAACCGGCCTTGTCGGCAAGGTAAGCGCCCTTGCTCGTGAGGGAAAAGGTGCCGCTCCAGGAATCATCCGTCCGCTCCACACTTGAGACGAGGACGCCGCTGGCATAGAGCGAAAGTTTTTTCAAATTAACCGGGTCGGCATGAATTTCCACCCAGGTGTTCTGGTAGATGGTCGTGGTTCCCGCCGCCGGTTGATAGAAAGTCACGTTGCCCGTCGGCGGACGATACCGCATGACGAGTGTGGTGCTTCCCTTCCCCGCGCCGCGAAGCACCACGTTGTTGTAGCGAATGAGCAGCGGCTTATCCAAATAGTAGGTGCCTGCGGGAAGGGTGATCAGCCCGCCACCGGAACTCCCCACGACTTCAATCGCAGTCTGCAAGGCCGTGGAATCATCCAGCGAATCGGAGCCAATGGCGTTGTACGGCGCTGAAGCGGCATTCACCGTTTGCGAAAAAGAAGTCGGGATGCCACCCGGCAACCCGGTGTAGGTCCAGTTGGGATAAACAATTCCGTCAGGACCGCAGATATCGGGGAAATTCCATCCCGCATGGGCGGAGGAGGAGAGAGAAAAGGCCGCTAGAACAACCGCGTGAAGAATAACCCGGCACCATAACAACGAAGACAGACGAGGAAGGCAAACGGTGGACATTGAGGAATCCTTGGTTGCCTAGTCTCATACATTTCTTTAATTGCAATTACAACTCTTATTTACTCATTTATATACAATACACTTATTAACAAAATGTTGCATATGTATAAATTATATCATTATTTATTTTATGGGCAGACCAAGACTCCAATGGAGTAATGAGCTTCCTGAATATGTCGCTTATGCGGGCGTGAGGGGCATCGGCTCCCGCTGGGGGCGGACTTTGACCGTTTCGTGAAGGGCGCAGCTTGGCAAGTCTTCGACTGATATAGGGGCCGTCGACTTCGCCCATTCGAGGTTCATTTCGGAAAAGAGTCGGCCCGTACCAATCGTCTCCGAAACGGCTTCGTAAAGTCCCGCCACATCATAACCCGCCCCACCCGCCCCCTCGTAGCGGCGCACCCATTGCGAGTCCATTTCCTGAATCCCACCCGAGGAAATCAACAGGCCGTTCGTCGCCAACACATAACCGCGCGTATCCACCAATCGGGTTAACGGACGGTCGCAACGACCCTCCACAAAATCCACATAGCGACGATACGACAGGTTCACGAGCGCATCCGTTTCCTCGGTGAAATCGCGCGCGCCCCAACTGCTTTCGAGATGACGTCCATCCCGCGAAACCTGAGCCCAGCCTTTGGTCCCATTGATGCGCAATTGAAACGGGAGCTCCGCCTCCGTGGCATGCGTCACGGCCACAGTGAACTCCACACCCGAGCGAAACAGTCCGCGCGCGCAGGCCGTATCGTACGACTCCATCGGTCGGGCACGATACAACTCGCCCTGAATTTCGATCGGCTCCTCAAAGCCCGATTCCCGCGCATTCGAGAGATACATCACACTATGGATCAGGTGAGACAGCGCATTCGAGGCGGGACCATCGAAGACCGGTCGCCCCTGATAGCTCATCTTCCCAACCCAAGGCGCCCGGGCGTAGTAAGCGTCGGTGCGCGGCCAGCAGGCCCCGGCGCGAATGGAGAGAATGTCCCCCAGCCGCCCCTCCGCCACCCATTGCTTGATCTGGGTCGACCAGCCGGAAACCAGCAATTGGAACCCCACATGAATCCGCTCCTCAGCATCGGCCACAATGAGTCGATCCAGTTGCTGAATGAGCGGCACAGGCGGCTTTTCCAAATAGATTTTAGGGCCGAACTGCAAACAGGCATGCGCCATTTCTTCGTGAAAGGGAATCGGCGCGGCGATGGTCACCGCCGCCAGATCCGGTTCGGACTCGAGCATGAGCCGGTAGTCCGCATAAATCCGAACGCCTTGAGCGAGGAGATCCTGCTTGAGCTGCGGCAGGCGCTCCAACGTGGGATCAGCCACCGCCGTCAACCGGGCACGCCCCTCCTGGCGCAGAAGAGCCATCGCATTGCGGTGAAACAAGCCAAAGCCACCCACCCCGATAAGACCGAGAGAAAGAGGCGTTTTCATTGTTCACTCCCCGACAACTCAGGCCGAGACGAATGAATGAGAAATAACCCCGACATATAATAAGCTCCTGTTTGAGATGAGAATACCTTAACAGAAGTAGGCTTTTTGTCACGCTATCCTTCAAATTAAATGATTTTTATATATTACTTATTTTATGTTGAATTCTGCGGCAATCGGTGCGATTGTAGCCCTGTCACCTTCTTCAGCCGTTATGAAGCCCTCCATCCCCTCCCGTTGCCGTCCCTCGCGCGCGTTCAGCCTCGTTGAGTTACTCACGGTGATCGCCGTGATTGCGGTGATGACCGCCGCTTCGGGTCCCGCGCTTCAGGCCTTGAAATCCTCCGGTGGGGTCAACAAGGCGATTACCGAAACCTCCCGGACTCTCGAGTACGCCCGCATCTACGCCATGAGCACGCATACTTATGTGCGGGTGGGAATCGGCCAAACGGCCATTTCGGGCGGTAACCTGACGCCTGCGACTGTCCTGATCGCAATTTACTCCGTAGACGGCACGCTCGATGCCGATACTACTACCAGTATGACGGACTCCACGAAATGGCGCCCGCTGATGAAACCGGTAATCATGGACAACCTGACAGTGAGCAATAGCTTGTCGGTGACCAAGACACTCGATTCGTCCGACTATACCTCTCCCGACCAAACCGATATTCCCCACCCCGTAACCTTCAAAGCGGGGGATCGCGGTTCGGTCTCCTGCAACGCCTTCATTCAATTCAATCCCAATGGCGAGGCCCGCGTGGTTCGGGGAGAACCGGCCCGCTTCATTGATCTGGGAGTGGACAAGCCGGGTTCCCAGAGCGGCACCAATCCTTTCCTGATCCGCATGTCCGGCCTCAACGGCAACATCAGCATCCTACGCAAAGGAGAAGGCATTCAATGAAGTCAGGAGGTCGCTCCGGCTTCAGTCTTGTCGAAGTGGCCATGGCCTTGGGCGTGGTGTCCTTCGCCCTGCTCAGCCTCGTGGCCTTGTTACCCGTGGGCATTAAAACCAATCAAATTTCCGCCGAGGAAACGCGCGCGGCCTATCTCCTCAGCACCTTGGAAGCCGACCTGCGCAACACGCATCCGCAAGCCAGGGCCAATGGCACCTCGCGGCTCTTTGGCCTCACCCTGCCCTACCGGATGGATGCCACCGGGACGCGCATCACTCAGAATACCAGTGTCGCGCTCAACACCCTGAGTGCCGCCTATTCCACCGGTCTCAACGAAGACGCCACGACGCTCTCCTACGCGAGCACCTCGCCGCGCCCCCGCTATCAGGCCACGGTGCTCTACACCCAGTTGCCCGCCGCGAGCGGTCAACCGATCCAGGCGCGGTTGATCGTGAATTGGCCTGCGGTGAATACGACCGACATCACCAAGCTGACCTCCCTCACCTCCGTGCTCGGTTACGTTGAAATCTACGTCACCTTCCCCGCGCCATGAAAACGCTCTTCATCCGCCGGGGATTCAGCCTTGTCGAGTTACTGGCCGCCATGGCAGTGCTGGCCATTCTCGGATTGATCCTGAGCCAGATCACGGGCTCCATCACGCGCAGCACCAAGCAGAGCACCCGGATCATGGACGCCTCCGCGCAAGCGCGACTGGCTTTCGACCGGATCGGATTTGATTTCGCGGGACTCGTCAAACGCCGCGACACGGATTTCGTCGCGCAAAACTTGTCCACTGCCAGCCCCACCTCGCTCCTGCTCTTTCTCTCCACGGTGCCCGCCTCGGGCATTCCCACGGCGGAAAATCGCGGTCTCTCCGTCGTCGCCTACCGGGTCAGCGTGCATGCGGACAACAAGGATCGGGAAGGAACCGCGCGCGCCTGCCTGCTTCGCTCCGGCAAGGCGATCCCGTGGCATCCGATTGGCTCCACACCTGCGTCGGGCTTTATGGGATTGCAGGCGAATGGCCTGCCGCAAACCTTCGCCAGCAATTCCTTTCCTCCCGCTCTCCTGCCGAGTAACGAGCTGGACTTCGACGTCTTGTCCCCGGGCGTGATTCGCATGATCGTGGGCTTTCAACTCTATCCCGACAACAAGCCCGTGCAGCTCCTTAACGCCGCGCCTCCGAATCCCAACGTGGCCCGTGGCCAGATTGTTTATCATCCGCCTACGCGACTCGTGACTTCCAACACGGGGGCCACTGTCGAATACATCGATCTCAATCGCGTGAGCGCCATCATCATCGGCCTCGTGACGGTGGACGGTGAAAGCTTGCGACTGCTGAATGCCGCGCAAACCGTTCTGCTCGGCAACGCGTTTGCCACGCCAACCGACAGCGACAATAAAACACCGGTGCAAGCCTGGACCGCCACCGCAAATGCGGTCAACGCGCTCCCGGCGACCGTCCCCCTGCCCGTGCGCCAATCTGTACGCGTCTACGAGCGCACCTACCCGATCACGCCTTTCACCACGCAAAGCCCATGATTGATTTCCGCTTCAATCCCACCAGTGCGCGACCGTCCCGCCGGGGTATGGCACTCGTGCTCACGCTCAGCACGGTGGTGCTCCTCACCGTCCTGGTACTCGCCTTCTTTTCCCGGGCCCAACTCAATCGCCAGATTTCTTTTTCCAGCACGAACCTGTTCAAAGCGGACTCGCTCTCCCGCTCCGCGCTGGACATCATCGTGGGCGAACTCCGCGCCGAGATCTCCGATCCCGCCCGCTCGAACACCTCGAGTTCGTCTGGCGTCATCCTTTATCAACCCATCAACAAGGCCGATTGGTTACCGCAACCACTCGGAGTCTCCGGTGCCACGGGGCCACTCGTCAAAGTGTCCGGCAGCGGCATTCCCATTCGCGCGGGCGGCACCATCCAGGGCTCTTCCATTGCCATCAACGCCAAGAGCGTCAATGGCCGTTCCCTCTCCTCTGCACGCTGGTTTACTTCCACAGTCTCCAGCCCGAAGCTCGGGACCGGCACTCTCCCCACCTGGCTTTTCATGACCCGCTCCAGCGGCGTGAAAACTCCCGGCATTGCGACCGCGAAAGATCCCACCCAGAATGATTACGTCATTGGTCGCTTCGCCTACACGGTCTACGATATGGGCGGACTTTTCGACGCCACCGTCGCCGGGTATCCGACGAGCAGTCCCTTCATCACCCCCACCGCCGATATTGGTTTCAAGACATCGACCAGCTACGTGGATTTGTCGCTCTTCGGATTCAGCACCACGAACCTCGACCGGTTCATCCTCTGGCGCAATGCCGTGACTGGCACGAACGCCGCCACCTACCTCGAATGGGCGGCGGGAATCACGAACTCTTCCGGGATCAGCAACTACGCGGCGCTCGCGGCGGCGCGCTCCGGCCATCGCTCCATCGTCATGGGCGACAACACACCGCTCACGCGTCGCGATCTCTTGTCGCACCCGAATCTCACCGCCAACACCTGCACGCTCTCCCACTTCTCCCGCTCGCTCAACAGCCCCGCCTTCGCGCCTGCCAGTCCGACGAGCGCTCCCCTCATCAATCCCAACCTCGGCACGCTCCGCTTCCCCGCTTCCTACTCCTCCGTCATTCACTACCGCGACGACGGCACGACGGAGACCTACGCCGTGCTCGCGGGCGATCTCCAACTCCAACGCCGCTTCTCCCTCGCGAAGCTCGCGTGGCTGACCAGTTCCGGACCCAAGACGGGTATCTCCGCAGATGCGATCCTGAATACGTTCGGTTTAAAATGGACTACTTTCAGTGCAGATGGCGTCACCAATTCCTGCTGGCAGTACAGCAATCCCAACGGCACCATAGCCGACCGAATCAAAACACTCACTGAAGTGGCCAGTGATGGCCGCGAACCTAACTTTTTTGAAGTGCTCAAAGCCGGTGTACTGAATGGTTCCATCGGTCGGGCGGCGGATCGGAAAACCGGTTCCAAAGATAGTCAGCGCTCGCTGGAAGCGATATCCGATCTCCAGATTCTCCGGATCGGGGCGAACCTCATCGACTGCGCCGACAGTGATAATTTTCCCAGCACTCTCACACTCAATACCACGAGCGGAACGATTCCAGTCCATGGAGTCGAAAATCTTCCCTATTTGGCTGGCATGCTCTTGGGCCGCATTAGCGCCGCCACCACGATAGGCCCCACCTTTCAGCAAACCGTTACCTATTGTACCCTGATCGCCACGCCATTGCTCTTCAACCCGCATGCAGCCAATACCGTGAGCCTGTCGGGAACGCCTGGATCGATCCGGGTGAGAGTGGCACGGGGCACCATGCTATCGGCTTATAGCAGCGCCCATGGAAACATCGCAGGTAAGCCACTCGCGCGAACCAACCTCAATCTGGATATGCCCACAACGCTCGGGTCGCTATCCTCCTTTCTGGTCCCAGCGGGTAGCTTCGAATCTTTCCGGCAACGAATCGACTCCTACCGCAACGCTGCGTCACCTACACGACTCAATCTGGTCGCCCCGACCATTACAACGCAGGAGGCAACCAGTAGCGGGTTTTTGCTCTATAATTACACGGGTCTGCCCGAAACCATCACAACGAATACCAATGCCACCATTATTCGTTTCCAGATGAACAATTTCCTCCTCTCACTCGATTATCAGGATAGCAGCGGCAACTGGCAAACCTATGACACGCTCACTGGTAACGAAGGTATCAGCCCGGCAATCGGCACGGGTGCAGGCACTGGCAGTACAGATTTTTACTCCATTGGACCAACGTTTTCTACCTATCCGAACAATACACAATCTTCCTATGCTTTGCTGAAAATTGATCCACGCACCACCCGCTTTAGCATTAGTGGCAGCGACCTTTTTTTAAGCACCACGCAGGTCCCCCTCCTCACCGATCCCACCGCTCCCCATGGCATTGTCATGAATACGCCATTTGGCTCCGGAAACTTGAGCGGTTCCGGCTCCCTGCCCGGACTCTGGGTTGAAGGCAATACCACCACATGGAGTGATGGACTCGGAACGGCCATTAATAATGTGAATGACCCCGATAATATCACGCGTCCCGCCGATGCGTGGCTGGATGGTACTAGCGCGAATCTCTACCGCAATGTCATGGATAATACCCGACGCCCTGTGGTTCTCCAACGTCCGTTTCGATCTGTAACCGAACTCGGCCAAGTCTTTCGCGACAGTCCGTGGAAATCACTCAACTTCTTTGATCCCAGCAGCGGTGACAAAGGACTGCTCGATCTCTTCAGCGTGGCTGACGAACCCACCGTAACGGTGGGGCGGGTGAATCTCAATACGACACAGACCCGCGTGCATCAAGCGATCTTCACGGGGGCCGCGCAAGCGCCCGATGGGACAAGTCCGCTGGCGAATCCCAGTGCGCTGGCGACCGCCTATGCGAACTACGCGTTTAGCGGCGGGATTCCCACCACCGCCATGCCGGTCACCGTGAGCAATGCGGTGGATTTCATGTCGACTGCATCCCTCCCCATCGGTGGTGGCAACGGCCTGGATGCGATCAAGTATCGTCGCGAAGCGGTGATCCGCAGTCTGTCTAACACCACGCAGACGCGGACGTGGAACCTGCTCATCGATGTCGTGGCGCAGGCGGGCCATTACAGCGCCAACGCGGGCAGCCTCGACAACTTCATCGTGGAGGGCGAACGCCGTTACTGGCTCTCGGTCGCCATCGACCGGCTCACAGGGAAGGTCATCGACCAACAACTGGAGCCGGCCAACGATTAGTTTACAGATTCACCGCGATCTCGTCCGCCTTGTGGTCGCCTGACTTCACCGCTTCGTCCTTCGACGTGGCACTGGCGAGCGTCGGTTCGACGAAGATTTCCTTGATGTCGGTGAACCCGATAAAGCCGAGCACCTGTTTGAGGTAACCGCTCTGCTGGTCATACGCCTCCGCTCCGGTGCCGGGACCATAAGCGCCGCCGCGGGCATAAACCGCGACGACCGGCTTGCCTGTGACGAGTCCCTTGTAGCCCGTTTCCGGAGAGAAGCTGAAGGTGAGACCGGGTTGAAGCAGGACGTCGATGTAGTGCTTCAGCTTATAGGGAATGCCGAAATTCCACATCGGCAGGGAAATGAGATATTTGTCCGCCGACTTGAATTGATCCGCGATCGCCACCACGGCATTCCACGCCTGTAGTTGCTCCGGCGTATGTTTCTGGCCGTGCAGTACCGCATATTTGGCATCAATCGTCGCGCCATCGAATTCCGGCAATGGCGTATGCCACAGGTCGAGTGTTTCCACCGTGTCACCGGGATGCGACGCCAGATAGGCATCGATGAAGTGTTGCGCCACAGTGTGGGAAGCTGAGCGCGTGCCGCGAGGCGAGGATTCAATGTAGAGGAGTTTGGACATAATCAGACACCTTTCTATTTGTTTTTTACGAGTTGAGATCGAATAACAGGAATTCGGCGGCATCCAGCGCCTTGATGGACAGGGATTCTTCCCCGCTTGTCGCGAGCGCGTCACCAGCCTGCACCCGATTTCCGTTCACGTCGAGTTCGCCGCGAATTACCTGCACCCAGGTGTGGTGCTTGGCGCGAATCGCCTGCGCCACCGTCTGTCCCTTTTCGAGACGGGCGAAATAGAGATCAGCGTCCTGATTGATCGGAATGGAACCGGCGCGACCACTCTTCGAAGTGATCAGGTGCAGCACCCCTGACTTCACATCCGCGAATGATTTTTCCGCATAGGCGGGCTTTGCGTTTTTGTGATCGGGGATAATCCAGATTTGCAGGAAGTGCACCGGCTCCGAAGTGGAGTCGTTGACCTCGCTGTGCTCAATCCCGGTTCCCGCGCTAATGCGCTGGACATCACCACAGCGCATGACGGCCGTGTTGCCCATCGAATCGCGATGACGCAGGGCGCCACTGATGACGTAAGTGATGATCTCCATATCGCGGTGCGGGTGCGTACTGAACCCCATCTCGGGCGCAACGCGGTCTTCATTGATCACGCGCAGGGAGTGGAATCCCGTGTGCTTCGGATCGTAATAATCGGCAAAGCTAAAAGTGTGTCGACTGTCGAGCCAACCGTGCTTGGCATGGCCTCGTTCATCGGATTTGCGAATCTCAATCATGGTGTTCCTTTTGTTAGTCGCAACCTAACCCCACGTCGTGAATTCTCTAAATACTATGTTCCTTGGCTAACGATACCTTTCAGGTATAGTACCACATCATGGAACTCCGACACCTGCGCTACTTCGTCATCGTCGCCGAAGAACAGAACGTCACCCGCGCGGCGGCACGCCTGCATGTTTCCCAACCGCCGCTCAGCCGCCAGATCCAGGATCTGGAGCAGGAACTGGGCGTGGCTCTTTTTCGCCGCACGGCGAAGTCGCTCGCCCTGACAGAAGCCGGGAAGATTTTTCTGACTGAAGCGCGGGAAGTATTGCTCCGCGCGGAGAAGGCAGTTCAAACCGTGCGCACCGTGGCGGCGGGAGATCGCGGTCAGTTGCGCGTCGGGTATGCTCCCTCCCTCACGGTGGAAATTCTGCCGCGCGCGCTCGTCGCCTTTGAACGCGAATACCCCGGCGTGCGTGTGTCGCTGTACGATCTCTCCACCGAGGAATGCCTTCAGCGTCTCTCGGCGCGCAAGCTCGATGTGGCGCTGACAGCCCAACCCTGCCCGGAAATGCTGCGCGGGTTGACCTTCCAACGTGTGAAGGACTTCCCGCTCTTCTGCGCGGTAAGCAGCACCCATCCGCTGGCACGCAAGCGGACGCTCCCGATCGCGCAGCTCGAGCATGAGCGATTCATCGTTTATACGCGGGAGGATTATCCGGAATATCACGAATGGCTGACGACGCTTTTCCAGCCCTATCACTTCCAGCCGCAAGCCGCCGAGGAATACGATAGTGTGACCGGACTCATCGCGGCGGTGGAAGCCGGTCGTGGCATCGCACTCGTGACCGCATCGCTGCAACACCTGGCGAGCTCGCGCCTCAAGCTCCTCCCCCTGACACCCAAGCTGCCACCACTGCATTTCGGTGCAATCTGGAAACCGGTCACGTCTTCGCTCGCGAATTCCTTCGTCGCTTCAGTGCAGGAAGTCGCTCGCGGTTAATTCTAATTTGCTTTCAAGATGAGATTAAATCGCGCAGTAATTTTCCGGACTGACAAGGCGTGACGAATGAGCATATCCGCAGTGATCTGTGAGCGAGGAGCAACGCAGGCAGTCCGGAAAATAACAAGCGAGTAACACTCATCTTGAAAGCAAGTTAGAATAAGTTATCGCGACGAAGGGAGAGTGGCATCGCCGAGGTGCTTGGACGGACGATACACCACGGTGAGAGGTCCCTCTCCGCCGGACTCCCGACTGATCAGCACAAAGTCATCCGTCAGCAAGGCCTTCTCAATCGGGCGGCGCTGGGTGCGACCGGAGGCCGTTTCAATCTCGAGCCACTTCCCTTTATCGTCCTGCACGACGTAATCCCTCGGAAAAGCGTAGACCTGCGGATGTTTCGCCACGATGAGGGAAGCCTCCACCACCATCCCCACTTTCAGTCCGGTGGAGGCCACATTGTCCACCGCCACGATGACTTCGAAGAGTCGGCGACCATCGTGAAAAAGATCGTTGGATGCCATGTGCGAAACGGAAATGACTTTACCGACGAATTCCTTCATCGGATAGGCACGACTCCGCAGGCGGACGACCGTGCCCTCGTCGATTTTTTGCACCCGGTATTCTTCCACACCGAGTTTGACGATCAGGGAATTCAGATCCGGCAACTGCGCGAACGGCTGCTCGCGATTCAGCAGATCGCCCGTCTCCGTTTTTTTGATGAGACCATTAATGGGAATCAGCGGATACACCACTATGGAATCAATCGGCGCACGCACCTCGTATTGCTCCATCATGTCCTTCACTTCCTGCGTCTTCCCCTGACGATACTTCAACCACCAAGTCCGGCGGCCAATATCGACGTTGCGCTGTCGCTCCACCTGCGAGATGCGGCGTTTCGCTTCGTCAACCAGCCGCTCCTGCTTGTCCTTTTCCGTCACGCCAATTTCCTTTGGCAAGGGCGGCTCCTGCTGCGTGCGCTTGAATTTTAACTGGGCAAACTCGTTGCGCTCCGACTCCTTGTCGCGCTTGATATTTTCCTCGAAGAGTTGGACGCTCCAGTCCGCTTTCGCCTCCTCCTGCCGGTACTCGATGCGTTGCACATGCTCCGTCTCGCGCTCCCAATTGCGTTCCACGTCGGCAATGTCAAACTGTGCGATGAGATCCCCTTTTTTGACTCGCGTCCCCTCATCGATCAACCAAGTCACTTGCCGTTCGTAGGGGGCCGAGGGCGCGCGGAGTTTCTCAAACCGCGCCGCCTCCACTACGCCCATGGCGCGAACCGTCTCCTCGAAATCGGCGCAGGGGACGGTCAGTTTCAATAAATTTTCCGCAGGAGGACGGGTGATGGCGAACACCACGCCCGAGACCAGCGCGATGCCCAAAATCGTCCAGACGACAAACCGGCGGTTGCCTTTGGCGGGGGGAGGAATCATGGCATCCGCCCCTTGTTCTCCGTCGCCATGACCAGTTTGAGCGGTCCGGTGATCTCCGGCAGCGATTCCGCCAGATAGTAATCGGCGGTCTCCGTGACGTTCTTCAACACCAGCGATCGCCGCGTTTGTCCTTCGTAGAAAACAATGCGAACGCCCTCCGCCTCCGGTTTCACCCACTCTTTCGGGAAGGCGTAGACCCGCTCGTAGCGATGCAGCAGGAAGCGGCTCCGGGCCACCATGCCGATTTTAAGCTGCGGTTGCTTGTCCTGAATTTCCACCCGGGCGAGCACTTCATAGAGCCGCCGGTTTTGCAGAAACGAGGCGGGCTCGGAAAAGTGGGCGATGGAGAGAACCTGCCCCCGATACAATTCGCCCGGATAAGCTGCGGTGGTAAACGTAATCGCCATCCGCTCGCGCAGTTGGTTGATCTGCGCTTCCTCAAGGTGAAAACGAATGATCGCCACGCCCGGTTCGGGAATGCGGAGAAAAAGCTGGCCGCGCTCGAGATAATCCCCGGTTTGCACCTTGCGCAAATCGCCCTGCAAGGGAATCGGCGGGTAGAGCACCACGCCTTCGAATTCGGAGTAGAGGTTGAGTTGCTCGGCGTCCTCCTTGAGATCCTTCACTTTTTGTTCGTAATAATCCCGCTGCACGGCCCGGTTGCGATCCGTCACCGTGTCGCGCCAATCCAGTCGCTTGCGCTGATCCTTCGCCGAGGTGGCCCATTTGATCTGGTTATTCAACTCCACTTCGACAGTCGATTTGCGCAGCGAGGATTCGAATTGGGAAATCTCTTTGCGAATGCCGCCCAGCACCACGCCTTGCTGGGCCGTGTCGGCCCGCACCTGCTGCTCGTAGGTTTCCGCCTTGGAGCGGAAACGGATGTCCGCGCTCGATTGATCGAAGCTGCGAATCCGGTCCTCGAGATCCTCTATCGCCAGCGAGATCGCTCCGGGATCGAACTGGGCCAGCAAGTCACCCGGTTTGACCGTCGTTCCCTCCTCCACCAGAAAAATCACCCGCCGTTCGTACCGGCAATAAGGGGCGAAGACATCGTGATAACGTTGCGCATCGACGTGGCCCTCGGCTTCGATCACTTCCTCGAACGGCTTGAGCTCGATCATCAAACTCAAATCCGGCTGCGCTTTCGCGCGGAACACTCCCCGCCACCACCCGAGCCCGACGAGCACCACCATCACTCCCACGATGAGGAGGGATTTACTCATAACGCAAGGCCTCGATGGGATCGAGTTCTCCCGCGTTCTTCGCCGGGTAATAACCAAAGATCACACCGGTCAACACCGAGAAAGAGAAGGCTCCGATGACCGCATAAATCGGAATAAAAGTCGGCCAGCCGGTGAACCAGGAAATGCCGAGTGTCATCAATAATCCCAGCGCAATGCCGATCACGCCACCCGCCGAGGTCAGCACGATCGCCTCCGCCAGAAATTGAATCTGGATGTCCTTCTTCGTCGCGCCCATACCACGCCGAATACCAATCTCCTTCGTCCGCTCCAGCACGGATGCGAGCATGATGTTCATGATGCCGATACCGCCGACCAGCAGGGAAATTCCCGTGATGAGAATCATGATGCTGTTGAAAATATTGCGCGTGTGTTCCTGCTGCCGGAAAAGCGCCTCGGGCACGATCATCTCGAAATCCTTAACGTCGAAGTGACGCCGCAACATCGCGCGTTCCACCATCGACGCGGTGGAGGGAATAAATCGCGTTTCCTTCACCTGCACCACCATCTGGCTGAGCGGCGGTTCGAAGGGTTCGATCCGCTCGAACAGAACCGACGCGGTCACCGGCACGATTACGTCATTATTATAGCCCGGCCGCTCCGCGAGCCGACCGATCACGCGAAAGTTCTGGTCATTGATGCGCACGAAGGCACCCAGCGAGACCTGCCGCTGAAAAAGTTCCTGTTCCGCATCGCGACCCAAAACACAGACGCGCGGACTCTCCTGCAAGTCGAGCGGCGAGATGACGCGACCGTCCTCCGCGACAAGTCCGAGAATATCGAAATAGGAAGCGTCCACGCCGCGAATCCGGCGCTTGCTCTTGTAACTGTCCGTCTGCACGAAGAGCTCCTTTTCCTGCACCGCGGCGGCGTTGCCAAGCGCAGGAATGGTTTTGAGGAGATATTCGAGATCCAGACGATCTAAGCCGTTGCCCGCGTAACGCCCCTTCTCCGCCGCGCTGCGGCGCGATTCGCGCAGATCATTGAGAAAAATGTTATTGATGCCCATCTGCTGAATCTGGGCGAGCGCTTCCTGTTTGCCGCCTTCGCCAATGGCCGTCATGGCGATGACCGCTGCCACACCGAAGATGATGCCCAGGATCGTCAGGAACGAACGCAGCTTGTGCTCAAGCAGCGTGCGGCGGGCCAGCATCAGGTAGCGGAAAAAGCGCTTCATGTTGACCCATTAGTCCTGATGCGTCAGCCACTTCACATCGCGTAAAGTGGCGCCGGGTGTATTCAGATAGGTGCGCATCGCCGCATCGGGAATGATCACCCGGCCCTCCACCGCTTTCTTGAGCACCGTCTGATCGCGTCCCATGTCGAGCACCTCGACCGGTTCCAACACAATCTTCTCCCCGCGCACCACATAGGCGGCCGAACGATCCCCGTCGCGCACGACCGCCGCGACCGGCAGCAGGGGGACTTTTTTGTATTGGGCGATGAGAATCGTCACCCGCGCATTCATACCGGGACGCAGCTTGTCGATATCGCGCTCCTTGATCCGCACTCCGACGGTGAAGACCTTGATGAATTCGTTATTCTCCTTCACGTGGGCGAGCGGATCGACCCGGTAGACTTCGCCGGTGAACTTCGAGTTCTTGAACGCCTCGACGATGAGCTCCGCCTTCTGCCCCATCTTCACCTTGCGAATCTCCTCTTCGCTGACCTCCAACTGCGCGGTCATTTTGAACAGGTTCGGAATGATGATGAAAATCTGCGACTTGTAGAGCATGTCGCCCGTCTGCACCTTGCGGCTCAGACCGCTGACCTTGATCACGGGATAAACGACAATGCCGTCCTCGGGAGCCGTCACGGTGAACGCCTTGATGGCGTCCTCCACCTCGGTGATCTTTTCCTTGTTCTGATCGATGCGTTCCTGAATCTGGCGAATCTGCACATCACGGCGATTCTCCTCCTGCTTGATCCGGTTTTCCGCGACCTTGATATCATTGCGCGCATTGTTCAAGCGCGCCTGCGCCGCATCGCGCTCCAATTGCGCTGAGTAGGCCATCGTCTTGAACTGCAACTCCGCGAGCTTGGCGTTTTCCTTGGACGTCTGCAGCGCCGCCTTCAGATCGGCCAGCCGGATGTCCGCCGCGATCTTCGCATCCTGCATTTCCGCGCCGAGGCCGGAGTGCTTGAGCTGCTCCAGTTTTTCCTCGAGCTGAGCCGTATCGAACTTCGCCAGAACATCGTTCTTTTTGACAATCGTTCCTTCCGGCACGAGATCGATGAGTTTGCGTTCGTAATTGACGTTCGGCGCGGCGATGTTGATCGCCGTCTCCGCTTCCAGCACGCCGTTATCAGCGAGGTCAACCGTCAGATCTCCCGCCGTCGACTCGGTCCAGCGCAGCGGATAAACTCCATCGCGCGGACGCAGGCTGAAATAGAGAACAACCGCCGCACCCACTACCGCCACCGCGAGCGCAATCTGTTGTCCGCGCGTGAGCGACTTCACGCGTTGCAGCGTCGTGCTTAAAAAATTTCCAGTGTGTGACATGATATTTTTCTAGGCCGGTGCCCTGTCCTCAAGAATTTCCCCGTCCTGAATGTGAATGACCCGCTCGCTGTGATTCGCAATCTTCGGATCGTGCGTCACCATAATGATCGTGCAACCGCGCCGATGCAGGCCACGGAACAACTCCATGATTTCTACGCCCGTCTTGCTGTCGAGCGCCCCAGTCGGCTCGTCCGCGAGGAGAATGGACGGATTCGTCACGATAGCGCGGGCAATCGCCACGCGCTGCCGTTGTCCACCGGAAAGCTCGTTCGGCCGGTGATGACGGCGATCCGTCAGTCCCACGACGCGCAACGCTTCCATGACCGCCGCGTCCACATCGCCCGGCTCATCCCGGTAGAAAAGCGGCATGGCCACATTCTCATAAGCGGTGCAGCGGGGGAGGAGATTGAAATTCTGGTAAACGAAACCGATCTCCTGATTGCGAATGCCCGATTCGTCATCATCATCGAGAAAGGTGACGTCCTTTTCCTTGAAGAAATAATGGCCGCGCGTGGGCCGGTCGAGAAATCCGATGATATTCATCAAGGTCGATTTCCCCGAGCCGGACGCTCCCATGATCGCCGTGTATTCGCCCGTGCGGATGGCGAGATTGATGCCCTTGAGAACGGGAATTTCCTCGTGGATGAGGAAGTAGCTTTTCTCCAGATTCCGGAAATCAACCAGCGTCTCAGTTGGTGGCATACGAAGTCGACTCCTCCACCGGGTAATCCCGCTCGAGATCGGCCAACCGGCGCAACACCTCGAAGCGCAGGGAAGCCCCCTGGTCCAGACTGTCGAAATAATCGTTCTTGCTGCGAATCATGTCCCACGAACTGATCGCGCCGACTTCAAACCGTTTGCGGCTCAGGTCGTAGTCCTTGGTCGAGACGGCCTGAATATCCTTCGAGACGCGATACCGGCGGTAAATGTCCTCCAGATCCACGATATCCTTCTGCAGCTCCTTCTTGTAGTAACGGAACCGCTCCTCGAGATCGAGCCGCGTGATTTCCTTGTCCGTCTGCTCGATCTGGATGGAATAGTTCGTGGCAAACGTGTCGGCGAAAAAGGGCATGATCAATCCCACTCCCGCAAAGTACTCCGTCGAACTGCGGGGTTGATCATTGAACACGTCATTGGAATTCTTGCCCCACTCCGTCCCGGCACGCAATTTCACCGAGGGCAAAAGCTGGTCGCGAAGATACGAGACGTTCAGATTGTTCGAGAAAATGGCGAACGACATTTCCGCGAGGTCCAGACTCTGGTGCAACGCCGCCTGCAGCATTTGATCCGGCCGCAAAACAATATTATCGAGTTCCTTCTCCGCAATGTCCTCGAATTCCACGCCCGGATTATCCTCGCGGTGCAGCAGGAAGAACAATTCCGTCCGGGTCTGGAGATAGGCGGTTTCGCGGGAGACGAGCCGTGAGATCGAACGCTCGTAATCGCGCTGGTAGTCGAAGCGATTGTACTCGGCAATGATGCCTGAGCGGAATTTTTGTTCGCTCTCCTGATCGAGCAACCGGTCGTCGCGGTAGCGCTGCAGCGTGTTGTAGTACAGCGTGCGGGCCTCCAGATAGTTGTAATAGGTGCGCTTCACCACGTTGACGAAATTGCGCCGGATACTGCGGTTGGCCACCTTCTGCAACTCCGCCTGCTCTTCGGCCAGCGACTTGGCCTTCGCCACCGTGTCCTTGCGCAGCACCTCCTGCTCGATCTGGATGCGCAGGCGATCCGAGATCAAGGCCGACCCGCTGCTGATCGTACGGGAGCCGCGTACCAGGATGTCAGTATTGGTCGGCAAATGCTCCGTCACACTGGCAGAACCGCTCGCCTCAAAAATGTCGAAGTTGCTCTGCGAGTTCGAGACATTACTGTCATTGAGATTGATCTTGCGATAGTCCGGCGCGACGGCGTCGATCTTGAAACTCGGCAGATAACCGGTTTTAACGCGCTTGATGATCTGGAGCATCTTTTGCATTTCCAGTTCGGCGGTCTTAATGGCCGTGCTCATCGTGCACGCGTCGATCACGACTTTATCCAACCCGTAGGTTTGCACCGAGGCCGCCATGCCCGCCTTACCATCCGGTTTGAGCCCCTTCGTCCACGGGAGATAAAGCGTCACGCCGCCGAATCCCGCCTGTCCGCCCGCTTCCGCACCCAGCCCCACGGCCTTGCCCAGTATCGTCCCGGCAATGTCCGCCGTAAGGGTCGACTTGGAGTTGTTATTGACGGTAACCACAACCTGTTTGCCCCGAATCTCGATATGCACCGGAATGGAAGCACTCGATTCCGGCCGGGTGATCTCCACCGTCTTCTCGGAGCCTTTGACCACCTGCCCATTTCGACGCGAGACAATGCCAATCGCAATGCGGTCGATACCGGATTCCCCCGCTTTCGCTGGGAGTCGACGTAGCGACACGATGTCACCGTTCTCGGAATTCAAGGCATGCAACCAGATCCGCGATTCTTTTTCCGAAGGCCGCACGTTGAGTTCGATCAGCCCCGTCTCCAACACCACGCCGGGTGCCAGCACTAATGCGTCGCCGCCGGGGGCTTGGAGTTGAATCAAAGTCTGCTCGTGATCAATCCACATCGATGTGGTGCCACTGAATAAACGCCAACCGCGGCCCTCCAGAATTTCCGAGGGATGAACGGGAACCACCATCCACTTCTTTTTATCCTCCAAGGAAGAAGGTGCCGGAGCGGGCTCCGCCGGTTTGGGAGCCGCTTTCTCCACTTTCGCGGGAGGCGGAGTGGCGGGAGTGGACGGAGCCGGAGCGGCTTGAGCACGGATGTCCGGCACACTGATCAAGCCAATAAGCAACGCGCCCAATCCCCCGAGAAAGGGAAACTGAACCAGTCGCTCACACTTACGACGGATACTCATGAGTTACTGCTTTAAGCGGTAAACCATGATTCTGCCGAAAAGTTGCTTTAAATTCAACCCAAGGCGCAACTATTTATGAGAAATCGCCGCAACGGCCATGGAGGGACTCTCTTCGAGCCGCGGCAGCAGCCCCGGAATGCTTTCCCATGGCCCGGACCGCAACGCCTCCAGCTCGGGGAAAGTCTCCGCTCCCTCACGAATGGGTAATTGGGCATGCAACTGGGCGATCACCTCGAGATGCCGCATCGCCAGGGCGGCGGGACAGCGGGGTGCCAGACCCGTGGTCAGGCTCGACAACACTTCGCGGAGCATCGTCTCCTGCTTGACTTCCCCCGTGGGAATGGCCCAACGGTGCAGCACCTGCCCCTCCAAGCCGCGGAAAACCGCATCCTGATCGTGGGTCCATGCGACTTCTCCATCCCGAAGCCGAACCACGATGCGGGGCGCAACGGATTCGACATCCACGTGGGTCAGGGCGATATGAATCGGAACCCCTTCGCGCGACCGGCAGCAAACCCGCGCCGTATCAAAGGTTTCAATCGGGTAAAAACGCCAGAGATTGCCGGAGACATTCTGAATCTCCGCCGCTTCATGGCGTTCACTTCCGCTCAGAAAAAGCGCCAGATTCACGAAGTGCGCAAACGCATTGTTCAATGGGGAATCGTAAACGGGACGTCCGCCGCATTGCAGCCGTCCGGCCCAATCGTTGCGCGTATAATAGTCGTGGTGACGCGGCCAACTGCCCGTCACGTGCACCGATTCAATCGGGCCCGCCTGTCCGGAAAGCAACCAGTCCTTGAGCTCCCAGACCACCG
This sequence comes from Verrucomicrobia bacterium Tous-C9LFEB, assembly GCA_002304345.1. Lineage (GTDB taxonomy): Bacteria > Verrucomicrobiota > Verrucomicrobiia > Methylacidiphilales > UBA1321 > UBA1321. Next base: position 85,325 of record NEUU01000007.1, read on the forward strand.
GACCGTACATATCCTGAAAGCCCACCGCAACGAATTTCCCCGCCGCATGCGCCGCATCCAGAATCGCCCGGCCTTCCGCCACGGAACCCGCCAGCGGCTTTTCCACCAGTACATTCGCCCCCGCGGCCAAGGCATCCAGCGTCATCGGCTTATGCCAGTGGATGCTCGTCGGGACGATGCACAGATCGAGACGTCCCGACCACTCGCGCAACATGGTCCGGTAATCGCCATAAATGCGGCACCCCGTGGCCTCCAGCTCGCGGCAGGTCTCCGCCTCTTCCACGGGATTAATGACAACGACCGCGGCCAGTTTGTAATCACCCGAAGTAATGGCGCGCCGCAGGCAACGCAAAATCATGCGCGCATAACTTGATACCCCAATGAGGGCGATGGTTTTAGCTTGAGACATTTCTTTTCCTTCTATTTGGCCGGGGAGACCAAGGCGGTCTGGAGTCGTTGGTCCAGGGCGGGCAATTCCCGCATCACCAGATCGGGGGGCGCCCTCAGGCCAGCCCCTTCCCGTTATACTAACGATTATTACCGTTAATATAACGATGTCAAGTCGCGTTTCGGAGCCTGTTTTGTGGATTTTAAGCCTGAAGCGGCGCGGCGGTGGAGTCACGCACCACCAGTTCCCCGGGAACGACCATGCGGATATTTTCGCCGCGGATATCTTCCAGATGATCCAGAAGAAACTTCGCCGCCATGGTCCCCATCAACGACCAATCCGGCGAGTAGCTGGTCAGATGATTTCCCGTCTCCCGCTCGACATTGTCAAAGCCGGTGATGCTGCAGCGCCGGGGAAGATCCCAACCGAGCCGGCGCAATTCGAAATCGAGCATGAACGCCAGAAAATCGGTCGCGCAAACCACCGCCGTCGCCTTGGCCAGAGCCTTGATGATTGGAGCCAAATCCGTCGCCCCGTCTGTGCGCCGGACAATGCGCGAAATGGGAGTCAGCCCATGACGGCACATCGTCGCCAGATATCCCGTCTCGCGCGAATGAAAGATTTCGGTGAACTCGTTTTCGTCCACCCCCAGAAAAACAATGCGGCGATGGCCGAGCTGGATCAAATGCTCGGTGGCTTCGCGAATGCCGCCCTCATTGTCGGCAATGATCCGGGGCAGCCCCTTGCATTCAATGTAACTACTCACCGCCATGACAGGCAGCCCGTTCAATCGCTGCAACGTCTCAGGGGTGTAGCGGCCGAACAGAAAGGCCCGGTCGACCGTTTTGTTGCGCACCAGCAATGGCACTTCGCTCGGCTGCAGCGCCTCGATCAGCACCTCCACGCCACGCTGTTTGCATTCTTTTTGAATGGCGGAAAAAATCCGGCGGGGCACACCTTCGTTCAAGCGATTGGTGCCATCGCTTCCCAGTTCGTAGACCAGAACACCGATGCGCTGCGTCTGGTTGCGGCGCGGATCATTCGCCGTGGGCGACACGTAGCCGAGTTCCGCCGCCTTGCGCAAAATCATCTCCCGCGTGGCCGGAGCCAGATCCGGGTGATTCCGCAAAGCGCGGGAGACCGTCATGATGGAGACGCCCGTGGCGTCGGCGATTTCTTTCTGGCTGACCATGCCGCACCCTAACAATAAAGTCCGAAAGGATTCAACTCTATTACCGTTAATCTGCCGCTATTCGCTCTCCATCGTCACACCAATATCCGACGGTTTGCCGAAGTAGGCGGCGGAAGTGGCCAGGGCATTGACCCCGGTCGCGGCATAGGCGGCCACATTCTCGCGATGAATTCCCCCTGCTGCGATCAGTAATAAACTCGGCCGTCTCACGCGCAAAAGCGCCACCGCATGCGCCAACTCGCTTGCCTCGATCTTGTCGAACTGGATGCCGTCGACGCCCGCGTCGGCCAACTCGAGTGCCTCGCTGACACTGTCCGTTTCCACGATCAGCTTCTTCTCGCAGATCTGTTCTTTCCACTCGGGAATGCCCGCGAGAAAGGTTTTCGTGTCCACAAAAAATGCCCGATGTTGGCGAAAGGCAAGAAACGTTTCGGAAAGCCCCAGCCGATGTGGTTTGCCACCTCCGGCAAGAACCGCCTTGATGGCGAGCTCCCGCGTGCCGGGAAATCCCTTGCGCGTGGTGACCACTTCGACCTTCGGATTGACCTCCTTGGCGAGGTCGACCAATTGCCGTGTCCGGGTGGCGATACCGGAGGCATGCTCGAGAATATTCACGCTTAACTTCCAGCCGAGATGCAGCGCCTCGACCGGCCCCGTCGCTTCGAGCAGCAAGTCCCCGGCTCCGGCACTCTCGCCCGAAAGACGCAGCGTGCGCGTGACAATTCCGAGCTTCTCGAAAATCCGGCGGACTTCTTCCGTGCCACACAACACGAGACTCTCCCGGCTGTGAAACCGGATTCGTCCCGGCTGACCGCGCAGTCCCAGCGTGGCCGTGGTCAGATCGCCATACGGCGCATCTTCCCGTAACCAACGCTCCAGAGTATCATCCCCGATGGTGAACATAGATTCAGTAGTTCACGCTGGCGAAAAAGCGCCCCGGACGCAAAGGCAAATTCGGAGACGACTCTTCCCTATAAGATTTTTCCAATTAGTCTGTCGTATTTTGACAGATCATAAAGTTTCCAAGTCGATCCTTCGACAAGCTCAGGATGACGGGTTGGGGTAGTAATCTCAAAGGGTAGCGAAGAGTTCTAATTGGAGTAGAAAATGACCCAAAACATTACCTTCATTCCACGTCATCCTGAGCTTGTCGAAGGATCGGCTTGCATCGACGCTGGAGGCGACCAATTAATTAGAATCCATTCTCACCTCACGATTACTTCGCGTCGCTCAGAAGCACTTCGTACCAGATCGTCTGGTAAGACGATTGAATCGCGAAGACAAAGCCGTCCTTCGTCTTGCGCACGGGTACTTCGGCTTGCCGCTGTCCTTTGTCATCCAACGCCCAGACCTTTCCTGTCGCGCAGGCGGACTGAATCGTAATCTCGGCGGGAATGCCTTCCACCAAAGTCGGCGCCACGCCCCACGAGGACAAAAAGAATTTGCCCGGCACCCAACCCATCTTCGTATTCTCGATGTCCCCACACGCCACCAGCAGACTCGAACCCGCCTGCCCGATCGCCACGTTCTCTTTCGAGGTCAATCCGATCATCGACCACTGCTGCCGCGTCTGCCCCGGCTCAATCGTGACCGCCCCGAGCTTCACCGCGCGATTGTCCGCATGGCCGATGACCACCTTGGTGCGCGGCGTATTGATCGTGGCCAATCCGCTCGCAGCTTTCGCGTCCCAGGTCAACTCACCGCCATCGCTGGTGATCGGCCCCTGATACACGCTCGGCTTGATCTCGTCCTTGAATCCGCTCTTCGGCACCACTCGCAACGCCTGCGGTCGACGCAGCGCGTCCTGCCGTGACACCCCGAAGTATTCGCCACCAATATTGATCCCGTGCCGCGCGTAAAGTTCGAGAAAGGCGTCCTCGCCCGCGTCCGTGACGATGGCCGGACCGGGCGTCTTCACATCCCCGCGACGAAACAACGCCGCTGCGAGCGGCAGGGTCGCCATCTTGAGCGGATGCTGGTCGATGTCGAACTGCCCCGTGATCCGGCGACTGTCCCAACCCGCCACACCATGCGCGTAGGAATAAACGAAAATCGCATCCCAATCCTGCATCGCGCCATACGCCGCCACGAGGGAAAACGCCTCCGCGCCGTAGGTATTGGGCGTGCTGTGATTGTACTCGGTGACGATGAGCGGCTTGCCCGCGACGCGCTGGAGCGAGAGTTCAGATAACGTTCTTGCATCGGGATGATTCACCATCGACTCATTGATCACGTACCAAAGATTGCGGTTCGTGCTGTCGGGGAATTCTGGATGCGACCAGTAGGCGTGAATATCGATTGCGTCCATGTCCATCTGCAGCGGAATGCCGCTGAACGAGTACAGCGCGGAACCGACCACCACCGCTTTCACGCCGAGTTCTTCCTTGAGAAAACGACGCATCTCGCGCCAGTAATTCCGCTCGGTTTCGCATAGAAACCGGACCCACACCCGCTGCACGTCCTTCGGCAATGCGTCGTATTCCTTCTTGGAAATCCAGTTCTGCGGCAACGTCACACTCTTCGGCGCATGACCCGTTTTCCATTGGTTCCACTGCCGGGTGAGTTCCTCCGTATAGAACGACGGCATCTCGTCGAGCTTCGCCTCCCACCAGCGACTGAAGAGGCTGTTCTCGTTATTGATCTCCACAAACGCGACGGCGGGATCGTCGACATAGCGCAGTCCGGTATACGGATTTTTGTGCAGCAACAATTGCCGCGCGTAATCTTTCTGCAACTCGATCATCTGCGGCATGAACAGGTCCAGCCCCTTGTCGAACCGCGGCGTCTTGTCACGCGGCGGCAAATCGGGATAGGTGCGGCTGACATGCAAATTGATATTCCCGTAAATGCCCTTCGCCTTGAGCTGTGAGAAGAGAAAATCCAGCCGGTCGAGTTGCGCCGGATCAATCGTCTTGATGTCCTTCTGCCAAATCCCGCGCGGTGCCGGGTATAGATCCATGTGATGGAACCGCACGGCATTGATGCCGAACTTCGCCAGCCGCGCCGCCACTTGCGTGGCCTCTTCCTTGGCGGGAAAATTGGCCCCGAAGGAAAAATTCACCCCGAAAAATTTGATGCGTTTCTCCTGATCCACCACCAGATGTTCCCCCTGCGCGCGCACGAAACCGGACTTGCCCGCCGGGGTCGCGTTCCAACTACTGTAATCGGTCACGCCAGGCGAAGCGTCATTCCACGGCAACACGAACGGAAACAATTCCTGTCCCTTCGGCACGGGCTGACGTTCCTTCGCGGTGGGAGCGGTATAGGCCGTGGCGGGCGGCGTGATTTGTGGACTCATGATTTCGATCTCGTACCAGATGGTGCGGTACTGCGGACCAATGGCGAAAGCGTGGAGACCGCCCGCATCGGTGTTGACCGGCACTTCCTCTTTCCTCGCGCCTTTTTCATCCAGCGCCCACATTTTTACCGTGCGAGCCGGAAGTTTCCAGCGGAACGCCACTTCCACCCCCTCGACGAGCGACGGCGCATTGCCCCACGTCTTGAGCGAATTCATCTTGGCATCCTTCCACACCTGCGCGGTGTTCTCCGCCTTGCCGCACGCGACGAGGAGGTAACGCCCCGGCTTGTCCATCCCCTCGCCCGTCATCGCCGCGAGCGCCAGCACGGACCAGCCCATGAGATTATTTTTTGGTTCGAAGGTAAGTGTGCCCAGCGTGATCGTCTTTCCATCGGAAAAACCGAGCAACGCACGGGAACGATCGGTTTCGAGACTGAAAACGCTCTTCGCGCCCGCGACCGGCGTCCACTTCAATTCCTTCGTATCGGAGACAACCGGTTCCGCGCCCAACTTCTCCGTCGAACGCGACGGCTTGGTCGATTTCGCTTCGTTCTCCGCCAACCGCAATGACGTCCGTTGCCGGAGCGATTCCAGCGGCGACACGCCAAACTCGTTACCCCCGACACGCGTCCCCGATTGGCATGCGGCCCGAATGGCGGCATCGAGCGAAATGTCGGTGACCGATTCTCCCAGCGCCGGTTTCACATCGCCCCGCACAAAGAGCGCCGCCGCAATCGGCAACGTCGCCATCTTCAGCGGATGCTGGTCGATGTCGTAAAAGCCGGGGATTTTCCCCGCGCTTATTTTATCCGGATAATGTGAGTACGCGAACGCGAAGAGTCCGTCGAAATTCTGCAACGCCGCGTAGGCCGTGCCGAGGAGAAATCCCTCCGCGCCGTAAGGATTGGGCGTGACGTGATTGTATTCCGTGCAGACGTACGGTTTTCCCGTCACCCGCCGCGTCGCCATGATCGGCACGGTGCCGCCGTCGTCATCCTCGAGCATCGATTCGGGACCGACCGACCAGACACTGTAATCGCCCGGCGTCGGCAAATCGGGATGTTTCCAATACGTGTGCACATCGACCACATCCATTTCCTGCTGGATCGGGAAGACGCTGTACGCGCCGAGCTGCGTGCCGATGAGCAGCGAGCGCACCTTGAGTTCTGTTTTCAAATACGTCGTCATCTCGCGCCAATACGCGGTTTCCGTTTCCCAGAGGAACCGCATCCAATCGGTTTGCACCACTTCCGGCTGACGCGAGAAAGTCGACTTCGCGATCAGCGAGGCCTTGCCCTCCTTGATCTCAAACGGGCGCGCGCTCTTGTAGAGTTCCGCCGCTTTCTCCAACGACTCGTAGCGGCGCATCAGCCACGCGGTCCACAAGTCGCGCAATTGCCCCGCGAACGGCTCAGGCAGCGCATCCAGTTTTTTCTCCCACCACGTGCTGATGAGGCCGTTCTCGTTGTTGATCTCCACAATGGCGACAGCGGGATCATCCACGTACGCCAGCTTTGTGTAGGGATTCACATGCGCGAGCAAATCACGCGCATACTGTTTCTGCCGGTCGATCATCGCGCGATTGAACAAGTCCACGCCCTTGTGCATCCGGGGCAGTTCCTTGATGTCCTTGAACTCGGGGTAGGTGCGCGAAACCTTGAGATTCAGGTCCGCGTAAATACCGCGCTCCTTCAACTGCGCGATGAAGTAATCCAGCTTGTCCAGTTGCGCCGGATCGAGAGTGAAACCGTCCGGCAGGAAAATCCCGCGCGGTGCGCTCTCCTTGTCCATGTGATGAAACCGCACGCAATTGATGCCAAACTTCGCCATCCGCGCCGCGACTTTTTCCGCCGTCGCATGATCGAGGAAGTTCGACCCGAAACACAGGTTCACCCCGAGCAACCGCATCCGCTTCGTCGTGCCATCCGCCTTCGTGACGACGAGATGCCCATTCTCCACCCGGACAAAACCGTCCCGGCCCGCCGGTTTCTCCAGCCAGCCACTCACATTCGCGACCGACTCGGAACTGTCATCCCACGGCAGGACGAAGGGAAACAATTTTCCCGCCGGCTCCGCCGTCGCTTCCGCGGCGCGTGCCGCCAGAGTCAGAGTGAACACAAAAGTCAGCAGAACGAAACAGAAACGCAGCATAAAAAGTGGAGTGGAGGGAAAATGAAAAATTACAACTCGGGCTCGAGCCGGTAGCGAAAGGTCAACGTCACGGGTTTGCCCTCGGTCACGGTCAAAGCCTGCGCGTAACGGGAATTGTGCCATACGACAACGTAGTTCAGCCCCTCGGGAGCGCCGCCTTTTTTCACCGACCCCACGATGTCCGTCTGATACGGCGGCATGTGCCAACCCTTTGGCTGACCACTGGGGTGCAGCGATTCAAAGCTGCCGTTTTCGAGCGCGGCTCCCTCGACCTTGACGTCATCATAGGCGATCCAGATGTTCTCGGGAACCTTGTTTTTGCCCTTGATGTTCGGTCCGGCAAGATTCAGCACCACCTTGCCCGCGCTCTTCGGCAGGAAGGTGATGAAGCCCGTCTTCCATTCCTTGCCCGCCGGAAAAACCGCCGCGATATAATACGGAGCCAATTCCTTGCGCCAGTCGGCGTGACGACTCGTCCCGCCTTCCGACATTTTCCGCACCACGATCTCGATCTGGTCTTTCTCGGCGATGAGATCAATCCGCGCGTCGTCGCGCTCATCGGCCTGCAAGGCGGGCAGCCAGACCAACATCACTAATAGCCAGACTACTTTTTTCATAAGCGTCCTGCCACGGAGGCGGTTTTCGCCAGCGATTCCTCGCGCCGTTCCGGCCGCTCAAACCAGCGACGCAACACCGCTTCGGCCGGCTTGCCGAGAACCGTCCAGCCTGTGCTACCCGCGGGATCGATTTCATAATGCGGACGGTTCTGCTGCTCGTCCCACTTCCACCAATAGAGTCCGCCCCACCACGGTTCCTCCCAGAAAGAGCGGCACATCGCCTCGGCGTAGTTGGCCTGCTCCTTCGCATCGTACGCGCCGCTGGTGCGATATTCCGAGGGAACAATCGCGCCACCGGAAACGGACCGGCACCCCGCCTCGCCGAAGATGATTGGCTTGTTTACCTTCTTCGCGAGCTGCCGCAAGTGCAACACCGAGGGCTTGAGATTCGCCACCATCTCCTCGACCGAAACGCCGGGCCGCTGCGCGGCGGAGATGTAATAGCTCACGCAAATTTCATCAAGCAACCGGTACCACGCCGGAATCTCCGGCAACTCCAGCGTCTGCGGCATCGAGTCGTAACCGAGAATGCCCCGGTACACTTCCCGCGCTGCTTCCACGACCGGCTCCCACCGCTTGCTATGGACGGGCTGCTCCGCGTTGAGCAATTCGCAGCCGATGCAATAGTGTTCGCAACCGGTGCGCTGCGCCAGCCGTCCGTAATGCTCCACGCTCTCGCGCAAGCTGCGGAACCACGGGTCCCAGTAATCGGTGCGGCGTCCCTGAATCTGCTGATTATCATCCGGGAAATTGATATTCCCGCGCCACGAACTGTCCGCACACTCCACCATCGGCTTGAGCATCACACTGATGCCGCGCGCGTGGAAACGGTCGATGATCTTCTCCAGTTCGTAATCGGATGGCGTGAAGTGGAAATCCTGATAAAGCCGCGTGCTATGGAACGTCTCCTGCATCACGCTCGCCATCAGCGCCACGGAGGTCACACCCCGCTCGGCCATGAGCTCCACCTGCGCCAAGCCCTGGGGAGAGGAATAATACCCGCGCTTGGCCAGATAGCCAAAACTCATACCGCGTAAAATCGGAACCGGTTGTGTCGTCATACAGCTTGCGTCTTTCTGTTTTTTCTTGGATCAAATGGCATGCGGATCAGTACAACGTCGACGTTCTCCGTCGCATCAGGCCGAGCAACGTCAGGCAGGCCAATCCCAACAGCGCCACCGAGGACGGTTCCGGCACCATCGAGATATTGTCCATGTCGACCGTGATCGCACTGGCCGTGCTCGCCACAAAAAGCAGGTTCAACGCGGGATCGCCCGTCGTGGTATCTCCCCACGGAATCGTGCCCGTATTGGAAGCCTGCACGAGGGTCGTCAGGTCACTCGTGAGCAGGTCGCCCGACAGCGACACCCCAGTGTATTTCTTGAGCGTCGGATCGATGCTCAACGTCAACTTCACATACTCCCCTTCCGCCGACACATAGGAGAGATAGCTGCCGAGATTCACCGCCGTCATCGCCGTCGCCGACTGGCGCGTGTAGAGAACAAGATTCCCGTCATCATACACAAAGCGGAACCAGTACTTGCCGCTGCCGCTGGCCGTCGGTTGCCCGAGCGTCAGCTGATACTCCGGCGCGGTCGGCGAAGTTGTCACATTCTGGAAGGCCAGATCGATGCTGAAGGTCCAGGTGGAGAGACTGGAAAAACCCGACACCGTGCTGCCTAGATTCAGGACGTTCCCATAGGCACCGCTCGTGTTGTTGTCCGTCAATCGTCCCGCCCACGAACCCGACGCCGGATTAGTCGATGAAATCGTGGCGCCTCCGGCATAACCGCCCGGAATGGTCCAATTGGCCGCCGTATCCGCATCGGTTTTGCCGTTGATGACCGAACCGGCCACATATTGATTCGGACTCGTGCTGTCCGACAGTTCAAAGCCCGTCGAGTAATCGGCCCACGCCGGACTCCCTACGGTCACCCACAGGAACGCCCCCATCAAGGCGGTTTTCATTCGATTCATGTTTTTCCTCTCACTTTTTTTGGTTTCTGAAATGCAAGACCCTTACCACCACTTCCACCGAGAATCGGTCGCTGGCAGATCGCCCGCGATATACTCCGCGTGGAGATCCACCATCACATAATTCGCCCCGTCGAGGTGCCGCTTCTCCACCGCCGACCGCGCCGAGGCACCCGTGGGATAGACTTGGTCCGTGTTGTAATTCTTCTCGCCGATCAAAATCGTTCCCGCCGGGTTCGGGCAGACCAGCCGCTTGTACCGCCACGGCGAATAGAGATTCATCATGTAGATATTGATCCCGTACGAGGCCGCCCGGTTTTCCAGCGGCTTGAACGAGGGACAAAGGAACGGCCCCACCGCGCGCGGCTTGGGAGCGAGCCCCATCTCGCCGTCGGCAATCCCCACATACGGAGCGATCGCAAAATACCAGGCCGACGCACCAACCGCGCTGGCATCGTTGCCACCCAGCGGAAACTGGTTGTTGTGCTCGTCCGCATATTGACTCATCCCCAGCGCGAGCTGCCGCAAATGCCCAAGGCATTTCGTCGAGCGCGACCGCTCAAACGCCGTGCTCAACGCCGGAATCAAAAACGCGGCCAAGGCGCTGATGATCGCCACCGCGACGAGAAGCTCCGTCAAGGTGAAGGCCGATAACCTGCGTGGGGAGAAAGTGGACATATCGCCTCGGAATATGCATTAGATTATACGTAAAACCTATTTCCGTCAACCGCGGATATTCACTCTCTCATCTCCCTCTTGATTCCCTAGGGTTATAGGAAGTTATATTCAGACTTGCCAAAGAGTAATTCCCAGATTATAAGGTTATAAAGTTTCAATCGAGAAATGCATGATCGCCACCCAAAGTGAAATCGCCCGGCAACTCGGCATCAGCCAGGCCACGGTTTCCATGGCCTTGCGTGGCACCGGCAAGATGGCGGAGGAAACCCGCTCGCGCATCCAGCGGGAGGCGATCAAGCTGGGCTATCGCCACAACAACTCCGCTCAGGCGATCCGCACCGGCCGCTTTGGTTGCATTTCGCTCCTACTGAGCATGCGTTACCAGCACAGCTATCTGCCCTACGAATTGATCCCCGGCATTGTGGCCGAGGCGCGCGAACAGCAGACGCAGCTCAGCCTCATCGGTTCCCCGGACCAGGAATTGATCAACGAAGAATTCATCCACGAGGCGCTACGCCGCTGGTCGTCGGACGGCCTGCTGATCAACTACACGCACAATTTCCCGCTGCGGATGGTCGACCTGATCCGCGACTACCGCGTGCCGTCGGTCTGGATGAACGCGAAGCTCGAAGTCGACAGCGTTTATCCCGACGACATCGAGGCCGCCGCGCAGTCCACCCGCCGCCTTATCGAGATGGGCCACCGCCGCATCGGTTACGTCGACCTCACGCGCAATCAACACTACAGCGGGCAGGATCGCTACGATGGCTACGCCGAAACCATGCTGGCGCAGGATCTGCCGCTCAATCCGCTGACCCGGCTCGTGCCGCGACCGGACCGTTATCCGATCGTGAAAAAGTGGCTCGAGTCCTCCAATCGCCCCAGCGCGGTCATCACCTACCGCGATCACGAAGCCTACGCCATTTTTTCCGCCGCGATGGAACTCCATATTCGCGTGCCGCAGGATCTCTCGATTATCGCGATTCACGACTTTCCGGCCGACACGGTCGGTGTGGCTTTTTCCACGATGAAGAATGACTTCGCCGCCGTTGGCGCGGGAGCGGTGAAGATGCTGATGCAGAAAATCCAGAAGCCCTCCGAGTTCATTCCCTCGCAAAAAATCGCCCCCCAATGGCTGCCCGGCGCCACCACCGCGCCGCCCGCTTAGCGACTCAGCGAGTCCCGGCGTCACGCCAGCCTCCTGATGCAAAAATATCGCACACGCAGCGAACCTAGCTCACCTAACGCAAACGCTCGGGCGCATTCTGTGCTAAAACGGGACACATGCCGGGTCTCTGCTCATTTGAAATCTCCGATCTCAAATTTCCAATTCCCTTTCCGTTTGGTCTACACCGACCGCTCCACCCAACAGAGACGGTTGAACCCTGGAGCCGCTTGTCGACGATATTCATTTTTCTCACCATTCCCACCCCCTCCCCACGTCCTTTTTGATTATTATTGCAACTATGTTTGCAATATTTCATGCTCGCTGGCGCTAACACTCTCTTTCACCCCGACTTTTTTGACCTCTATGGCCCTTTCCTGGAAACACCCGATCAAAGACCTCCTCCATGGCGGCGATTACAATCCCGAACAATGGTCCCCCGACGTCTGGCGCGAAGACATCCGCCTGATGAAAAAGGCCCGCATCAACTGTGTCTCCATCGGCATCTTCTCGTGGTCCCATCTCGAGCCGGAAGAGGGGCGTTACGACTTCGCGTGGATGGATGAATTGATCGGGCTCCTGAGCAGCAACGGCATCGCCTCCGTCCTCGCCACACCCAGCGGCGCGCGGCCACCATGGCTGTCGCAACGTTACCCCGAGGTCCTGCGGGTCAATGATCAGGGCATTCGCAATCTCTACGGACAACGCCACAACCATTGCCTCACCTCGCCCGTCTATCGCGAGAAGGTCGCCGCCATCAACCGCCGTCTCGCCGAACGCTACGGCGCGAACGATTCCGTCATCCTCTGGCACATCTCCAACGAGTTCAGCGGCGAATGCCATTGTGACCTCTGCCAATCCGCTTTTCGCGACTGGCTGCGCCGCCGCTACGGCACCCTCGACGCGCTCAATGCCGCGTGGTGGACCTCCTTCTGGAGCCATCGTTACACCGACTGGAACCAGATCGACGCCCCCTCCTCGCGTGGCGATCGCGTGCACGGCCAGAATCTCGCCTGGCAACGTTTTGTCACCGACCAGACCGTGAACTTCTTCAACGCCGAGGTCGCGGCCCTGCGCGAATTCGACACGAAAACGCCCGTCACCACGAACTTCATGGGCGCGTTTCCCGGCCTCGATTACGTGGAATTCGCGCGTCACCTCGACATCGTCAGTTGGGACAGCTATCCCCGCTGGCACAGCGATCCGCATTCCGACGCCGCCATCGGCGCGGAGACCTCCTTCACGCACGACCTCACCCGTTGCCTGAAGAGGGATCAGCCCTTCCTCCTCATGGAAAGCACCCCCAGCCAGGTGAACTGGCAGCAGGTGAACAAGCTCAAGCGGCCCGGCATGCATCAGCTCTCCTCGCTGCAAGCCATCGCCCACGGGTCCGACTCGGTGCAGTATTTCCAGTGGCGCAAGAGTCGCGGTTCCTGCGAGAAATTTCACGGCGCCGTCGTGGATCATTGCGGGCATGAAAACACCCGCACCTTTCGCGATGTCACGCAGCTCGGCGAAACGCTCGCGCAACTTTCCCAACTCCCCGGCAGCCTCGTTCCCGCCCGCGCGGCCGTGATCTACGACTGGAACAACCGCTGGGCCATTGATGCTTACTACGGCCTGCGTCAGGATAAAAAGAATTACTTCGAGGAAGTGCTGCAATACTACCGCGGTCTCTGGGATCTCTCCATCTCCACCGACTGCGTGGACGAGAGTGCCAGTCTCGACCGCTATCAACTCGTCGTCGCGCCGATGCTTTACCTGCTCAAGCCCGGCATGGCGGAAAAACTCGAAGCTTTCGTGCAACGCGGCGGCACCCTCATCACCTCCGCCCTGACCGGGCTCGTCGATCAGGACGATCTCGTTTTCGCCGGGGGCGCTCCCGGACCGCTACGCAAGCTACTTGGCCTCTGGGTCGAGGAAACCGACGCGCTCTATGATCACGACACCGTCGTCGTGCGCCCGCTGAAGGGACTTCCCTCGCTGCAAGGCGAATTCGCCGCCCGCGAAATCTGCGAGCGAGTGCATCTCGAAACCGCCGTTCCGCTGGCTGTCTATGGCTCGCAGTTCTACGCGGGGGAACCGTGCCTCAGCGAAAACCGTTTCGGTCAAGGCAGCGCCTACCACGTCGCCTGCCGAGTGGAAGCGAAATTCACCCACGCCCTGCTGCGCGACATCGCGGCGCGGATCGGTCTTCAGTCCAACTGGTCCCTGCCGCTACCCGAGGGAGTCAATGTCCAGAAACGAGCCTCGGCTCAGGGCGAATTCTACTTTGCCATGAACTTCAATCCGCGCGAGGTCACCCTGCCCGCCCCCGCCTTCCCGCTCCGGGACGAACTCAGCGGCCAACCGGTCACCGGCCCGCTGTCCTTGCCCTCCTATGGCGTGACGGTGTTACGCCGGGACTAAACGAAAGCCTCTCCTCTCGGCGCACCGCCTGAAAGTTCAGAGTGACATCTGGCTTACGGGAGGTATAGCCAAGAGAATACCTCGACTCTTCCACTCCCATTTCCACCTATGCACCTGCTCGAAATCAATACCCTCAAGACCTGGATCTCTCCCGAAACCGTCAGCCTCAACCGGCTGCCGATGCGCTCGACGCTCTATCCTTTCACCTCGGCCAAGTCAGCCATCACACTCGACCGGGAACAATCGCCGTGGTACCGCCCGCTTAATGGCAAGTGGCATTTCAAGATGGCCGATCGCCCCGAGCATGTGACCGAGAAGGACATCGCGACCGACACCAACCGCGCCGAATGGGATCACGTCACCGTCCCCGGCAACTGGACCCTGCAGGGCTACGGCAAGCCGCACTACACAAATGTGCAAATGCCGTTCAATGATGAGCCGCCGTTTGTTCCCGAGGAAAATCCGACCGGCATCTACGCCACGGAATTCAACGTGCCGAAGGAATGGGATGGCCGCCGCATCATCATCCACTTTGGCGGAGCCGAAAGCGTGCTCTATGTCTACGTGAACGGTCAACCGGTCGGCATGAGCAAAGACTCGCGCCTGCCGTCGGAATTTGATCTCACCTCCCTCGTCCGCGCAGGCCAGACCAATCTGCTCGTCGCCGTCGTGGTGAAGTGGTCCGACGCCACCTTCATCGAGGATCAGGACCAATGGTGGATGGGCGGCCTGCATCGCGAAGTGTATCTCTACTCCACCGCCCCCGTGCACCTCGCGGATGTGTTCGTCGTGGGAAATCTCGAGAACCGCTACACCGATGGCCGCCTTAAAGGCAGCGTCAAGGTCGGCTTTCCCCGTCAACCGGAAGAAGGCTGGCAGGTGGAAACCCAGCTCATCGATCCGCGCGGTCGCGAGGTCTGGAAGCAGCCGTTGCTCACCCCGATTCTCTTCGGCAAACACACCTCCTGGCCGCGCTCACAGACCGAGCTGGATGTTCCGGTGAAGAAACCGTTGCTCTGGTCCGCCGAACAACCCAATCTCTATAAGCTGACCGTCACGCTGCGCAATCCGCAGGGTCAAGCCGTGGAAAGCACCGCCACCCGTTTTGGTTTCCGCTCCGTTGAGGTACGCGACCGCATGCTCCTCATCAACGGCAAGCGCGTGCTCATCAAGGGCGTCAACCGCCACGATCACCACGACACCAAGGGCAAGGCGCTCGACCGCGAAACGATGCGGCTCGATGCGTTGACGATGAAGCGGTTCAACTTCAACGCCGTGCGGACCTCGCACTACCCGAACGATCCGCATTGGCTCGACCTGTGCGATGAACTCGGTTTTTACATCATCGATGAAGCCAATCTGGAATCGCACGATTACTATCACCAGATCTGCCGCGACCGCCGTTATACCTCGGCCTTCGTCGAACGCGCCGTGCGCATGGTGGAGCGCGATAAAAATCACGCCTCGATTATTCTCTGGTCCCTCGGCAACGAGAGCGGCTACGGCCCCAACCACGACGCGATGGCGGGCTGGATTCGCGGTTACGACAGCAGCCGTCCCCTGCACTACGAGGGTGCCATCAGTTGGGCCACCTATAACCAGGGTGGCGGCGCTTCGTGGGTTCACGGCGATCGCGTCACGGATCTCGTCTGCCCGATGTACGCCTCGATTGCGGAGATCGTGAAGTGGGCCACGGACAAGAAACATCCCGACCAGCGCCGTCCGCTCATCCTCTGCGAATATTCCCACGCCATGGGCAACAGCAACGGTTCGCTCGCGGATTACTGGGATGCGTTTGAAAAATATCCCGGCCTGCAGGGTGGCTTCATCTGGGAATGGCTCGATCACGGCATCAAGCAAACCACGCCCGACGGCAAATCGTACTGGGCTTACGGCGGCGATTTCGGCGACACACCGAACGATCTCAATTTCGTCTGCGACGGCCTCGTCTGGCCCGACCGCACCCCGCATCCAGGGCTCTACGAATTTCAACATCTCGCGCAACCGGTCAAGGCGCTCGCTTTCAATGCGAAGTCCGGCGTGCTCGAAGTGAAGAACAAGCAGGACTTCACTTCCCCCCACTGGATTCGCGGCGAATGGGAGATCAAGATCAACGGCGTACTCCAAGCCAAGGGCAAGTTGCCCACGCTGAAAGCCGCGCCGCAGACCGTGGAAAAAATCAAGCTCAAGCTCCCCGCCCTCACGATGGAAAAAGGACAGGAAGCTTTCCTCAACCTGCGTTACTACAGCGCCCACGAAACGGCCTGGTGCGACGCCGGTCATCTCCTCGGCTGGGATCAACTCCCGCTCGCGCTGAAAACGCGGCCTGTCGCGAAGACGGCGAAACCGACCTCGACCCCCGAACCTCTCGCCGTGCAATCGTCCGGTGCGCGGTTCGTCATTGGCAATAGCGCCCTGCAGCTGAGCGTCTCTACTTCGACCAATCTCATCGAGACGGTCCGCTGGAATGGGAATGACATCATCTCACGCGGTCCGCAATTGCAAATCTGGCGCGGCGTCACAGACAACGACGGCATCAAGGGTTGGACCGGTCAGGACGGCAAGGCACTCGGTCGCTGGTTGAAGGCGGGACTCGAAAAGCTCGCGCTCAAACCCAGCAAGTGCCAGATCAAGTCCCTCAAGGACGGCAGCATCCTGCTCACGCTTGAGCACATCGGTTCCTGCCTCGCCTCCTCGAACGCGGTGCGTCACGAACACTCCTACACGATCCGACCCAATGGTCTGATTACGGCGAACAACCGTTTCACCGTCGACAAGGCCCTGCCCGATCTGCCGCGTCTCGGCGTCTCACTCGTCCTGCCGCCCGCGCTGGAAAAACTCCAGTGGTTCGGTCGTGGACCGTTCGATAATTATTGGGATCGCAAGCGTGCCGCCATCGTGGACCTCTACACAAGCACCGTCACCGACCAGTATGTACCCTACATCCTCCCGCAGGAACACGGCAACCATACCGATGTCCGCTGGTTGGAAGTAAGCGACGGCCAGGAATCAACGCTCCGGGTGAATGCGGCCGGATCGCTCGAGTTCACGGCGAGTCATTACAGCGCGGACGATCTCTTCGCCGCGACGCACACGTATGATCTGACGCCTCGCGCGGAGACGATCCTCAGCCTCGATCTCCATCAGCGCGGTCTCGGCACGAACAGCTGCGGTCCCGACACGCTGGATCGCTACCTGATCAAGCCGGGCGTCCACACCTGGAATTACGCCATCCAGTTGGCGTAAGCGGACCCTATAATAAAACCGGCGGGAGCTTGACGCTGCCGCCGGTTTTTATTTCACAGATCGTCGTCCCACTCAATATACCGCGATCTCAAACAGCCGCGCGCTTGTCGCACCGTGCGTCTCTTTCGCCACGATCCGCAAGGCCTTCACTTTGATAGGCGACTCCAACCGATGCACGCGCTTGCGGAGGTAATTATCCGTCTCGGTCGCAATCACCTTGCCGTCGGCCAGAATTTCGTACGACTTGATCAATTCCGGTTGCGGTCCACGAATCCCCTGCTTCGTATGATGATCGCTCGGCGTCAACATCAACTCGCGTTGCAGAATGCCGCTGTCGAACGTCAGATGAATCTCGCTCACTTCCTTCGGTTCATCGAAACGCAATTCCAACCATGCGGGCAATTCTGTCGATTCCCAATGGTGCGGCTTTCCATCCGCCCACGGACCAAAGGAACCGATCAGATCACGACTGACTCCATCCAGCACGAGGTCCGCGGCAAATCCCTCCCGACTCGACGAGGCCTTCACGTCTCCCTGCTTCATCAGTTGAAGCACCGTCTCGTTGCGAAGGTTCGGTAAATACGCGTCGTCCTTGATCAACCGCTGCTGCAAGGTCTTCACCCGCTCCTCGCGATTCAGTTCAGCGAGAGTTACTCCCTGCTCGATGGCTAACGCCGCCGCCGTGCCAATGGCCTGCCCCATCACGGAACACGTGGCCATCACCCGCGTACTGGCAAACGCCACGTGCGTCGCGCTGATATTGCGTCCCGCAAAAAGGAGATTCGGCACATTGCGCGAATAGAGCGATCCGAAGGGAATCGTGTAAATCTTATCGAGATGCGTGGGCGTGAAGGGCGGTTCGTCCGGTACGTCCACCCCCTGCGGCGGGTGAATATCAATCGCCCAACCTCCATACGCCACCGCGTCCGCGAAGAGACGTCCCCCCAGCACATCGTGTTGCGTCAAAATATGCGACCCCAGCAAACGGCGCGATTCGCGTTTCGCCGGAATCGATCCCACCCAGTCGAGCGCCCAGTTGGCTGCCGCCGGATGATCGCCCGAGTTCTTGACGTAATCCCAGACGCCGAGCGCAATGCGCAGCAATTCGTGACGAATCGGTTCATTGTCCGCGATTGTATCCAGCTGACCGCCCCATTCGAACCACCAATAGCCGTATTCGTAGCTGTGAATCGGGCGATGCTTAAAATCTGCTTTTGTAAATTTGCGAACCCAGCTCGGCGCGCGAAACGGTTGCGGCGTGGCATGCTCTCGCCCCGTGATCAAAATGGAACTGCCCAAGGTCCAGCGATCCGCTTTTTCCTGCGCGAGACTTTCGCCGTACTCCGCCTTGCTCTCGCGACCCACCGTGTAATCCGCGCCCGCTTCATAACCCAATCGCGAATCGCCCGAGCAATCGGCAAAAAACTTCGCCGTGATTTCGAATTGCTCCTCCGTCGAATTTTTCAGCGCCGTCACGCTGCGAATCTCTTTCCCCTCGACCGTGCAACCGATGCATGCCGTATCCAGGAGCAGGATGATGTTCGGCTCCAGCGTCACTTTCTCGTAAAGCAAGAGATCCCATTGCGAGTAACTCCGGTGCGGATTGCGCATCGCGTCTTCCAATCGCAATTCCTCGATGAGCCCCGACTCGCGCAGACCACGTTTGCTGCCGTGGCAGTCCGCGCCAACGATATGCATCTTCACTTCGCTCGACGCGTTACCGCCCAGCATGGAACGATCCTGAATCAACACCACGCGCAGTCCATTGCGGGCCGCGGCCAGAGCCGCGCTCACGCCCGCCATGCCGCCGCCCACCACCACGAAGTCGGCTTGAAGCGTTTTCAGTTTCACCTTGTTTTTTAAAGGGGTCGCATTCATCGTATTTGTGTTCCTCCATTCAGTTTAATTTCATTTCTTTCGAATTAAATGGATTATTTGCGCGTTTATTTGTGTTTTTATGATTTTTAATCCCAAAATCTACTCGCTTCATTTGAATGATCCCTGCGGACGTATGAGTTGCGGTCCCGGCTGGGGCCGCGAACGGAACGCCTCCCTCCGCCTGCCCGATCTGGAGTTATGGTTCGTCTGGAAGGGCCACGGCTGGATGAAAACCCAGAATCGGGAATTCACACTGCTACCCGGCTTTTGTGCGCTGATGCGACCCGGAGGCATTTACGATGCCGGTCACGATGAAAGTCATCCACTAGGCATCACCTATATCCACTTCGATGTGCACTCCTGCCGTACCGGGAAAAAAATCACCCCCACGCTTTCTCGGCAGTGGCCGGAATTTTTCGAGATCAGCGATCCCGATTATTTCGACACCGTCACCCGGCGCATCGTAGAACTCTTCCCCATCCATCCCCGACTGGGCGAGGACATCCTGCGGGGATTATTGCAAGACCTCCTGCAACGTCCGGTCCTCGGCCAACACGCTGCTCCGGCACCTGCGTACGGCATCGCCGCCCTCACCGCCCGCATTCGTTCCAGTTCGGAACGGCTTCCCACCGTGGCTGCGCTGGCGACGGAAATGCATATGAGCGCAGGTCATTTCTCGCGCTTGTTCAAGAAAACCACGGGGCAGAGTCCGCTCGATTTTCTCGTGGAAACACGACTGGCCCGCGCCCGGCACCTCCTCCGCGAGACGCCGCTCAGCATTGGAGAAATCGCCGAGCGACTCGACTACGCCGACGTCTATTTCTTCAGCCGCCAGTTCAAGCAAAAGACCGGCGTCTCGCCGCTGGCTTATCGACGGAACGGATAAGCGAACTCAAACTGCTAGAATCCTTCCAGCACGATCTTCCCAATCATGCGCCCGCTCTCAACCTCGCGATGGGCTTCGCGCAGATTGACGGCGTTGATCGTTCCGAGTTCACGAGTCAGGGTGGTACGCAATTTCCCCGCGTCGATCAGATCGGCGACTTCATTGAGCAGACGGTGTTGCGCCTGAATATCCTCCGTGCCGAACATGGATCGCGTGTACATGAATTCCCAGTGCAACGACCCGCTTTTTTGTTTGAGCAACGTCACATCGAGCGTCTTCGGATCGTCGATGAGGCCGAACTTCCCCTGCGGAGCAAGCACCTCGACCAAGGCCGGATAATTCTTTTCCGTTCCGGTCAAACTGGCAATCAGCGGCACGGTGGGGAAACCAATCTCCTTGAGCTGCGGCGCGAGCGGCTGCGAGTGATCAACCACATGATGCGCTCCCAAATCCAGACACCATTGCCGCGACTCTGCGCGGGAAGCGGTCGCAATGACCGTCAAGGACGTCAGTTGCCGCGCCAATTGAATCAGCATCGATCCCACTCCGCCCGCGCCACCGGCAATGAGCAATGCCCCCGAGGTCGCGCTCGCCCGGCTGACCTGAAAGCGGTCGAACAAGAGTTCCCATGCCGTGATCGTGGTCAACGGCATCGCCGCCGTCTGCGCCACGCTGAGTGATTTCGGTTTGCGTCCGACGATTCGCTCGTCGACCAGATGAAATTCCGCATTGGTTCCGGGGCGTACAATCGAGCCTGCATAAAAAACCGCATCGCCCGACTTGAACAACGTCACGTCTGCGCCCACCGCCTCCACCACGCCGACCGCGTCCCAACCCAGAATTTGATACTCCCCCGCCGGAGGTGTCTTGCGTACGCGCACCTTCGTATCCACCGGATTCACCGAGACCGCCTGCACCCGCACCAGCAGATCGCGCGCGCCCGGCTGGGGAACCTCGGTCGTAAAATCGACGAGAGATTGCGGGTCTTCAATGGGGAGAGAACGTTGGTAGCCAATTGCCTTCATGATTCTTCTATTCTAGGGCCCTCGCTTGTCGGGTCAAATGATGGCGAAAAATTGTTACAATTATACAGAAGTATAATTCTTGATTTCCGCCGCCACCGTTTCAAAATGGCCTCATGCCGTTGCGCAGTCTTTTTGTCGATTTCAATTCCTACTTCGCCTCCGTCGAACAACAGACGAGGCCCGAGTTGCGCAACCGGCCGGTCGGCGTTGTTCCTGTCCTCTCCGAAACCACCTGCTGCATTGCCGCCAGCTATGAAGCCAAGCAGTTCGGAGTCAAAACCGGCACGCTTGTTCACGAAGCACGCAAGCTCTGCCCGCGTATCCGCATTGTGGAAGCCCGCCCGGAAATCTACGTGCGCTATCACAATGACCTCGTCGCAGCCGTCGATTCCGTCCTGCCCGTTTCTTCCATCCAATCTATTGACGAAATGGCCTGCGACCTCAACGGTCCTTTTCAGCAGCGCGAAAAAGCCCTCGCCCTCGCGCATCAGGTCAAAGCCACCATCGCCAGCCGGGTGGGACCATGGATGAAATGCTCCATCGGCATCGCCCCGAATGATTTTCTGGCCAAGACCGCCTCGGACATGCAAAAGCCCAACGGTCTCGTCGTCATCGAATCGCACGATTTGCCCCAGTGTCTTTATCACCTCGAACTGCGCGATTTCTGCGGTATCGGCCGCAACATGGACGCACGCTTGCGGCAGCACGGCATTTGCACGGTCGAAGCACTCTGCACCGCCTCGGCCTCCACCTTGCGCCGAGCGTGGGGTAGCATCGAGGGAGAACGGCTGCACGCGAAGCTGCGCGGCGAAGTGGTCTATTCTCCACCGACACAAAAAAGTTCCATCAGCCACTCGCACGTCCTCGCGCCCGAACTGCGCAACGATGCGGACGCCTACTCGGTGCTCAACCGGCTCCTGCAAAAAGCGGCCATGCGCCTGCGCAAGGACGGCTACCTCGCCGGGGCCATGGGCATCTACCTCAAGTACACCGGTGGCAACGACGGTTGGCATCAGGAGATGCATTTCCAGGAAACGCAGGACACCATCGAATTCCTGCGCGTGATGGAAACGCTCTGGCAACAACGTCCCTCCCGGCCTCCCGGCGCTCCGATGCAAGTGGGCGTTTACTTACTCGGCCTCACCGACCTGCATTGCCGCACCCTGCCCCTCTTCGGTGAAGGCAAGGCCCGGCCCGCGCTCAATGCGGTCGTGGATAAACTCAATACGCTTTACGGCAAAAACACCGTCTACTTCGGCGGCGCCCACACGGCGCTGCAATCCGCTCCGATGCGCATCGCGTTCAACCGCATCCCCGACATCGAAACCGAATCCGACGACTGCTAGCGCAGGGCAATAGCTGGCGTGAGATGCACGCCGCTCAGTGCCGAATGGATTTGAATACCGCAAAAATCACACCACTCAAAACCAAATACCCAACCGTGGTCACAATGAAAGCAATGGGCGCAAAAGGGTCCATGTAACCCAGTTGCACAAAGACAATCACCTGAAACAGAAAAGACGACACAAGCGCCGCAGACAGCCAATGCCACCATTTGGTTCTACCCGCAAAGCCAAACGCCATCGAAACCACCATTCCGAGGACAATCATGATCACAATGCCAATCATCTTGTGATCGCAATGGAATCACTTTCATTGCAGACAATCAACTATTGAGTACTAAACCTCAGCTACTGGGTGCAGGGCTCGGCCCTGCCCAGCCACCACCGAGCGCCTTGATCAGCAGCACATGCGTGATGTATCGTTGCGCGAGATTTTGCGCGGCGGCCCGCTGATTCTCCAACGCCGAGCGTTGCGCATCGACCACATCGAGGTATGACACCAAGCCGTCCGTATAGCGGCGGTTGGAAAGCGAGAACGCCCGTTGCGAGGCATTGACCGCCCGCGCCAGCGCTTCTGATTGCCGGGATAAATAGTGCAACCCGGAAAGGCCATCTTCCACCTCGCGGAAAGCCTGCAAGACCTGTCCACGATATTGCGCCACGGTTTCCAGATAAACCGCTTCCGCCCGGCTCAAGTTCGCCGCGTTCTGACCACCATTGAAAATCGGCAGTGAAATGCTCGGTCCCACCGACCACAATCGACTCGGCCAATTGAACAGTGAACCGAGATCGACACTTTCAAAGCCAGCCGAACCGGTCAACTTCACCACCGGGAAAAAAGCCGCCTTGGCCACGCCGATGCGCGCGTTCGCCGCTGCCATCGTCCGTTCCGCTTCGGAAACGTCCGGTCGCCGCTCCAGCAATTCCGAGGGCAATCCGACCGGGATGACCGGAGGCAAACCCGTCAGCGGATTTTCCGCCAGCTTGAAAGATTCCGGCGTCGCTCCGAGCAGTACCGCCAGCGCATGCGACAATTCCGCGCGTCGCCGTTGCACTGCGGCTAGTTCCGACTCCGCATTCGCGACGAGCGTCTCCGACTGCGCCACCTCAAGGTCATTGCTGATGCCGCCCTTGAACCGAATCCGGATCAAATCGAGCGCCTTTTGACGCAGCTCCAGCGTGTCCCGCAAAATGACCAGCTCCGCATCCGCCGAGCGCAGGCTGAAATAATTCTGCGCCACATCGGCATGCAGGGTCAGGCGCACCGTTTCAAACTCCGCCACGCTCACCTGCACATCGGCCTTGGCCGCCTCGACACTGCGGCGCACGCGGCCCCAGATATCCAGTTCATAACCGAGATCGAGGGTCAACTGCGTATCGCTCGAAGTGAAATCTGTATTCGAACCGCTGGCCACCGGACGATTCGCCGACTGGCGGAATTCCGATCCACCCCCGTTTAAATCCAGAGTCGGGAGAAACTGCGACCGCGCCACCCGCGCAATCGCCCGCGCCTGATCCACCCGCGCCACGGCGGCCTTCAAATTCTGATTATTCGCCGAGGCCCGCTCCTGCAATTCATCGAGCTGGCGATCGCCGTAAAGCTCCCACCATTTTCCCTTCGCCAGCGCATCCTGCGGCACGGCCTGCTTCCACTCGCCGAACTGCTGCCCCTTCTCCGTGTAAGCGGGAGGTGTTTCGACCGTGGGCTTCTGGTAGTCGGGACCGACGCTGCAACCGGCCAGTCCCGCGCCCAGCATAAGGCCCGGCATCCAACGTAAAATATAATGCATTCCCTCGGCCTTCCTTACTGAGTCGCGGCGTTGTTGGACGGCTTGGCTTCCACGCGCACGCGAGCGCCGTCACTGAGCGAGTCCGACGGGTTGATGATCACCCGGTCATTCTCGTTCAGCCCTTGAATCACTTCCAGCGTCGCTCCGAAATCGCGACCGATCTTGATCGACTTCAATTGAACCGCTCCCTCCGCATCGACCACGGCCAATTGCGCGCCTTGAGCGCGAAACAGGAGCGCATTCGACGGCACCACCAGCGGCGGATTCTTCAACGCGATTTCAAAATGCACGCGCGCATACCCACCTGGCAGCAAGGTGCCCTGCGCATTGGGCACTTCCAACTCCACCAGCAAGGTGTGCGAGTCCGGATCGATCGCCCCTGCCGTGCGCACGATCTTACCCGTCACCGCTTCACCCGGCATTGTGGCCATTTCAATCTTGGCCGGAACTCCCGCCGTCACCGAACCACTGTGCGCCTCCGGCACGTTCACGTATACCCGCAATGTCTGCGTCTGCGCGAGACGGAACAGTTCCTGCGTCGACGAACCGCTGCCCGCCGTCACCAGATTTCCCACATCCGTTTTGCGGGCCGTGATCACGCCGTCGAACGGCGCATAGACCTTCTGGAACGATTGCAATTCCTCCAGCCGTTTCACGTTGGCCTGCATCTCGGCGAGATCCGCCTTCTTCACTTCCAACGCGCTGCTTTTCTCATCCGCTTCCTGCTGGGAAACGGCCTTGTCTTTCAACAGATTTTTCCAGCGGTCGGCCGTGATCTGCGCCAGCCGCAAATCCGCTTCCGATTGCGTCAGCACAGCGCGAGCCTGATTCAACTGCTGATCGATTTCCGGCGTATCGATCTCCGCCAGCAACTGACCTTCCTTCACGGGCGCGCCGATGTCCACCAGCCACCGCTTCAGGTAACCGCTCACCCGCGCGTAAATCGTCGCCTCCATATTGGCCTGCACTTTGCCCGGCAGGGTAAGCGACGCGGCAGTCTCCTTGCGGGTCGGCAGCACCGTCTGCACGCTCGGCACGGACAATTCCTGCGTGACGGTTTCCAACTGCGCCTGCGCCGACGCATGGCGATGCAGCACCACTCCGGCCACCACGGCCAGACCCAGCGCGAGCAAGATGGGATGATGCCAGCCAAAGCGGGGTTTCTTCTCCGTCACCGGAACGCTCTCATTCGTGGGAACAGGAACCGGCGACGGTGCCGCCTGCCGTGGTGTTGTTGATTCCGTTGTATTCATATCACATCCTTCCGTTTCAATTTAATTCCGCAGTGACCAGTTCTTCACGGGTCCGGCGCGTCGTTTTCTTCGCTTCCGCGCGACCCCGGACCAAGCTGTAAACCACTGGCACAAAAAAGAGCGTGGCGACCGTCGCCACCAGCAAACCGCCGATGACCGCGCGGCCCAACGGCGCATTCTGTTCGCCGCCTTCACCGAGACCCAACGCCATCGGCACCATGCCGATGATCATGGCCAATGCCGTCATGATGACCGGTCGCAACCGGCCCGTTCCGGCGTCCAGCACCGCCTGCCGCACCGAGATCCCGGTGGCATGCAATTCCTTCGCAAAGGAAACGATCAAAATACTGTTCGCGGTGGCCACACCAATACACATGATCGCGCCCATCAGCGCCGGAACGCTCATTGTCGTGCCCGTCACAAACAGCATCCAGACAATCCCGGCCAAGGCTCCGGGCAATGCCGTGATGATGATGAACGGTTCCGTCCACGACTGGAAATTGACCACCATCAGGAGATACACCAACACAATGGCCCCGATGAGTCCGTAGCCGAGGCCGCGGAACGAAGCTTCCATCGTTTGAATTTGACCGCGTACGGTGAGGTCACTCCCGCGCGGCAATTCCTTTTTCGCTTTTTCGAGAATCCCCTTCACCTCGCGCGAGACCGCACCGAGATCGCGATCCTGCACACCGGCATAAATATTGATCGCGGGCGCAATGTTGTAGTGATTGATGACCGCCGGTTCCGCACTGCGCGAAAACGCGGCGAGATTGGACAGCAATTGCGGCGCATGGCCCGTATTCACCGGAATGTTTTCCAATGCCTGAAAGGAATCGATCGTGTATTGGGGTGACTGCGTGGCCACGCTGTAGCTGACACCGTTACTCGGATTCAACCAGAACGTCGGTGCTGTCTGCGAACTGGAAGCAAGCGCGATCAACATGCTGTTGGCCAATTCGCGAGCCGTGATGCCGAGTTGCTCCGCCTTGGAGCGATCCATCTGCACATTGATCGTCGGTTGATCAAAGACTTGGTGCACGTGCACATCCGCTGCGCCGGGGATGCCCTTCATCTCCTCCGAAATCTTGTTAGCCAATTCAAAATTTTTCTTCACGTCACGGCCCGTGATCTGCACATCGATCGGCGCGGGCAAACCGAAATTCAAGATCTGACTCACGATATCCGACGGTTGAAAGAAGAACGAAACGCCGGGGAATTCGCGCGGCAACACCTTGCGCAATTGCCGCACATACTCATCCGTCGGTCGATGATGCTCGGAAAGCGATACGAGAATTTCCGCGTCCGCCGTGCCAATGGAACCGCCGTTGCTGTAGGCCAGATTGATACCACTGGTGGGTAGCCCGATGTTATCGAGAATACCGGCCAGTTGTTCCGACGGAATATGCTGGCGGATCACCGCCTCCACCTGATCGCAAATCTTCGCCATCTCCTCAATGCGCGTTCCGGTCTTGGCCCGCACATGCAGGCGGAACTGACCCGCGTCCGCCACGGGGAAGAAGTCCTGACCCAGGAACGGAATCAAGCCGAGACTGCCGATGCAAAAAGCGAGAAAGACGATGGCAAACAACGCGCGGTGATGCAGCGCACCTTCCAATCCGCGGCGATAGGAAGCGCGCACCCGGTTGAAACGATGTTCGAAGCCAATCTGAAACCGCTTGAAGAAACCGGCTGACTTCAGCTGTTCGGCAGAGCCATGCGCGTGCTGGTGACGCAACAGATACATCGCCAGGGTCGGCACCAGCGTTCGGGAGATGACATACGACGACATGACCGCGAACACCACCGCTTCGGCCAAGGGCACGAACAAATACCGCGCCACGCCGTCGAGCAGGAACATCGGGATGAACACAATGCAGATACACAAGGTCGAGACAAAGGCCGGCACCGCGATCTGGTGCGCCCCGTCGAGAATGGCATCGAGCAGCGGCTTGCCCTGTTCGAGATGATTATCGATGTTCTCGATCGTGACCGTCGCGTCGTCGACGAGAATACCCACCGCCAACGCCAGACCGCCGAGTGTCATGATGTTGATCGTCTGCCCGATGGCACTCAAAATCATGATCGAGCTGAGCACCGAGAGTGGAATCGAGACGGCAATGATGACCGTGCTGCGCCAGTCGCCCAAAAAGAGCAGGATCATGATCGCCGTCAAACACGCCGCGATGATGCCTTCCTTGATCACCCCTTCCACCGCCGCGCGCACAAAGATCGATTGGTCAAAAAGCGCGCGGATATTAATTTCCGGCGGCAGCGTGGCCGCCACCTTGGGCAGCAGTTTCTTGATGTTGTCGACGATCTCGATGGTCGAGACGTTGCCGCTCTTGATCACGGAAAGCAGCACGGCGCGCATGCCGTCCTGCCTCACAATATTGGTTTGAGGTGCAAATCCGTCCCGCACATGCGCCACATCGCGGACGTAAATGATACTGCCGTTGACCGCCTTCACCGGCAGGGCGTTGAGTTCCTCAATCGTCTGCGGCGCGCCATTGAGCGCAATATTATACTCCAGCCCACCGATTTTCGCCGTGCCGGAGGGCAGCACGAGACTTTGTGCGCTGATGGCGTTCACCACGTCCACCGGGCTCAGCCCGCGCGCCTGCAAATCGGGCAAGCTCAGATCGACCGTCACCTGCCGCACCTTGCCACCGTACGGAAAGGGAATCGCCACGCCCGGCGCACTGACCAACTGCGGACGCACGAAGTTGAGCCCTTGGTCATTAAGCTGCTGCTCGGAGAGTGTTTTGCTGCTCAGGCTCAGCTGCACGATCGGCACGCTGGAGGCATTGTAAACAATGACCAGCGGTGGCTGAATGCCCGGCGGCAACATGCGCAGTCCCGTTTGCGACACTGCGGTGATCTGTGCCACCGCCATGTCGACATTGACGGACGGATTGAAGAAAATCTTGATGACCGCCACCCCGTTGAGTGATTGCGACTCGATGTGCTCGATGTCATTCACTGTCGTGGTGAGACCGCGCTCCACCACCGAAACGATGCGCCCCTCCATCTCCTTGGGGGAAAGGCCCGTGTAGGCCCAGACCACACTAACCACGGGAATATCGATATTGGGAAAGATGTCGGTCGAGGTCCGCAAGATGACAATCGGACTCAGGATAAGAATAAGCAGAGCCCCCACCAGAAAGGTGTAAGGACGTTCCAGAGCCAATTTGACGATCCACATAAAGAGAATAACATACTGGTGGGTAGCAGTACGTCAAATATACCTTAGATAACTAATCCATATCTTTTTTATATATGTTAATTTCATGTCATTTACTATCGTTTAGGTCACTAGAAACACTAAAATACCATAAAGCATACTCTGTTCGTTAACTTGACTATAAGAAAAGATGATTCATATATAGCTCTATGGAATTGCGCCATTTAGAATATTTCATTGCTGTCGCGGAAGAGAAAAGCTTCAGCCAGGCGGCTCGCCGCCTGCGCATGGCCCAACCACCCCTCAGCATGCAAATCAAGTCACTGGAGGAGGAATTGGGCGTCCAACTCTTCGACCGGCTGAGTCGCGGCGTCGCCCTGACGGCAGTGGGAAAGATTTTTCTCCGCGATGCGCGCTGCATTCTCAAGCGCACCGCCGCGGCCAAAGATAACTTGAAGATGGCCGCCGCCGGGGTGGTCGGTCGCCTCTCGCTCGGCATTGTCCCAACGATCATCAGCGAGCATCTCGCCAATTTCCTCCGGGAATTCCGCCATCGCCATCCCCATGTGGAACTCGACATTCATGAGATGTCTTCAGGCGATCAGATCCACGCGCTTTTTGAGGACCAGATCGACCTCGGCTTCATGCGCTCGCCCGCCAACGAACCCGAGTTGGAGCACGAGTTCATCTCCGAGGAAAAGATGATTCTCGCCGTCCCATCGAATCATCCCCTCGCCCGGCTCAAGCGGGTGGACTGGAAATTACTCGATGGCCAACCGCTGGTGCTCCTCGACCTGCCCAACGCCGTCAGCTTCAATCACCAGTTCCTCTCTTGCTGCCAGGAAGCAGGTGTGACCCCCGTGATTACCCAGTATTGCCACAGCATCCATATGAATATGTGGTTGGTCTCCGTCGGATTCGGCATCGCTCCCGCAACCAATTCCCTGCGCCTCATCACCCGACCGAATCTTTCCTTCTGCGATCTCCCCGCGAACGCTCCCCGCCTGCGCACCGCAATGGCCTGGAAACGGACGAATGCCGCACCCGCACTCCAAAACATGATCCAGATTGTCCGACAAGTGATGGGCCAGACCGCCACTACGACTTGAATTGGCATTGCAAAAAACACCCCTCCCAATCGTAAAATCGACCGCTGCCTAACCCGTTGCCATTGATTAGTTTGAAATTTAATCTCATTAGGATCACTTATGAGAAATCAAACTCAGACAAGACATTCTTCTAAAATGTTGCCAAACAGCGACTTATAAAATGCAATCCATTTGACTTTCCTGCCGATAAGTATATCCTACACCTTACCATCTATGAATAACGCTCCAGTTGGTGCACCAACTACTCCTTCGTCGTCTTTACCGGTCGTTTCAGATGATCGCGCCGAGAAACGCCAGCAGCTCATCAACGACGCCGTTATCCGTCTCGCGGGCAATTCTCAGGACGGTATTCAGGCCATTGGCGGATTCCTCGCCCGTCTCGCCGGTCGTAGCGCTCAGGAGGTCATGACCTATATGACCATCCCGTCCACCATCTCGGGCGGGCCCTCCATCTTCCAAGTCCGCATCGGCTCGGGCGAAGTGCTCTCCGCTGGTGACGAAGCCGACTTCCTCGTGGCTTTCTATCAGCACAGCTATAAAGATCACATCAGCTTCCTGAAAAAGGGCGGCATCGTCCTTTACGATTCCGACCACGTGCAGCCCGATCTCGCCGACAAAAACTATATCTACGTCGGTGTGCCGATGACCGGCCTCACGGTCGAAGCCCTCGGCGGCACCGCCAAGGACAAGGGCAAGAATATCTTCGTGCTCGGCCTGCTCGCCAAGATTTTTGACCTTGATGTTACCAAGCTGGAAAAGCTCATGACGGAGCGTTTCGGCAAGAAGGATACCAGTGTGCTGAATAATGCGCTCATGGCCTTCCACGCCGGATACGCCTTCCCGGTCGGCAATATCATCGATCTCTACAAATTCGAAAGCGCCGAAGCCCGGCCTGGAGCGCGCGCGCAAGTCACCATGGATGGCAATCAGGCCATCGCCTACGGCTTGCTCGCCGGGGGTGTCCGCTACGGCGCGGCCTACCCGATCACACCGTGGACGACGATCATGGAGACGCTCCGCAGTGAACTCCCCAAGTACGGTGGACTCTTCGTACAGTGCGAAGACGAACTCGCCTCGGTCTCGATGGCGCTCGGCTTCGCCTTCGCTGGACACACGGCCATCACGGGCAGTTCCGGTCCCGGCATCTCGCTGAAGACCGAAGCCATCGGCTGGGCTTCCATGGCGGAAATGCCGCTGATCGTTGTGAACATTCAGCGCGGCGGTCCCAGCACCGGTTTGCCGACCAACGTCGAACAGAGCGACTTGAACCAGGCCATCTTCGGTGGTCACGGCGATAGCCCCCGCGTGGTGCTTGCCCCGCAATCGGTGGAAGACTGTTTCTACATCGCCATCGAGGCGGCCCGCATCGCCCGCAAATACAGCACGCCGGTCTTCATCCTCAGTGACGCTTCACTGGCTACCCGCATTGAAGCCTTCGAAGAGCCGAACCTGAAGGAATTGATGATCAATCCAAAAATTGATCTCTCCCCGCGCGAACCCAACTTCAAGCCCTACCCACTCGAAAAGATCACGCAGCATGCGCCTCCCGGATCGAAAATCCCCGAGGGTCAGTACCCGCTCATCACCGGATTGGAGCACGACGAACTCGGTCACCCCACGGGCAGCCCGAAGCTTCACCTCGCAATGACCGCGAAACGCCGCAACAAGCTGCGTGTTCTGGCCGAGGAAATCCCCGTACCGGAAGTCTACGGCCCGAGCGAAGGCAATATCCTCCTCGTGGGCTGGGGTTCCACTTACGGCCCGATCCGCGAAGCGGTCGACAAATCCCGCGCCACGGGCGACAGTGTTTCCTCGATTCACTTGCGCCACATTCATCCCCTGCCAAACGGCTTGGAGAAAGTCTTCGAAGGCTTCAACCATGTGCTCGTCGTGGAAATGAACGATGAAGGCGTCTATGGCTACGGCCAGCTCGCCAGCATCCTCCGCGCCCGCTACTGCAACCCGAAGATCCAGAGCGTCACTAAGACCGACGGCTTGAACTACAAGGTGCGCGAGATTCTCGACCGCACCAAGGCCAGCCTCGAAACCGCCCTGATCAAACGCTAATTGGAGAATACGATCATGTCCGCTGAAACGACCATCCCCGCCTCCTCCCAAACGCCCGCGCAACCCGACAAGCTGACGAAGAAAGCCCTCACCGCCGATCACCCCACGTGGTGCCCCGGTTGCGGCGACTTCGCCGTGCTCTCCAGCTTCTACAAGGTGCTCGAGAAGAAAAATCTCCCGCACGAGAATATCGTCACGCTCGCGGGCATCGGCTGCTCGTCGCGTTTCCCCTACTTCGTCAACGGCCACGGCGCCCACTTCATCCACGGCCGCGCGGTGCCGTTCTCGTCCGGTGTCAGCCTCTCGCGTCCCGACCTGCACGTCTTCGTGTTCGGCGGCGACGGCGACGGCTACTCGATCGGTGGTAATCACCTCGATCACGGCGCGCGCAAGAACATCAAGCTCATGTACGTCATCATGGACAACTTCGTCTATGGCCTGACGAAGAAGCAGACTTCGCCCACGTCTCCCATCGGTTACAAGTCCAAGACCGACCCGACCGGCGCGATCGATCGTCCCGTCAACCCGATCAAGAAATTGATCTCCAATGGCGCGACCTTCATCGCCCGCACGCACGCGACCAATCCCGCGCACATGATCCAGATGATGGAACGCGGCATGGAGCACAACGGCTTTGCCGTGATCGAGTGCCTCTCGGAGTGCGTTGAATTCTACCCCGGTGCGTTTGACGCTGCC
The DNA here is from genome assembly GCA_002304345.1 of Verrucomicrobia bacterium Tous-C9LFEB. GTDB lineage: Bacteria > Verrucomicrobiota > Verrucomicrobiia > Methylacidiphilales > UBA1321 > UBA1321. Next base: position 117,674 of record NEUU01000007.1, read on the forward strand.
AATCCCCGCAAGGGCGGCGCGTTCAACCTCATCGACGAAAAGAAATGGGACGGCACCGCTGAAGACGAAGCCCGTCACGACGTCACCGACGAAGTGGCCGCCTTCAAGCTCGCCAACGAACCGTTCCCCGGTCTCTTCGGCGTCTTCTTCGACGTGGATCGCCCCACGAAGAATCAACTCGAGAAAAAGTGGATCGATTCCAGCCGCGAAAAACTCGCCGGCAAGAGCGATCTCGACATTCTCCAGTCGACCTTCGACCGCATGAAGTAAAAGCTCTCGTAGAGAGCTTTTACTAGTACTAGGTACGAAGTTCTAGGTTCTAAGTATCCGTAGCCAATCTCAAATTTTCAATTTGAAATTTGAGATCTCGGCCTTCCCCTACTTCGTACTTAGAACTTAGTACCTAGAACTTCCCCGCATTCTATCCTTTCTGCAACTGCCGGTACGCTCGGGGTGACCGGCTCATGATTCCGCGAAACATCCGCGAGAAATAATACGGATCGCTGAAACCCGTCGCTTCCGCCACTTCCGAAACGGGCAAAAGCGTGGAATCCAGCAGCTGACACGCCCGCTGAATGCGCAACCGCAAATGATAATTCACGGGCGCATAACCGGTCGTCTGCCGGAATAACGCCGCGTAGTGCGGTACCGACATCCCCGCCAGCGCGGCCAGTTCCGGCAACCGCACCGCCCGATCCAGATGTTCCCGCATCCACTCCACGGTCGACGCCGCGCGTACCGCGGTCGTTGCTTCCGGATTCGATCCGGCACGAAGACGGCCCGCTCCGGTCAAGGCCGCACGCACGGCCACCGCAGCAAACACCAATTGTGTGAGGGCATAACCCGATTCCAATTGCCGGTACGCTTCCTCCAATTGCGCGGTCATCTCTCGGCTACCTTCCCGCGATAACGGGAGCGCGCCGCCTTGTGCCGATACGCCCAGCCACTCGCGCCAACCTTCCAACTCGGCGCCAACCACGTGCACCCAAATCAACGTCCATGGACTCGTTTCGGCCGCGCCATACGCATGCGCTCGATTAGCCGGAAACCACAACAACTCTCCCGCTCGAATCTCGCGCCGCGCCCCCTTCTCCCACTGCGCCCAGCCTCGACCCGCCGTGCAGAGGATCAGCAAAGTCGACTCGGCTCCCTGCGGTCGCACCACTTCATGTCGCTGCGCGCGGGGAAACAGACCGACGTCGGTGACTTGCAGACCGCTCAGCAGCGGATGCCGCGCTCCTTCCGAGACAATCGAGCGAGGCAGCACGACGAGATGTTGCCCGCGAAAGCCTTCGCGAATCTTTCTCTGCAGGCGGCTCGATTTCATAAGATCCTCCATCTTATTCCGAATTCCGTCCATTCACAATCCCAGACACCCATCGTATCGTCTTGGTATGGATCAAGTCCTCGTCCGCCGTGAACCGGTCAAACTCCTCACCTACACTCCCGCCGCTCCCGACAAGAATCCGATGTTCCTCGAGAAGCGCGTCTATCAAGGGTCCAACGGTCAAGTTTATCCGTTGCCGTTCTACAATCGTATTGAGGAAAAACCGGCGATGCAGGAATGGGACGCCGTGCATATCGAGAACGACTCGATCTACGTGATGATCTTGCCTCAACTCGGCGGCCGCATCCACATTCTCCGCGACAAGACCAACGGCTACGACGCCATCTACAATCAATCCGTCATTAAACCCGCCCTCGTCGGCCTGTCGGGTCCGTGGGCTAGCGGTGGCATCGAATTCAACTGGCCGCAACATCATCGACCCGCCACCTACATGCCGGTCGAGGTAGCCATCGAATCGTACGACGACGGTTCTGCCACGGTCTGGCTCAGCGATCACGATCCGCTCCTGCGACTCAAAGGCATGCACGGCGTCTGCCTGCATCCCGGTCGCGCCTATCTCGAACTCAAAGTCCGCGCCTACAACCGCACGCCCTACACGCAAACATTTCTCTGGTGGGCCAACGTCGCCACGCGGGTGCATGAAGCGTACCAATCTTTCTTTCCGCCCGACGTTACGCATATCGCCGATCACGCTCGTCGCGCCACGAGCGAATATCCTCTCTGCCAGGGCAGCTACTACGGAGTGGATTACCACAATCGTGCGCAGCACGGCATTCCCGAGCACGAAAGACCCGCGCAATTTCCACCGCGTCATCACGCGTCCTCCTCGGCTAAGTTTCCGCGCTACGCGCCCAACGATCTGTCATGGTACGCGAACATCCCGGTGCCGACGTCCTATATGTGCCTCGGCTCGAAGGAGGATTTCGTCGGTGCGTACGATTACAAGGCGCAGGCCGGATTACTCCACATCGCCAATCATCATATTGCGCCGGGAAAAAAACAATGGACTTGGGGCAACCATGCGTTCGGCTATGCGTGGGATCGCAATCTGACCGAACCCGACGCGACTGGGGAATACGCGCCTTACATCGAATTGATGGCGGGCGTCTACACCGATAATCAACCGGACTTCTCGTTCCTTCAACCCGGCGAAACCAAGACGTGGAGTCAGTTCTGGTATCCGTACCAGAAAATCGGCACGGCCCAACACGCCAACCTCGACGCCGCGTTGCACCTCCATTGCGGCAAGAACCAAATCCACCTCGGTGTCACTACCACGCGTGACTTCCCGCAAGCCCGCATTATTCTCACCGCGGGAACCAAAACACTCTTCGATCGCACCGTTGACCTCGCTCCGGCCAGCGCCTTCACCCAGAGCTGTACGCTCCAGAAAAAAATTGCCCCGGAAACACTGACCCTTCGTGTCATTACGCAAGACGGCCACTCCCTCATTCATTACTCGCCCAAGCCACAACCTCGCATCTCACCGCCTGCACACGCGACCGAACCTCCCGCTCCACGTGACATCACCAGCGCGGACGAACTCTTCACCACCGGGCTGCATCTACGCCAATACAGTCATGCCACGCGCTGTCCGACGCTCTACTGGAAGGAAGCGTTGCGACGCGACTCGGGCGACTCCCGCTGCAACAACGCAATGGGTCTCTGGCATCTGCGACGCGGCGAATTCACCCTCGCGGAACCGTACTTCCGCCGCGCCATCGAACGGCTCACCCGTCGCAATCCGAATCCCTACGACGGCGAACCCTATTACAATCTCGGCCTCTGCCTCCGCTCTCTCCAACGCGACGACGACGCTTACGATGCGATCTATAAATCGGTCTGGAATCACGCGTGGCAACCCGCCGGTTATCATGCGCTCGCGGAAATCGATTGCACCCGTCACGACTGGCTCCGCACGCTCGACCATCTGGATCGCGCACTGCGCGGCAATGCCGACAATCTCCGCGCCCGCAATCTGCGCGCGCTCGTCCTCCGTCAACTCGATCGCACTCACGAGGCCGATCAATGTCTCGCCGAAACGCTCGCTCTCGATCCGCTCGACATCTGGGCCCGTCATCTGCGGGACAATCACCTGCCGCACGACACCCAACTCGCGCTCGATCTCGCTCATGACTATACCCGCGCCGGCTTTCACGCTGAAGCGATTGCCGTGCTCGAATCCAAAACCGAATCGCCCGATCCCGGAACGGCTCCGATCCTTCACTACACTCTCGGCTGGCTCCACGAAAAACTTGGCCAAACCGACCGCGCCCGCGCCGCGCGTGATCTCGCCTGTCGCGCCACAACCGATTACGGCTTCCCCTCGCGGCTGGAAGAAATCGCCATCCTCCAATCCGCCATTGCGGCCAATCCCCGTGATGCGCGCGCGCCTTACTACCTCAGCAATCTTTTCTACGACCGTCATCGTCACCGTGAAGCCATCGCCCTCTGGCAACGCGCTGTCCGGCTCGAACCTGCCAACGCCATCGCATGGCGCAATCTCGGCATTGGCTTCTACAATATCCTCCACGCTCCTGCCAAGGCCCGCGCCGCGTATGAGAAAGCCCTTCGGGCCAACCCTGATGACGCCCGCCTACTCTACGAGCGCGATCAGCTCTGGAAACGATTGCGCGTTTCTCCCTCCAAACGTCTCGCCGCCCTGCTCGCCCGGCCCGACCTCATTCGCCAGCGCGACGATCTCAGCCTTGAACTCACCGCATTGTACAATCAAACCGGTCGCAGCGAAGAGGCAGAGAAGCTCCTTCAATCCCGTCGCTTCCAACCTTGGGAAGGCGGCGAAGGTCTCGCCCTCGGTCAACATCTCCGCACGCAACTTCAACTCGGGCGACAGGCCCTTGCGGCGGGTCAGTTCGTCGTCGCGCAAGTTCATTTCACGTCGGCCTTGAATCCGCCGGAAAATCTCGGAGAAGCGTGGCATCTCCTCGCCAATCCGAGCGACATCCATTACCACCTCGGTCTTGCTGCTGCGGCCCTTGGCGACAAAGCGAAAGCGCGTCAACACTGGACCACTGCCGCCACGTTCAAAGGCGATTTCCAGAACATGAGCGTCCGCGCTTTTTCGGAAATGACCTACTATTCCGCGCTCGCTTGGGAGAAGCTCGGGCAAAAGGCCCGCGCCAAAAAAAAGCTCCGCGATCTACTCGCCTATGCGCGACAGCTCAGGAAGACCAAGGCCACCATCGACTACTTTGCCACCTCACTGCCCACCATGCTGCTCTTCGATGAAGATCTGCAGGAACGCCAAACCACCACCGCCCTTTTCCTAGAAGCTCAAGCCTTCACCGGACTGGGCCGCATGACGGAAGCCCGCAAAGCCTTGCGCCTCGTGCTCCGGCGCGATCCCAACCACGCCCTCGCCCAAGACCTGGCCACAATGACACCTTTTTGATCGCATCCAGCCCCGTCACTACCTAGTACTGAGTACCTAGAACTTAGTACTAGGTATTATGACCTGCCTCCTCGACACACTTCCCGCTGAATGGGACCTCGGCGACGTCCCCATCTATCGTCGCGAACAGATTGCCCAATGGGTTTTCGAGCGTCGCGTCACCTCCTTTGCCGACATGACGAACCTGTCCGCCGCCATGCGGAAGGAACTCGCTGCCCAGTACACCCTGCAACCGCTCAAGCTCGCCCGCCAGCAAGGCAGCGGCGATACCACGCGAAAATATCTCTGGCAACTCGACAAGGGTGACTTCGTGGAAAGCGTCCTCATCCCCGCCTCGCCAGATCTCTTCGGTGAACGCGCCGACCGCTTCACCCTCTGCGTCTCGTCGCAGGTCGGTTGCGCGTACGGTTGTAAATTTTGTGCCAGCGGTCTCGAAGGCTGGAAACGAAATCTCAGTCCCGGCGAAATCGTCGCGCAGGTGATGGAAGCCGAACGTGCCGCGAAGGTGAAGATCAACAACCTCGTCTTCATGGGTATGGGCGAACCGCTCGCTAATTACGACAACCTGATGATGGCCATTGAAATCATCAATGCCCAATCCCCGTGGGGTGTCGGCATCGGTGCGCGCCACATCACCATCTCCACCAGCGGCCTCGCCCCGCAGATCCGCAAGCTCGCTGATGAACCGCGCCAGATCCGCCTCGCCCTTTCGCTCCACGGCGCGAGCGATGCCGTGCGCGGCGAGATCATGCCCGTGAACAAGAAGTATCCCCTCGCGGAGCTCCTCGACGCCTGCGAATATTATCAGGATAAAAAGCGCAAGATGATGACTCTCGAGTACATCCTCATCAACGGCGTCAACGACGATCCCTCCGAAGCCGCGCTCCTCGTCCAGCACGCCCGCCGCCTCCATGCCAAGGTGAACCTCATTCCCTACAACAAGGTCGAAGGTTTGCCATGGGAACGACCGAGTGATGTCCGCATCGACGCCTTTGCCGCCGTTTTGGAAAACGCCAATACCCCCGTCACCGTTCGCCGTGAAAAAGGTCACGACATCGACGCCGCCTGCGGTCAGTTGCGATTGAAGGAGCTCAAGGCTTCGACATAAACCAGCTCAATATCGGCTGAAGCGCCCCGCGATATTCCCATGGAAAAATCCAATCTGCCGTCTGCCTCCTCCATTTCTTTTCGGGAAACGCTCGCACTCTTCCTCTTCGCCCTCGCCGCCTATTCCCTCACGGCGCTGCAATATCAACTCTTCTGGGACGATCACACCTATCTCGCCATCGGACCGGAAAAACTCACCCGTTATTTCCAAAGCACCAGTGGTATCTGGAGAGTATTCGCCTGGTTTTGGGGTGGCGAATTGCTCAGGGTATCTCACAGTCTCGCCGTATTGATGGGAGTTCTGCTCCACGCCGTTAATGGCTGGATTCTACTGCGGATTTTACGTCAACTCGCTTGCCCCCGTGCAGAAAGTCTCCTGGCCGCTGCCCTCTTTCTCACCTTGCCATGGTATCATGAAGCCATCGCCTGGGCCGCAGCCAGTTTCTGCTATCTCCCCTCGACCACCGCCTTTCTCGTCGCCCTCACTCTCTCACTGCAATGGACCCGGCAGCGATCTCAAGCACCAATTCTTTTTTCCGCTCTCACCGTTATCACCTTGATCGGCAATTTATTCAGCGAGCAGCTCGCCTTCGCTTTCATGGCTCTCCCCGTTCTCGTCATGCTGTGGCAGCAGGGCTTTCCCCGCCATCTGGCAGATTTCTGGAAAAGCAGACCTCTCTTCGGAGCAACGTTTGGCTCACTGATTTATCTTTTCCTTTTTGCGGTCACCTCAAATTCCAACTCTGGCAAAACCATACAAATCAATCCCTCCACACTGCTGTCCGCGTTTTATTATCAATACACCAACTTGACCGCTTACGTCCCGTGGGCTCATCTCGATCTACTGGGACAACTCTCCCTCGCCAACACTCTTGGAGCCAGTTTTCTGACCGCTGTCGCCCTGTCCCTGCTGGCCGGACTCCTTCTGCTGTGGCGTATGAGTGAAACCCCATCGGAACCGGTGAAGCTCGCTTCTTCTCGAAGCGCTACTCTCCTTGCAGGCCTCTTACTCCTGATCAGTATTGTCGCCGTCTTTGCGGTCGGGGGCGGATACTCACTCGACTCCCGCAAGCGTTACGACATCGTGCTCGGAGCCGTTCTGTTTCTCATGCCCGTCCTTGCACAAAGGCGAGTCACTTTCTCCCAGTCGCGAAAAGTGCGCATCGCACTCGTGATCATCCTGATCGTAAATGTCGCCACTACGAACCTCCTCAGCGCCATTTACAAAACAGAATTCATCCGTTCCAGGCAATTGATCACATCACCGGAAGTCACCCGTGGCAACCGCGTCTATCATCTCGAACCGTATATCGGTCGCGAATCCCTCTGGCGCAGTATCCGTCCCTACTGGGAAGGCTTCTACCTCGACATTCTTCTCCCACCCGCGCTGAAAGGCCCCACGACCGCGCCCCGCGCCTACTTTGATCTCAAACAAGACCGGTGGATTTTTGAGGAGTAAATCTGTGCCAAATAAAGAAACGATTCGATCATTCCTAATCAGAGTGACGCGACTCTTTTTCTCCACAAGTCTGTGCCTCTTTCCCATTCTTTTTTTGCTTTGCTGGTACTCCCCAGTGATCAACGTTCCGGTCCGAGCGGCTACAATTCTTTTTGGAGTCCTGACCCTCTGCAGCATCCTCTTCGCTGTCCGGAAAAAGCGATGTCTCCTCACTTCGCTCGGAGCACTGCTTTCTCTCGCTCTTCTCTTTTTCGTGTTACCTGCCCGACCGCCACAAGATTGCACCACACTACGCATAGCCTATACCGACGCCATGCGGACCTACTTGAACTGTCCGTACATGTGGGGCGGCGAAGGTCGCTTCGGCATTGATTGCTCCGGGCTCCTGCGTCGCGGACTCGAAGACACCCTCGTTCAGCAAGGCCTCCTCCGATTCAATCCATTCCTTGTTCGCCAAGGCCTCTCTCTCTGGTGGAACGATACCACCGCTCGAGAAATGGGAAGAGGTTACGGCGGCCGCACACGACTCGTCGCCACCTGCCGTTCCCTCAATGAATTCGACCACGCGCTACTCCAGCCCGGCGATATGGCTGTCACGACGTCCGGCGTCCACGTCATGGCCTACCTCGGCAACAATCAATGGATTGCCGCCGATCCAAGTCCCGGCAAGGTCGTCACTTTCACCATCCCTGAAAAAGAAAATTCCTACTTCGGCACCCCGATGAACCTCGTGCGCTGGAGAATTTTGGAAGATCAGTAGACCTTCCTACTTCTTCAAATACCGGGCGCGATTGATCACGCGCCCTTCGGCGAGGAACTCGGTCTGAAACTCCGTTTGCGGATCGGCGGAAAAATCCCAAAGCTCGGTCGACTTCAGCAGCGACTCAGCATTGATCACCGGCACAGCAACGGAAAAATATTCGGCGTGATCAGTCGTGAAACGAAATTCGCCGCCCGATTTCAGACTAGTGGCGACCGATCTCACGAATTCCGGCTGCACAATGCGCCGCTCGTGGTGGCGACGTTTCGGCCACGGATCGGGAAACATGAGGTGTACGATGGAAACCGATTCCGCCGGAATCATATAGCGCATGAGGTAGGAGGTCTCCAACCGCAGCACCCGCAGGTTTGGCAGATTCTGGCGAAACGCTTTCTTCACGATCTTGCGGGCGCGACCGAGCAACCGCTCTACCGCGAGGAAGTTCGTACCGGGATTCGCCTTCGCACGATTCGCCACGAAACCGCCGTCGCCCGCGCCGAGGTCGATTTCCACCGGGTGATCATTCCCGAACAAAGCCTGCCAGTTCAGTGGCTCGCAAATATCGGTGATCGTCACCCACGCGGCGTCGGGATTTCCCGCTGGAACACTTTCCACGCTCATGACTAAGCGTTCTTGTCGTGAGCGAGCCAGTGCAGGATGCCCTTCTGGACATGCAACCGGTTCTCGGCCTGATCGAAAATATCTTCAGCACGAGAGGTCATGATTTCTTCCGTGATCTCCTTGCCGCGATAAGCGGGCAGGCAGTGGAGAACCAACGCGTCCTTGTGGGCGAGCGAGAGCAGCTTGGAATTGATCTGGTAACCGTTGAACGCCTTGATGCGCTCGGCGGCTTCCGCTTCCTTGCCCATCGAAATCCACACATCGGTGTAGAGCAGGTCCGCATTGGCCGCCGCTTCCTCGGGGGAACGCACCTGCTTCACGTGCGCATTCGTCACCGGGCTTTCGAAACCTTCCGGCGCGGCAAGCACAAGATTGAACTTAAAGTATTCCGCTGCGTAGACCCACGAGCGCGCCACATTGCAGGCGGCGTCGCCAATGAAAGCCACCTTCTTGCCCACGATAGACCCACGCTTCTCTTCGTACGTGAACACATCGGTCAAAATCTGGCAGGGATGCTCATCATCAGTCAGCGCGTTGACGGTGGGAATCTTGGCGTAGTTCGCGAAGTCCACCACGTCCTGCTGCGCAAAGGTGCGGATCACCGCGCCATGAACCATGCGACCCAGCACCCGCGCCGTGTCGGCGATCGGTTCGCCACGGCCGAGCTGGATGTCGTTCGCGTTGAGGAAAAGCGATTCACCGCCGAGTTCGCGGATGCCGACTTCGAAGGAAACGCGAGTCCGCGTCGACGACTTGCTGAAAATCATCGCCCAGGTTTGACCCTTGAGCGGAAACTGCGTCGGGTTGCGACGATTCTTTTTATACAACGCCGCCTCGGCGAAGATAGCCTTGGCTGCCCCCACGGGCAGACCCTGCATTCCCAACAGATGGATAGGACTCGTTTTCAAGGGGGTAGCCTACAGGTTTGCCGTCAAAATTCCAAGCGCTTCTTCCACTTCCACGTCGCTCACATTATAGGGCGGCAGGAGGCGAATGACCTCTTCTCCCGCTGGGACAACGAGCAACCCGGCTTCGCGCAACCGAGCCGTTACGTCCGCCGCGAGCGCCTTGACCTGCAAGCCGAGCAATCCGCCAAAACCGCGCGCGCTGACCAGTGTTTTTGCTCCCTTGGCCGCATGCGCATTCAACGCCGCCACGATCTTGTCGCCCTGCTTGCGGATATTCGCCACGAGATGCTCCCGCTCAATCACATCGAGCACGGTCAGCGCCACCGCACAGGCCAGCGGCGTACCGCCGAAAGTGGTGCCATGCGTGCCGGGCTGGAACAAATCCGCCAGCGGCGTTTTGAGCCAGACCGCGCCAATGGGGAAACCGCCACCGAGCGATTTGGCGAAGGAAATGGCGTCCGGTTGGAAACTCCCCGCTTGCGGATGTCCTTCCAGAATGCGCTGGTAGCTGACAAAGGTGCCCGTGCGGAAAATGCCGCACTGCACTGCATCGATCACCAGCAGGATATTCTTTTCCGTACACAGTTTGCGCAAGCCCAGCAGATATTCCGGGCTGGCGATGTTCACCCCGCTCTCACCTTGGATGCATTCGATGAGCACCGCTGCGGTCAACGGCGTGATCGCCTCTTCGACCGCCTTCAGGTCATTGAATGGCACATGCTTGAAGCCGGGAATGATCGGCTCGAAACCCTTCTTGATCTTGTCCTGCCCCGTCGCGGCGATACCACCGAGCGTGCGGCCATGAAAGGATTTCAATGCCGTGATCACCTCGTAGCGGCCCGTATCGTGGCCGAACTTACGCGCGAGCTTATAGAGCATCTCGTTCGCTTCCGCGCCGCTGTTGCAAAAGAACACCTTACCCGGTCCCACCTGCGCCGCAATTTTGTGCGCCAGTTCGCCCTGACCGCGGTGATAGTAGAGATTCGAAACGTGAATCAGTTTCTGCGATTGCTCTGTGAGCGCCTTCGTGATCGCCGGATGCGCATGACCGAGCGCGTTGACCGCGATGCCGCCGCCGAAATCGAGATACCGTTTTCCGCCCGCATCCCATACTTCCGTGCCCTTGCCGCGCTCCAGCACAATCGAACGCGCGTACGACGGCACGACGTACTTTTCGTACTCGCGCATGATCGCCTGCGCGGCGGGTTCCACCATGACAACAGGGGCTAACGGGTCACTCATTTTAGGTTTTCAGTTCGAAGTTTTCGGTTTTCAGTGCGAGCTTCCAGTCTCGCGACTGCAACCGGCTGCTTCCATTTTAATCTGCGTTAATCGGCGTAATCTGCGGACTTCCCTTCTTACGCCGTGATTTCCGTGCCGACACCGGCATCGGTGAACACTTCCAGCAGCAGGGAATGCGCCATGCGGCCATCGAGGAAGTGAACCTTCTTCACGCCGTGACGCAATGCCTCAATGGCAGAGTCCACCTTCGGCAACATGCCGCCGTCAATGATTCCCTGCTTTTTGAGCTCGTCGATCTCGGCAATGGTCAGCGTGGAAATCGTGGATTGCGGATCTTTGAAATCCCGCAACACACCATTCACGTCAGAGAGATAAATGATCTTGTCCGCCTTCAGCGCCTGGGCGATCTCGCCCGCCGCCACGTCGGCATTAATATTATACACGCGACCGTCGCCGTCCCGCGCCAAGGGCGAAATGACCGGCATGACTTCCGCGCGAACCGCATCGCGCAAGGGCCCGGTGTCCACCCCGAGGATGTCACCGACAAAACCGAGATCCACCGGCTCGCCGGTCTTGGCGAGACGATACTCCATCTTGCGCGCGATCAGCACTTCCTTGCCGGAAAAACCGCGCGCCTTGCCGCCGAGCTTCTTGATCGCATCGACAATGCCGGGATTGATTTCCGCCGAAAGAGTTTTCTCGATGACGTCCATCGATTCCGCATCCGAGACGCGCAATCCGTCGATGAACTTCGCGACCACGCCGCGTTCCTTCATCGCACGAGTGATCGCCTTGCCACCGCCGTGGACGAGCACGGGGTTGATCCCCACCGCTTCGAGAAATACCACGTCGCGCAGCACGCCTTCGACCAACGCCTCGTTCTCCATCGCCGCACCGCCGTACTTGATGACGACGGTCTGCCCGCGAAATTGCTGAATATATGGCAACGCCTCAATGAGCGTTGCGGCCTTAAGATGTTCGTTCATGGGAAAGCGAAAAGTGTAAAACGATCTCGAAAATAAACAAGCCAGCGTGACGCTGGACCCCATATTATTGCCGAGAGAACGTCCGGTTTTCTACGGCCGGATTATCGCCGTCACCTTACCGTAACTTTACTTTAGGCGAAGCGTCGCTGGGTCCAGGGCTCAGCCCTGGTTACTCGCCCTTATTGAACGTGACGTACTTTTCCGTCAGGTCCGTCGTGAGCACGCTGTACTCGCCCGAGCCGAGATGCAGATGCAGGGTGATCGTAAACGCCGGGCGTCGCACGATCTTGCGCAGCTTCGCCACCGGCGTACGGCTCGCTTCGCCGTTGGACACCGCGACGAGACCGTCGTAGTAAATTTCCACCATCTCCTCTTTCACGCGAGCGCCGGAATAACCGATCGCATCCATGAGACGACCCCAATTCGGATCGCCGCCACACCATGAGCACTTCACCAGCGCCGAGTGCGCCACCGCGAGAGCCGCGAGCTTGGCATCGGCATTGCTCGCCGCGCCCTTGACGTTCACTTCCACCACGCGCGAAATGCCTTCACCGTCCTGCACAATCATGCGGGCCAGCTTGCGCATCACCGTCACCAAGGCTTTTTGAAAAACGCCGAGTTGCGGGTGATAGCTTTTGATCAGCGGATTTTCCGCCATGCCGTTGGCCAGAACCATGACGGTGTCATTGGTCGACGTATCGCCATCGATGGTGATGCGATTGAAAGAAAGTTCAACGGCCTCGTACGTGCACTTGCGCAGCGTGGCCTTGTCGATATTCGCGTCCGTCGTGATCACGCACAGCATCGTTGCCATTTGCGGATGAATCATTCCCGCACCCTTGGCCATGCCGCCGATAGTCACCTTGCGACCGTCGATTTCCACACGCACGGCAAATTCCTTGCGGAATGTGTCGGACGTCATGATCGCTTTCGCGGCATCCGCGCCGCCGTCCACGTTCAGTTTCGCGACAGTCTTCTTGATTCCGCGCTCGATCTTCGGCATCGGCAATTGCACCCCGATGCGGCCCGTGGAGCAGACGAGAACTTCCTTCGGCTTGCAATCGAGCGCCTTGGCGGTCTTCTCGACCATGCTCTTCGCGTTCTTGATGCCAAGCACACCCGTGCACGCATTGGCGTTGCCGGAGTTCAACACCACGCCACGCACGGAACCGTTGCGCGCGTGTTCAAAAGAGACTTTAACGGGAGCGGCCTTGACGAGATTCGTCGTGAAGGTAGCGCCGATCTGCGCCGGCACGGCCGAGTAAACAATGGCGAGATCCTTTTTGCCGGCAGGCTTGATACCCGAGGCGATACCCGCCGCCACAAAACCCTGAGCGCTCGTCACGCCGCCATCTTTAATTACTTTATAGTCGTCTTTCATGCTCCCAACCCCATTGTTTCTTCGAACCCGAACCGCACGTTCAAGGCCTGGACCGCTTGCGCAGCAGCCCCCTTGCCAAGGTTATCAATCGCGGAAAAGAGTAGCAGACGCCCGGTCCGCACATCGAGGCGGGTGGCGATTTCAATCAGGTTGGAACGCACGACGCGTTTCACCTCGGGCAATGTGCCATCGGTCTTGAGCATGACGAACGGCTCGCCCGTGTAATATTTCGCGTAGAGCGATTCCACCTCTTTGTCAGCGAGATCGCGAGTGACCTTCGCCGAGATGGTGGTGATCATGCCACGCGTGAGCGGCACGAGATGCGGAATAAACGTGACTACGACATTCTGCGCGGCGAGGAGCGACAGCTCCTGCTCAATCTCGCTCAGATGCCGGTGCTTCGGCACGCTGTAGGCCTTCATGCTCTCGTTGAGTTCCGCAAAGAGGAGACTGACGTCCGCTTTCTTGCCCGCGCCGGAAACGCCGCTGAGCGAATTGATGACGATGCTCGCGGGGTCAATCAAACCATTCTTCAGTGCCGGCGCGAGCGCGAGCAGGATGCTCGTCGGATAGCAACCGGGGCAGGCGATGAGATCGGTTTTCTTGATCGCGTCCCGATGCAATTCCGGCAGCGCGTAAACCGACTCTTTCAGAAGCTCGGGAGCGGGATGATCGTGACCGTAAAATTCTTTATAGATCTCGGGACTCTTCAGCCGGAAATCGGCACTGAGATCAATGACCACCTTGCCCGCTTTGCGTAGCGGCACCGCGTATTCGGCGGCAACGCCATGCGGCAGCGCGAGAAAAAAAGCATCGGCATGCCCCGCCAGATCAGCGGGCGCAATGTCGGCAAAGGTGAGTTTTTCCAGCGAAGCCGGAAGTCCCGGGATGACACTACCCACCGGCCGCCCCGCTGAAGAGCGGGACGTGATGGCAGTTAGTTGAAGCTCGGGATGCCGGGATACAAGGCGGACCAATTCTTCACCGGAGTAGCCCGAGGCACCAACCACGGCAATGCGTAGTGTTGGCATAGGGCGACCATTCGCAAGCAAACCCAAAGGGGCCGCTTAGCGCTTGGAGAACTGGAAGCGCTTGCGGGCACCGGGCTGACCGCTCTTCTTGCGCTCTTTCATGCGAGGATCGCGCTTGAGGAAGCCGGGCTTCTTCAAAGCAGGACGCAGCGCGGGATCGACCTGAATCAGGGCCCGTGCTACGGCGAGAGAAATCGCACCCGCCTGGCCCATGAGACCGCCACCGTGGGCGCGGACCTTGACGTCAAACTTTTTGGCGAGATCCGCCGTGACCAGCGGAAGCAACGCACGAGTCTTCATTTCTGAAGTCGTAAAATAATCATCGATATCGCGGCCGTTGATTTCAACGGCGCCTTTACCGGGGAGAAGATTGACGGAAGCCACGGCAGTCTTGCGACGGCCAGTAGCAGTAACGGGAGCAGTAGAAGTCGACATGAGACGCCTGGATTATTTTACGGTTAATGCTTTGGGATTCTGCGCGGTGTGCGGATGTTCCGCACCGGCGTAGACGTGAAGTTTCTTGAGAATCTGACGGCCCAAGCGGTTATGAGGAACCATGCCCTTGACGGCAGTCTGGATGAGCAACTCGGGGCGACGGGCACGGCGGCTTTGCGCCGTTTCCGAATGGTGGCCACCGACGTAACCGGAGAAGCTCATGTAGCTCTTCTGGACTTCCTTTTTGCCGGTAAACACGGCCTTGGAAGCGTTGATCACTACGACGAAATCGCCGGTGTCAACGTGGGGGGTAAAAATAGGTTTCGTCTTGCCACGAAGGATATTGGCGACACGCTCCGCAACACGCCCGACCACTTGGTCTTGCGCGTCAACAATATACCATTTGCGGTCAACCGCTTCGGCTTTAGCACTAAAAGTTTTCATCACAGGAGGGGCGAAAGTATAACCTTCACTGCAAAGTGTCAATGGATTTTTATCAGAAGCGGTCGCATTTTATTTCCGCCGCTGCTGACGCCCCTCACATCACCACCAAAAGTACCACCCCGATCAGCAGTGTCGCCCCGAGGCTCAACAGCATTTCCCGACGCAGCGCGTTCGATCCCGCCGCCAGCGCAAATCCCAATTTCAGCAGCGTATTGCTGACTGCCGCCAGGATGATGGCCTTCGCCAAAATTTCCTCCGCCATCGTCGCCTTGCCGCCCATTTGCGCGAGCGAAAGCGTGATCGCGTCCATATCCGTCAGGCCCGAAATAAAAGTCACCCAGTAAAGCCCCGCCCCGTCGCCGCCGTACGTCGTCACGGTCTTCACCAACAGCACCACCACCGCGTAAATCGCGGCGAATTTCAACGCCATGGAAAGACTCAGCGGATTCGAAATATCCGGCGTCTCGATTTTTCGCGCTCCGGACCGATCCCGAAACCACCACTGCCAGCCCGCATAGAATAATCCCGGCAACGCGAGAATCAGGAAGGGTCCGCACAATCGCAGGAAGAGCTGGAGATCGATCATCGCCACCACCACGGCCACACGCACCAGCATCACCGTACAGGCCAGCACAATCGCCAGGGCGAAGTTCGCGGACAGCTCCGGTTCCTCGCGACTCCTCCGGCTGAAAGCAATCGTCGCCGCCGTACTGGAAGCCAGTCCGCCGGCGAGCCCCGTCACCGTGATTCCCGCCCGCGCGCCGAGCAATCGCATCAGTACGTACCCGGCGAAACCCAGACCCGAAATCAACACCACCATCAACCACGTCGCGAAAGGATTGAATGCCTCCAACGGACCGTACCCCTTGTTCGGCACCATCGGCAGCACGATGCCGGTGATCGCCGCAAAGACGAGCGCGCTGCGCAGATCCTTCGCCGTGAAATGCGTCGTCCAGCTATGAATTTCCCGCTTGCTCGCGATCAAAATAATCATCACCACGGCCAGCACCACCGCCACCCGCATCTGCCCGAGATAGACCAACCCGCCGAGCACATAGGTGAGCAACGCCAAAGTGAAAGTCGTGAAGCCCGGAGTCTGTCCCGTGCGAATGACCGCCAGTTGCGCCACGGTCAGGTACAAAGCCACCATACCAAACGCGACCGGAAAAAAGAGCGGGAAGAAATTCTGACTGAGATAGGCTGCGCTCGCCCCGAGAATGCCCCACAGCGTAAAGGTCCGCACACCTGCCAAGCCCGGATCTTTCGCCTGTTGATCCTCCCATTGCCGCACCAAGCCAATCAAGGCGCCCAACGAAGCACTGATGATCAGAGATTGTAAGAGCACATCCATCATCCTATTCGATCATCGGACGGAACCTTCCCTCAGGCAAGTGAGGAATGCAAATCACCGCTGTTTCGAAAAACGAAACACGAAATCAGACTAAAAGTGGAGCGGAGGAATCACCGCGCCGAGCGAATACAAACCCAGCTTGGACGAGGGAGGCAACAGCGAAGATTTCTTGGGATAAACTCCCTTCGCCCGCGGACGCAATGGATATTGAAGCGTCACCGAATCGGTGGCGGGATGAGCTTGATCTAGCAAGTTTGGATTTTCTGTCGCAGGAGTCACGGAACCCTCATGGTTAACATTCGCTATTACATATCGTCCATGACATTAGGTGATTATACAAGTTCAAAATTCACCCCCATTTAGCATTCTCTTCCTACCGGAAAGTATGCGGTAAATTTTGCCTATTTCATCACAGTCCCTGTTCGTAGCATAAATTGACTTCCCTTCGCTCTTCTCAGCTTCCATAGTTTTCGCACACGCCATGGCCCAGGAACTCTTCGCCAACGCCTCGCTCTTCACGCCTCCGGAACCGGAGAATCTCGAGACCATCGACATCAATCCCACGATCATCGAGGGGCTGATTCTGCGTTTCATGCACATCAACACCACGATGGTGGCGCATGAAATCGCCGCCGAATTGTGCGTCCCCTACTACGGCGTAGTCGAGCCCATCCTCATCCAATTGCGCGACAGCCGCCTCATCGAAGTCACCCGTGGTGACATGGCCGCCATGTCCTACGTCTACACCATCAGCGACGCTGGCCGCGCCCGCGCGATGCAGTACTTCGAGCAGACCACCTACATCGGCCCCGCTCCCGTTTCGCTCGAGAGCTACAACCGCGTCGTCGCCGCGCAAAGCCTCAAGAATATCACCGTCAATAGCGACCGCCTGCGCGAAGCGTTCGACGGACTCGTCTTCGACGAAGGCATCCTCGAAAAAATCGGCCCGGCCGTGAACTCCGGCCGCTCCATTTTTCTCTACGGCCCTCCCGGCAACGGCAAGACCTCCATCTGCGAACGCATCGTCCAATCCTTCGGCGGTGCCATCTTCACTCCCTATGCCATCGAGGTCAAAGGGCAGATCATCAAAGTTTTTGACGAATTCAATCACGTCCAGATTCCTCCCGAGGAGGACATGCGCCTGCAAGGCAAGTACGACCGCCGCTTCCGACTCATCCGCCGCCCCATCATCATCGTCGGTGGTGAGCTCACCATGGAAACGCTCGATCTCATTTGGAACAATGAAGCCCGGTTCTACGAAGCCCCCTTCCAGATGAAAGCCAATGGCGGCGCCTTCATGGTGGACGACTTTGGCCGTCAACGCGTCGAGCCCAAAACCCTGCTCAACCGCTGGATCGTCCCGCTCGAAAAACGGGTCGACTTCCTCACTCTCCACACCGGCACCAAGGTGGAAGTCCCCTTCGACGAACTCATCGTCTTCTCCACCAATCTCAACCCCAAAGACCTCGTCGACGACGCCTTCCTGCGTCGTATCCGCTACAAAATTCCCATCAACGATCCCTCTCACGAACACTTCCGCGCCATCTGGAAAATCGTCAGCGAAGCCAAGGGAGTCCCCTACGCCGATGAAGTTGTCGACTACTTCGTGGAAAAACACATGCGCAGCCATGGCCGCCCGTTGCGTGGTTGCCAACCGCGCGACATCTTGGAAAACATCATCGATGTCTGCCGCTACAAGGGTGTGGAACCAACCGTCACTGCCGAGATGCTCGACGATGCCGCGCAAGCCTACTTCGTCAAATTTGACGACATGAACTACAAGATGCTCGGCACGTAGAGAGCCCCTTCGATTCAACGGCTCTGATAGATAGGCGCTATCGTATTTTAAGAATGGCTGTAACCATCGACTGCGAGGGTTTTCTGTAGGGCGCGATTGTATCGCGCCGTGGCGCTTCACCGAAGCGCCCTACAGCAAGGCACCTGCGGCTATAGTTTTATTTAAAACGCTCTAGCGTTGTAGCCGGGCTCGTTGAGCCCGGACGAAAGCAACCTCGGTGCACGACACATCACTAAAAGATCGTGCGCGGCACCTGAATCTGATCACCGGCCTGCAAAGGAATATCCTTGCTGGGATCTCTCATCGCCTCGACGGCGTTAAAGATATAGACCTTGCTGCCGCGAGAGAGTTTCACTTCCCGCTTCTGCGCGTAGTCCGTGAATCCACCGCAGGCGCTGATCGCCTTTAGAATGGTCATGTCCGGCGTATACACCACCCGCTGCGGGGCACGCACCTCGCCCAGCACGTTGATGAAGCGCTGCGACTGGCTCACGGTCACATTCGGCGTCGCGTAGATTTTCTTGTCGCGATAGGCCGCCTCAATATCCGACTTGAGTTGCCCCAGTGTCTTGCCCGCCGCCTTGAAGCTACCCAGCAGCGGCATGGAAATCGTGCCCTCATCAATGACCGTTTCTTCGTAAACGCCGCCTTCATTGTCCGGCACGCCGGTCAGACGAATCAGGAGCACATCGCCGCGGCGAATGATATCCGGATTGCTCGCATCGCCCGCCGTGCTCGATGTGGGGGGAGGCGTCATGGAACCACCGGAACCGCTGCCCATGCAACCCGTGAACACGAAGCAGAGCATCCAGGCCAAGGCCAGGACGCGGAAGAAAGACGCGCGCAGGTTAAAAGTCTTCGCTGCCATGAGACTGCTCGTCGTTTTTGGCGAGAGTGGCGCGCTGGGGAGTCGCGGCGCCGGATCGAGGTTTCTTTTCGCCATTACGATTGTAGTAATAATTGCCATAGCTGCTGTAATAGTAGTACGCCTCGTCACTCTTGACGGCCACAGCGTTCAGGACGACTCCGAGGAGATTGCCCTTCACTTCCTCCACCGCCCGCTTGGCTCGCATCGAGATGTCGCGAGGATAGCGGCGGTGCTGGATGACCAGCAAGGTAAAATCAACCTCGTGCGCGAGCACCGCGCCATCGCTGATGCCGAGGACGGGAGGCGCATCGAGCAGGACGATGTCGTACCGTAATTTCAAATCATTGAGAATCTCGCGCAGCTTCAACCCGCTAAACGCTCCCATCTCCGAGGCCGGCATATCTCCCGCCGTAATCACGTGCATGTTCGGCACGCTGGTCGCGCGAATGTACTGGTGCGCTTCGCCCAGACCGCGCATCGCTTCCGAAATGCCCGCCTCGTTCTCGATACCCAGAATGGTGTGCACCGTGGGGCGACGCAAATCCGCATCCACCAGCAGGACCGACTGCCCCGATTGCGCGCAGACATAGGCCAGATTGAACAACGTGGTCGACTTCCCCTCGCCCGGACCGCCGCTGACCACCGTCAGCGTATTGCCCGCGCCGCTCTTGGGATTCAAATCGATCTTTGCTCGCAAAATTCGATACCCTTCCGCATGCGGAGAGTCCGCTCCTTCGCGAATCAGCGGTCCCACGCCATCCGGAATAACGGCCAGCACAGGCAGATCGAGCAATTTCTCCACATCGTCCATCGTCTTCACGCTGGTATCGAGATACTCGATGAAGAACGCCAGCACGATGCCCAGAACCAAACCCGCGACACCGGAAGCGATCAAATTAATCGTCAGATTGGGGCGGAACGGCATATCGTTGGGCTCCGCCTTGGAAATGATCGTCGCGGGATCATTAGTGATCTGTTTATCGACCACAGACTGCTTTTTGCGAATCACGAATTGATCGTACAGCAGCTGCTGCCGGTCTTGCTCCTTCTTCGCCTCCCGGAACTTGGCCAGTTCCGTCGTCTTCTGCATCCGCACCTGATCGGTGAGCACGCCCACTTCTTTTTCCAGTTGCGTAACACGAGCCTTGGTGACCTGCACGTCAATCTCCAACGCGCGGCGCTTGCCAGCCGCGTTCGCGTTGATCTGCTCATCGATCTTGGCCAACTCCGCTTCGCGCGATTTGATCCGCGGGTGATTCCCTTCCAGACCGCTCTTGCGCATCTGCTCCAAATCCGACTCTGCGGCGTACTTCTTCGCCCGCAAGCTCGTCAAATTCGCATCTTCGATGCCCATCGCCACGATCGCATCAAGAAATTCATTGGTCGACAACCGGTTCAACCGCTCATAGCGCACCTGCCGACCCAGGTATTCCGCCCGAACATCATCCAGGAGAGCCGACTTGCGCTTCCACTCCTCTTCGATCATCTGCGTTTCGTTCTCGCCACCGCCCACCATGTTCAGGTTCAGGCTTTTTCGCAGCTCCTCGACATAGTCTTTGGCGCGCTGCACCACCTCACCCTGCTTGGCAATTTCATCATCCAGAGTCTTAAACCCACGGCTTTCGCGAGTCTGCAAATCGGCGCGACGCATCTCGATGTAGACGTCCATGATCGCGTTCGCAATGTCGGATGCTTCCTTGGGCAGGTCGCTCTTGACCCGAATCTCGAGAATATCGGAGTTGCGCTGAACATTGACATCCACCCGGTTGTTTAACAGGACGAAAGCCTTGTCCATCGGCAGATTCGAACCGCCGAACAGCCGGGTCCCCCATTCCTTTTGCAAACCGAGTTTCTCAATGACGGGATTGAGAATTTTTTTACTCTGAATGGTGCTGATTTCACTCGTGAAGAAAACCAAGTCGAAGGGAGCGTCGGTGCGGCTGTTGCCCATGAACTCGACGTCCGACTTTTCCTTGTACACGCGCAATTGCGCCTTGGCATCATACATCTTCTGCATGACGTAGACGGTGACGACGTAACCCGTCATCAAGGTCAGCAGCAGAACCGTGACGATAATCGCGGCACGGTTGCGAATGACTCGCCAGTAGTCAAGAAAGTGCAGGGATACTTCTGAAGCTGGAGCCGCCATATTGGTGTGTCTACTTCCTTAAGCTACCCCGTAGCCCTGAAAATTCAATGTCAATAGGTACCCCGGATACCGAGGCTGATTTGATTGCGGGTATATTCGCGATCCCGGTTGGTATCGTCCGCCACGTTGGTGAAAGTATACGAAGCGTCCAAATCTAGCCATTCGTTCAGCTTGTACGTCGCCCCCAGAGTCAAAGTCGCCACGTTTTCCTCGTAATCCCCCATCCCGGAATTGGGAATCTCCATTTCCGTGGTGTACGACCCAAAGGTGTACAGACCCTGCAAACTGGTGGAAAACCGCGGCGTCCACTGATACTTGAACGTCGAGGTGATTGTATCCGTTTCCTGCGCGTAGGAGGTCGCGATATCCGTCTGGCTGAGGCTGTGCGAATAGTTCGCACTGAGGCTGCTGCGTGCTCCCAGAATCCAGTTCAACCCCAGCGATCCATAGGGCGAAGTCGAGCCCGAACCACCGTCGCCCGGATCAAAGTACTGGCCACCGACCCGGCCCGATACCGTCACCTGCGGGCTCACTGTCCAATCCGCACCGACGTTGCCCGTGTAAACATTGAAGCTACGATCCGCATACTCGTAACTCACATCCTGAAAGATACCGCCCGTAACGATCGTCACCGTCGGATCGATCAGAAACCGCAAATCCTGATTCACCGTCTGCGACATATTGTTATTGGTCTGCTTGGTGATCTCGTCCTCGTAATCGTACAAATCGTTCGTGTAGGTCGTTACCGTTCCGAACTTCGGCGTCCATTGGAACGAACCCTGCAGCGAAGCCGTGTTGTTGATATAATTACCATTACGCTGAAGCGCACTCGCGCTGTCCAAAATTTCCGGATTCTGCGCGTAACGGAAACGTTCGCGCAAATCGAGATTGAATCGTTCCGAAACAGAATGATTAATACGGCCTACCAATTCGTGGCTCAAATCCCAACCATCCCCTTCACGGTCCCAATAGTAAAGAGAATCAAATGTGTACCGGCCGGAAAGGAGTGTCTGATCCAACGGATAATTAATCAGGAAGGAGGGCTGAATGCCCGTTGTCATACTCCCCTTCTGATTGTTCGACGAGGTGTAAATATTATCGTCGTACCCTTGACGGAGACCCACAGAAACCGAGTACGGCTTTTTCTGCTGAAGTACCTGTTGACTCGTCTCTTGCCCTTTTACCAGATTTAACGATAAAAAGCATAAAAAGAGTCCGAAAACAACATGGCGCCTTTTTCGCAACATAAGCTCCAAATAGCAAATCTCCTTCATGTGGCAAGTACCAATTTTTTTAAATGTTATTGAGTAAATATCGCTAACCTATTTAGATCGTTTACCATCTGCGTCGATCCGAGAAGAATAAGTATTCATTATCCAGCGGCGGCATCGGTGTATAAGACGTTAATGGGAACCCCGACGGTAAGCCCTGGCGGCGCAGGATCGGAGCCCAATCCTGGGAGTTTCCCTTATCGATTTTGTAGAGTGAATTATCCCACGATTCCGGAGTAATCAACATTCCGCTCGCCCACTGAATGGTATCGTTGATTTGGTAAAACTCCTTCAATGTCGTCGGCATCCAGAGTGACACCCGTCCTCCGTACCACGCTGTCGCGGCGGGGATATCGGAGACCATTAATTCCTTTGGTCCCAGCAATTGGCTGATGTAGCGGATCATCGGCGGGAAGTAAGGCGGATAACGGTACTGGCCGGGTCCCGGCGGCAGGAGCGCAATTACCAGCGGCACGGTGCAAACGACCAGAAAAAACGTCACCACAATGTAACGTACAATCTGCAAACCAATATCCAGCCGGTCGAGCAGCACATAGAAAAAGGCCGTACCGACCGCAGCCAATCCCGGGAAAATCAAAATCAGATTATTCTCTTCGTCCACCGCTCCAGGCTCGGCCCGCAACAGTGACGCGCCTAGGACCACCGCCAGACCACTGCCCAGCAGGAACCAACGCATGAGCTGTACGCGATGCCGCTTGAAGCGATGCATGAATGCCGCCAGTGCCAGCAGGATCACGGCGCTGGAGCCCATCAACGAAAAGAAATTCCCCAAGGCGTGTCCAAAGCCCTCGTAGGTCTTGTGCAGCGCCCGCTTCACCGGCCAATTATTGTTTTGCAGGAAAGTGCGATCCCCGATGGCTTCCTTCACCGTGCCAAACTCCGCCACCTTCGCAATGCCCGTCCCAAAGGGATTGCCACATACCTGGTAGTTCCGCACAAACCAAGGCGTGATGCCCAGCAGCACGATCAGCAGCGCAACCAACGGCGGAAACACCATCCGGCGCAGAGCAATCAACAGCAGCGCCGCGTACGGAAAAATCAACCACGCCAGCGACAATTTCGATAAAATGATTACCACCAGCAGCACCGCACTACCCGCCGCCCAGCCCCAGACCGCCGGTTGCCGGTCCTCCTCCTCCGCGATCAGAGATTCGTGCAAGACGAACCCGAGCATCGTCATCAACAGCAGAATCCAGCTCGTCGACAATCCCGACAGCGCGAACTGCCAGATCAAGTCGCAACCCACAAAGGCTAGCGTCGAGACGAACGCCACCCGGTCGTCAAACATCCGCCACGCCCAGAAATAAAGCACCACCGCCGTCAGAAAAATACAGAACTGATTGAAGAAAACGATCAGCCGTTCCGGCGCGTAAATCTGCGCCTTGCCCAACTCCGTCGCCGTCGGCTCAAAGTCCACCTTGAAGGTCCGGAACACCACGCTCAACACCGCCGGATACACCGGTGCGTTCGTGATATCGGGCAGGGCAAACACATCGATCTTCGGTTGCGGCGTGTGCGCCATCATCGCCGGAGTGCTATAGAAATCCGAATACACCTTCAGCGCCGACGGGCGGATCACCATCGTATTGAAACCATTTCCCGTGGCCAATTGCCGCGCCAGTTGCGCATGGTCCATCGCCGTCGGACGATCCAGTCCGCGGAACAGCATCACGAAATAAAGCAGCGCGAGAAAAACAAAACCCACCAAAATCGCCGCCAGTTGAACCCACCGTCGACCCTTGCCAACCTCCAGTGTGTAGAGTGCATCCTGAAATGACATTTAGGCTTCCTCCATCCGGTATTGCAGCAGCTTGCGGTGCAGCGTGCGGCGGCTGATCCCCAGCTTCTGCGCCGCCTCGGTGCGGTTTCCCCCGCACACCTTCAATGCTTGCTCAATAAAAAGTTTTTCCATCTTTTCCAAATTTAAGTCCGAACGCGAAGAAAGTGATGCTGGTGAAAGATCTGATTTAGAGCCCAAAACGCGTTCGGGCAAATCTTTTAATCCAATTCGTTCCCCGCGCGCCAGAGTCACACCGTATTCCATCGCTGTCCGCAACTCGCGGACGTTTCCCGGCCAGCCATAACGCAGCAGCACTTCCTGCGCGTCCGCCGTCAGTCCCGTCACCTTCTTGTGATTCTGCCGGCTGAACTCCTTGATAAACGAATCCGCCAGCAACGGCACATCCTCCGTCCGTTCGCGCAGCGGCGGCAAATGAATCGGCACCACATTCAGGCGGAAGAATAAATCCTCCCGGAATTTGCCTTCCTTCACCATGTTCTCCAGATTCTTGTTCGTGGCCGTGATCACGCGCACATCGACTGGAATGGTCTGGTTGCTGCCCACCCGCTGGATCGTTCGTTCGCCCATCACGCGCAGCAACTTGACCTGCGTCGCCGCGTCGATCTCACCGATTTCATCGAGGAAAATGGTTCCGTGATTGGCTTCTTCGAAGCGTCCGATGCGGCGCGTATTCGCCCCGGTGAATGCTCCCTTTTCGTGACCAAAGAGTTCACTCTCCAGCAACTGCGGTGACAGCGCAGCGCAATGCACAATCACGAAGGGATTCGCCTTGCGGCTGCTCAAATTATGCAACGCCTGCGCGACCAGTTCCTTGCCGGTGCCGCTCTCGCCCTCGATCATGATTGTAGCGGTGGAATTGGCGACCTGCTGCACGAGATCGAACACCTTCTGCATCGGCTCCGAATTGCCGATCAACTTCTCCATCCCGTACTTCTTGTCCAGCTCCTGACGCAACTGGACATTCTCCGCTTCGACCTGTCGCGAACGCCATGCCCGCAAGAGCAGCAGCTCCAGCTTGTCCAGATTCAGCGGCTTCGTGACGTAATCGTACGCGCCGCGCTTCATCGCCTCGACCGCCACATCGACCGAGCCATACGCGGTCATCAGCACGCACACCGGTTGATGCGGCAGACTCTGCACCTTCGCCAGCAGTTCCATGCCGTCCGCCCCGCCCGACAGGCGCAGATCGGTCAGCAGCACGTCGATTTGCTCCGATTCCAAAACGTTCAGCGCCGAATTGAAATCCGACGCCACGTAGATCTCGAATTTATCTTCCAGCGCGCGACGCAATCCATCGCGGGTATTTTTCTCGTCTTCCACCACCAACAGGTTCGGGAGATTGCCGTGCAACGGTTCAGTCATGATGCTCTTCTTTGTCAGCCTCCGTTTTAGCCGCTGAACCGCCAGCTGGCAACATCCGCACGCGACGCTCCGCCAGCGGCAACACAATCCGCGCCGTCGTCCCGCGACCGGGATCGCTCTCCAGAATCAGATCGCCCCCGTGCTCGCGCACAATCCGGCGGATGATGAAAAGCCCCAGCCCGCTCCCACCGTCCTTCGTAGTAAAGTACGGCTCAAAAATGCGGCTCACATTTTCCGGCGCGATCCCGCAGCCATTATCGATAAATGAAATCAACAGGTGCGTGTCATTGCGTTCCGTCCGCACCCGCAAAATGCCTCCCACCGACATCGCCTGGATGGAATTCTTAATCAGGTTATAAATCGCCTGCTTCATCTGCCCCGCATCCAGCGGCACCAATGGCAGATCCTTCGCCAACTCCGTCTCGACCAGAATATCACGATCCGCAATCTCCGGCCGCAGAAAGTCAATCGACTCGCGCACCAGATCATTCACCTGCACCGGCTTTCGATCCGGCTGTCCCGGTCGCACCGCGCGCAAAAACTGATTGATGATATTATCCAGCCGCGTGATCTCCGCCTGCGCCACGCGCACCGAATCCACCAGCCGACCGCCCTTCGCGCCCTCGATCTTTTTCAGATCGCGTTCCAGCAATTGCAAATGAATGTGCAGCGAATTCAGCGGATTGCCCAATTCATGCGCCACTCCCGCCGCCAGCAGCGTCAACGCATTCACCTTCTCCGACTCGATCACCTCGCGCGTCCGCTGGCGTGTCGCCGTGATATCGTGAAAAATCAGCGCGTAACCCATGAACTCCTGCCCCGGCTCCTCCAGCGGCACGAGGTAGAAATTCAGAAAGCGCATATCCGGGTAATAGACCTCCAGATCGCGGCTCACCACCCGCCGCTCACGCAAAATCTTCTTCCAATCCAGCTCCTTCAAATATTCCGCGATGCCATGCCCGAGCGCATTGTCCGGCAGCCCGATCAATCGCTGGATGCTCGGATTGAAATAAAGCACCTTACCCGCCGCATCGATCACCAGCACGCCCTCTTGCAGCGTGTTGAAGATCACCTCGAGAAAACCCTTCTCCCGCGCCAACTGCTGCAAATACGTCTGCAGTTCATCCGGCGAGACATGCTCGATCCGATCGAGAAGCTTGGCGAGGAAGGACGGTTTCATGTGGTGTTGAGAAGCGCGATCATTGATCAATTACTGGGGGGGCAGCGGCACGCGGCTCACAACCATTGCCTCACCTTCAGCCACCAGATCAAGCCCAGTGTACTCGTCAACGTCACGATCCCGGCGATCAGATAACCGTGCGGATAAGACAACTCCGGAATATTCTGGAAATTCATTCCGTACCACGTCCCGACCAGAATCGTCGGAGTCGTGATCGCCGTCAGCAATGTCAGCAGCTTGATGATATCGTTCGTATCATTCGCCGCCTTGTTCAGGTACACATCCATCGACAGAAAAAGCTGATCGTTGTACCCGTGCGCCATTTCATCGATGCGCGTCAGGTTGTCGTGAATATCGCGGTAGTACGGCAGCAAGAGCGGCCGGATGATCTTAAATTCCCCGCGCGACATCCGGTAGATCACGTCCCGCTGCGGTCGCACGATCTGGCGCAACAACGCCACGTCGCCCTTCACATGCCGGAAGTCCGTGATCAGGCTGCCCGAGGTCCGGCGATCGGTGAACACCTCATCCTCCAGCTCCTGCAATTCCTGGCCCAGCTCCGTCAACACCGGCTGATAATTATCCACCAGCGCATCGAGCAGCAGGTGCAGCAACCGGTCCATCAGCTTGAATGTCGCAAAAGTCCCCTTGTGCAATCGTTCCTGCGCCGCCTGGATCGTGCGCATCGGCGTCATGTGATAGGTGACGAGGAATTCCTTCCCGAGAAAGAAATCGATTTCCTTGGTCTGGAATTTATCCGCGCGCGTAAAGTCGACCGCGTGCATGACGAGGAAGAGATAATCCTCGTAATCCTCCACCTTCGGCAATTGGCTTACCGTCAAACAGTCTTCGATGGCCAACGGGTGAAAGTTAAAAAGCTCCTCCAGAATCAACTTCGATTCCTCCGGAGTCGGCTCCATCAAATCCACCCAGATGTGCAATCCCTTATCCGCCCGCACAAGCTTGAGTGCGTCGATGTCGAGATCCTCACCGACTACCTTCCCTTCGCTGAAAACATAAGAGCGTATCATAGGTGTCCCTTTTCTTTTACACGTTTTTGACCGCGTAACACCACAGGAAATTCCTTTTCGGACGAAAACAGTTTTGACGAAATTAACGGAATTTACGAAATGGGGAAGCAACGGCAAAACGGATCGAATCAGGAACTCAGGAAATCAAGAAAATCGGACGGAGGTTCTGAAAGAGATTCCTGCTTTCCTGAGTTCCTGATTTTAAAATGCCTTTCTCCCCCATTTCGTAAATTCCGTTAATTTCGTCAAAAATCAATTCTCCAACCGCACGCGGTCAATCGCCCCGACTCGCCCCCCGAGAAACCGCTTGGCCAGCGGCGCGAAATGCGGCGACAAATCGCTCACATGAATCCGCGTCCGGCCCGCGTGCTGTCCACCCTCGCGCAGCAAGCTGTCCTGTTTGAGACGCGACTGTAACGCCAGCGCCATATTCTCCGCCGAGTCGACCAGCTTCACCTCATCGCCAAGGATCGACCGGATGATTCCCTTCAACAGCGGGTAATGCGTGCAGGCCAAGACCAGCGTATCGATCCGCGCCGCCTGCAACGGTGCCAAATACTCCGCCAGAATCAAATGGGTCGCCGCATGCGTCAGCCAATCCTCCTCCACCAGCGAGACCAGGAGCGGCGTTGCCTGCGCCGTCAGCTGCAGCTCCGGCCGCCGCGCCAGCAAGGCTTTTTGATACGCCCCGCTCTGGATCGTGCCCATCGTGCCGATGATGCCGATGCGGCCATTCACCGTCGCCGCCAACGCGGCCTCCACTCCCGGCTCCACCACGCCGAGAATCGGGAACGTATACGACTGCCGCACCGCGTCGAGCGCGTGGGCCGTGGCCGTATTGCACGCCACCACGGCAGCCTTGATATTCTGGCTTTGCAAAAATTGCACGTCCTGTTGCGCGTAGCGGATGATCGTCTCGGGCGACTTGTTACCATACGGCACTCGCGCCGTGTCGCCGAGATACACGATGTCCTCGTGCGGCAACAACCGCTGAATCGCGCTCACCACCGTCAGCCCGCCCACCCCGGAATCGAAAACCCCGATGGGGCGTTCACTCACCGGCGTTGCTGCCATTGTGGCTACGGGAAATTCGGATAAGGCACTCATGGTTGATCGGGTTCCGGCGCGGCGGGAGCGGTCTTGGGCACGGATTGGTCGTGATAAATCGTCGTCGTCGGCTCCGGTTCGGGAGCGGTCACGCGCGGTTTTTCCTCCACCGGAGTCGCAGGCGTTGTCGGATAAATCGTGATCGAAGGCGTCGCGTTATGCGGCTCCGGCGTTTTCGTTTCCGTCGCCGGTTCCGTTGTCACCGTCGGGGCGGGGCTCGACGTGCTGTACGTCGGCTTATCCGGGTTCGGCTCGGCGGCGACCGGCGTGGCGGGCGGTGGCTCCGGCGAGACCGGAACTCCTGTGCTCGACGAACTCGTCGCCGTCGTCGGAGCTGGCGTAGGCGCCGGGGTCGGAACGGGGACGGGGACCGGAACCGGTCGCGCCACTGGCGGGGTGGTCGTCACTGTCGGCGTCGCGGGTTTGGGCGCGGTGGCCGTGGCGGGCGTCACCGGTTTCGGCGGTTCCGTGGGGCGCACCTGCGGCGGTGTCACCCGCTTTTCCGGAGGTAACATGATGGCCGCATAATTTTGCACGCCGCGCGCAATCGACTCGGCCAGCTTTTGGCGATACGCCGCCGTCGACAGTACCGACGCTTCCATCCGGTTGGAAAGAAATCCGCCTTCGACCAAAACGCTCGGCACCGTATTTTGCCGCAGCACCACGAACCGCGCGCGCTTCACGCCGCGATCGGCTTCGATGTCGTTCGGATTCAGCACCGACACGGCCACCTTGTGCACTTCGCTCGCCAGCAGGGCGTTCAGACTGTCCGTTTCATTGCCCGGTGTCTTCTGGTAATCAGCCCGCGTCACCTGCCCGCCCGCCTGCGTCGAACCGGCCCCGCGCGGCGAACTGCAATAAGTCTCCAACCCGCGAGCCTCCGCTCCGGCGGAATTGAAATGAATACTGACAAAGATATAGCCCGGATACGACGCCGCGCGTTGCGCCCGTTCGTAAAGGTCCACATAGACATCCGAACGCCGCGTCATGACGGTCTTGATCCCCGCGTCGCGCAACAATTTCTCCAGCCGCAGCGCCGTGTCGAGCGTCAGATCTTTCTCCATCACGCGGCGCGAACTGATCGCCCCGTTATCGGAGCCGCCATGGCCGGCGTCGATCACCACCCCGAGCACCGGTTTCTTGATATCGATCAGGTAGGGTCGCAACACCGGCTCAAAAAGTTTCACCAAATCCACTCGCGACAACAGCCAGTCGTCCTTCGTCGACCGCACCCCGAAACTCAACCAGTAACGTACGCCATTGATGAAACATTCCCGGCTATCCAGCTTCAGCACGATGGAGGCCCGCTGATTCTTCAGCCGCATGGTGTCGCCCTGCGGAAGGCCTGGGTCTTGAAAATTGTAAAAGCCGCAAAAAGATTTGAGCGTGACATACTCCCGCCCCTCGCGAGTCACGAGTTCCCAATCTGCTGCGTACGCTTGGGCCGAAAGGCAAAAAGCCGCCACAAGGCCGAAAATCCAGCCCAACTTCATCGTGCGGTCATGCCAAACCCCGGCTCCTGCAGCAAGCAAAATGCGCCACCCGCACAACACCGTCCCCCGCGAGTCTTCATCCCGCACGACCTCACGCCGCCCCGAACGGGACGGAAGAGGGGCATGGCGGCGACACATGGCGAAAAATATCGCACACCTAGCTCACCTTGCACATCCAAGACAAACGTTCCGGCCCAATCTCTGCTTAAATACCCTTCTCCAATCTGAAATCTCCCATTTCAAATTTTAAATGACCTCTCCCACCTCCTCCCCGCATCCTCCCTTCGCTCCGCCCACGCAAGATCAACCCCTTACGAAAACTGTCCAGACTCGGCGCCACTCGGCGTGCGATCCCCACTTTCCCGCGCCACCGGACCGAAGTCACGTCGTGGCACACTGGTTGCATGATAATCATTCATCTGCTAAAGCAGTAGGTATGTCGAACGCTCACGAAGGGTTACATCGTCCGAGACGCGGTCAGGGCAGCCATATCTTTTGGGGCGCGCTCTCGCTCATCTTCGCTGCGGCGGCCTGCTACTTCTTCTGGCAGAACCGCGACAACGAACTCACCGCCCGCACGCTCAAGGATCAGGAAACCCTGCTCCAGCTGGAAAACCAGCAGCTCAAAGCGCAGGTCGACAAACTCCAGTCCGGCATCGCCCAGTTCGATTCGCTCCTGAAGAACCGCGAGGAAAAGCTCAAGGAACAGGCCACCAGCCTCGCCCAGGTGACCGAAAAAACCCAGCAACTCGACGCGGAAAAGCAGGAAGCCGACCGCCAGAAAAAAGCCCGCACCGAGGCCACCGAAAAATTCCGCCAGTCCCTCTCCAGCCTCGCCAACGGCAAGGACATCACCCTCGTCCTGCGCAAGGACACCCCCACTCTCCGCATTCAAAACACCGCGCTCTTCACAACCGGCACCATGAACCTCAAACCCGAGATTCAAGACCTCCTCAAAAAGCTCGCCGCCATCGCCCAACCGCAACTCAAGGACCATGCCCTGCGCCTCGAAAGCTTCACCGACAACGACCCGATCACCGGCTCGCTTAAATCCAAATACCCCAGCAATCTCGAACTCTCCTCCGCCCGCGCCGCCGCTGTCGCCCGCTACTTCACCAATGAACTCAAGGTCCCCGTCGACCGCGTTGTCGCCGTCGGCCGTGGTGAACAATATCCCGTTCTCTCCAACGACGCCAAGGACGGTCGCGCCCAAAATCGCCGCTTGGAAATCCTCCTTGAACCGCTCGACCTCTCCGCCACCGGAAGCGCGAATCCCTAAGGAAGAAACTCTAAATCCTAATTTCTAAATTCTAAACAAATTCAAATAGCCAATATCGAAACCACGCCTCCGAATTTATTTAGAACCTTTCCTTTTTTGAAATTCGGATTTGTTTAGGATTTAGAAATTAGAATTTAGGATTTCCCCCAATGCCCTACCCCACCCCCCAGCAGAAACGCATCATCTGGACCGCCGCGACCGGCCTCGCCCTCGCCGCCCTCGGCGCGGTCATCGTGCTCGCGGCCTGGCTCGCCGGGCAGATCATCAAGACCATCTATCCGGTTCTCCTTCCCCTCGGCGTCGCCGCCATCATCGCCTATATTCTCGACCCCGTCCTTGAATGGCTCGAGGACCGCTTTCATCTCAACCGCCGCATCTCCCTCCTCGTTCTCTTCATTGGCGTCATCGTCACCGTCGCGCTCTTCCTGCTCATCCTCGCCCCGCCGCTTCTGCAGGACCTCTACCAATTCGCCACCAACCTGCCCCAGCATATCGAACGCTCCCGCGACGGCGTTCTCTCCTACCTCGACACCCACCAGCAACTCAAAAGCTGGAGCGACGCCCATCTCACGCCGCTGCTCAACAGCCTCCCCAGCCACCTCAATAAATTCCTCGTCAATCTCGCCGGACCCGCCCAACGCTTCTTCGACTGGATTGGCTTCGTCATCGGCTTCCTTTTCGTCCCGATCTACGTATTCTATTTCCTCCTCGAAAAACGGCAGATCGCCGACAACTGGAAAAGCTACCTGCCGCTGCACCGCTCCTGGTGGCGCGACGAAGTGGTCCTCGTCCTCTCCGAGATCAACAACTACCTGATCCTCTTCTTCCGCGGCCAGATCATCGTGGGCCTCTGCATCGGTGTCCTCACCGCCATCGGCCTCTTCTGCATCGGCCTGCCCTACTGGCTGCTCATCGGGTTCCTCGCCGGAGCGCTCAGCCTCATCCCCTACCTCGGCATCATCAGCACCCTCGTCCCCGCCATGCTTATCGGCTATTCCTACGCGCAAACCCCGACCGACATGTGGCTCAAGCCCCTCCTCGTCCTCGGCGTCTTCGGCCTCGTGCAACTCTGCGAAGGCTTCTTCATCTCCCCCCGCATCATGGGCGACCGCACCGGCCTCCATCCCCTCACCGTCATCATCAGCATTCTCGTCTGGAGCCTCCTCCTCCCCGGTCTCCTCGGCCCCATCCTCGCCGTCCCGCTCACCGCGACCCTGCGCGTGCTCATGTACCGCTACGTGTGGAAAAACGTCGTCTCCGACCCGCGCGACGCTGGCTCCACAAAAACAGCCGCCTGACCAGCGACGCGCATAGCGCGTCAGCTACTGGGTGCAGCGTCACGCTGCAAAGGGAAAGGGCGCCCCGGTTTCCCGAAGCGCCCTTCGTCGTGGGCTATAAGCCGAATTCTGTAATGAACGTCTCCGCCTTGCGGCGGTGGACCCTCACCGATGGTCATTTATCTTCGATCGGGTTGCCCCGACCGACTCGACACAGCGAACCGTGCCGGAGTGCGACCTGTACCCGAGGCGTCCCGAATCCCCGTGAAGGGAGCCGGGAGGACAGGCGGCCCGACGCCTCTGTTTGGCCTTGCACCGCGTGGGGTTTATCATGCCCCGATGATCACTCACCGGGCGGTGGGCTTTTACCCCGCCTTTTCACCCTTACCCCGGTCTTGCGATCGGGGCGGTTTGTTTTCTGTGACACTTTCCATCCAGCGCGGCTTGAGCCACGCCGCTCCGCAGCTTTTCTGCGGCACGCTGCCTTCTGGTGTTCGGACTTTCCTCTCCCCGCTTGCGCCGGGAGCGACCATCCACCCACTTCTTTATCTACCGCAGATTGACAACCAACGCAATCAGCGAAACAGTATATCCCATGCGCCGCCTCCTCGCCGTCCTGATCCTCCTCGGTGGTCTTGTCCCTGCCTCCGCGCAAAACCGGCCTCTCGACACCACGCCCGAGATCAGCCTCGCCTTTCCCATGGAGGAAACCCCCGATGGCGTCCGCGCCAAGCACACCGTCCTCATCAACGACAACACCATCCTCCCCGCCAAGTCCCCCCTCCGCGTCATCTACATTCCCCCGCGAACCGACGATGATCGCATGCGCGCGATCCGCAGCTCCCACAATTCCGACGCCTCGTGGACTCGTGACAACCGGCTCAAAGACACCGACAAGCTCTCCCCCTCCGAGATTGCCCGGCAAAAAATCTCCCGCGAAACCAACTGGCCCAGCATCACCAATTTCCAACTCGCCCTCGCCAATCTCGGCGCGGACGATCTCCGCATCGTCTACATCATCGGCGGAGCCACCCCTGAGGATTTCAAATTCTACGACCAACGCCTCGTCCTGCCCGAAGGCATGCTCCTCGCCGAAGTCAACGGCGCCGTGACCGTCCTTGCCGTGGAAAAAACCAAACCCGCCGAACGCGCCGGCATCAAGGCCGGTGACATCCTCACCAAGATCGGCGACCGCCCCATCAGCGGTTCGCTCACCGCGTACCTCAACGACTATCACGTCATCAGAAAAGATGCCGTCATGGCCATGAAATCGTCTTTCCCCATCAGCGTGAAAGCCTCCGACGGCACCGAACGCGTCGCCACCGTCAAGCTCCCGCCCTCCATCAACTCCAGCTTCCTCGATTCCCCCATCATCGAATCCAGCTCCAAGTCCTCGACCAATTCCAGCGCGACTAACACGCCCACTCTCACCGTCCCCGAAATCTGGGAAAAGAAAAAGCCCACCCAGCCCGCCGCGCCGAATCCGTAATTCGGGACGGCAATCAAACACTCTCTCGCCACAAAAGTGTCAGAAGCCGAAATCCCCTCTATCAAGAGGGGTGGTCCGTAGGACCGGGGTGTGTGATCGTGGAATACTCGCCCAACCCTTTCTGGTCAAACCGAGCTCCCTGTGTTTTACTGGTGAGATTGTGCGCTTAACCAATCTCACGCGCGCCAACGAAATCGGCGCGAACTCCTACCTTCTCGACTTTGACGGCGACGGTCGCATCGTGCTCGACGCCGGCATGCATCCCCGCCTCGACGGCCTCGATGCCCTCCCCGATTTCTCCCTCCTCCCCGTCGATTCCGTCGACGCCATCTTCGTCAGCCACGCCCACCACGATCACACCGGCGGACTGCCCGTCATCACCCGCGAACAACCCCGCGCCCGCGTCTTCATGAGTCAGGGCACCTTCCATCTCGCCGATCCGCTCCTGCACAATTCCATCGAGATCATGCTCAAGCAGCGGATGGAAAAAAACATCGTCGAGTACCCGCTCTTCACCCACAAGGAACTCAGCACGCAGGTCACCCGCTGGCAACCCTGCACTCTGCGCCGTCCCCTCGACCTCCACGGTCAACCCGTCCTCGGCGGCGAACCGCTCTCCTTCACCTTCCACGACGCAGGCCACATCCTCGGCTCCGTCGGCATCGAGTTCAATCATCGCGGCCAGCGCGTCTTCTACACCGGCGATGTCAATTTTGCCGACCAGACCCTGATGCAAGCCGCGACGTTTCCGCGTGAGAAGATCGATACACTCATCATCGAGACCACTCGCGGCGCGCAGCCCACCCCGCCCGACTTCACCCGCGAGAACGTGATCAACCGCCTCGCCGAATCGATCCTCGATATCTTCGATCAGGGCGGCGCCGTCCTCATTCCCGTTTTCGCCCTCGGCAAAACGCAGGAAGCGCTCACCATACTGCACCTCCTGCAAAAGCAGGGACGACTCCCGCGCACGCCGATCTACATCGGCGGACTCGGTCGCTCCTTCACCCAGATCTACGACAAGCTCTCGCACGTCACGCCCCGCGCGCTCCCGAATCTGCAACTCCTCACGCAGGTGCAACCCGAGATCATGGATGGCCGCCGCGCCCGCGAATCGCGCCCGAAGAAAGGCCACATCTACCTCATCAGCTCCGGCATGATGACGGAGAAAACGCTCTCCAACCTTTTCGCGCAACATTTCCTCTCGCAACGACACTACGGCATTTTCTTCATCGGCTATTGCGATCCCGACTCGCCCGCCGGACGACTCCGCGCCGCGAAGCCGGGCGAAAAAGTGGTGATCAATCCGATGGCCGGCGAACAGGAAGTGAAGTGCAAACTCGATTACTTCGACCTCACCGCCCACGCGAAACGCGAAGATCTCCTCAACTACATTCTGGAAGTAAACCCGCGCACCTGCGTCCTCGTCCACGGCGACACGCCCGCGCTCGAATGGTTCCAGCACGAGCTGCAAAACCGTCGTCCCGACATGCGCGTCCTCATCCCCACCCCCGGCAAAGAGATCACTCTTTAATGGGGGCGCTGCCCCCATACCCCCGCTCAAGGAAATGATTTCCTTGAGAATCCTCACTTTACGTTTTGCTTTTTTCCGCAACGGAAAAAAGCAAAACGTAAGTTGGGGTTCCCAGGGTATCATACCCTGGGCAGGAGGTTTGGAGGACGGAGTCCTCCATCAAAGTACGTTCGATGGCGTTTCGTCCGTGCCATCGAAATGCGGCACTGTGATCACGCAGAGCCGGTTGGGAGATGACGCATTGATCACCACGTGATGCACGCCCTTGGTGATCACGCACAGTTCGTTCGCGCGCAGAACCTCATCCCAAGTGCGACCATTTTGCGGATCGTGAAAGCGCAATTGCAGCTCCCCATCCAGCACGAAGTAGATCTCATCGAACGTCCGATGGAAATGCGCCTTCGTCGGCTGGATATTGATCGCCTCCGCGATGTTCACGCCCTCGTAATCCGCGCGATTCAGAATCCCGCGAACGATGCCGCAAGTGGGCGTTTGATTGACGATATGGTCTTTGACTTTCTTCGTGATCACCGCGTCACCTCCGGTTGGGGTTATGACCCTAGTAGAGCAGAAGCGCGCCCCGCTAGCGATGCAAATCACCCATCAGAGAGTCAAACTATCGACAACGGTAAACGTAATAATGCTTCAGCTTGCGGCCCCGGAACTCGGTCCAGAATTCGCCCACTTTTTCGATGGACGCAAACTCCTGCTTCAACCGATCCGGCAATCCATCCAGCTCGTCCGTCACGAAAAGCGCCGTCGCACCGGGCTCGACCTTGTAACCGGGCCAGAAGGAGAATTGATTCTGGATGCGGTCCGAGTTCGGCACGAACGTCTGCGGATGGCCCGGCACATACCACGCGATGAGCGCGGCAACCTGATACCGGTTTCCGATGATGATTTGCGGTTGATGCTGCTTGATCGCCGCGTCGACGTGCTGACCGAATCCATCCCAGCCGCGCACGCGGTTCAGCGGATCGCTCTTCGGTGGCAGGTTCAACGGCGCGGTCTCGTGCAGCGCCGCCGCTTCCAGTGCGGCGAGGGAGAGCGTGGCGATCACCGCCCAACGCCAGCGCGGCGCGCGTTGCACCCGCTGCCGCCAGTCCGCCGCCACGAGGATGAATGCGCCGATGTAGCCCGTCGCCGTCCAGTTCGCTTCGCCATTATCGTTCAACGCCAGCACGGAATAAAAACCGAAGATCGGCAGCAAGAGCGAGAGCAACAAGCGCTCCGAATCGCTCTTCAACTTCTTGCACACCGTCGCCACAATCGAGATCAGCACCCCGATGAAGAGTAGCGGCGACATCACCACCGCCTGCATCGTCACGAACTGAAAAAACTCGCCGGGCCGGATCGTGAACTTCTTCTGCAACGCGCCGCGTTCCTTCAAATGCGTTGCTGTGATCCAGCCATGATGCGCGTTCCACCAGAACACCGGAATCGTGCAGATCACAAAAACGCCCAGCGCCGCGAGCGCCTTCGGATTGCGCAGATGCTTGCGATGCGCGGGCGACCACGCGAGAAAACCGAGGAAACAGAGCAGCTCAATCGCGTTCACGTACTTCGCCAGAAAACCGCACC
Organism: Verrucomicrobia bacterium Tous-C9LFEB; assembly: GCA_002304345.1. Taxonomy (GTDB): domain Bacteria; phylum Verrucomicrobiota; class Verrucomicrobiia; order Methylacidiphilales; family UBA1321; genus UBA1321. The sequence continues at coordinate 155,400 of NEUU01000007.1, forward strand.
CGACGGCAAACCCGGTCAGCAGCCAATCGCGCCAACGATCCTGCGCCAACGCATCGCAAAACAGATTCGCCGCCCAGACCCAGAAGAAAACGCTCAGCGGATCGATCGTCATCAACACCGACCCGATCGCCAGCAGCGGCACCACACACGCCACCATCAGCGCCGTCAACGCCGTGCGCTCATCGAATAACCGCCGCGCCAACAGGAACAACTGCCAGCCGGTCCCCGCCGAAAGAATCACACTGATCCAGCGAATCCCAAACGCGTTGTCGCCAAAGATCGCCGTCCCAAGCGCGATGGTCCACGCGATGCCCGGCCCCTTGCTGTAATAACTCGCATCGAGATGATTCGACCACAGCCAGTAGTACGCCTCGTCCTCGATGATGTCCGGGTAGGTGCAATACCACAGGCGGAACACCGTCAGTACCGTGAGAATCAACAGCGCGACCAACACCTCGCGCGTCCAGCGTAACGGGGCGGAGCCCGGAAAAGTTGTCGTAGTCATGAAATCGGTTTCTTTTGGAAAATGAGTTGAGGATGTCGCGCGTGCAGCTTCGGAAAAATCCGAGCCGCCCACCGTTGCCAGCACCATTCGGCCACGAGCAAAACAATCCACGTGTAAATCAGCGACAGTCCCCACGAGGCAAGCACATCGCTCGGATGATGCGATCCCGTGTAGACGCGCGAGTAACTCACCAGCATCGCCCACGGCCACAACAGCCACGCCCAGCGGCCGTACAGCACCGTCGCCACCAGCGCGATGGCCACGTTATTAAACGCATGGCCGGAGGGAAATGAGTTTCCGCCGGGATGCTCATGCGGTTGTGACCACTTCACTTCGTTCATGTCCACCATGCGCACCCGCTCCAGATACTCGTGCGGCCGCGGACGCTGCACCGCCTTCTTCAACCCGCCGTCGATCGCCATGTCCCCGAGGAATACGCAGAAAAACATGAGCACCAGAAAGAGCCGTTCGCGAAAGCCTCCCCAGATCAGCAAGGCCACCACGCCAAGGGCCAGCGGAATTTTGAACAACGCAAAACTGCTCACCACCGCCATCACTCCGTCCAGGGCAGGATGCGCCCACACCTCATTAATGAGGTGAAGCAACTGCAAATCCCACGATAGAAACGTTGCCCACATAAGAAAATGAAACGTAGCGACAAAAACTTTACTTTAGAACCCCGAATGAGATTTTCCAGTCAAATAAGTAAATTCTCTTGCCGACAATGCCCTAAAACTAGTAAACCTTGAGTCATGGCAACGCCTCGTCTGATGAAGTCGGCCGCCTTCTTGGCGATTCTCAGCGCCACTCTTTTCCTCGGCGCCTGCGCCGGAATTGACAACGCCAATGTTCAGCGCGCGCCCAGCGAGCGACTCTCGGCCAATCCGCCCGAGATTCTCGTGGAACCTTTTTCCAACGACCACGCCAGCTATCTCGTCAAGCGCAGTGGTCACGAGCTCGAAACCTACAAGAAGGAAATGACCACCTCGTTTCAGGACGTCCTGGTGGAACGCCTGCAAAAGATCGGTCCCGCCAAGAAATCGTGGGGCCCCGAGCCATTGCCCGATCGCGGCTGGCTCATTCGTGGCGAATTCCTGCGCGTCTACGCCGGTAGCGGCATTCTCCGCAATGGCATCGGCATGGGAGCCGGTCAATCCGTTTTCACCTGCCGGGTTTATGTCTATGACCTGAGCGTCTCCTCCACCGCCTACATCATGTCCTTCGATACCGGCATCACCGATGACCAAAAAGGCAGCGGCAGCTATAGCCCCGGTTTGATCCCTGCGGGCGGCACCGCCGGCGCAATCGCCAAGGGAGCCCAAGGCACCACCGGCATCTCCCTCATCGCTGGCGGTACGGCCGCTGGAGCTGCCGTCGCCTACTCCGAAGGCAGCACCCGTCCCTTCCCGAACCCCACACAGGCGAACGAGATTCCCGAAGTGAACAACAACCAGTTCACCAATCAATATCAGGACATGGCCCGCACCGCCCGCACCATTCGCGACACGCTCATTTATTACAGCGGCACGCCGAAGAACGACGCCGACCGCGTGGCGATGGCCAAGACCCGCCCGGAATAATCCATCTCCCCACTCTCCGAAAAGCGAGAACCTCGTTGATGCCATGGCATCAACGGGGTTCTCGCTTTTTATATCACACAGCAATTTCGTCCGGGCTCAACGAGCCCGGCTACAACGCTACCGCGACAGGTTGACTTCTCGATGGAACTCCGGATGTAGCCGCCCTCGTTGAGGGCGGACTCCGTCTGGTGCATTACCTCGCAAGTCTCCAGACAAAACAAGGGCGGCAGATTTCTCTGCCGCCCTTGTTGCTGGAAGGCCTCGCCGCATCAGCCGCGAGGTCTCTTTGGCTAAAGAACTATTTCTTGAGCGCCGCGCGAACCGCTTCGAGCTGTCCGGCCGAACCGAGCTTGACGTTCTTCGCCGCGATGAACTTGGCGTACTCGTCAATGAAGGTCTTGCCCGGAGGGCGGAAGTCGAATTCCGACGGATGATCGCGGAAGAATTCACGGTGAACACGGGTCCAGACCAGACGGCCATCGGTGTCGATGTTGATCTTGGTCACACCGAGTTTCGCCGCCGGGAGGTACTCGTTTTCATCCACGCCGCAGGCGCTCGGATCGAGCTTGCCGCCGGCCGCGTTGATGCGCAGCACTTCGTCCTTCGGGACGCTCGAGCTGCCGTGCATGACGATCGGGGTGCCGGGGATGGCTTTGCCGATCTTTTCGATCACGCTGAAGTGCAGGCTCTGATGGCCCTTGAACTTGTACGCGCCGTGGCTCGTGCCGATCGCCGCCGCGAGGGCGTCGCAACCGGTCTGCTTGACGAACTCCACCGCTTCGACGGGATCGGTCAGACAGGCATTGCCTTCCTCGACCTTGACGTCTTCTTCGACGCCGCCGAGCTTGCCGATTTCGGCTTCCACGCTGATGCCCTTGGCATGCGCGCGATCCACGACCCGCTTGGTGATCGCCACGTTGTTGGCGAAGTCTTCGTGCGAGGCGTCGATCATCACCGAGCTATAAAACCCGGAGTCGATGCAGTCATAACAGGTTTCCTCGTCACCATGGTCCAGATGCACCGCGAAGATGGCGTCCGGGAAGATCTCTTCCGCCGAGCGGATGATGGCTTCCAGCATGCGCTTGTCGGTGAACTTGCGCGCACCTTTGCTGATCTGGATGATGAAGGGGGCTTTGGATTCCATGCAGCCCTTGAAAAGGCCCATGGTTTGTTCGGCGTTATTGATATTGTAAGCGCCGATGGCGAACTTTCCGTAAGCGACACGGAAGAGGTCCAGGGTTGTAACGATCATAGAAATTCCTATAGTTGAAGGTTGAACCCAAGGTTTACCGGAATGTCCGGGGCAGGTCAATCAATCGGGCTTGCAAAGCAAAGATAACCGCACAAAATCCACTCATTAAATCGCAATGAAAGCAATCACCTCCCACTTTACCTCCACAGCCCGCGGCTTTTCCTTGATGGAACTTCTTGTGGTCGTCGGCATTATGGCCGTCCTCGCCGCTGTCGCCATTCCCGCCATGACCGGCAATAATAACGCCGCGAACCTTACCTCCGCCGCGCAACGCCTTGCCGACGAAATGCGCCTGGCGCAGCAAACCTCCACCACCCGCAACCTCCCCGTCGAAGTGCGCTTCTACCTGCTCCCCGATCCCACCAATACCTCCGCGAAAATCTACCGCGGCTTCCAATCCTTCCTCGTCAACGACGACTCCACCTACCAGCCCCTCACCAAAGCCAGCTTCCTACCCACCGGCATCACCACGAACACCTCGGCGGCCTACTCCACCCTGATCACCGAATTCACCCCGCTCACCAGCACCTTCTCCGTGCCCACTGCGGGCACGACCTATCAGTACGTGGCGTTTCAGTTCAAGTCGGACGGCTCCACCAATCTCTCCAGTGCGCCGAATGCGGGCGGCTCGTGGTGCGTCACGCTGGAACCGCAGCGCGAAAAAGAAGGCTCTACGCCGGGTCTGAAGGCGAACTTCGCCACCTTGCAAATCGACCCGCTCATCGGCCGGGTGAAGGTCATTCGCCCCTGATGGGGGAAGTACTAGGTACTAAGTTCTAGGTATTAAGTAGGGCGAGTTCCTGCCTTTTACTTCGTACCTAGAACCTCGTACTTAGTACTTCTTCAAAGCGTTTTCTCCGCCTTGGCGAGCACATCGTACTCGCGCTGGTGCAGATCCCGCAGGCTCGCGCGGTGGGCGATGCTGATCACGGTCAATCCCGGCAAGCGCAGCTTCAGCGCCTCGTAAACTTGCTTTTGCATCCCCTCATCCAGCGCGGAAGTCGCTTCATCAAGGAACAGCCAGTCCGGCTTGTGCAGGAACACCCGCACGAACGCCACCCGCTGCTGCTCGCCCGGTGACAGCACCTGCGCCCAATTCTCGATGTCGTCCAGCCGCTTCGCCAAATGCTCCAGCTTGCACAGCGTCATCAACCCGAGCACCTCTTCCTCCGTATAATCCGTCGGCACCTCCGGGTACGTCAACGCCGCGCGCAACGTATCCACCGGCATGTACGGCTTCTGCGGCAACACCATGCCATGCATCCCGGCAGGCACCTCGACCTTGCCATTCCAATAGGGCCAGATGCCCGAGATGGCGCGGAAAAGCGTGCTCTTGCCAATGCCGGACGGGCCCGACACCAATAGCGATTCGCCCGGCTTCACATGGAAATTGATTCCGTCGAGCAGCGGTTGCTGATTCGGCAACGCGAGCGACACATTTTTCAGCGTCAACCCGGCCGCCGCGAAATCATTGCGATGAATATTGTCCGTCGTGTGCGGCGCCCGCTCTTGCGCGGCCTGCACGCTGTCGAGGAAACCGTCGAGACGCAGGATCACCGCCGCGAATTCCGCGATCACCAAATACGCATCGACGAAGAACGAGAACGAATCCTTCACCTTGTCAAAGGCGTTGGAGATTTGCATCAAACCGCCCAGCTTGATTTCCTTCGCAAAGAAACGCGGCGCCGCCACGAGGAACGGGAAGATCACCGCGAACTGATTGTAAAAAGCGCGCGTGAAGACGAGCTGCTTCTGCCGGTCCATGATCTCGCGGAAATTCAGATAGATCTCCTGGAACCGCGCGAGGAGATTGCGGTTCTCCGCCTTCTCACCGCGACTCAGCGCCACGCTCTCGCTATTCTCGCGCAAACGCACCAGATGGAAACGGAAGTCCGCCTCGAACCGCTGCTGGGTATAGGTCAGTCCGATCAACGGCTTACCAATCTTGTGAATCACCCATGTCCCCACGATCGAATAGACCAGCGCCGCCCAAACCATGTAGCCCGGAATCGTCACACCCCAAAGCGTGATCGGCCCCGACACCTGCCACAGGATCGCGATGAACGAAGTCAGCATCACCACTTCGCGCAACAAGCCGAGCGTCAGCGACAACGTCGTCGCCACAAACATATTAATGTCCTGGCTGATACGTTGATCCGGATTATCGGTGATCTGCTGCTCCAACTGCCAGAGATAGTACGTCCGGTTCGCCAACCAGCGATCCACCATGTGCGCCGTCATCCACCGCCGCCACATGATCTGCAGCAACTGCTGCAGGTATTGCTGATACACCACCACGAAAATGTAAATCACCGCCAGAACGCCGAACTTCTTGATCAAGCGCCAGAACGCCGGTTGATCCAGATTCTGCATCGCGTCATAAAATTCGCGATACCACGTATTGAACTGCACGTTCAAATACACCACACCGAGAGTCAACGCGATGATAGTCACCAAGAGACCGATGCCCGGCCACTTCTCGTCCGACACCCAAAACGGCTTCGCCAACGACCAAAAACGCTTGAACCAGCTCTTCTTGCTAACAGGAACGGAAGTAGGGTCTGACATAATGCGGTGCTCCTAGATAGCAGACCGCAACCGCCGCGAAACAAAAAAACGCACCCCCGCTACGCAGATGCCTTCAGCCCGAGATACAACTTCCGCCGCTTTTCCGGGAACTTCTCGATCGCGTAACGCAACATTGTGCGCGGCATCGTCGCCCCGTGACGGTCGAGAAACGACTCCAGCACCGTCACCTCCCGCTTCCCCATCTCCCGCAACATCCACCCCACCGCCTTGTGAATCAGATCATGCCTGTCGCCCAGCAACAACTCCGCAATCTCCACCGTCGGCGCCATCTCCCGCTGCCGGATATAATAAAACGTCGCCAGGATCGAGATGCGCCGCTCCCACAAATTCTCCGACCGCGCCAGCTTCCGCAAAATCGCCCACCCCTTCCCCTGCTCGTACAACCAGCCCCCCACCACCTGCGGCGTTGAACAATCCACCAAATCCCAGTTATTCAGCCGCCGCGCCTTCGCCAGATAGAAATCAAACACCGACCGCCGCTGCGCCGCATCGCCCCGCTCGAACTGCGCCACCAAAATCAGCGCCGCCGCGAACCGCTCCTCGTGCCACACCGAAGCCAGCAACGTCTCCACCTCCCCCATCGGCAACGCCAGGAACGGCTTGATCGCCGCGCGCGAATTCGGAACCGTCACCCCGATAAACCGATCCCCCTCCCCATACTGCCCCGGCCCCGTCTTGAAGAAGCTCTGATAAATCGACACCTTCTCCGGCCGCGCCACCGCCCGCAAGGCCTTCGCCACATCGGATGCTTTTAGGTTCATAAAGGAAGACTGGGAACATCCCGCAACACTGGCCCTAACGCAAGTCTCGCCCCCGGGATCGTTTTACTCATGACCCCGTACCAACGCAAACCATGCTCTTCGACACCATCATCCGTCCCGTGAAAGGCGACCTGCCGCGCAAATGGATCGCGGATGATTTCTTTGACCTCATTGTCTGGTACGAAGGCGATGCGATTGCCGGATTCCAACTCTGCTACGACAAGCCCTTCGAGCAGCACGCCTTTACCTGGCAGCACAACGGCGGCAACTCCCACGCCCAAATCGACACCGGAGAGGACACACCCACCGCCAACCGCACGCCAATCCTGATCGCCGACGGACCTTTCCCCCAAGCGCGAATCGTGATGGAATTCCGCAATCGCTCCCCGATGTTGCCACGAGAAATACGCGAAACTGTCTTGGAAAAGCTGGCCGCCTATCCGGGCCAGAACTCAGGAGATGAACGGGAAAGGGAGTGGGCAGAATAGGATTCGAACCTATGAAGGCGTAAGCCAGTAGATTTACAGTCTACCCCGTTTGGCCACTTCGGTATCTACCCAAAACCAATTGCCACGATTAAGCGGCAGGAAGGATCAATTTATTAAGGAAGCGAAAAATTGCACGTTTTTTTTGTACCTTTTTTCGTTCCAAGGCCTTAACCGCCTGAAATTCGGGCCATTTCCCTTTATTTCAGGCGGCTTGCTCCCTGAGTGAGGTTATTGATCCTTGAAGTCGCTCTCCATCGGGATGGCGGCGGCTTTCGCTGCGGGGGCAGGTTTCCCACTGCGCTTGATCGCATCCCCCCAATTCGTTTCCTTGCGTGCGGTCGACTGGAAACGCTGGGCCTTTGATGGCTTGGGGGTCGGGGGATGGTTCGAGGTGGCACGGGGAGTCTCCTCCGCGGCGCCCACCATGACTTGAAGCTCCCGGACGCTGTTTTTCAGCTCGAGCGTCTGGGCGTTGAGTTCCTCCGCCGCGCTCGCCGTTTCTTCCGCTGTGGAGGCGTTGCCCTGCGTGGCTTTGTCCATTTGCGAAACGGCGGCGTTCAATTGTTCCGTGCCCCGCTCCTGCTCCACGCAGGCGGTGGAAATCTCCGCGATGACGGAGTCCACCTGCTTCACCTTGCCAAGGATGCGATCCAGGCTCTCGGTGACCTTGCTCGCGGTCTTGCTCATATTGTCCAGATCGGCCGCCACCTTTTGCGTGACCACGGTGCCCTCATGGCTGCTATCGCTGGAGTCCTTGATCATGCGCGCCGTTTGCTTCGCGGCTTCCGCGCTGCGTTGCGCGAGGGAGCGCACTTCGTCGGCGACGACGGCAAACCCGCTTCCCGCCTCTCCCGCCCGGGCCGCTTCCACGGCGGCATTGAGCGAGAGGATGTTTGTCTGGAAGGCGATCTCGTCGATGGTCTTCATCACCTGCGTGATTTCCTTGCTCGCCAGATCGATCTTGTCCATCGCCGCGCTGAGATGTTCGGAGGATTCCTGCACCGTCTTCACGGCAACCGCCATGCTATTGATATCCTCCGTCGCTTTCTCGGCGGTATCATGCGCATCACGGGCCAGATCTTTGGCGCTTTGGGCGTTTTCCGCCGTACGCTTGGTCATGCTCGCCATTTCCACCAGCGACGAACTCGTCTCCTGCAATGAGGCCGCCTGCTTGCTCGCATCTTCCGCCAGCGTCTGGCTCGCCTCGGAAACCTGTCCCGCGGCCGCGGTGGTTTGGTTCGATCCCTCATTGAGCGAATCGATCAGATTGCAGATCGACTTTGTGATACTGCGGGTGATCAGCAAGGCCAAGGTGACGCCGATCACGATGGCCACGATCAGGCCCACGATCATGACCGCATTCGCCGCGGATAACGCTGTCGCGGAACCGGTGGCAGCGCCCACCGTATGCTTGATGGCGCTCTGGTAAATCGCGTTCGCGCGCTCGTCCAAATCCTTATTGATGACCCGGCGCTCCGCCAGCAGCTTCGCATTCGTCTGGAGCAAGCCCGCCATCTTGGTGACGGCGTCCTCGTACTTGTCCGCGCTCTCCCTGGCCTTCTTCAACTCCTCAATATTGGCAGGCTGGCGGATCAGCGGGGTGATCTCCGCGAAAAGCTTCGTCATCGTTTCAAAATGCGCCAGGGCCTTCTGGATCACGTCCGGGTCGCGATCCGCCAGCGTCTTCATTCCCGCGATTCGCACCTGGTTGCCCTCGTTGCGAATTTTCGCGCCCAAATCCATTTTGATCCGGCGCTCCTGCAAGGCCGATTGAGCCACCTTGTTATCGATATCCTCCTGCAACATCTTCGCCTGCTGATCGATGATCGCCGTAATATTCGTGATGAAACTGGCCGCGTTCTCATCCATCACCTTGCGCGTGGCACGCAACGCCTCCTGGGTTTCCACCGTACGATCCAGCATCTTGATGTACGCCGCCAACGCCTGCGCATACGGTCCCACCTCCTGCTTCAACTTCGGCAGATGCGGCGAACGCGCCGCCAGTTCCGCCGCCTTGGTCACCTGTTGCTGCGCCGCGTTTAAATGCGTCCGCGCACTATCCGCATCGGCCTTGTCGCCGGTGAAGCCGTACGTACGGAAAGCCAGTTGCCCTGCGGTGAGGTGGTCGCTGATGTCGCTCAGGATGCTTAGTTCGGACGCATATTCATTCGCCAGAATTTTCGCCGAACCCGAAGAGGAACTCATCACCCAAACCGCCATTCCGCCCAACACCAATGTAATCAAAAGCAACGCCCCAAATCCCAAGATAATCTTTTTACCAAGTGTTAATGTCTTCATCCCCAAACTCCCTTTTTTTTCAGATAATCCGATTAGATTTTCGCGAACTAACGACGATCCATTATTAACTTCGTTTAAAAATCGTCACCGCAACGCCAAACTTGATTCTTTTCCCGCAAAAAGATCTGACCCGCTTTTTTCGCTCAACTCTCCCACTGAGGATTCCGCAGTCCGAGGGATACGACCGCCCATCCCGGAGGGGTCGTTTGACAAGGGCAAAAATTGCCTTAGCATGTTAAGAATCTTATCAAACCAGTGAGCACTTCACCGCTTCGTGATTTCACTTCCCCCGGCCAAGGGTATTGGCCGGATGTCCCAGCCCATCAGTGGAATGACTGGAATTGGCAGATGCGCAACCGCATCACCAGCCTCAAGCAATTGGAGGGCAAAATCGCGCTCACCCGCAGCGAACACGCCGGCGTGCTCCTCTCCAACACCAAGCTCGCCATGGGGATCACCCCCTACTTCTTCAACCTCGTCGACGGCAACGACCCGCTCTGCCCCATCCGCACGCAGGTCATCCCCCGCGTCGACGAAATGAACTACGTCTCCGGCGACATGACCGACCCCTGCGGCGAGGACCACGACATGCCCGTCCCCGGCCTCGTCCACCGTTACCCCGACCGCGTCCTCTTCCTCGTCACCGACCGTTGCGCCTCCTACTGCCGCTACTGCACCCGCAGCCGCGTCGTCAGCGGCGCCGGCGAACAGGAACTCGAACTCGATTTCGACCGCGCCATCGCTTACCTGCAGGAACACACCGAAGTGCGCGACGTCCTCCTCTCCGGTGGCGATCCCCTCCTGCTTTCCGACAAACGACTCGGCGATTTGCTGCGCCGTCTTCGCGCCATTCCGCACATCGAATTCCTCCGCATCGGCAGCCGCATCCCCATCTTCATGCCGCAACGCATCACGCCCGAACTCTGCGCCGTGCTGCGCGAAGTGCATCCCCTCTGGATGAGCGTTCACGTGAATCATCCGAAGGAACTCACCATCGAAGTGCGCGACGCCCTCGGTCGACTCGCCGACGCGGGCATCCCCCTCGGCAACCAATCCGTCCTCCTGCGCGGCGTGAACGACGATCCCGAGACCTACAAACTCCTCGTCCAAAAATTGCTCCGCTGCCGCGTGCGTCCCTACTATCTCTATCAAGCCGACCTCATCCAAGGGACCAGCCATCTCCGCGCCCCCGTCAGCAAAGGACTCGAAATCATCGAAGCCCTGCGCGGTCACACCACCGGCTACGCCGTCCCGCAATTCGTCATCGATGGTCCTGGCGGCGGCGGCAAAATCCCCGTCAACCCCGACTACGTCCTCGCCCGCACCGGCGACCGCATCGTCCTGCGCAATTACAAAGGCGAGATCTTCGAATACCCCGACGTCACCCCCGCCCGCCGCCGTCCCGTCGACCACCCCGACCTCCTCGCCGAAGAGACGTTCTAGGCAGCGTCCTCACGAGCTTGAGGTGTCAGCAGCCTGCTAGTGGATCATGTCTCGTACTGTGACGGATTGTGCGAGCGGAATGTCTTTTTGTAGGGCGCGATTGCATCGCGCCGCGGCGCAACACAATTGCGCCCTACAGCATGGCACTCGCAACTCTCATTTCAGCTGACAGGCGCCACTAGGCCAATTACCACCACCCCCTTGCCCGATCCCTCGACTGCGCTCGGGATGACGGAGTGTGGAAAAAATGTCATATAGCGATTTGCATCGCAAATCAGCTACCGAGTCCAGCGTCACGCTGGTCATCCCGACCGTAGCGGAGGGATCGGGCAAGGGGGGCAGGTTAAGGTATCCGCCTTAATCTAGAGAGCGACTTCCAGCAACGGTGATTCTCACCCACCAATACTTAGAACCTAGAACCTCGTACTTAGAACTTCTTTTGCCGCCTCGCGGCAAAAATATCGCACACCTAGCTCACGCAGCACACCTAACGCAAACGTTCCCGCGCGATTCCTGCTATAACTTGAGGCATGCCCGATCTTTGTCCCTTTGAAATCTCCAATCTGAAATTTGAAATTTCCCGTCGACACCCACCGCGACACCCAACAGAGACGGTCGATTCTTGTAGCGCATTGTCGACGCTCTTTATTTTTCAACGCCTGGGCGGGAGTCTCCCGGCTCGCCGTGGTAAAAATCTGTGGTAATCTGCGGAATCTGCGGACATTCTTCTGTTTTCCAGTCCTGACATGAAACCGACTCTCTATCTCAACACCGGCGTCCGGCACCGCATCTTTTCCGGACACCCGTGGGTTTTCAAAAGCGAAGTCGGCCGCATCGTGGGCGATCCGAAGGACGGGGAAACCGTCGAGGTGCGCAACACCAAGGGCAAATTCTTCGGCAGCGGCATCTACAACAGCCAATCCCAGATTATTTTCCGCCGCTACTCGCACCAGACGCAGGACCTCGACGCCCGCTTCCTCGAAACGCAGGTCGACGCCGCCCTCGCGTGGCGCGCCAAGCTCGACGAGTCCGCCGGAAAACCCGCCTCCGCCCAACGCCTCATCTGGTCGGAATCGGATCATCTCCCCGGCGTCATCGTCGACCGCTACGCCGACGTGCTGGTCATCCAAACCCTCACCCTCGCCATGTCGCGGCTCGAACCGGTGCTGGTCGAAATTCTCGCCCGCAAGCTCAAGCCCACCGCCATCATCTCCCGCAACGACGCCCCCGTGCGCAAGCTGGAAGGGCTCCCGCAGGAAAAGAAAGTCCTCTTCGGCGAATACAAATCCCCCACCGAAGTGGAAGTCGCCGGGCTGCGCGTCTCGCTCGATTTGTGGCTCGGCCAGAAGACCGGCTTTTACCTCGACCAAGTCGACAACTACGCCAAGGTCGCGCGCTACGCGAAAGGCCGTCGTGTGCTCGACTGCTTCACCAATCAGGGAGCCTTCGCGCTCGCCGCCCGCGCCGCCGGGGCCAGCTCCTGCCGCGCGCTGGATCAGTCCGACGAGGCCATCTCCCGGGGTCGCGACACGGCGAAACGCCACGGCCTCGACATCGAATGGGTCATCGGCAACGTCTTCGACCTCCTCCCCGTTTACGAGCGCGAACGGCAACAATTTGACCTCGTCATCCTCGATCCCCCCTCTTTTACGAAGAGCAAAGGACAGGTCGACTCGGCGTTGCGTGGATATAAAGAATTGCATTTGCGCGGACTCCGCCTCTTGCGTCCGGGCGGAATGCTGGCAAGTTTCTGTTGTTCCCATCATGTGGGCGAACCGGACTGGCAGGAACTGCTCTCCGACATCGCCGGAGAACTCAACCTCTCCTTGCGCTTGGTGGAACGCATGACACAATCGCGGGATCATCCGATCTTGACGGAGGTGCCAGAAACGGAGTATCTGCGTGGATATCTGCTTGAAAAAGTGGCGACATAATTGGGCACTGCCACTGGTTTTCGCCGCATGTTGCGGTCTGATTGCCAGCGCCCCCCTCATGGCTCAAGCCGTTCCCGCAACCGCGCCCGCCGCCACCCCGATTGCAGCGCCTGCGCCCCCATCCACCCCCGCCATTCAGGCGATGGATGCGGACAGCCAGCGGGTCATCGTCAATACCCCCGGTCGCGTCACCGCCGTTTTCCTCTGCACCGAGGAAAGCCAGAAGGAAATCCGCGACGCCGCCGGCAAGCTGGATAAATTCCGCGGGCTCTCGAACTTCCGCGTCATCGCCGTCGTCGACCTGCGCGACTCCCTCGGTAACATGGTGGAAGGTATCGTACGCTGGCGCATGCAAGAGGATCTCGACGAGGAATCCGAACGCCTCGCTCCGTTCTATCGCGCCAATGGAAACAACAAGGAGCCGCGCCCCGACCTCTGCGCCATCCCGGATTTCAACGGCGCCGTATGCAAGTCCCTCGGCTGGCCCAAAGTCTCCAACAAATTACGCTGCGTAGTCTTCGGCCCGGACGGCCAACCCTTGCAGCGCTGGGACGAGCTCAAGAATTACACCGAGCTCTACGACGTCGTCGCCAAGGCCCTCGGCAAGAATTGAAGAGTTTCTCGCGAAAAAAATGGGGTCCGAACTGTAGGGCGGTTCTGTGAACCGCCGCTGGCACCGCAGGTGCCAAGAGTGGGGAATTTGTATTCAGGCTTTAGATGGCAGCAAAGCTGCCAATCGGCGGTTCACAGAACCGCCCTACAACAGCACGTGGAGCCTACTTTAATCTGTAAACGTCCCCGCCTTCCCAATTGGCATTTCGCAATTGGAAATGGGCAATGCCTAATGTCCGTACGACGCTTCGACGCGATGCGTGACATCCCGGAAGCCCATGTCGACTTCGTAGATTTCCTTGAGCTGGGCGATGTACTCTTCCTTCTTGCCCTGCTGCTCCAGCAGCAACGCGAGATTGTACGTAATCTCCTTCTTGCCACTATCCATCATCGGAATTTCATCCTTCGCGCTGCGGAACGCTTTTTCCGCCAGATCGTACATATGCCGCTGCATGTAACAGAGACCAATCAGATTCTGCGCCTCGGAACGAACGTTCGGCTGCTTCAGACCGAGCTGCAACTCGGGTGACGCTTCCTTGTACATGCCCAGATTGTAGTAGGCCTGGCCGAGTTCGAAATGAAACTGGTATTCGTTCGGGTACTTCTCCACCCGGCGCTTGCTCATGTCGAGCAAGACCAAATTGCGCTGATGCTCCAGTTCCTTCAACTGCTCCGCCTGCGCGGGATCGTCCGTCGCCGCCTTGCGGGCATCGCTCAACTGACGGTCCAGAACCGCCATCTTCAAATCGTCGATCTTCTTCTCGAGCGAATTATCCGTCCGCTTGCCTGCATCGAAAGTGTATTCGTACCACTGGATCGCGCTTTGGAAATCTTCCTTCTGCTCGCACAACTGCGCGATCTGCTTCGGCGGATTCAGATTGGCCGGTTCGCTCTGCACCTTCTCGTAAAGCTGTGCGATCTGCTCATCGATCGCCTCGTCGGACTTCACCACGCGGTTCGCCTGTTCCAGCGCCTTGGCTTCATCCTTGTTCTTGATGATGTCGCGATAATCGGTTGCCGAATCCCAGCCGCCGCTGCGGGACGCATGCGCCGCACTGGCGCTCTTCATGCCGTGCAGCGCGTCGCCGTCTCGGGGATCGATTTCCAGCACCTGAGCGTATGTCTTCTCCGCCTTCGGGAAGTCGCCCATCTTCATGTACACATCCGCCAGACGGATGAGATTCCCCTTGTCCTTCGGATTGCCTTCCTTGACCGTCTCGTAAGCCATCGCTCCGAGTTCCGGTTCATTCAACGCCAAAGCCGCCTCGGCAATCATCTCGTTGCCCTTGCCGTTGTACGGGTCCACTGCGAGAATTTCCTCCGCGAGAATCAGCGCGTCGTTCGGCTGCTTTTTGCCCGCGCTGGCCTTGACCACCATGCCGGCCACCTTGACGCTGGTCATCTGCTTGGAAAAGCCCGAGAGCGCCTTGTACTTTTGGATGGCAGCCGCGCGCAGCATGCGACGCCCTTCCAGGAAAAGCGGCTCGGTCTTGAGCAACCCCTGCATCAGGGAAATGGTATAATCGTAATTCCGGGCATTGAGAGCGGAACGGGCGCGGTTGAAAGAGTCGCGCTGGACGGCGGAGAGTTCGGATTCAGTCTTGAGAGGCATAGGCGTACAGAAGGATAGTAACCATTAGTCCCCTCACGGGGCAGGGTCAATGTTTTTGAGGCTTAAAATTTGATTTCAGCAAACGTTGTATTCTCAGTGTCTTTACAATCTCACCAAATCGCGCAGCACCTGACTCGTCACATACAGCGTTCCGCGCCACGAGTAGCGAAAGCTTTCCTGGGAAATCCGCTCCGGCGAGAGGATTCCCTCGTGCAAATTATAATCCAGCTGCTTGCGCAGCGCCAGATCCAGCCGCGCCCGGGCCGCCTCCGCGCTCACCGGGGTCGGCACCAGTCCGCCCTCCACATTATTGATCGCGAGAAATTCCTTGTGCTGTTCCAGCAGGTCCGACGCCGTCTCGCAATCCAGCGCGCGAAAGAGCGCCACGTCCGGCGGCATCTTCAAGCCGTAGGTCAGCGGATAATCCCACGTCAGCCAGACGCAACCCGACTTGTCCTGCGAGGAGAAGGAGACGAAGTGAAACCCGAACTGCTCGTTGTAAATGTAGCTCAGCCCCGCGTGGTACGGCTCGGATTCATGGACGAACAACCGGTAAAACTGCGTGTGCATCGGCGAGTACCACTCACAATCCTCCACCGGCCGGAAACCGAGTTGCGCCAGATCGTGCGTCAGCCCATGCAACTCCTCGAACTGCTCCGGCGCACGCGGCACCACCTCGAGAATCCGGTCGCGGGGCACGCGCAATTTCCGCAGAATGTAAATCAGCTCCGAGACCGGGAAAAGCACCCAACCCACCAGCACGATAAAACCGAGCCACCATTGACCGGAAAGATAGTAAACGCCCAGGGCGCTGGCACCGCAGAAAAAGAGAACGCCCGTCTTGCGCAGCAGACCCGAAGGCCATTGCATCAAGGCGTACCCGGCCAGGATAATCCCGCCACAAATCAAGAGCTGAACCAGAGTCATACGTCGCCTGCAGTAAAGGCCCCATCATTTCACTCCCTGCGCCGGACGTCAACTGCGCGCTCGCAGGGAAACGGAGTCCCATCGTAGCCCATCAGGCCGGTTTCTGGATCAAATGACTGACGTCGTAGACGCTGAAGGGCTTCTGCAAACGTCCCTTGAAGCCGAGACTCTCCCAATCGCTCAGCAAATTGCTCGCCGAATAGCCGCTGCACAAAATGGCCCGCACATCCGGATCGATTTCCTGCAACGCGCGCAGGGCCATTTCTCCGCCCAACCCGCCGGGAATATTCGCATCGAGCAGCACGTAATCGAACGGCTCCCCCTTCTCCATCGCGGCCTGATAAAGCGCCGCCCCGCCCGCTCCTTCCGCTGCCGTGGTCACCTCGTATCCGTGCAGGCGCAAGGCCCGCGACATGGTGGAAAGGATCAGCGAGTCATCATCGATCAACAGCAAGCGCGACGATCCCCCGGCCGAAGCTCCCGCCGCGGGCAACGGATTCATCTCAGGCCCGTCCTGAGCCACCGGCAGATAAATCGAGAAGGTCGATCCCTGCCCCACCACGGACTCCACCAATATGGTGCCATCGTGATTCTTCAAAGTCGTATAGCAGGTGGCCAGACCGATGCCGTTGCCGCCCGGTTTCGTCGTGAAATACGGATCGAAAATCTTGTCCACGATCTCCGGCGAGATGCCCACGCCGTGATCACGGATTTCCACCCGCACATAGCGGCCCGGCTGCAGGCCCACCACCTGTCCCGCCTCCACCTCCACGGAACCGGCCCACACATCGAGCAACCCGCCGTCGCGGCACGCCTCGCGCGCATTGATCACGAGATTATCGAACACCTGCGAAATCTGCCCCAGATCGGCATCCACGCATTCCAATTCGGGATCGATCTGATAAACCGCCTTGAGGTTCGAACCGGTCAGCGCGAAATCGACCACCGACCGCAAGGCGGGCTTCAAATCCACCACCTGCTTGACCGGTTTGCCTCCCTTGGCGAAGACCAGCAGGCGACGCGACAATTCCCCCGCCCGGCTCGTGGCGTAGGACGATTCCCGCACCAGTTCCAGCAGCGAATCATCCGGGTCCATCTCATGCAGCAGCAGATCCAGATTCAGGCTGATGCCCATGATGATGTTATTGAAATCATGCGCAATGCCACCCGCCAGAACGCCGAGCGCTTCCAGCTTCGACGCCCGCAACTGCTCCTCTTCCCGCTGTTTCGCCTCGGTGATGACGTTCGACATCGACACGATGCGGAAGATGCGGCCCTGCGCATCGCGCAACGGCGACAGGCGGGTCAAAAACCATTCCGGATTGTCCCGCACCTCGATCTTGCGCTCGTACTGGATGGAGACCCCGGTGCGCAAGCATTGTTGGTAATGCTCCATCATCGGCTTGAAGAAATGCTCCGGCAACGTCGCTTCCAACTCGCGGAACGTGCGCCCGCGGAATTGCCATCCCAGCCGGTCCAGCAAGCGCTGATAGGCCGGATTGAGATCCGCTGCCCGCATCTCGCCATCCACGCTGACGTCGACCACGGCAATGAGCGATTCCACGCCATTGTAGATCGACGCCAGAAAATCCTCCCGCTCGCGCCGCTCGGTCGTGTTCAAGAGAAATCCGTTCCAGATCACCTCGCCCTGCGAGGCAGGATGCGGCAGCGCACGCATCGCGATCCAGTGCGTCTGTCCCTCGCGCATCTTCAGGCGGAATTCGGAAACGAAAGGTTGCAGCGTGCGCGCCGATTCCTCCATCGCCGCGCGCAAGGCGGCCAGATCCGAGGCGAGAATCTGCCGGTAGAAAAGCTCGATATCTTCCGTGAGCTGCTCCGCCGAAAGCCCGATCACGTCCTGACACCCGCGGCTCATGAAAACGAAATTCCGGCGACCATCCACCGACTGCACCAGCTTGAACACCGCGCCCGGCACCGCATCCGTCATGCGCCGCAACCGGTTCTCGCTTTCCTCCAGCGCCTGCAGGGCACGCTGGCGTTCAGAAATATCGCGAATGACCGAGAGACTGCCGATGCTCGCCCCGGAGGCGTTGGTCAAATTCGACACCGATACTTCCACCGGAATCGAACGCCCATCGCGCGTCACATGAAAATGCTCGCCATGGCAATTCCTCTGCTCGCTTGAGGAGCAAAGGCAGGTCTCCCCCCCGCCATCCACCATGGTGCACGAGACGAATTGTGAAAAAGGTTTCCCGAGCGCCTCGGCTTCCGTGATCTGGTACATGGCGGCAGCGGCGGCATTGAGGTAGGAGATGCGCCCCTCGCTATCCATCGCCACAATGGCATCCGCAATACGCGCCAGGATGTCCGCATCGAACCGCAACTCATTCTCCAACCGCTTGCGCTCCGTGATGTCGACGAGCGTCAGCACCACCCCGCCGATCTGCTCCTCCACCGTGCGATAGGGAAGAATGCGCACCAGATACCAGCGGCCCTTTGAACACGACACCTCGCGCTCCACCACCTCCAAATGCTCCAGCACCCGCTGCACTTCGGATTCCAGCGCGGGATAATCGAGCGTATGCGTCAGGTGCGACAGCGGCCGCCCCTTGTCCGACGAAATGATATTGAAGACATCCTTGATGCGCGGCGTGTACCGGATCACGCACAGCTCGCGGTCCAGGAACATGGTGCCAATGTCGGTCGCCGTGAGGAAATTGCGCAGATCGCTATTGGCGTGGCTCAACTCATCGATCTTGACCTTCAGCGTCTGATTGACCGCCGAGAGTTCCTCGTTCATCGACTGAAACTCTTCCTTGCCCGCCTCCAATTCCTCCGTCGCCGATTGCAACTCCTCGTTCATGGAGCGCAATTCCTCGTTGGAAGATTGCAACTCCTCGTTCGACGTCTCGTACGCCTCAATCGTCGCCTGCAACTGACGCCGCGCCTGCTGCAATTCCTCTTCGAGTTGGTCAATCACCGGGTCCACGCCGTGCGGACTCTCCGCCACCGGCGTCTCCGCGATTGGCGGCACCGCCCGTTGCCGTTCGAATACCACCATCGCATGCGACTGCACCAACGGCGGCTCCAACACCGGCCGCACCGTCAGGTCGATCACCAGATCCGAATCGCGCGACTGCACCCGCAAATTCTCCACCCGGCTTTCCTTCTGCAAATTGAAGACCTGATGCAATGCCGCCCGCAGGGCCATGCGCAGCCCCTTGCGCGCGATCTTCATCAGATTATGCGTCGGATCACCCGCCGGAATCATCAGGAAAGGACTCACATCCCCCATCGTGTGGATGATATCGAAGTTATCGTTGATGATCACACTCGGCGGACTATGCCGCGTCAGCACCAACCGCTCATGCAACTGCCCCAGCGACGCCTCGCCGCTTGCCGGAGCCCGGCCCACCTGCCCCCGCGCCACCAAGTCACGCGCCACCACTTGCTGCACCAGCGCGGAACGGCCCGAGCGACTCTGCGGCCGGCGTTGGAAAATGCGCTGCTTCTTGTCCGTCACCGCAAAAAGATCATTCACGCCCTCGATCGATTCCGACGGCCCCAGCCACAGGTAGCCTTCCGGCTTCAGCGCGTAATGAAAAATCTCGTACACCCGCCCCTGCATGATCCGCTCCAGATAGATCATCACATTGCGGCAACTGATCAGATGCATCCCGCCAAAGGGCGCGTCGCGAATAATGTCATGCTCCGCGAATCGCACCGCGCCGCGCAGCTCATCCTTCACGCGATACCCACCCGCCTCGCGCACGAAAAACCGCTTCAGCCGTTCCTTCGAAACCGAGGCCGAAATATCCTGCGGATAACGTCCCCGCCGCGCCACAGTCAGCGCTTCGCGATCAATATCCGTTGCGAAAATCTGCACCTGCGGACGCATCTTCGCTTCCTGAAAAGCCTCGAGAATCAACATGGCCAGCGAATACGCTTCCTCCCCCGTCGCGCAACCCGCCACCCACACCCGCAACGGCTCGCCCGGCGCGCGCGCTTTCATCAGCTCCGGGATGATCCGCGTCTCAATCGAAGCGAAAGCTTCCGTATCGCGGAAAAAGCAGGTCACGCTCACCAGCAGTTGTTGAAAAAGCGCTTCGACCTCCTCCGGCCGCTGCGCCAGCAACTGGAGATATTCACCCGGTGTATCCAACCGGTACACATGCTGCCGGCGCTGAATGCGCCGCAACATCGTCGAGGATTTGTACTGCGAAAAATCGTGTCCGGTCCGCGCATGGACCAACTCTAAAATCTTGGGAAGCGTCTCCGTCCGGTCGGATTCGGAAAATTTGACGCGCTCGGTCTTCCCCGCGTCGCCGGAATCTACCCCCGAGGTAATACAATCTTCTCGTGACGTGTCACGACTGCTCCGCTTTTTACGTGAAGACTTTGGCGGCATACCCCCGAAGGAGTTAATAAGCTAACTCATCACTGCAGCCCTTGACAATCAATTAGTCTGTTAACTTAATGAATTCCCAAAACAGTCGATAACTCCACTTCAAAGAGGAGTAAATGAGCCCTGAACAGGTGACGAAACACCCGGCGCGCATTCACTGGCGTGCTCGTCATTCAATCCCGACACGCGGCCTGTGCGATCGCCTTCAGCATGTCGCGAAAAATCCAGCGGTGCACGGGATACAGCGCATACCAATAGAGAACCCCGGCCAACCCCCGCGGTTCGAACAGGGCCGTCTGGACCAAGCGACAATGATGGCCCTCGGGATGGATCTGAAATTGCAGCCAGGCGCGGCCGGGTAGTTTCATTTCCGCCTGCAACCGCAACAGCCGGTCCGGCTCAGCCCGGTCGATACGCCAAAAATCAAGCGGTTCCCCCACGCGCAACTCGCCCGTGACGCTGCGCCGCATCCCCACGCCGCCGAGAAATTGATCCACCGCCCCGCGCCATTGCCATGCCCAGTTCCAGGCGGGCCACCCGTTGTCGCCACCCAATTTCCCCAGCGCCGCATAGACCCGACTCGGAGTGGTCGCGACTGGGCACCAGCGCCGCTCGTGAAACATCCCTTCGCGACGGATGAAGATCGGGGTCGCGTCCGGCTTGAACCGACGCGAGACCGCCAGTTGCGTTTCCGTTCCCTCCCGCAATGCCTCCTCCACCGCCGCGCGACAATCCAGCGGATGAATCTCGGGAAAGAGCTGCTTGGAGAGTTCATCCCGCACCACCACCTCGTTGCGCAATCCCTCAATCAACGGCCGGGCAATGCTCACCGGGACCGTTGTGACCAACCCAATCCAATACGACGACAACCTCGGCGTCAGCACCGGGACCGGGATCAGATGCCGTCGCAGCCCGCGCACCGCCGCATACGTCTCCATCAACCCGCCATAGGTCAGCACATCCTGCCCGCCGATTTCAATGACGCGCCCCGCGCTCTCCGGTTGAGCCAACGCCGCCACCAGATAATCCAGCACATCCCGAATCGCGATCGGTTGAATCCGCGTGTAGATCCAGCAGGGGCAGATCATGACCGGCAGCCGCTCCGTCAAATCCCGGATCAACTCGAAAGACAAACTGCCCGAACCGAGAATCACCGCCGCGCGAAATTCCGTCACCGGCACGCCCGCCGACACGAGGGCATGACCCGTCTCCTGCCGGGAACGCAAATGCGGCGACAACCGCGATTCCGGATCGCCCAGGCCGCCGAGATAGAGAAGTCGCTGCACCCCGGCCGCCTTGGCCGCTTCGGCGCAATTACACGCAGCCCGCAAATCATTTTCCGCGAACTCCGTTCCATTGCCCAGACTGTGGACGAGGTAATAGACCGCCGCCACACCGGCCATCGCCTTCGGCAAAGAATCGGCCAGCAACAGATCGGCCTCCACGATTTCCACATCCGCCGCCCACGGCTTGCAGCGAATCCGCTGCGCGTGCCGCACCAGACAACGCACGCGGTAGCCCTGCCGCAACAGGAGCGGAACGAGTCGCGAGCCGACATAACCACTGGCCCCCGTCACGAGAACGAGACTGCCGGGCGAAAGAGTCATCTCTTATCTATCGGCAGCAAAAAGCCGAAGATTGCAAAAAGAGAGGGAGCGGGTGAAGGGAATCGAACCCTCGTGTATAGCTTGGAAGGCTATCGTTCTACCATTGAACTACACCCGCAATAAGAAGCTGGTAGGTTAGATACCCGTAGCGCGCGGAGAAATCAACTCCAATATAGCCATACCGCAAGCGGCCTACCTGCCGTTTTTTTACCCGGTTGGTCATGAATCGCTCCACGCAAAGAGAACTTCCTACAAATTGGAGGGAATCAACCTCCCAAAAAGGAACCATCCTCCGCCCCCGCTGCCTTGTCTTGCAGTCACGGCCCTGTAAAGCACCTCTCCGCACGGCTCAAACTCCGTCTTCATCATCGGGTAGGCACGATTGCTGCTGATGATCGCACCAATGCTTCCGTCGCGTTGGATTAGCACCCTCATTTTAGCCGCCTGCCTGATTGGTCAGCTCACCAGCTTTCAAATCGAGGAGACACTCCTTTCGTCGGCCAATGACAGTTACCTGACCGATACGCAAGCCACCGCCGAATCCTTCCTCAACGAAATACCCAGCCCCCAGCGCATGGCCAAACCGGACGCCATCCTCGCCTCCAGCCGCTGGACGTATTCTCCCAACCTCCTTTCCCTAGGCTTTGCCAATGTGTCTGACTACCGCCACAATCCAGGTGGCGCACACACTCGAGTCTTCTCTCATAGTGCCGACAATCGGGGACCTCCTCTCTCCTGAGAGATTTCTGTTTCCCGTTTTCGTTCCCGCATCAAACGCGACCCCATGGGGATGTCGTGTCGAAGCTGAGGCTTCCTTTCAACTCAAATCCAAAAGGAGATTCGTAGTGTACAAAAGACTTTTTCAATTGGCATGGGTCCTTCGGTCGATGAAGGCCATCCCGCTTTTAATCCTGGCCGCCATGGCCTTCACTGTCATCAGCATCCATGCCCAGGAGGCCGCCCCGGCGGCAGAGCCGACGGTGGAACAACGATTGACCGGATTGGAAGCGTATGTGGGCAACGTGGATCCGGCTGGCAGCAAAGTGGTGGGCGTGGCGGGTCCCGGCCACAACGCGTTCATCATGGTCGCGGCGGCGTTGGTGTTGTTCATGACGTTGCCCGGTCTGGCGCTGTTCTACGGCGGCCTGGTTCGTAAGAAGAACGTCCTCTCGGTTCTCGCCCAATGTTTGGGCATCACCGGATTGGTCATTATCCTCTGGTGGGCGGTGGGCTACAGCCTCGTCT
>NEUU01000008.1 GCA_002304345.1 Verrucomicrobia bacterium Tous-C9LFEB
TCCTCTCCCTCAGACCTGAAAAATAATCCACCAAGACAGTTGCTCTATCAAGAGGGAAAGGGAACGTGCGGTAGCACCGCGGAACGCCGGGGTGTGTGGTCCGTTGAAACTTATTTAAGACCTACGACCACCATCGTGTGGCCTTCGATCCAGTCGAGCTTCACCGTCACGTAACCGTCCGCTTCCGTGAACGCGACCGATTTGTTCTCCGGCTGCAACATCACGGACTTCACCGGTTGCGACACCTTGATGCCGAGCGTGATGTTCCGCGCCGGAACCGCTTCCTCCACCATCTCCATCGTGGCGGTTTTCTTTTGCGGCACAAAACTCAACAGATGCACGATGTGTTGGCCGGGACGGACATTCGCCACCGCTTCCACATACTTCGCCGCTTCGAGACGAATCGCCGGTTTCGGCAAAAGCGCTTTCAGCGCCGCTGAGACGAGTTGACGACAGGGCAGATTCGCATGTCGCGCGTAGGCGAGGAACACCGGCAGCGCGAGCAACGCCTCGTTACCGCGCACCACTCCCGCCGCATATTCCGACGTTTCCAGCTTCGACGGCGTTTGCGCGTGCGAACAGAAATGATTCCACGCCCGCTCGAAATAGGGTTCCACGATTTGCGCCAATACCTTATCTCCGGTCTGTGCCTTCACGCGCACGCCGCGCTCGTAGAACACATGATCGCTCTCGGCCAGCGTGCCGCACGTGTCGGCACCGAAGCGCAGATAGGTCGTCGTAAATGGCGAGGCTTCACCTTCGGTCACCTCGCGCAGGATGCGGCCCCCTTTTTTCTGGTAAGCGTCCAAGCGTTGTTTGAGATCCTCCGTCAGCGGCGTCGCGGTCGTGACGATCACCACGGCGTAGTCCTCCCACTTGGCTTCGGGCAGGACAAAGTCGTATTGATAGCCGAGCGGAGTCAGTGCGCGATAAACGCCTTCGAATGTCTCGCGAGCGTGATTGCCGGGTAGATCTTCTGCATAGAGTACCGCGATTTCCTTCGGTGCTTTCGTGTCCCGCACAAACGGCTCGCACTTCTCAACGTAATCATACACTTGACCGATCACATCGTAGGCACCCTTGTCCAGAATCCCTGCGGGGTGCAATTGATCGCCGATGCTGCACAACGCGCCATGCGCGAGGGCTTGCGCGCAATCGTATTGCAGCGACGGCACGGTGCGCAGTCCGCCAAAGTCAGCCCAGCTTTTATGGAATCGCCCCGTCATGCCGAGCGTCGGCATATCGAGCGGCCGCACGAAGCGGATATTCACCGGGAAATATTGATAGCCCCATTGCCCCGACGGCAACGCTTCCACTTCCACATGCTTGAGATACTTCTTTTCGTCGCTCAAACGAATGGTTGGTCGGCTGTTGAAGAAAATCGGGACATCCTTTTGATACGTCGCCACCAGATCACACAGGCGCTTCATATAGGAATGCGACACCTGACGCGAGTAGGTCGCGCGATCGGCTTCGCACTCGGGATTCAACCCCGCTTTCACCATCCCCGCCTTGGCCCAATTCGATACGCTCGGCTGGTCCCAGCACATATCGAAGAAGAGACCATCGACGGGACCAAACTTCTTCATCACTTCCTCCGTTTGCGCACAGAGGTAATCCACGTAAGGACTCGACATGTCGAGAATCTGCCAGTTGAAGTAATCATTGACCAATGGACGACGGCCGACGCGGGAGCCATCGGGATTGAGCGCAATCCATTCCGGGTGCGTATTGGCGGCGTATTCATCGCACTGCACACTGAGGTAGATCGGTGTGCGAATCCCTTCCGCCTTCAGCGCGGCAATCTGCTTTTCCAGCAATCCGCCCTTCAGCGTCGGATGCTTCGCGGGTGCATCGGTCTCGTAGTAGAGGTGACCGTGGTGACACTTCGCAAATAGCGTGATGCTGTCGACATGCGCCGCCTTCAAGGTTTGCGCGAAGGCCTTGGCGTCAAACTTGGCCCCCACATCGGGAATGGCCGGGCCGGTATGGAAATCGAGATGGATCTGGCGAAAGCGGTGCAGGTCGGAAGAGCTCATAATTCGCACCCTACACCTCTCTTTTCGGGATGCAACTCAAATCTGACACGAGTCAGATCATAAAAAACGACTCTCCACTGAGTAAGAGGAACACACACCCCGGCGCTCCGCGCCCCCCCTCTTGATAGAGGGGATTTCGGCAACTGTGAGTTTCGAGAGCATGAATCCCCTCTATCAAGAGGGGGGGCGCGGAGCGCCGGGGTGTGTCAAAAAATTACCCTATCATGATGGAGGGTCCGACCTATTAGACGGAACGCTTGCACCAGAGCTTGCGGTCCTTGAACTGAATGCCGCTGAGCTTGGAGAGAATAAAATCAACATGCTCTTCGGCGACATCAACAAACGATTGCTTCCCCTGCAGGCGAATCACGCCGACCGTTTCCTTCGGCAATTTCGTCGTGCCGACGATGACACCCACGATATCCCCCGGCTGCACGTCGTGCTCGCGGCCCACGCCCAGCGTAATGCGCACCATGCCCGGCTCGTGCGACACTTCGCCCGATTTCCGGTCCGCCTTCATGCCGCTGCTTTGGGGCGGACGATCCGCGGGATAGGGACGCTCGCTGCGCGGCTGGGGGCGATCATAGCGGTCCTGTCGTTCCGACCGTTCCGGTCGATCCCGGCGCTCGTAGCGATCTCCGCCACGGTCGCCGCGCGAATAATCATCGCGGCGATTGCCGTAACGCTCCTCCTTAACCTCTTCCTGCGGCGGTTCATCACCGACGCTAAAGAGATGAATCAATGCCGAGGCGATGTCGGTGGCCAGATAGCCCTGGTCGAGCAAACGCCCGATCATCTCATCCTGACGCTCGTACTTGCCCTCAACTAAGGTCTTCACCAGGGAATCGTAAAAACTGTTCGCCCGCTTCTCTTCCACTTCCTCCTCGGAAGGAATCCGCTCACGACGGATCTTCGCCTTGGTGAAGCGAATGATGTTCTGCATTTTGTAGAGTTCGCGACCGGAGACAAACGTGATCGCCTTGCCGCTGCGACCGGCACGACCCGTACGGCCGATGCGGTGGATGTAATCCTCCCCGTCGTGCGGCAGATCGTAGTTGAACACTACTTCGATATCGTCCACGTCGAGACCACGCGCGGCGACATCGGTTGCCACTAAAAATTCCAGCGCCCGCTTGCGGAACTTGCCGATCACGCGTTCACGCATGGCCTGGGTCATGTCGCCATGCATCTTGTCCGCCGAGTAACCGCGGGCGATCAAATGCTCCGTGAGTTCATCGACCATCATTTTGGTCGCGCAAAAAATAATCCCGAACCGGATATCCTGCAGATCGATCAGACGACACAGCACATCGAGCTTCATGCGGCGATCGAGCTCATAATAGACCTGCTCGATTTCCGGCATGGTCTGCGCCTGGGTCTCAACCTTGATGTTCACCGGCTTATTCGTGAACGTCTTGATCAGGTCCTGAATCTGGCGCGGCATCGTCGCGGAAAAGAAAACGGTCTGGCGCTCTTTCGGGGCCTTGCCGAGCACCGTGCGGATATCTTCCACAAAACCCATGTCGAGCATGCGATCGGCTTCATCGAGAATCACCATGCGCAATTGATCCATCTTGAGCGAACCGCGCTCGATGTGATCCATGACGCGACCGGGCGTACCAATGACGATTTGCGCTCCGCCATCGAGACCGCGGAATTGGCGCTCGTACGATTGACCGCCGTAAACGGGCACTTCGCGCACGCCCTTTTTGTAGAAAGCGAGCTTGGCGACTTCCTCAGCCACCTGAACGGCGAGTTCGCGCGTGGGGCAAAGAATGAGCACCTGCGGCGCGCGCAATTTGACGTCGACTTTTTCGATGGCCGGGATGGCGAAAGCGGCGGTTTTACCGGAGCCGGTCTGGGATTGACCCACCACATCCTGACCCGCCAAGAGGGCGGGGATGGTCTGGGTTTGGATATGAGAGGCTTCCTCAAAACCCATTTGCGCCACGGCCTTTAGGAGTTCCGGAGAGA
The DNA here is from genome assembly GCA_002304345.1 of Verrucomicrobia bacterium Tous-C9LFEB. Lineage (GTDB taxonomy): Bacteria > Verrucomicrobiota > Verrucomicrobiia > Methylacidiphilales > UBA1321 > UBA1321. The sequence goes on from NEUU01000008.1 coordinate 4,014, forward strand.
GGCCGAGATCGGCGAATAATTTCTTCTGCATCGGACCTTATACACCAAACCGGATTCGCCCCCAAGCCTAATTCCCGTGTCACAGTGGAATCGACTTCAGCCGTCCATTCCCGTACCTTTCCCGTTCCATGCTCGGCTCTCCCAACGACTTCGACCTCGCCGCCCTGCGCACCGCGATCGCCCGATTGGCGGCGCGCGGGCAGTACGTCGGCACGTCGTCGTGGAAATACGAAGGCTGGCTGGGAATGCTCTACGACGAGCAGCGCTATCTGCACCATGGTAAGATCAGCAAGAAACGCTTTCAGGAAAACTGCCTCGCCGAGTATGCGCAGACCTTTAAAACCGTGAGCGTCGATGCGGGCTACTATCAATTCCCCACCGTGGAGTCGCTCGGCAAACTCTGCGCGCAGGTGCCGGACGATTTCCGCTTCAGCTTCAAAGTAACCGACGAAATTACGCTGCGCCATTTTCATAAACTCGAACGGCATGGGGATCGCGCGGGCACGGTGAATCCGAATTTCCTGAACGCCGAATTATTCTCCGAACTCTTTCTCGGTCCCTGCTCCGGGTTCAAGGAGAAGATCGGCCTGTTGATGTTCGAATTCACCACCTTCCAACCCACCGACTACGCCCGCGGGCGGCATTTCGTCGATGACCTCGATACGTTCCTCGGCAAGCTTCCCCGCCAATGGCAATACGGCGTGGAGGTGCGTAACGAGAGTTTTCTGCGCCCGGAGTATTTCAATTGCCTGCGCGCCCATGGCGTGGCGCACATCTACAATAACTGGAATCGCATGCCGTCTGTCGCCACGCAAATGGCCATCGCCGGAAGCGAGACAACCGATTTCGTCGCCGCGCGTTTCCTGCTCAAGCCCGGTCGCGGCTTCGAGGAAGCCGTGGCGAAATTCAAGCCCTATACCGAGATTCGCGAACCCAACCCGGAAGCACGCCGCGCGTTGCGAAAAATCACGGAGAAGAAAACGGAACGTCCGTCGTATGCCTTCGTGAATAACCGGCTGGAAGGTTGCTCGCTCAAGACGATCATGGCGGCGTTGGGATTGGAGGAAAACACTCCCCCACCCCCGCCAATTGACGAGTTTGAGGTGTTGTAGCGATTGAACAACATTTGCGTTGTAGGGCGGTTCTGTGAACCGCCGCGACGGCACGCAGTGCCGTCCTACAATTTCGCAGTCTGAGACTGCGGTTACAACAAATGAAAAACCCCGTGGCTTGCGCCACGGGGTTCTCACAAAATTGGCTAGTTGCCTGAGTCAGAAGCAACCAACCGTACCACCTATCAACCCACCTTGGCCATGGTGTCGTTCAGGGCCTTGGCGGAAGCTTGCAGAGCGTTGAGTTCTTTCGGCCAGAGCTCGAGCTCAAAATGTCCTTCCACACCCTTGCGGCCGACCACGGTCGGCACGCTGATCGCCACGTTGCGAATCCCGTAGGTTCCGTTCACGAGGCTGGAGACCGGCAGGATCCGCTTGCGGTCGAGCATGATGCTCTCGGCCACTTCGTTGATCGCCACCGCGACGGCCCAACCGGCACCACCCTTGCGGGAGATGACTTCGGCGCCGCTCTTCTGGGTGCGTTCGAAAATCTGATTTTGGAAAGTCGGCGTGATGCCGGGGAACTTCAACAGCGGCAGACCGTCCACCGTGGCGGAGGACCAGATCGGCAGCATCGTGTCGCCGTGTTCGCCGAGGATCAGCGCGCGCACTTGCGTGGCGGGCAACTTCAGCGACGAGGCGATGAGCGAGTTGAAGCGCGACGTATCGAGCACCGTGCCGAGGCCGAGCACTTGCGTGGCCGGGAGGCCAGACATCTTGATCGCGAGATGCGTGAGAATGTCGACGGGGTTCGAAACCACGAGGATGATCGCGTTCGGATTCAGCGTCGCGTCGATCAAGCTCTGCATGATGCCCTTGAAGAGCGACACGTTGCGGTTGATCAAGTCGAGACGGGATTCATCCGGCTTGCGGCGCAGTCCCGCGGTGATGATGATGAGGTCGGTCTTGGCCACGTCGGCATAAGTGCCGGCTCGGATCACTTGATCCGCCGTGTAGGCCGCGCCATGCATCAAGTCGAGCGCTTCGCCTTCCGCCGTCGCCGCGTTGGCGTCGAGCAGGACGATTTCCTGGGCGACCTTGCCCAGCTGCAACGCGAACGCCGCGCAGGAGCCGACGCGTCCGCCACCACCGATAATGGAAACTTTCATGGTGTCTAATTCCTTATTTCTTGAGCTGCTTCATGATTTCTTCGGTCACCTTCTGCACGAGACCTTCGATCTCGGCGTTCGTGACCGGCTCGCTGCTCTCACCGCCGCTGCAACCGCAGGCACCGGTGGAGGGACGGCCTTCCATCTTTTCCCACGGGTCGACTTCGCAGAGCTGAACGGGCTGCAGGCCGAGGCGGGAATCCGGGAGACCCATCTTCTTCTTCATGTCGAGCAGCTTGCCCATTTCGTCGCACGGGATGCTGGTGCGATTGTTCGGGAGCTGGTTCGCGATGGCGACGGTGCGGCAATAGGCGTCCGTGATTTCCATCTTGAAGTAGGCGTCTTCGACGCTCGTACCCCAGCAGATGACGCCATGGTTGCCCATGAGGATCGACTGGTGCTTCGGCGCGAGCGGGGCGATGACATCATACATGGCCTGGCTGCCGGGAGTGGCGTAGGGGGCGAGAGGAACGCGGCCCACGAACACTTCGATTTCCGGGATGAGACGTTCCGGCGGTTCCATGCCGACGATCGCGAACGCGGTGGCGTGCACGGGGTGCGCGTGGCAAACCGACTTCGCTTCGGGTACGCTGTTGAAGATCGCCATGTGGGTCATGAATTCGCTGGTGCGTTTCCACGTACCGGCGAGTTGCTTGCCCTGTCCGTCGACCAAACAAAGCATGTCCTTCGTGAGGAAACCCTTGCTGACGCCGGTCGGCGTGCAGATGAAGAGGCCGTTGCTCAGGCGGGCGGAAATGTTGCCGCCGTTGCCGTCGACATATTCACGGGCCCAGATACGGCGACCGATGTCGCAGATTTCGGCCTTGATCTTGTCGGCTTCGGGCGAGTTGTAGATCGCATCGTAATCGTTCTTCAGCGGGGCCGCTGCGGCCGGGGCGGCCGAGAGCTGGGTGCCCGTGGTGGCGGGGGCACCGGCACCGGCATCAAATACCAGTCTCACACCGGCTTCCGACAGCACATCGCGCGCGCCCGGGGTGATCTGCACGTCCCGGTTGTAACGCAGCGTGGTGGCGCCAGTTTTCACGAAGTCTTCAGCTTCTTTTTGTGCGAATAATTTCATAGTCTTTCGTGCGCCTTATTTCCCGGCGCGTTGGGGTTCCTCGGGTTGATAAAAGTGTTCGTCGATGAGGGCGGCGCAGTAAGCGTCGACCGCATTCGCCGGTGTAAAGGGACGGGCCGCTTCGGCCCCTTCCGCAATGGCAATATCCTGGCCTGCGTCCGCGCCGAGCACGTCATAGACGACGATCGACGGGTCATAGACCGCTTTTCCGTTGAGCGTTTCGGCCTTCCACGGCAGGGTCAGCAGCAGGCGCGCCCCGACATATTTCGGGTCGTGCACCGACAGGACAACGCGGCCAAGGGTGGTTCCAATTCTCAATGGAGTCTCTCCTGATCAATGATGCCCATGACGCACCAGCGGGCGGGACTTTTCGGGTCCAAAACGACATCGCGGGCCGCCCCGCCGTCGCTGGTGATCATCACGAGCTGATGAATGGCCGCACCCATCGGGTCCACCACAATCTGCGGGGCTCCGTCGATGGAACCATCGGGTCCCACCGGCTGGGCAATGAGGAGTCGGTGGCCGTTCAAGCTGCTGTGCTTGACGGTCGACGTCACATGCCCTCGGATACGTGCCAGTTTCATTTTTTCGGATTAAAACATGTTCAAGCTGTTGACCATGACGCAACGGCGTGAGCGTGTGAACGTCATCGGGGTCGTCACGCCTTCGCCGGTCGGCGTGGCGATGCTGAAGCTCAGGAAGCCTTCGCCTCCGAGTCCCAACCCCGTCATGCTCGGGCCGTTCTTGATGAACAGCGTCGTGTCGATGTCCTGCGCCATGCGGGTCAGGTTCTTCACGTTTTGCGAGTGCATGATACCGGTGTGCTTGTAACCGTGTTCGGACTTGATCGCTTCGGCGAGACCTTCTTCGAAGTTCTTCACGCGAACGATCGGCAGGAAGGGCATCATCTGCTCTTCGTCAACGAAGAGATGCTTCGCATCCGTTTCACCGATGAGGAGGTCCGTCGCAGGAGCGACATTGAGGCCGATCTGCTTCGCGAGCACGGCGGCGTCGGCACCGATGAACTTCTTGTTCACCGAGGCGTGACCGCAACCTGCGCCCTGTCCTTCGGGGAAGGTAAAGGCAACCTTGGTCAGCGCGTCGACTTGTGAGCCGTTGAGCAGGACCGCTCCGGCGCTCTTCATCGCGGCGATGAGCTTGTCCGCAACAGACTCGACGACGAACACTTGCTTTTCACCAATGCAGAGCAGGTTGTTGTCGTAAGCCGCACCTTGAATGATGCTGCGGGCCGCGAGCTCGATATCGGCCGTCTCGTCGACGACGACGGGAGGATTGCCCGGGCCGGCGCAGATGGCGCGTTTGCCGGTCTTCATCGCCGAGCGCACGACGGCGGGGCCGCCGGTAACGCAAAGGAGCTTGATCTTGTCATGCTTGACCATGGTGTCGAACGTCTCGAGCGAAGGCTTGAGAACGGTCGTCAACAGATCGGTGATGCCGGTCGATTGATAAATGGCTTCGTTGTAGGCACGAATCGCGATGGCCGCGCACTGGCTGGCCGAGGGATGCGTGTTGTAGCAAACCGCATTGCCCGCCGCGATCATGTTGATCGCGTTGCCGGTCAACGTCGGCACGCTGTGGGTGGACGGAGTGATCGCACCGATGACGCCCCACGGGGCGAAGTCGATGATGGTGAGACCGAAGTCGCCGCTGAACGCCATGCGTTCGAGGAATTCCACACCGGGGACGAGTTCGGCGCAAATGCCGAGCTTCTCGATCTTGTGCGGGAGGCGGCCAATCTTGGTTTCGTTGAATTCGATCGTGCCCCACTCCTTCGCGTTTTGCGCGCTGAGCTTGCGAATGGCGTTAATGGCACCCTTGCGGGCCTTGATTCCGCCTTCCTGCAATTTGAGGAACGACTCGTGAGCCGCGTTGGCGGCATCCTCCATGCGATCGTAAACGCCAAAGCCGGTCTTACCGGACTCAGCGGCCGCGATCTGCGGACGGAGGCGGGAGAGCACTTCGCTCACCACCTGGGCAATCAATTTATCATCCATGTCTGAAACTTTCTTTTATTCGGCGAATCAATGGGCCTTGTAGATCACGTTGCGGGCGATATCGATCGTATCGACAATCCCCACCACCACGGCATCCACCGGCTGTTCCTTGTCCTTGACCCCGTTGCGGGCGGAGCTTCCCTGGACAATGAGAACCAGTTCACCCTCACCCGCACCAAGCTGGTCAACGGCCACCAGAGTCGAGGAGCCCTTCTTGAATTCCTTCGAGGCGGGCGAGTCGACGTAGAGAGGACGGACGAGCAGGAATTTGCTGCCCGTCATCTTCTCGTTCTTCTTGGTGGCGACAATGCTGCCTTCCACCTGGGCCAGTATCATAATTTTGGGGCGGTCAGTGAGACCGCTTTATTTACCGGCCTTGGGCAACACGATGGCGAGGTCGTTGTGGGGGCGGGCGATGACGCTGGCCGAGACAACTTCACCGAGGCTCTGCGCGGCGGTCTTGCCGGATTCGATGGCGGCCTTGACGGCGGCGACATCACCGGTGACGGCGACCGTGACCATGGCGTTGCCGACCTGCGTGAACGGGCCGACGAGAGTGACGTTGGCGGACTTGAGCATCGCGTCCGTGGCTTCGACGAGCGCGACCAGACCGCGCGTTTCAATCATACCGACTGCTTGTTGTGACATATCGTTACCTTTTTTCTATTTGGGTTGTTGTTAATTTTTCTGAAATGACTTTTTACTTCGCGCCCAGTTTCGTCCAGGCGTTGCGTGCGATGATGATTTCCTCATTGGTGGGAATCACCCGCACTTGAATCTTGGAGTCCGGCGCACTGATCACGGCTTCCTGGCTGCGAACCGTCGCGTTGAACTTCTTGTCGAGCTTGAGCCCGCAGAAGGTCAGACCTTCGCAGACCGCCTCGCGCACCTGCCAGTCGTTCTCTCCGATACCGCCGGTGAAGACAATGACGTCCGCACCGTCGAGCTCGACGAGAAATTGACCGACATACTTGCGAATCGCTCCGACGAAGACGTCGATGGCTACCCGCGCGTTTTCATTGCCCTTGCCCACCGCTTCCCAAAGATCGCGGACATCGCCCGTGGGCAATCCCGACATTCCCTTGAGACCGGCATTCTTGGAGAGTTCCGACGCTGCCTTGTCCAATCCCAGCCCGCACTCGCGCGCCAGATAGGTGAAGGCAAACACGTCGAAATCGCCCACTCGATTGTTTTGTGGCAGACCGCTCTGCGGTGTCATACCCCAACTGGAATCAACCGCCGTGCCGTCCTTGACCGCGGCAATCGAGGAGCTCCCGCCCAAGTGGCAGGAAATCAAACGCATCTTCTTCGAACCGACGAGTTCCGCCGAACGCTCGGTGATGAAGCGGTGGCTCGCGCCATGGAATCCATAGCGGCGAATCCCGTACTTCTCCTCCCACTCCAGCGGCACCGGGAAGCGGCGGTTATGCAACGGAACGTTGTCATAAAAGGCCGTTTCAAACGTGCCGACGCACGGAATCCCCGCATACAACTTGTGGCAGGCGCGCACTCCCGCCACGTAGGGCGGATTGTGGGCCGGGAACAGGCTGTAGAGATCTTCCATGGCCTTGAGCACCGTCTCATCCAGGACTTGCGTTCCTGAGATGTTCTTGGCACCCACGGGCTTGAAGCCGAAGGCGGCGAGCTCGTGAAAGCTGCCGAGCACCTTCCCAATCAAATGCTTTTCCGCGAGGGAAAAAGCGGCGGCGTGATCCGGGCAGGCATCCTCGCCCGAAACCGCTTCCTGTCCTTCCACCTGGATTTTCCACGGGGAAAGAGGGCTGCCGATACGCTCCACGCCACCGCGCGCCAGCAGGCGTTCGGAGGGCATTTCGAACAAGCGGAACTTGAACGAGGTGGTGCCGATATTGGCAACGAGGATTTTGTTCGATTGGGACATTGTCGTGTGTTGATCAGTGATGCTGAACCAAGACTACTTATTTGGTGGCGGCGGGCTTGTTGAGGAACTTGCCGAGCTTCACCAGGTCTTCGTGCGGACGGGGGATCACATGGACCGCCACGACTTCGCCGATGGAGGCAGCCGCCGTTGCGCCGGCTTCCACCGCCGCCTTGACGCCCGCGACATCGCCGCGAACAAACACGGCCACGTTGCCGGAGCCGATCTTTTCCCAACCCACCACTTCGACATTGGCGGCCTTGAGCATCGCGTCGGTCGCTTCGAACTGGGCGGTCAGGCCCTTGGTTTCAATCATTCCTAAAGCTTGTGCTGACATAGTATCTTTTTCCTTTATGAGATTCGTTCGTGATTTAGAGGAAGGTCTTCAACAGCTCGGGGCTGGGGCGGGCGATGACGTGGGAGGCCACGAGATTGCCAATGCGCTTGGAGGCTTCCTTACCGGCTTCGACGGCCGCCTTGACGCTGCCGATATCACCCTGGATGACCGTGGTGATCAATCCGCCACCGATGGGGATCAATTTGATGAGTTGCACGTTCGCGGCTTTGACCATCGCGTCGCTGGCTTCCACCAGGCCGACGTAGCCACGGGTTTCAATGAGACCGATTGCTTCATTCATGCTTGTTATTTCCTATTGTTAGTTGGGGTTGAGTATTACGAAAACGATGTTCTTTTTTTGACGAAATTAACGATATTTACGAAATTTGAAGAATGAGATTTTCTGATTCAGGAAACTTCTTTCCTGTCTTTCAATTTTGTTAATTCCGTTAATTTCGTCTAAAATTCTTTGCCTTATTTATTACTTGATAAGCTCCATCTTGGTCGCGTGATCGAGATCGCAGGCGTTCGCCTCGTCGGTGTCGATGTGGACTTCCAGTTTGAAGGACGGATCGACACGCACCAGCATGTCTTCAAAAGTGGTCGTGCAACCGGGAGCCACGATGCGCAGCTTCATCAGGTCCAGATGCTTCACGCCGTAGTGGGCCGCATCCTTCGGATGCATGTGAACGTGGCGCATGGCGCGGATCAGACCTTCCTTCATTTCCACCATGCCCTTCGGCCCCATCACGTAACCGCCCGGCGTGCCCTTGATTTCGCCAGACGCGCGAACGGGCACATCAATGCCGAGCTGGACGGAGTCGGTGTAAGCCAGCTCAATCTGCGTCAGGTTTCGACACGGGCCGAGAATGCGGAGATTCGGGATGATGCGCTTGCGCGGTCCAATCAGGGTGACGGTCTGCTCGGAGGCAAACTGGCCGTCCTGATAGAGCCACTTATGCACCGTCAATTTCGCACCCTTGCCGAAGAGAATCTCGAGATTCTCCGGGCTGATGTGCATGTGACGGGCCGAGCTGTTCACCACCAGTTGCGGCGCGGGGCTGGCAGCCACTTTGCCGAGGCGGCGAAAAACAGAGTCGCGCACGAGAGACTCGATGAGCGCACGATTAGGTTGGGCAGTAGCGGACATATTTATCTGGATTCCAACGTTTGGGTTTAAAGTTTGAGTTAAGCTGTTGTTTTAAGCTGAAATGACCTGACCTTTTTTAGTCTGAATCCCGCGCTTCTCCAGCAAGGCCGGGGTCGCGTCGGTGATCAGGGAAAAATTCGCCTTCCAGTCCACCAGCAGATAATCCGTCTGCGTGTCGAGCTTCTGCGCATCCAAACACACACAGGACTGGGTAGAACGTTTGAAGACCGCGAGCTGAAAGTCAATGACATCCGGCTGGGAATTCCAGATTCCCTCCGCCGTCATGCCTTCCGCGCCGAGAAAGGCGTGGTCGAACTTCCACAGCTTCAACGTCTGCAGGGCCACGCCGCCCAACAGGAGCGACTGGCGATAGAAAAGTTGGCCGCCGAGCAAATGCACCGCGTAACCGCGCACCGGGCCGAGCATTTCCGCGATCGGCAACGAGTTCGTCACCAGCGTCAGTCCGCGAATCGGCTTCTGGCGCAGCACATCGGCCAGCGCAAAGAGGGTCGTACCGACGTCGAGGAAGCAGGTGGAGTTCGGCTTGATCAAATCATGCACCGCGAGGGCGATGCGCTTCTTCGCCTCGGGAGCGCGGACCTGACGTTCGCGGAACGAGGAAAAGGTCTGGTCAAAGGAACTCATCGCGCCGCCGTACGTGCGGGTGATCTTGTGTTCCTGCGCCAGCACCGCGAGATCGCGGCGGGCGGTCGCTTCAGAGACGCCGAGCTTGTCGCACAGCTCCGTCAGCGGGAGAAAACGGTGTTGTTGCAGCAGCTGGGCCAGGCGGGAACGCCGGGCTTGGACATACTTCACTGCAACTTTCATGGCGTCACCTTCTGCGATTATATGATTGGAGTCAATCATTAAATTGCAACCGACGCAATTTTGTCACCAGCCAAAAGCCCGCAACCGGACTATTAGTTTTTATGATTGACTCCAATCATATAAAGGAAGATTATCTAACATCATGTCAAGGAGCCGTTTTGCCCGTCTGCAAAATCGCCCACGCCGAACGCCCTCATCCCGCGCTCCGGTTTTGTAACCCCAACCCTACTTACCCTTTACCCCTTTTTCTCTTATGCCCCAACGTCACTATGTCGCCTGCGATCTCGGTGCCGATAGCGGCCGCGTCATTCTCGGCACGCTCGAAAACGGCAAACTCGCCCTCGAAGAAATCCACCGCTTCCCCACCGGAGCCCTCCCGGTGCGCGATACCCTGCGCTGGAATATCCTCCGCATCTTCGAGGAGATCAAGACCGGCCTGCGCCTCGTGGCCAAGCGCAATCTGAAGATCTCCGGCATCAGCACCGACTCGTGGGGCGTGGACTACGCGTTCCTCTTCGGCAACGAGCCGTTCCTGACCCAGCCCTATCATTACCGCGACGTGCGCACGGATAAGGGATTCGAACAAGCGTTTGCCGTGGTGCCGAAGAAGGAAATCTTCGAGCAGACCGGCATCCAGTTCATGACGCTCAACACGCTCTATCAGCTCCACGCCGATCTGCGCGAACGTCCCGAGATTCTCAATCTCAGCGAGCAGTTCCTTTGCATCGCCGACTATTTCAATTTCCTTTTCTCCAACGTGAAAGCGGTGGAGGAATCGATGGCGAGCACGACGCAGCTCTATAATCCCACCACCCACGCGTGGGCCAAGCCGCTGATCGAGAAGCTCGGTCTGCCGTATCGCGTATTCCCGAAGGTCGTTCCCTCCGCCTCGATCCTCGGCCCGGTCGCCCCGACCCTCGCGGCGGAGTTGAACTGGCAGGAGACGAAAGTCGTCGCGACCTGTTCGCACGACACCGGCGCAGCCGTCGCCGCGGTTCCCGGTGAAGGCGATGACTGGGCCTATTTGAGCTCCGGCACGTGGTCACTGCTCGGCATCGAGAGCCCCACGCCGATTATTAATGCGGAAAGTCTCGAGAAGAATTTCACCAACGAAATCGGCGTCGGCGGTTCGATCCGCTTCCTGAAGAACATCGTCGGTCTCTGGATGGTGCAGGAATCGCGCCGCACGTGGACGCTCGCGGGTGAGAAGTATTCCTTCGAGGAGCTCAGCCATCTCGCGACGGAAGCCCCCTCGTTGCGCAGCCTGATCAACCCCACCTCGGCCCGCTTCGCCAAGCCGAACGATATGCCAAAGAAGGTCGCCGACTACTGTCGCGAGACCGGCCAGCCCGTGCCGGAAACTCCCGGCCAGATCATCCGCACGATTTACGAGAGCCTGGCACTCCTCTATTCCCTCACTCTCGAAAACCTCGAGCATCTCTCCGGCCGCAAGATCAACCGCCTGCACATCGTCGGCGGCGGCGGCAAGGACAAGCTCCTGAATCAATTCACCGCCAACGCCATTGGCCGCCCTGTCTACGCCGGTCCGATGGAATGCACCGCGGTGGGCAATCTCCTCATCCAGGCGCTCGCGTTGGGCGACATCAAAACCCACGCCGACCTGCGCACCATCGTCCGCAACACCTTCCCGCTCGACACGTACAAGCCGGAGAACGAAGCGGTCTTTGCCAAGGCCCGCCATCGCTTTGCCAAGTTGCCCGTGCTAGATTAAGATAATAAGACAAAGGCATTTTTGACGAAATTTACGGAATTAACGAAATCCTCAAGACACAAACTTTCTAACTCCTTTTTCCCTCCCCTTAATTCCGTAAATTCCGTTAATTTCGTCAAAAAAATCCCCGTTCCCCTGCCATGAAAATCTCCCTCTTCATCCCCTGCTTCATCAACCAGTTTTATCCGCAAGTGGGGATTCACATGGTCGAGATCCTCGAGCGTCTCGGCCACACGGTCGACTATCCCGAGCGTCAGACCTGTTGCGGCCAGCCGCCGTTCAACTCCGGTTATTGGGACGAGAGCCGCACCGCGGCGGTGAATATCCTCGAAGCCTTTCAGGATTCCGAAATCGTCGTCTCCGCTTCCGGTTCCTGCGGCGCGATGTTGAAAGTTTTTTACGGCGATCTCTTCAAGGATACGCCGCACGAAAAAGCGGCGAAGGAACTCTCCGCCAAGACGTGGGAATTCTCCGACTTCCTCGTGAACAAGCTCGGCGTCACCGACGTCGGCGCGAAGTTCAACGCGAAGGTCACCTTCCATGACGGCTGCCACGGCTTGCGCGAACTCGGCATTCACGACGCGCCCCGCCAGTTGCTCGCCAAAGTGCAGGGCCTCGAACTCGTCGAGATGCAGGACGGCCCCATTTGCTGCGGCTTTGGCGGCACCTTCGCCGTGAAGTACCCCACGATTTCCACCGCCATGGGCGAGGTCAAAAGTGACCTCATCCTCGCCACCGGAGCCGATTATGTCGTCTCCAATGACTCCAGTTGCCTGATGCACATTCAGGGCTACATGGATCGCGAGAAGAAAAAAGTCAAAGGCCTCCACCTCGCTGAAGTCCTCGCCCAAAGATAAATCCCATGATCGCTCCCAAATCCCTTTTCAAACGCGACTCCGCCATCAACGCGGCGGACGTCCCGCGCCGCACCTTCGTCCGCAACGCCCTCCACGGGTACGAGGTCAAACGCGACCTGAACAAAGCCAAGTTCCAGGATTGGCAATCGGCCCGCGAGACCGCCTCGGAAATCAAATTCGAAGGCATCAATCACCTCGACAAATACCTCGCCGAATTCGCGAAGAACGCGGAAGCGCGCGGCACCAAAGTTTTCTTCGCCAGCACGCCCACCCAGGCCCGCGAGTATATCATCAACCTCGCCCGCGAGAAAAACGTCCGCTCGATCATCAAGTCCAAGACGATGACCAGCGAGGAAATCCACCTCAACGACGCGCTCGAAAAAGAAGGCTTTGGCGTGGTCGAATCCGACCTCGGCGAGTTCATCCAGCAGCTCCGCAACGAGCCGCCCTATCACTTCGTCTTTCCCTGCATGCACCTCAAGCGGGACGAGATCAGCCAGCTTTTCCACGACAAGATCGGCTCCGCGCAGACGGACAGTCCCGAAGAGTTGACTATGATCGCGCGCCGTTTCCTGCGGGAAAAATACATTCAGGCGGACATGGGCATCAGTGGCGCGAACTTCATCGTCGCGGAAACCGGCATGATCTCGGTCACGGAAAACGAAGGTAATGCGCGCCTGACCACTTCGCTGCCGAAGATCCACGTGGCGCTCGTGGGCATCGAAAAAATTCTTCCCAAGCTCGAAGATCTCTCCCTCTTCCTCCCCATGCTCGGCACCGCCGGGGCGGGTCAGCTCATGACCGGCTACAACACCATGTTCGGCGGCCCCCGCCAGCCCGGTGAAACCGACGGCCCGGAGGAATTCCACGTCGTCCTGATCGATAACCACCGCACCGAACTGCTCGCCGACGCGGAACAACGCGACGCGCTCCACTGCATCCGCTGCGGCGCGTGCCTCAACGTCTGCCCCGTGTTCAAGAACATCGGCGGTCACACCTACGGCACCACCTATGCCGGTCCCGTCGGCTCGGTCATCACCCCCCACCTGCGCGGCCTGCAGGATTGGAAACATCTTTCCGGCGCGTCCTCGCTTTGCGGCGCGTGCACCGAAGCGTGTCCGGTCAAGATCGACCTGCACCATCACCTCCTCCAAAACCGTCGCAACGCGGCGGCCGAAAAACCGGTCTGGTGGGAAAAGTCGCTCTGGATTGGCTTCGCCCTCCTCATGCGCCAACCGACGCTTTACTACTGGCTGACCAAGACCGCGCCGATCGCGCAATTCTTCCATCCGCTCGTGAAAGGCTCAATCCTCGATCCCATGCAGGCATGGACCCGCACCCGCGAGTTTCCCATGTCGGCCACGACGACCTTCAAGGATTACTGGAAACAAAAGAAAAAGCAGGGCGCCCGCTAGCCTTCCCACTGAAAACGGAAAACCTCGAACCGAAAACTTTCCCCCATGTCCTCTCCCTCTACTGCCGACAGCCGCGACGCTCTCTTCGCCCGCATCCGCGAAGCGCTCGCCAATCCCGCCATCTCACACGCGCACGAACATCCGGTTCATCCGGCCAACGTCACGCCCGAAGCCACCCTCTCGCAATGGCTCCCCGCCGTCGGGGCCACCTTCGAGGAGCAACTCGATCTCTTCGCCCGCAACAGCGTCGACCTCAAGACCGAATTCAAAGTCGTCGCGTCGGCGGAAGAAGCCGCAGCGCATCTGAACGCCCTCGCGACGGAAAACAAATGGACCAAGGTCGCCACACATCGCGGCTCCATTAATGACGCCGTCGCGGCCCAGCTCACCACACCCGTCTATCGCGTGGATGATCAGTTCGACAAAGTGCAGCTCGAAACCTGCGATGCCGGCATCACCGAGTGCGAAGCGCTCGTTGCGCAAACCGGTTCCGTCTGCCTCACCGCTCCCAGCAGCGGCGGACGTTCGCTCTCCGTCCTGCCCCCGCACCACGTCGTCCTCGCGCGTCGCAGCCAACTCATCGCCGACCTGCCCGCCGCCTACGCCCTGCTCAAAACCAAGTACGGCGCGAAGGGGTACCCCAGCTTCATCTCCTTCACCACCGGCCCCAGCCGCACCGGCGACATCGAACGCATCCTCGTCCTCGGCGCGCACGGCCCGAAGAAGTTGACCGTGCTGTTGCTGCCGTAAAGGCGGATCAGCCTTTCGGCTGCTGGATCGACGCGCTCAGCGACGCCTGCGCCGCGAGCCACGAATTGCCCTCCGCCAACACTTCGGAGTAGAACGCCTCGGAGCGATACTTCGCCAGCTTGTCGCCCAACTGTCGTTCCATCCGGCGTCGGTACTCCCGCGCATTCACGCCGTAGTACTGGCGAAAACTCCGCGCGAATTGCTTCGGCTCCGCCCAACCCACACGCCGCCCCACTTCGCCCACGGGAATGCTCTCGGCCAACAATAACGTCGCCGCGAGTTCCGCCCGCCGGTTCGCCAGATACTTCATCGGCGCGAAACCCGTGTTCGCATGGAACAACCGCACGAGGTAACTCGGATTCACATGCAACTCCGCGGCCAATTGCCCCAGCGTCCAGGTCCGCGACATGTCCTGTTCGAAAAGTTGCAACGCCCGCCGCACCGAAGGATGCACATCCAGCGGCCGCTCCGGCGAACTCCGGATACGCTGGCCCGATTTCGCCAGCAGATTCAGCACGAGGAACAAACGCCCCAACACCTCCACCCGCAGGCCATCCGACTTGGCGTACGCTTCGTGCAAGGCATCCAATGTCTTTCGCAACTCCGGCAAATCGCGCGGCCGGATCTTCAATTCGATCAGGTCCGGATTATACGCCCGCGACGGCGGCAGCAATTCCCGCATCTCCGGGTCCTGCTCCGTCCACGCCAGCTCATGCTGCAGTAACTGCGGCGAGAGCATGCAATTGTAAATCTCCAGATTGCGGCACTTCGCGTACCCGTGCCACGCCCCCGGCGGAATGATGAAAACGCTGCCGGGCCGGATCATTTTCGAACCGCGCACGGTCAAATGCATCGCCTGCCCCTTCAGCACAAAAGCCAATTCCAGGTAAGCGTGATCGTGCGCCCCCGTGTCGCCGTGCGATGCGATATGATTCATCCAGAACCACGTCCCCTGCGCGACCCGCACACGGTGAAAGGCCCCCTTCTGCTTGAAGATGGCGTCGCCGGGCAGCTTCGGTGGTTTTTGCACCCGATCATAATGTCAAGAATTGCGAAGTATTTCTATTAAAAAACGGTAACACTTTTTTTGGCATCCAGCCTAGGCTTTGTCCTTACCTACATTTCCCATGAAAGACCAAAACATCAGCAAAGTGTTCCGCGCGTTGGATCAGTTCGAAATTGAAACACCCAGCTGGGGCTATGCCGACACCGGCACCCGCTTCGGCAAATTCCTCCAGGATGCCGCTGCCATCAGCATCGAGGACAAGCTCGCCGACGCCGGCCAGGTGAACGCCTTCACCGGTTGTTGCCCTACCGTCGCCGTGCACGTCCTCTGGGACTTCAAGAAGGGCCAGAACCCCGCCGACGTGGTCAAGCTCGCCCGCAAGAACGGCGTGAAAATCGGCTCCATCAACCCGAATCTTTTTCAGGATCAGGAATACAAATACGGTTCCTTCTGCAACACCGACCCGAAAGTGCGCCAGCATGCGCTGCAGCATTCCTTCGATAGCGTCGAACTCGGCAAGCAGGTCGGCAGCGACATCATTTCGTTCTGGATGGCCGACGGTTCCAACTATCCCGGCCAGGCCAATATCCGCCAGCGCAAGGCGTTCATGGAAGAGTGCTTCCAGAAGGTGCACAAGAAACTCTCCAAAAAACAGACGATGGTCATCGAGTACAAGCCCTTCGAACCGACCTTCTACCACACCGACATCGCCGACTGGGGCATGTCCTACCTCTTCTGCAAAAACGCCGGACCGCAAGCCAAGGTCCTCGTCGACACGGGTCACCACTACGGCTCGCAGAACATCGAGCAGATCGTCACGTGGCTCCTTGATGAGAACATGCTCGGTGGCTTCCACTTCAACGACCGCCGTTACGCGGATGACGATCTCACGCTCGGCTCGATCGATCCGTATCAGGTCTTCCGCATCTTCCACGAGATCCTCTACTTCACCTTCGAAAAGGGTCGCGCGCCGAAGATCGCCTACATGATCGACCAGTCGCACATCGACAAGCCCAAGATCGAAGCGATGCTCCAGACGGTCACCACCGCGCAGGAACTTTTCGCCAAGGCCGCGCTCGTGGATCACAAGCAGCTCGCCGTCCTGCAGAAGAAGAATCAGCAAGTCGACGCCGAAGAACTCGTGCGCCGCGCCTTCTTCACCGACGTCACGCCTTACCTCAAGGCCTGGCGCAAGGCCAACGACCTGCCGGTCAACCCGCTGCTCGCCTTCCGCCAGAGCGGTTACGAAACCAAGATCGCCGCGGAACGCAAGGCGCGCCGCATCGAACTCGGTATCGGCGGCGGCTCGAGCTACGCGTAAGAGCGTGATGCTCCACCCTATAACGCTTCGCCCCAAGTGAAGCGTTTGGGTTAAATACAAAAAAGGCGGCATGAAAATGCCGCCTTTTTTTGTGCGCGAAAGAGCTTATTAGCTCCGCAGCGACGGGAACCGATCCTCGAGTTTCGCCATGGAAGAAATCAGGCTCTTCTCCAGTTGGCTGACCAACCGGTCCCATTCCCGGTCACTGGGCGTACGATGCAAATACTCGATATGGCCCAGCCGGTTCGATAAATCCACAAAACCCAGGCTGCGAGCCGCGCCCTTGAGATAATGCGCGTTCTTGGAGAGCACCTCTTTTTCCGTCAGGTGCAAACTTTCCTTCAACTCCCGGATCCGGTGCGTCGCATCGAGCGCGAAATCCTGATAAATCCCCCGAACCTCATCCGGCAGAACCGTCTTGTCTCCCACCAGTAAATCCACCTGTTCCCAGTCCACAAATTGGGGCTCCACCGTCGCGCAATAATTGGTTTTCACAACCAATCACATCGGCAGGGTTAATGAGCGACTTTAGCGGCTTGCGCAAACAATTTTTCAGCCCGGATCAAACCCCGTCGGACGGCAGTTTTCCCATCAATTCGAACACCTCCACCGGCTGGCTGAGACCCCGGATCGGGATGCCCCCCAACGGTCGGAACTGGAACTGATCCGCCACCTCGTTCATGGCCGCTTCACTGAGTAAAATGCGGGAACCGAGCTCCTTGTTGAGCGACTCCAGCCGCGACGCCAAATTCACCGTACCCCCGATCACCGTGTACTCGCTGCGCTCGCCAAAACCGATCTCCCCGGCAATCACATCGCCGTAGTGCAAACCGATGCCCAGCCCCAGCCCATACGGCTTCAACATCTTCTCGAGGTTTTGACGCAAAGCCAGTGCTACATTGGCCGCAGCCGCCATCGGCTCGGGAATTTCCACCGGCACGCCAAAAAGAATGAGCGCCCCGTCCCCGATAAACTTGTTCACCGTACCGCCCTGCGCCGAAGCGATCACCACGATATGCTCCCAATAATTCGCCAGCAACGCGGCCACTTCACAAGGCGGCTTGCCATCGGAATAGGCCGTGAACCCGCGGATATCGCAAAACATCACCGCCGTCCGCACCAACCGGGGCGGTTGCGGCCCCTCCGCATTCAGCAACGTTTCGGCAATTTCCGGAGAAAAATACCGGCCCAGAATGGCCTCTGTCCGCTGAGCCCGGCTCGGTTCACCCGTGGGAATGGTGCTCGACATGCCGTTACATTGCCATCCTTCGCCACTCAAGGCAATCCCGCACCCTTTGACAGCGCTCCTTATGCGGTTTACGTTCTCGCTTATGATTACGAGACGCGATGCCCTTCGGGCGGCAGCCATGACCTTTATTGCCGCAGCCACCGGTTCCACTCTCTCATCCCCCCGCGCCACGGCAGCGGAGCCCGCCGCTCCCGCCAGTGCGACGCCGCCCGCTCCGGGTGGCCCCTTCGTCCTGCCTCCGCTCCTGTATCCGCCGGATGCGCTCGAGCCCTACATCGATGCCCGCACCATGACGATCCATCACGACAAACATCACGCCGCCTACGTCAACAACGCCAACAAGGCGCTCGTCGGGCAGGACGCACTCGCCAAGCTCTCCGCCGAGGAGATCCTGCGCCAACTCGCCACCATCCCCGAACCGTTGCGCACCACCCTGCGCAATAATGTGGGCGGTCACGTCAACCACAGCTTCTTCTGGTTGCTCCTGCAAAAGGACGGCGGCCAGCCGAAGGGCGAACTCGCCCGGAAAATCAACGCCACGTTCGGACCACTCGAGGCGTTCCAAAAACAATTCAGCGATGCGGCCCTGAAAGTCTTCGGCAGCGGTTGGGCGTGGCTCAGCCTGACCCCCGACAAAAAGCTCGTCATCGAAACCACCGCGAATCAGGACAACCCCATCTCCCACGGCAACAAACCGCTGTTGGGAATCGACGTTTGGGAACACGCCTATTATCTGAAATACCAGAACGTCCGCGCCGATTACATCGCCGCGTTCACCAAGGTCATCAACTGGGAATTCGTCGCCTCGCGACTCGGGTAACGGGATTGGATTGAGTTCGTCGCTTATTTTCAAATCCCAAACCTTCTCAGCCGATCCTTCGACAAGCTCAGACTAACGCCAGATGCGTAATACTGGGTCCAGCGTCACGCTGGTCATCCTGAGCTTGTCGAAGGATCGCGTGGGATGGTGGACGATGCGACAATCATCTTGAAAGCAGGTTAGAATAAGCACGCTGTCCGGGCTCAACGAGCCCGGCTACAACTCTACCGCAAGAGTTTGGCTTCTCACTATATCTCGGGATGTAGCCGCCCTCGTTGAGGGCGGACTCCCCTAAACCGCACCCTTGAACCGCGCGGCGTCGATGATCGACCACAGGTGGATCACCCACCCGAGCAGAAAGAACCAGAGGATGCCCGCCAGCACAAACATGATGGCGGCGAGCAGGAACCGGCCCTGCACCAATTGGCCAAGGCCGGGGACAAAGAAGCTGCAGACCGCGGCGATAACGTTTCCAGTGGATCCTTGACCGGCCATAATGATTTTATCCTTCGATGGTGTTGATTTCGACGGGTTCGACCTGCACGCCCGCCCCTTCGAGCCACTTGACGGCAGACTTGATTTCCTCGCGCTCGCCTTCGAGTTCGAGGGCAATAATACCGACTTCCTTCGTCACGCTGGAGCTGCGGATATTAAAGATCACCTTGTACTTCTGGCTCATCTCCCAGATGAGCGGACGGGTGACGCCGTTTGCATCGAACGTGAGCCAAAATCGTTGTTTTTCCTGAGCCATGGGTGGAGTATCCGCAGATTTTGAGGAGTAAGAAAGGAGAAAGTCCGCAGATTTCGCAGATTTACACAGATTAAAGACTTTGTTTTTGAACCAGAAAATCAAGAGACCAAACGAGCTGGCGCTCTCCTGATCCCAATCAATTCCCTGGCCTTTTTAATCTGTGTGAATCTGCGAAATCTGCGGACTGTCCCCGCTGGTCAACCGCCCGCGATGGCCGGGACGATGCTGACCTCGTCGTTGTCCTTGATCGCCGTGTTCTTATCGTCGAGGAACCGGACGTCCTCGCCGTTCACGTAGATATTCACGAAACGGCGCAGGTTCCCCTGCTCGTCGACGAGACGTTCACCGATACCGGGAAAAGCCTTTTCGAGATTCTGGATCACTTCGGAAACCGTCGAGCCGGAGCCTTCGACTGTGTCCTGGTTGCTGGTAAGTCCACGCAAAGGCGTGGGGATGCTGACTTGGATGGGCATATTCTTTGGGAGAAATTTCTAAAGAGTCCTGATCGCGTGGTTTTCTGTAGGGCGCTTCGGTGAAGCGCCATGGCGGCTCACCGAGCCGCCCTACAGTCCGAGTTCCATCGTGAAATCAAAGCTCTTCGTCATTCCGTTGATTGTTGATGTAAAAGTTACTGCGCTGCTTCGAGGGCTTCTTCTGCGGCAATGAGTTGATCGAATTCGCGCAAGCTCGGCTTGATCAGGCGCGGTTTCGCCAGATGTTCCTGCAACGCCTCGGACGTCTTCAAGCCGTGACCGGTGATGCACAGCACGATCGGACCATTGTCCGCGATCTTGCCCGATGCGATCATCTTCTTCGCGCATGCGACGGTAACGCCGCCCGCCGTCTCGGCAAAGATGCCTTCGGTTTCCGCCAGCAACTTGATCGCCTCGATGATCTCCGCGTCGGTCGCATCCTCGGCGCTGCCGCCGGTCTTGCGCATCGTATTCACCGCGTAGTAACCGTCCGCCGGGGTGCCGATGGCGAGCGATTTCGCGATCGTGTTCGGCTTCGGCTGCGGCTTGATCAGGTCGGTGCCCGACTTGTGCGCGAACGCAATCGGATTACAACCCGTCGCCTGCGCGCCGTGGATGTGGAAAGGCGTTTCGTCGAGCAGGCCGACCTTGATCGCTTCCTCGTACGACTTCGTGATCTTCGTCAGGAGCGAACCGCTCGCCATCGGAACGACCGTGTGGGTCGGGATGCGCCAGCCGAGTTGCTCGGCAATTTCGAAGCCCATCGACTTCGAACCTTCAGCGTAGTAGGGACGCAAATTCACATTCACGAAACCCCAGCCGTACTTGCCCGCGATCTCGGAACAAAGGCGGTTCACCTGATCGTACGCGCCGTGAATACCGATCACGTTCGTGCCGTACACGAGACTGTTCAACACCTTGCTCGCTTCCAGATCCGCGGGAATCAGCACATAGCTCTTCAGCCCGGCACTCGCCGCGTTGGCCGCGACGCTGTTGGCCAGATTGCCAGTCGACGCACACGCGACGATCTTGAAACCGAGTTCCTTCGCGCGGGAGAGCGCCACCGAAACCACGCGATCCTTGAACGAAAGCGTGGGGTAATTCACCGTGTCATTCTTGACGTAAAGTTCTTTGACGCCGAGCGCCTTCGCCAGACGGTCCGCCTTCACCAGCGGCGTATATCCCACCTGGAGGCCGACAGTCGGTTCGGCATCAATGGGGAGCAGCTCGCGGTAACGCCACATCGTCTGCGGGCGCGATTCGATCTTCGCTCGCGAGATCGCGGAGCGGATCAGGTCGTAGTCGTAATCAGCCTCGAGCGGGCCGAAATCAAATTCGCAAACGTGGATCGCCTTCTTGGGGTAACGACGGCCGCACTCGCGACACTTCAAGTGGTTGAAGAATTCTGTAGCCATAGGATTAATCTCGCTCCCATCAAGAATCGAGTATGGAGGAGAAGAAACGGCAACTCACGATACAGCGTCGCCGTCTCTCATCCCCTCCGCAGTCAAGCGGAGCTGGGTTTGGCACCAGCAGAAAAGAGCATCGCCACTCGGCGCGCCTCGTCTCGGTTGCCGCGGTTTCACAGGGCCAGTCCCTCCACCGCTCTCGATAAGAGTTTCAATACCTTTAAAGCACCTTGCTTATGGTGTCAACACCTCTTATTGCCGATAGACTTTCGACATGGAATGAAAGTACTACATCGCAACAATAGTCATCTCACTCGATTGGTCTTCTTCACTCCGTCATCCCGAGCGTATCCGAGGGATCGGGCAAAGGGGCGGTACAGGGGTGGATGGGCTGACAATCATTTCCCACGACCAAGATTCGCGATAATTACGATTGAGGTTTCATCAAGAGCTGCCTTAAATAGCCACATTGTGGGCCAACCATTCGTCGTCACTCCCAAGATCAAGCTGAAACAATTCGACCCCAACTTTTCCAACGGGCTCGATAAAGACGAGATCCGCGAGGAAACCGCCCAGTTGCACAAGCGCATCGGCGAACTTCAATATCTCCTCTACTCCAACGCCAACCACGCCGTCGTGGTGCTCTTTCAGGGCATGGACGCCGCGGGCAAGGACAGCTCTGTGCGCAACCTGCTCGTGCACGTGAATCCCGCAGGCGTGGAAACCGCCAATTTCAAGGAGCCGAGCTCCGAGGAGCGCGCCCATGATTTCCTCTGGCGCATCCACAAGGCCGTGCCGCGCTACGGCAACATCGGCGTGTTCAACCGCTCCCACTACGAGGAAGTGCTCGTCGCGCGGGTGAACAAGCTCGTGCCCAAGGAAATCTGGCAGGCGCGCTACGCGCAGATCAATGCGTTCGAGAAAATCCTCGCGCAGAACAACGTCATCCTCCTCAAATTTTTCCTACACCTCAGCAAGGAAGAGCAGGCTGAACGCTTGCGTGACCGGTTGCAGGACCCGCGCAAAAACTGGGAATTCCGCGCGAGCGACCTGGATACACGCGCCCATTGGGACGAGTACCAAGTGGCCTTCGAAGACATGCTGAACGAATGCAGCACCCCCGCCTGCCGCTGGCACGTATTGCCCGCCGACCGCAAATGGTACCGCGATTATCTCGTGGCCAAGCGTGTGGTGGAAGCGCTGGAAGATCTGAAGATGAGCTGGCCCAAACCCAAGGAAGATTTGTCGAAAATTAAAATTGTATGAAAATCCGTTCCCTCCGTCTTTTCACCATCGCCCTCGTTCCCCTGCTCGCGCTTGGCGCCTGCAAAAAGCCGACCCGCACTCGGGACGGCAGTGATGACAAACCCGCCACGAAACGCGAAGCGAAACAGCAGGAAACGGACAAAGCCGTGGCCGAAATCGATTCGCGCCAGTCGGGCCTGAACAAGGCGCTTCTGCAAGCGGTCAAAGACAACAATCCGGACGGCATCAACGACGCGCTGACCAAGGGCGGCAACCCGAACTTCGTCGGACCCGAAGGCAAGAGCGCTCTCCAGATGGTGATCGCCAGCGGCCACAAAGACCTCACCGTCCTCATGATCGGCAAGGGCGCAGACCCGTCCTCGAAAACCGCCGATGGCAACACCAGCCTGATTCTCGCCATTCAATCGAACCAGCCGGAAATCGCGCTGCTCCTCATCGAAAAAGGAGCCGACTGCAAGATGAAGGACAAGTCAGGCGGACAGGCCATCCACTACGCCGCGAAAGCGGGGCAAGGGGCCGTCGTCGCCGCCTTGTTCAACTCTGGCGTGAGCCATCAAGCCTTCGACGCCAAGCATGACTACCCGATCACCCTCGCTGCCGCTTCGGGCAATGTGGAATCGGTCAAAGCGTGCATTGATGCCGGCGCAAATGTGAATGCCGCCAATGGCGACGGCGCGACGGCGCTCATTGTCGCTGCGGATAAAGGTCACCTCGAAATCGTGAAGCTCCTCATCGAAAACGGAGCCGACGGTTCGATCAAGGATAAGGCCGGAAAGAGCGCCCTCGCCCACGCCACGGCGGGCAATCACCTCCCCGTAATCGACGCAATCAAGGCCACCGGCGCCACGGAATAAGCCCCGGTCCGTGATCTTTTCAGCGAGCGTGGAAGAACCCAACTCCAAGTAGTCTGTCGTATGACGACAGATCATGAGGCTTCCACACCGATCCTTCGACAAGCTCAGGATGACGTGGAATGAAAGTAAGGTTTTAGGTAACTTTCTGCTCTTACAAGAACTCCTCGCCACCGTTTGAGATTACTTCCTCAACCCGTCATCCTGAGCTTGTCGAAGGATCAGCTCGCATGGACGCAGGAGGCGACAAATCAAAAGGAATCGGCTCAACCCTTAGGAACAGAACCCTCCGCCCCGCTATTTCTTCGCGTCAGCCGGAGCCGGATCTTTTCCCGGCTTGGCGTTGTGATTCAGCAAGTCCCGCACTTCCTGCACGCTCAAGCTGCGATTCGGCAAATCCTTCGTATTGCCGAGCGTCTTGTCGATCGCTTCCATGTCCTGCTTGATCCGATCCGCTTCGGGACCCGTATAGGTCGGCATATCGATCATCCGATTGTATCCGAGTGCGCTTTGTGACGAAAACCCCGACTCCTTCAGCGGAATATTCGGCTTGTTCTCGTCATAGCCCGTAAAATTTCCCGGCAACGCGTAACTGCGCGCCGCGTATGTCTTGTCCATTGTGACCGAGGGCGGCAGAAATTCCTTTCCGCCGACGTTTGCCGATTGGCCAAAAACGCCGTCGGCTCCCTTCGTCGCGAAGCTCTTGTTGAAGCTGGTATTGGCGGAACCAAACACCGAACTGCCCTTGTCGCCGTTCGGTCCCAGGGAGAAAGATTTGTTCGCGTCGGTGGGCGGCGCCATCTTCGTCGGATCAAAGAACCCCTCCTCCGCCAGCAGGGGCGCAGCCGTCAACA
The DNA here is from genome assembly GCA_002304345.1 of Verrucomicrobia bacterium Tous-C9LFEB. GTDB lineage: Bacteria > Verrucomicrobiota > Verrucomicrobiia > Methylacidiphilales > UBA1321 > UBA1321. The sequence continues at coordinate 28,297 of NEUU01000008.1, forward strand.
GCGCTGCGGTAAGCAGAGCGTGCGTAAAGAACCGGACTGACGCCTTAGAACCTATCCACGATTTTTTTGGGGTGGGGCTGGGGAGAGAGAGGGGAGAAGGCGAGGCGCCAGCGACGATTGTATTGGGAAATACGTGAGGAGCGCCGCAACGAAGCCTTCTCCCCTCTCTCGGCCCAGTCCGAAGGATTGCCGCTTTTTTGCCTCCGCAGAGCGGCGGAGACAAAATTTCTGGCAACGCCACTCCCAAAAAGATCGTGGATAGGTTCTTAATGGGCATGCGGGCGATTGTGCCTTCTTTCAGAGGGAGAGTCAACCCGGCGCACACTACCCTTGCGACTGGATCTGCGCCGGAGCCTGATTCGACGCCCACAACGCCTGCGTCAATCTCGGATCGCCGGTGGACCGCCGCACGCTCACCTTGACCGAGAGCAACTGCTGCTGCGCTCCCTTGTACACGCCCCGCAAGGGCGGCACATCGGCGTAATCCCGGCCCACGCCGATCTGCACATGGCGTTCGCTCTCGAGAATGTTATTCGTCGGGTCCAACCCGATCCAGTGACCGTTCGGGCAATAGACCTCCACCCACGCGTGGCTCGCCGTCGCGCCGATCAGCTTCGCCTCTTCCTCCACATCCTCGTCGAACCCCGGCAACAAACCCGCCGCGCCGTTGCGACGCTCACTGCGCAACGCGGCCGCGTCCGTCTCGATGTAACCGCTCACGTAACGCGCGGGCAATCCGGCGGCGCGAAACAGCGCGATCATGACATGCGCGAAATCCTGGCAAACGCCCCGCCGCGTCTCGATGACCTGATCGATCGGCGTGCTGATATCCGTCACGCCCGACTCGTACTTGAATGTCTTGAACAAATATTGATTCAACCCCAGCACCGTCTCCACGAACGGCGCGGACGACGGCAACAGCTTCGTCGCCAGCTCTTCGACGGTCGGCGACAGCGGCACATGCTCCGACGGCATCAGAAAATCATAGAGCTCCATCCGGCGCGGCCAGCACAAGCGCACCGCTTCGCTCACGGTCAGATCCAGCCCGCTGAAACCGTCCGGCAACAACCGCGTCTCCACCGTGCTGCGCGACGTCACCGTCAGGCTGCGATGCCGGAACGGCACCGACATGGCTTCCACGAAATTCCCGTAGTAATCCGTGTACGTCTCCAGCGGCACCTGCGGATTCACCTCCGTCGTGTGACTCACCACCACCTGCTTCAGCGTATTGCGCGGACGCACGCGCAGTTCGGTGTAAGATTCCACCGCCGGAGCGGAGTAGTCGTACTCAGTCGTGTGAACGATTTGAAAGTGCATGCGAAGGAGGGGGATTTTTTGACGAAATTTACGGAATTGACGAAATTCAATTTCAATACAACAGACTCTCGAAATCAATAAAACCTACCTGAACCTCCGACAGAGTTTTCCACTTTCCTGAGTTCCTGATTGGTCATTTGCCTTTTCCTAATTTCGTAAATTCCGTTAATTTCGTCAAAAAAACTAATCCCGCTCCGCCTGCGGTGGCGTCGCCGCCTGATGGTTCAGGTAATGATCCGCGATGAGGGAATTAAAGTTCAATAGCCGTTGCGTCAGCGTGTCCAGCCACTCCGCGAACTGCTTCGTCCGCGCCCGCGGCAACGCATCAGGGTTCGGCTCCTCCACCTCGCTGAACGCGGGTGAAAAATAGGGCGCGATGTCCGCATAGGCCAGATCGCTCGCCAGATGTTGCGCGTAGCGAATCGGCGTCTCCGCCAAGGGCGTGGCGCGTTCGCCGAAGATCTGCCGCAGTGACCGCACCATCTCCTGCAGGGAAAACAACAGCGAGCGCGGGAACCGCTCATCCTGCAACAGCAGCAACGCCACCTGCGACGCCACCGGTCGCGACTTGTAATAGCTGCGGTACGCGTACTGCCCCGCCAGCATACGCAACAGTGCATCGAGATTGATATCCTCCGTCAGCGAGGACGCGGGTTGCCGCTCGTCGTTCCGCTTCAGGAACACCTGCTTCATCGTCAACAACGTGAACACGCCAGACTCCATGAAGCGGCCGATGCGCCAGAAATTCCACGCATCGTCATGCACCATGTGTTTTTCCATGCTGCCGGAAAGTTCATCCAGCGCCGTCAGCACATCGCTATGCAACGTCATCTCGCGCAGCGATTCCTCCACCGTGGCCGAGGATCGTTCCTTCACCGTCATCGAAAATTGCAGATGCAGCCGGTTGATCACCGTCCACACTTCCGGCGGCAACGCCTCGCGAATCTGCTGCGCGTTCTGGCGGCACGAACTCAAACACGAAATCACCGACGCGTAATTATCCTGATCCAGCAAAATGTAATCCGCCAGCGTCGTCGTCTTTTCCTTCTGGAACGTCGCCTTTTTGAAGAAACTCGTCGGATGTCCCGTCGCCGCCGCGAGCGCTTCCCACAACGGATGCCACGCCTTCGGATTATCGTTATCCTCCGCGCGAATCTGCTGCAGCACCCGCAGGATGCGCACCGTCGCCTCCGCCCGTTCCGCGTAGCGACCGATCCAGAACAACGCGTCCGCCGTGCGGCTACCGAGCCGCAGACGATTCTGCCGCTGGCGCACGCCCGTGGCCGCGGGAGTCGAATGCAATTCCCTCCGGCTGTCGCGCAAGAGCCACGTATCCTTGCTCCCGCCACCCGAAGCCGACGCCACGATCAGCGAACCTTCCTTCAGTGCCATGCGCGTCAGCACGCACGACGTCGCCGTCGCGCCGCCCGCGCCGTTCAACACGAACGCCCGCATGCTCACATGCCGTCCGCGCAAGCCCTCCTCCGTCCACGTCGGCACGGTTGAGAATCGAATCAATGGCTGTGCGATGAACTCACCGGGCTTCGCCTCGATCCGTTTTTTCAACTCGTCCCACTGCTTTTCCTCGAGCTGTTCGCCGAGCCAGACGCTCGCCGGGCCGCGCGTGGAAAGCGTCTTGAAGACATACTTCCGCCAGTTGTCGAAAACGAATTCCCGCATGTCGATGTCGCGGAAATTCAACGTCGGCACCGCCGGGAGCATGTGTTTCGTCCCGAGATAAAATTCCGTCATCTGCGGCAGATACGCCGCCAGCGCGCGATTATCCGCCAGCCCGGAGCCGAGCGAATTCGCCACCGTGACCGTCCCCTGCCGCACGCACGAGAGCAATCCCGGAATGCCGAATCGGCCATCGCCGCGATTGGTGACCGGGTCGACATACGAACCGTCGATGCGGCGATAGATCACATTCACGCGATCGAGGCCGCTGATCGTTTTCAGATAGACCTCGCTGTCGAGCACGATCAAATCGCCCGACTGCACCAGCGGAATACCCATCTGCCGCGCCAGCGCCGCGTGATCATAATAGGCCTCGTGATAAATCCCCGGTGAGAGCAGCACCACCTTCGCCACGCTGCTGCCGCCCGGCGCCGCCGCCTGCAACGTCTCCAGCAACTGCGACGGGTAATGGTAAATCGGCGTCAGCGGCACATCCTCCATGAACTGCGGCGTCACCTGGCTGAGAATGCGCCGGTTCTGCAACGCGTAGCCCGCGCCGGTCGGATTGGAAATCTGATCCTCCATCACGATCCAGCGCCCGTCTTCGTTGCGGATCAAATCCGTCGCGGAGACATGCAAATGCACATCCTGCGTCACCTTCACGCCCACACATTCGCGGCGAAAATGCGGATCGGAATACACCACCTCGTACGGCACGAGGCCCGCCTTCAAAATATCCTGTCCCGTGTAAATATCGTTGAGAAACGCATTCCACGCGCGTGCGCGATTGACCAAGCCCTGCTCCAGATCCGCCCACTCCTCCGCCGCCACCGTCAATGGCAACAGATCGAACGGCAAGATGCGTTCGCCACCGGCCCGCTTGTCATTGATGTGAAAAGTAATGCCCTGATCGCGCATCAAATCCTGCGCCGTGCGCGTCAACCGACCCAGCGCTTCCGGCGACAGCGCGCCCATCGTCTCCCGCAGGCGCTTGCAGACCGCCTTGACGCCGGGATGACTGCTGGCCCACTCGTCAACTGTGCCGCCGCTCAACGGATGCTCATCCGTTTCCAGCCGGACCTTGGCAGCAGTGGAGGCGACAGTCATACAATGAGCATACCCCAGAGCAGGTTCCATGCGCAAGGCAGGGCTGAGCCCTGCACTCAATATTGTTGTCGAAAGAGACTCAATTCCCGCAATACCACTTGCAACCGACGCAATCCTGATTACGTTTCCTCCCGCCATGGACCACACCGCGCTGCCCACCGTCGTCTACTACGTCGCCGCCAGTCTCGACGGCTTCATCGCCACGCCCGAGGGTGGCCTCGACTGGCTCACCCGCTACGATAAGGACCCCGAGGTTGCGCAAGATTTCCCCGCCTTCGAGCAGACCATCGACAGTCTCGTCATGGGCAGCAAAACCTACGAGTTCCTCCTCCAGCACGGCACCTGGCCTCATCCCGGAAAACCGTGCTGGGTCCTCACCTCCCGCACCTTGCCCGCCCTCTCGCCCGACATTCTCTTCACCCAAGCCACGCCCCGGCAGATCCTCGAAGAAGCCGCCCAACGCGGTTGCCGCCGCCTCTGGCTCGTCGGCGGTGGAGCCGTCGCAGGCACGTTTCAACGCGACGGCCTCATCAACGAATACCGCATCACCTACGCCCCCATCATCCTCGGCGCAGGCATCCCCCTCTTCAGCCCCTCCACACCCGACGAACCGCTCCGCACCGTGAGTGTGAAACCCTTTGCCTGCGGTCTCACCCAAATTCAGTTGGTGCGGGAATAATATCGCTGAGAGAAAGAAGGTTTGATTTGGATAATCACATCTCTTGGCGAAGCAGGCCGATCCTTCGACAAGCTCAGGATGACCAGCGTGACGCTGGACCCAGTATGACGCATGTGACGTCAACCGTACTGGATGCAACGTCACGTTGCTCGACAAGCTCAGAATGACGCGGAATGAAGGTAATGTTTTGGGTAACCTTGAACTCTCATCAGAACTCTTCGCTACCGTTTGAGGTTACTCCCCAACCCGTCATCCTGAGCTTGTCGAAGGATCGGTTGAGAAGGTTTGGGGCGTGGAAAATGAACAACTAAGGCGTTCCCGCTTTTAATTCGGCACACCAACGCCCCACCCGTGGCGAAGCGTTACAGGGTGCAGGGCTCAGCCCTGCTAGAAACTCACATTCAACGTCACACCGCAACCCGCGTTGACGTTCGTATAATCCGCGAACGAAGGATCATCCGATTCCTTCACATCGTAGCTCACGAACGTGCGCACCGACGCCCACTGCGTCAGCGCATAGGAAAAGGCCGTTCCCACCGAGAACAGGTAATCGTTGCGACTGCCGTTCACATTCACATAGTCCGTGTACAGGAAGCGAAAATAGGGCTGCAGATACAGGTTCGGAATCAACTCCTGCGTGAACGAAAGCCGCACACCGTGATCGATGCGATCGTTGATATTCTGCGCCGGGAGCGGATCGACCACCGTCAGGTGATAGATGCCTTGATACTCCATCGAGAAGAACATCGAGTCCGAGATCGGGAAGAATTTGCCAATCGTCCAGCTCGGGTTGTACTCCTTGTAAAACTCCGTGTAATCCGCTGTTGGTCCCTCATGCGACAGCAGCCGGTTCCACTCGAACCCCGCCGCCACATACCAGTTATCCTTGAAGCGATACCGCAGATCCGTGAACAGCGTCTCCACGTCGAAATCGAAATTGTTCAACTGGTTCGTCGTGTTATCCATCCCGTAGTTGTACCACTGGTAACGGAAACCCACGCGCGGCGCAAATTGTCCACCGCCCATGTCGAACGGCGTCGGCGCGATCGCCACCTGCACCGTGTTCACCAGAATCGTGGTATCAATCGGGTTTTGCTCGGTCAGCAGCATGTTCGACGTGTAGTAATACTGGCTGTCCACCGTCGCCTCCACCCACTTGCGGCGCGGCTTGGAACGGACAATAAACTGCGGTCCCACATCCGACGATTCCCCCTCGTACAATTCCGGTGCCAGCTCGTTCGAGGCATCTGTCGCGGTCTGAATCCGCGTATCCACCTGCTGCTGGTTGAACTGCTGCATGCGCTCCACTTGACCCGCCACCTGCGCCAAAGCCGCATTCGCGCTCCACATCAAAAGCAGGCCAGGAAGGATCGCGACACAACGCATCCGCTTCCCTTGAAGGTAAAGTCTCTGTACGATTGCTGTAATATTTTGAACCACTTTAGTGTGCCTTATATCTACTTACGAACGAATCACCTAGCCATGCGGAAAAAAGATGTCAATCTTCAACATCGCGATCTTTTTCGTAAACACCTCTAAAGTAATGTGATGCACTGGTACCCCGAGCTCCTCTCTTACGCCTGGATGCTGGCCGCCATCGCCGCCCTCTGCATTGGTTTGGCCAAGGCCGGGCTGGGAGGATTCGGTATGTTGACCGTCCTCTTCATGGCCGAAGTACTCCCCGCGCGCGAATCCACTGGTGTCGTGCTGCCCCTCCTCATTGTCGGCGACCTCTTTGCCGTCCACGCCTATCGGCACCATGCGCAATGGCGTTACATCCGGCATTTATTGGCCCCTGCCCTAGTGGGTATCGGTATGGGCTACCTCGCAATGAATGCCATTCCGGACAAAAACTTCAAACACGTCATGGGCTGGATCATCCTCGGCCTGACCCTGCTCCAGTGGTCGCGCCAGTTCTTCAACGAAGCCACCATCACCCGCCTCGCCCACACCCACGTCTTCGGCTACTCCATGGGCGGCCTCGGCGGGGCGTCCACCATGATGGCCAACGCCGCTGGCCCCGTCATGAGCCTCTACTTCCTCGCCGTCAATCTGCCCAAGTACGAACTCATCGGCACCGCCGCCTGGTTCTTCCTCATCGTCAACGTCACCAAGATCCCCTTCAGCGCCCACCTCGGCTTGATTAACTTCACCTCCATGGCCCTCGTCGCCATGCTCGCCCCGTTCGTCGTCATCGGCATCGGCGTCGGCAAGGCCGTCATCCACCTCGTCCCGCAAAAAGTCTTCGAATGGCTCCTCCTCGTCACCGCCGCCGCCGGAGCCATCCGCCTGATCTGCTCCTAGCAGCGTGACGCTGGACCCCGTAACGCTCACGCCCGATCTGGACCTCTGGTGTAGCCGAAGCCGTTGGCTTCGGCGGGCGCAAGCTCACCGACAGGGGCTCTCGGCAACGATGAATCCCGATCGCCACAGCCTTCCTACTTAGTACCTAGAACTCCGTACTTCGTACTTTTTCCTGCCGCCCCTGCGGCAAAAATCTCGCACACGTAGCTCACATAGCTCACCTAACGCAAACTCTCCGGGCGAATCTGTGCTTAAATGGCTCCATGCGCCCAGCCCATGCCCTGAAATTTCCCATCTCCCAGGTGAGATTTCCTCTCCTCACCCGCACGGCACGGAATCAACGCCTTCGAAAAACTGTCGACGTCTGGAGCCGTTCGGAGCTGCGATCTCGTTTTTTTCACCCCGCGCCCTTTCACTCTCTTATTTACGCCCCGCGAGCGACCCCGTAATCTTCGGCTGAATCACATCACCCCAGCTCTTTATGCAATTGATCCCCTGGCTCGCCTCTCTCAAACGCACTTTCCCCGGCCCACAACTGCGCACCGACGAGAAAACCCTCGCTGCGTACGGCGGTGACGCGTGGTTCGCCTCGCACCAGCCCGATGCGGTTTTCTTCCCGCGCAAAGCCGAGGACGTCGCGAAGCTCCTCAAGTTCGCCACCCGCCACAAAATTCCCGTCACCGCGCGCGGCGCGGGCAAGGGCTACGTCGGCGGTTGCGTTCCCGAACACGGCGGCATCGTCGTCTCGTTTGAGAAGATGAACCGCATTCTTGAGATCAACCAACCCGACGGCGTGGCGGTCGTGCAACCGGGCGTGATCACTGGCCACCTGCAAACCGCCGTGGAAAAAGTCGGCCTCTTCTACCCGCCCGATCCCGCCAGCCTGAAGGACTGCTTCATCGGCGGCAACGTCGCCACGAACGCGGGCGGTCCGCGCTGCGTGAAGTACGGCGTCACGCGCCACTACATCCTCGGCCTGCAAGTCGCCCTCGCAGACGGCACGCTCGTGCGCGTCGGCGGTCGCACACACAAGAACAAGTCCGGCCTCGATCTGGTCGGCATGTTCGTCGGCTCCGAGGGACTCCTCGGTCTCGTCACGGAAATCACCGTGCGCTTGCTCCCGCTCCCGCGCGCCCGCGCCGTCTTCTCCGCCGGATTCCGCACCGCGCCGCAAGCCGCCGCCGCCGTGCAGGCGATTCTCGCAAACGGCTTCCTCCCCTCCGCGCTCGAAGTGGCGGATCAATTCACCCTGCGCGCCGCGCGCAAACATCTCGGCGGCGAACTCGTCCCGCCGGGCGCGGCCTGCCTCATTGTCGAGATCGACGGCCAGCCCGCCTCGGTTCGCTCGGAAGCGAAGCAACTGCTCGCGATCATTCGGCGTGCCGGTGGATTGCAGATTCGCTCCGCCCTCACGCCGCGCGATGCGGAAAAAATCTGGGACCTGCGCCGCGGCTTCTCGATGTCGCTCAAGGCCACCGGCCTTACCAAGCTCAACGAGGACATCACCGTCCCGCGCGGCAAACTGGTCGATCTCTTCGCCTTCGCCGCCAAGCTGCAAAAGAAATACGGCCTCGCCGTCGCCAGCTTCGGCCACGCAGGGGACGGCAACATCCACGTGAATATCATGGTCGACCTCACCCAACCCGGCGTGAAACCGAAAATGCATCGCGCGCTCGACGAACTCTTCACCCAGGTCATCGCGTGGAATGGCGCCATCACCGGCGAACACGGCATCGGCCTCGCCAAATTGCGCTGGTGGAAAAAAGCCGCCTCGCCCGAATTGCGCGCCCTCCATCGCACCGTCAAACTCGCCCTCGACCCGCACCGCCTCCTCAACCCCGGAAAGTTTATCTAGAAGCAGTCAGCACTCAGCTATCAGTTGTCAGCCGTCCATTTTTCAGTATACAGGAGAATCATCGGCCCTCCTCTGAACGCTGAGAGCTGAAAGCTGACCGCTCTTTTTCTCATGCTCACGCCCGACGACATCAACTACGCGATCGAGAACACGCACGTCATCCTGCCGCCCCGGCAGCGCCTCGCCACCTTCGGCACATCGTTGATCAACTACTACCTCATCACCGAGGACATGGACGCGATCAACCTCACCCGCGTCCGCGAAGGCCAGATCCACGCCGAGCGGCCAGAGATCATGTCGCCCGAACACTTCTCCCGCCTCATGCTCGAAGGCTTCGGCGAACGCGCCCAGGAATTCGCCGACTTCCTCAGCACAAATAGTCAAAAGCTCGCCTTCCTCAAGTACGGTTTCCGCTTCCGCAAGGCCGACATCCGCTCCTACGAAGCCCACCTCTCCCTCGCCGAAATCACCGACAAGGTAAAGGTCGACGTCACCGCCAAAAGCGATCCCCTCTCCGCCGTCCTCACCGGCATCGACGACGGCTGGGAAGTCTGCCTGATCAAATTCATGGTCGACCTCATCCAATCCTCCAGCGGCCAGAACTTCGACGACTTCCGCAAGCGCGGGTTGCTCTAAGCAGGTTGAGTCGATAAGCCCATCCTCATCCGAACTGTAGGGCGGTTCTGTGAACCGCCGCTGCGGCTCACCAAGAGCCGCACGTTCAGGAGTCGGCCATCCGAAATCCCCTTTGAAATCTCAAATCTGAAATTTCAAATTCCCAGCCCCAACTCCAACTGATTCTCCATCCCGAGCGCCCACGCCTCCACACCCCGCGCCCGCAACGTCGCCGCGAACTCCCGCGCAAAACCGTGCACCGTGTACACCCGCTTCGGCTGCACCGCCTCCACGAACTTCAACAGATCCGGAAAATCCGCGTGATCCGATAACGCAAACGCCGCGTCGCAGCCATAGCGATAAATCGCTCCCGAATCCAATGCCCAACCCGACACCATCGCCGTGCGCCGTTTCGCCACGCCCTCCAGCCACGCGCCCTGCGGCGGACCAATCACCACGTGACCCGCCACATTCGCCGCGTCAAATTCCCGGTATGCCGGAAACGTCATCCCGAGCGATTCATACACTCGGGTCATCGCCACCGAAGCCGCGTGCATCATCACCGGCAACTCCGCTTCCGCCAGCAACGCCAGCACCTCCTGACTCTTCCCCAGCGAGTATGCCCACAACACCGGCGTCACACCTTCCGACAACGCCGCGCGACAGAACGCCACCATCGACGCCGCCACTTCTTCCGTCGGTGGCATCACATAGCGCCGCAAGCCGAATGTCGTCTCCATGATCAACACGTCCGCACGCGGCGTCGCGCATCGCTCCGCGGTCAGTCCCGGACGCAACTTGAAATCGCCCGTGTACAACAAACTCTCCTCCTCGTGCCGCACCCACAATTGCGCCGAGCCCAGCACATGCCCCGCCGCAAACAACTTCACCTCCGCGGCGCCGTTCGCCAATGTGTGCGCTTGCTCGAAAGCCAACACCGTTTCCTCTCGCTCGCCCTTCAATCGTCCACGCAACAAACGACTGGTTCCTTCTGTACACACGACATGACGATGCGAACCAATGTGATCAAAATGCGCATGCGAAATGAACGACAGATCCACACGCTTCCGCGCATCGCAATGCAACGCCACCTGCGGCAAGTGAATTCCATTAGAGAGAGTGATTTTCCAAGCCATGCAGATTTTGCCTAGTTCGCGTGAACCAAGGTTCACTCATTCCAATTTAAAGTCAAAAACAAGCATTTCCCCCCTCTCAACCGGGCAACTTTTGCACTTGGTATGAGAGGTGCTATAATAAATGAAGAAATCTTAAAAAACCCGTTTACATTCACCTAAAAAAGAGTTGTGTTAGATATAGAAAAGTTCTATCTCGAAAGGAGCATAGATTAAAAAATGAGCCCGGAACGTTGCATGGATGCAGCTCGAGGTTATCTCTACCTCGGCTTGCCAGATGAAGCCCTCTCGGAAATCGAGCCGGTTCCGTTCAGCCACCGCTTCAACCGTGAATTCATGGAGCTGCGCACCGCCATCCACATGGCCCGCAAGCAATGGCTCGAAGCCCTCGTCATCGCCCGCAACGTCTGCCACCTTTTCCCCTCCTCCGAGCGCGGCTTTCTCGACGCCTCCCGCTGCCTCCACAAGCTCGGCCGCACCCAGGAAGCCAAGGACGTCCTCCTGCAGGCTCCCTCTTCCCTGCGCACCAAGGCCGTGCACCACTATCAGATGTCCCGCCTCGAAGCCAAGATGGGCAACGTCGACAACGCCCGCAAGTCCCTCAAGCGCGCCATCGCCCTCGACCCCAAATACCGCAAGCTCGCCTCCAAAGCCGACGAACTCCGCGATATCTTCCAGACCATCGCCGAAGAGTCCTAGCAGGGCTGGACTAACTCATCTCCGTCGTCTTCAGCTAGGGTTAGGTCACGCCCTGCAACAGTCTTTCTTCAAATAACTCCACCCGTGGCGAAGCGTCGCTGGGTCCAGGGCTCAGCCCTGGCTAAAGTTTTGCGGGGGAGATGCCGTTGACTACACAAGAGCTGGCTCATCCAAGCCAGATTCAGCCTTAACCAGGAATGGAGAACCCATGAACCGAGTCGACGTCCCCAACCGCAGAAACGAAAAATTGGTCCTGAAAAAATCCGACATGAACGCCGTCAATCTGGCGCTCTCCCTCGCCGACAAAGGCACCGGCAACCTCTTCCCCCCCTACGAAGCCTATCGCTACATCCTCAACGGCTCACTCACCGGCATCTCCCTCTTCAGCGTCTGGAAAGGCCAACTCCCAATCCTCGCCTCCTTCATCACCTGGTCCGACGAAGGGCTCGAAAAACTGCGCCCCGCCGTTTCCAAAGTCTACCAGCGCATGGTCGGCCCCATTCGCATCGAATCCGAAACCGAGCTCGTCGATATCGAACTCCCCCAAAGCCTGCCCCAGGTTGTCTCCATCCCCTGCGAGGATTTTAACAATCTCGACGAAGAAGAACGTAAATTCATCCTCGAGTTCGAACAAACCATGGCTTGGGCCATCCTCGTCGAACGTCGCTGCCTCGACGCCAACCGCACCAGCGGCAGCCTCGACCTCGAGGACGCCACCGCCGAAGCCCTCGCCGGTAGCTGCGCCTAAAGTTTGTCCCCCGAGCCCTCGACAGAAAGCCTGCACAACAGGCTTTCCAATTTAAAAGATCGCCACTAACCTGCGACTCGTGCACCATCTCCATGCTGCACAAGGTAATCCGGAGCGTAGCTCAGCTTGGTAGAGCACTTGGTTTGGGACCAAGACGTCGCAGGTTCAAATCCTGTCGCTCCGATTTTCCGCCATCCCGCGACATCTTGCGAAAAAGTGGGATTTCTCCTCTGTAGAACGACCTCCAAGACCGCATTTTCGTTGCGACATTCTGCGACCGTTTTTGACGAGTTTTGACAATTTGCGGTAGAATTTTTAGTCCATTCCGTAGTCCACTTAGCCTGTCGCCGCTTCATCTTCAGTCCCGTAGTCTCCACGTGAGGCTTAAAACCCGCCGCATCCCTGTCCAAAATGGCGGCATCCGAATAGACTCCTGTGGTCAAATTCGGACTGGAATGTCTTGCCGCGTGCTGAGTCACCGAGACGGACGCCCCGTTCTGTTGCATCAGAGTAATAAAAGTACCCCGCAATGCGTGAAAATCGGCATAGCGGCCATTTTCATCGCAGTAAGGGATTCCCACGGCAGCCAAATCTTTGGCGAGTGTCTTAGGCCGAGGAACAAACTTAACGACTCGATCTTCTGGCATGCCCATCCGTTGCCGAAGCTCAGCCGCAAACTCTGGATTAATGCTCAAGGGCTGGAATTTCCGATTCTTGGTTATTTCAGGCGGCATCACCAAAATAGGCGTTGGCCGATCCAGTAGAAAATACTTCCAGCGCAGTTGCCTAATTTCGTTGCGGCGCAGGCCTAAGCCAAAACCAATCTTGTACGCAAAGGCTCGATCCTCTGGCGAACTGGCGCACAGCTGACCGATTTGCTCCACCGTCAATGAACGCCTTAGCCGCTTTCGCCCTTCCCCCTTGGGTACATTCAGCGCCGCCAACGGATTGACTGCCAGCAGACCATTGCGCACCGCCCACGACATGAACATTTGCCAATGCTTCGCCTTATTGACCAAGGACCGATCGGCCAAACCGGATTGCCCTGCCAGCCACCGCTGCAGAGGTTGAGGCTTAATGTCAGCCAGACGCCGAAACGAGCAAACCGCCATGGCTTGCTCCAAATCCCTCTTAGCGTCCTTACAGTACACGGCCACTCTCCCCAGCTCCTGCAAGTCTTGCAAGTAGGCGGCCACATGCTCCGCTAACGGCCTCGTAGCGTTGGTGAACTCCTTGTCTGTAGGTTCTAATCCTATCTCCTGACGGCCCCGCTTGCGCACCTCAGCCAGAGCCTTGCTTTGCGCCACGAGCTTATCGGGCGACTTCAGGTTAATCAGGATCAAGCGTCCAGACTCATCTTTCCAATGGCAGTAATAGCTTTTGGATTCAACCACTTTACCGTCGATACAACGCTTGCGTTTAAAGACAGGTACATTGTTCATGCTAACTCCATTCCGAAATGTTCGCGTTCAAAATCGCGAATGACTTCCAAAGGCCAGCTTTTGTGTCCAAGAAAATAAACGGGCTCGGGAATTTCCTTGGAGTGAATTTTTCTCTCGAGTGTACGGCGTGTAACGCCCCAGCGCTGAGCCAGCATAACGATTGATAATCGTGTCGGCATATAGTTCCTCACAGTAGGTCAAAAAGCGTAAAAACGCGTTTTGACGATTTTTTTAGGTTCTATCTGCCGATCTTGGGAGCCAGCGCTACCAACCCAATTTCGGTTACTTTAAGCCCCCGCGTCAAAATGCACTGTTTCCGTGGTATTTAGTTAACGCGTTTTTTAAGGGAATCTGCCAACGGATGTTTCTTCTCTATATACTGATATAGAAACTGTCAATTACTTTTTCTATAATAATCAATAGCCGTCGTCGAAAATTTGAAGGCCGTAGTAATCTGAGCATGGAGCGCTCTTGTTTCATATTCTCTTTTTACTTGGACGTGACAAATGGGAATAGCCGCACCGGTTAATGCCGAATCCACGAAGTGATCCCGGCTCTTGCGATTCTCTTGAGCATGAGTCCGATCATCTAGTTCGATCACCCCTAATACTTTCATGGTAGCAGGATGCACACAAACAAAGTCCACGTGTTTCCCGGCTATCCTGTTAAAGGCGGCGTAATAGCCTCTCCTGCCATTCAAACTCTTGGGGCGAATGATGTCTGCCAGTCGCACCTTAGGGAAGATCGTAAACGCACCTCCTATAGCTTTTTGCAAGCTGCGGTAAAACGCCTGTTCTGCAGGGGTAAGGAGAATAACTTGCGCCTCGTAATTTCCATCCCTTTGGCTAGTGGATTTGCCTTCGACCAGCAACTTTAAAATGGCACAGACAACGATCAGCAAAACCGCAACAACAATAAGTGTTCCCATGGCCAAAGATTACGCGGTCATCACAGAAAGACGCAACAACAAAAGCGCGCTATAGCGCGCTTACAAAATAGCATACTGCGGCATGATTAAGAACGTGAAGCAATCACCCCACGTCATTTTTGGGAGGAATCTCTGCCGACTCCGCAACGAAGCCGGACTGACTCAGGAAGCCTTGGCTGAAAAAGCCGACATCAGCCGCCGCTTCCTTCAGGAGATTGAGGCAGGAACTAAAAATCCTACCGTAAATGTAATCGTCCCGCTGAAGAGATCTCTCAAGTGTAATTGGAACGAACTTATGGAAAACTGCATTTAGTTTGCAGATTTTATTCTTTAGATTCCTTTAACCCTTTTTCGATCATAGCCGGTAGCGAGAATAAAAAAGCTCCTAGGGCCATAGCAAAATCAAAAACTCTTTTTGCGTCTTCTACATTAGGCATGGCTTCAGCTTCATCAGCATGTCGTTGATCGTTAGCTTGCAGCCTAACTTGGTGGGCCCATTTTGCCATTTCCTTCGTAATTAAGTGCTCGGTAGCAGCTTTCTCTATGCGTTCATAGAGGGAGCCATCCTTATACCCTTTTACCTTTAGCATCGCATCGACAGCACTAGCAGCAACCATAATAGATGCCGCAGGAGTATGAAGCGACTCGTTAGCTTGCATTAAATAATCCCGAGGCCGCTGTGGAATATTTACGTCAATAGAGGTAGATTTTGGAAAATAGTTAATTACCTCTAACTCTGCTCGTTTGGCGTATGCTGAAACCAACATGCTACAGTTGGAACATAGATACACTCGCCAGACTTGGATAGGAAATCCATTCTGTTGCTGAGTATTGAATTCCCCAACTTTCGATAGTAATGGCCTAGCTATTCCGCAATGTGGACAGCGTTGCAGTTCTAGATTCTGTGAGAGCAAAAGAATATTCATACTACTTACTTATTAAAAGAATGCTCGAAAGCATTCGAAGATCAAGCGCGAAGCACGCTGTGTCACGTGAGGCGGCAACGGTAACGAAACAACGGCTTCTTTTTCAGGCACGCCAATTTCGCGCCAAGGCTTTGGCACGAAATCGGACTTGTGCGGAGATTGAGAGTAGAAATCGCCCCTTTTTTTGCGGGGGGCGATTTGCTCAGGACGCAGAGCGGAAAGTAAATACGTTTTTACTCCAACATCCGCCGCGCTTCAGCACTTTGCGGGCCCCTTCATCCAACGCGCCAATTTTGTCGCATCACACTGATTCCAGCTTGCGGTAAGAGAGTCGAAACCGCTACTCAGTGGAGGTTTTTCCAGCAGAGTTGTCAGTGAGTACTTTTGTTTCTGCGGTGCTTTATGTGAGTTCTTGCGTCTTTCTAAAGCCCTCCTCATGACCTCAGCTCGACGGTCACTCACTATCCGCTTTTGAGCCTTTGCCTCCCCATACATTCTTTCCCATGCCAGACGTCGCATATGCTCGAGTTTCATGAGCCGAACGGCCTTCCAGTTTCCATCTATTATCGCCACGCGAAATCTCATGTAGTCAGCGAAGGAAATTTTATGCCCTTTGAAGATACGAGCCATCCATTCTGAAATTGTATCTACCTTTTCAATGTCCCGGACTTTGACTCCCTTAAAACCCCCAATCGTGTGCCACCTTTGAGCACCTGCAAACCACCGACCTTTGGACTTCCCTAGATATTTGGAAAGGTAGTAAAGCTGTTGCCTATCTTTTACAACCGCCACCTGCATACGCCCAAATCCGTGACGGACGCCAATGCTCCTAAGCACATTCACGTTCAGGCGACGATTTACGATGCAGTGAAAATGCAACCCGTGGTTAGCATGTAGCTCCGTAACTTTAACCCCAAATACTGTCCCGTTGTATTTCCTCTGAACATCACGGATAAACCATGACCACAGCTCACACGCCTGCCAATCAGGAACCACCTTAATAAAGGTGAATGTCCAAAAATAGAGATTGGGAAAGGTATCGACTAGCTTATCGACCGTCATGAGAAACGCCGCTTTGGACTTATTCATGGGGGAAACGTTTATATATTAACAAGGTTAGAGGGCGCGGCTCGCCTGCGGCGAGCGAGCGCCCTAGCGCTGTCAAAATTGAGACGGTTCGCGTCATGGCCGCTCCAAATGCGTCACTGCAGGAGATTTGCTCGGAAGCAGCTCAATGGAGTATCCCTTACGCTCCTCTCGCAGAATGACTGAATGACGCGACCGCTGGGCCACCTTCTCAAGCAACTCATAAAAGAAGGCCGAGTCGATCCCTCCCCGCGTGTAATGGTAAAGGAGCGACGCAATTTCAAGCTCAGCATGGCTCAGGAATTTCATTTCCCCTCCATTCCTGAATCGACCGACGCGATAATGGAGAGAATCGCTTGTTGCAAGGGGGGCGACAAACGCGGCCAAAGCTGGACAATCCGCACCAGAGCGAGCGCCGACTCCGATTCAGTCCATTTTTCAGTCCACTGAGTGTTTATGGTCTTGCAACTATTCTGAGCCCCAGTAACTTGCGTAGGTGGATCAACAGGTTCAAATCCTGTCGCTCCGATTTTCCGCCATCCCGCGACATCGAGTGCTTTCGACAATCTCAAAAAGACAGCCTTACTTCGTCGTTTTATTTATCGTCTCAATGACGGCAACGCCGCACGCAGAAACCGAAAGCGGGGAAGCGTAGTGAGGCATTCGTACCGAGGGCTCGGCGAGGACATAAGTAAAAGCGAATGAGAATATTAGCGTTACTCTCTTTTAATAGAATCACGCTGCCGGGTTAATGCCGTACTGGCATGTTCGCCTTGATTTACAATTGAAAAAAAAAGTTCCCTGCCTACGCTCAGAACTATCTATGAGGGGAATGGGGAAATGGGGTAGGGCGGGATTCAACGACAAAAGCAATCATTTGTCGACCAGTTTTACTTCTTTCAATTTTCTTCGTTGGGGACTCCATTTTTAATCAGGGCAGGAGCTTCGTGTACTTATGAATAGTAATAACCGTTTTTTAATTTCGGTTCTGGGCGTTTTAATTTTGCTGGCTCTGATCGTTGGAGGGAGCGCGTATTACAGGCAAACCCATCCCCGGCAAAACGCGGTGGGAGTATCTCATCGCCCCGGCAATCTGGATCGGAATACGACCGGTAATTTGGGAAAATCGAGCTTGCCGGGCGTGGCGACAGGCCGCAAGGCAGGAAGCACTTTTATCCAAACCTCTTCAGCGGCCAAAGGAAAAGGCGGCGCAGTAAAATCGAAAGAAACTCCCATGGCTTCCGTGCGAGGAGCTTTCTTGAAAGATGCCCAGAAGGTTGCCTATCGGGATGAACCGGCCAATGCGTCAGGGGAATTCAAACGCGTCAGCCTTTGGCGGACGAATATGAAATATCCTCTTCTTCGCGTGGAAGAGGTAATTATCCGCGAAGGTCCGCTGAACGAGGAGATCGTGATTTCTCAGCAGGCGTCGGTCGCAGATCATATTGTAATCAAAATCCAGCCTGGAGTTTCGGATCAAGACTTCAACAAAATGGTAAATGGACAAGGCGCGACGATCTTAAGAAAGATTGCCGGAACCGATTTGTATATCGTGCATTTGCCTAACGCCCATCTTGATACACTACCTCAAGCGGTCGCGAGTTTCAGCGCGAAGAAAGACCTTCTCCAATATGCGGAATCTGACCCCGTAGTGAGCACTCAGCTTACCGCGAACGATCCCAATTACTCTCAGGAATGGGGCCTGCACAATACCGGGCAGACCGGCGGTAAAGTTGGGGCGGATATTGATGCGCCTAACGCCTGGAGTGTCACCACTGGCAGCTCCGCAATTACCGTGGCCGTCATTGATACCGGAGTCGATTCTACGCATCCCGATCTAGCGACGAATATTGATACCGTTAACGGCTGGAATTTTTACAACGACAATAACAACCCGGCTGACGACAATTTTCACGGCACTCACGTTTCCGGAACAATCGGCGCGGTCGGCAACAACAGCGTCGGCGTAACCGGCGTCGCGTGGAAGGTGAAAATCCTGCCTTTAAAATTTCTCTCCGCGAACGGCAGTGGCTACCTTAGTGACGCAATTGCGGCCATTCAGTATGGCATCTCTAAAAGAGTCAACATCATGTCCAATTCGTGGGGCGGCGGCGGCTATTCTCAAGCACTGAAAGACACCATTGATGCGGCGGCGCAGGCCAACATCCTTTTTGTAGCTGCGGCCGGGAACGACTCCAACAACAATGACCTGCAACCAACATACCCCGCGGCCTACGCCTGTTCAAATATCATTGCGGTGGCAGCGACAGATGCCAATGATCAACTAGCGAGCTTCTCCAATTATGGCGCGACCACAGTGCAAATCTCCGCTCCTGGCGTCGGAATTCTCAGTACATTCCCCGTAGTCACCACGACAGCCATGCAGAGTCGTGGTCTCTCGGCCAGTTACGGTCGGATCAGTGGAACCTCCATGGCAACACCGCACGTAACGGGTGCCGCCGTGCTGGCACTGACGCAAAACCCTTCCCTGACCGTTT
The DNA here is from genome assembly GCA_002304345.1 of Verrucomicrobia bacterium Tous-C9LFEB. GTDB lineage: Bacteria > Verrucomicrobiota > Verrucomicrobiia > Methylacidiphilales > UBA1321 > UBA1321. The sequence goes on from NEUU01000008.1 coordinate 47,311, forward strand.
CACAACTTCGGTCTCTGCTAATCCAACGTTGCGCCCATCTATCCAACCTAGCGGGCCTCGTACAAGGCGGCAACCGGCTGAATGCGTACAATCTCGTTAATTCGGCATGGCAGTCCGCCCCCCCACAACTCGGCCTGTTGAAATTCAAGATGGATGACTCGGAAGGCAACAATGATGGCTATTCCAATCCGGGTGAAATCATCCACGTGACGCCGACCATTATGAATTCTGGCGGCCAAACAGCCTCTGGCGTCACACTCCAGCTCGTCTCCCAGCAGGCCACGGCCACCATTCTCACTCTCTCAAACATTACCGCGGGCGATTCCAATCCGTACCAACCACTTACGCCTCTTATCCCTTTTCGCATTCAACTCAGCACCGCATTGACTGATAATGCCGTGCTTAATTTTGACCTGCTCATCATCCAAAAAGACGGAACCACCACTCATGCGCCCTTCACCATAGCCGTAACAAAGCCGCAGCCGAAGGCGGAAGTTACGCTCAATTTCGCCTGCGGCGAAATGAAAGCAGATCCCGTCCGCAACCTCGTCTATTTGATTAATAAGACTGACCACCGCGTTCTGGCAATTGACACGGCCCAAGGCCAGGTAAGTGCTGTCGGAGCCTTGGATGGAGATCCCACGGTAAAGGCCCCGGTTGAAAACGGCTCATTGCAATCCGGCCAAATGGCAATTTCTCGCGACGGGACCAAACTCTTTGTGGCCCTCACCTCGGATAATAAGATTCAAGTCTTGTCCCTTCCCGATCTCACTCCCTTATACACGCTCGATGTAGATTTCTCCCCCGAAAGTCTGGCCATTGGCGTGAGTGATCGCTTGTACGCCTCATCGACCGACTACTGGGGAAAAATCCGGGAAGTCAATAGTACCACCGGGCAAACAGTCCAGACCTTCGATAAGGGCAATAGCCAACAGTTCTATATGCATGCCCTGCTACGCACCAATCTTGACGGCACGAGTCTCTATGTAGCCGAAACAGGCCTCAATGTCGTCGGTGGCCCCGGCTATGTATATCAATACAATATCACCGGTGCGCAGGCCTCCTTATCAAAGCAACACCCGTTCTCGATGGTTTATCTCAAAGATTTTGCCATCGATGAACCGCAGCAACGCCTCTATACGATGAACGGCGGAATCTATGGAGTTCAAGTGACTGATATGGTTTCCGGAACCTACGGCGACGTGTGGCCGCTCAACAGTGCTTATGGTGTTGGCCTGGCCTTCCTGTCGAACGACTCGGTCATCTACGGCGTCTCTGGAGATCCCTATGCCGGCACAATTCGCAAATTCCAACGCACGGATGGCGCCGTTTTAGGGGATTACATCGTAGGAAATAATGGCGCCGCCATACCCTCCCGAGGGATTGCCATCACTCCCAATGGAGCCCTGATTTACATTAAAGATCAATACACCGGCAACGCCACGCAGTGCAAAGTTGGCATCGTCGGGCGCGCATCACTGACGGTGAACAATCCGCCACCGACCCCAGCGACGGCGGCAATCAAGCTGGCCTCCATCCAATTCTCAGACCTCGAAGGGAACGGCAATTCCATTCCGAACTCGGGTGAGATCATCACCCTCACGCCAACTTTGGCCAATAGCGGCGCCGTATCCGCCACCGATGTCACTGTGCAAATTTCGGTCGGAAGTGGTGGGACACTCCTGTCGTCTGCCACACAGACGCTCAACACCATTACTGGCGGCACGTCCCAAACAGCGAACGCTTGCCGGATACAATTGGTTTCAGGTTTGGCCGCCGGGACAACCATTCCTGTCTCATTCACAGTCACTTGGAACGGCACCCAAACTAAGACCTTCACCTACACAGTGATTATCCAAGCAGATCGCACCACCGCTGAAATTCAAAGCTCACTGCAGTTCGGCGAAATTCTTGCGGACCAACAGCGTAATATTGTTTATGTGATCGATAAACGTAATTTGCGCCTTCTCGCTTTAAATACAGACACGGGCCATGTCGACATGGCAGTCGCTCTCGCTCGCCCTAGTTCTGCATCGGGAACACCCCCCACACCCGGTGCCATGGCGGAATCCGTAGACGGCACAAAACTGTATGTAGCGCTGAATAAGTCAAAAATGATCCAAGTATTTTCGCTGCCAGATCTCACACCGCTGGCCGTCTGGAGCTACGATTTCGAACCGTGCCTACTCACCACCAGTTCGGTGGATTCTCTATACTGTATTACTTCGGATCCTACGCAAAATCTCGTGCAAATCAACTCCTCAACCGGTGCCGTACTGGGGCATATTGGTGATTGGACATCCAGCGGATACGGTGCACGAGGGGAGTTGATCCGCAATGCGGCTGGAACCGAAATCTATAGCACAAAATATGCGTCCAGCACCATCACCCGCTACACGGTCGGGGCGAATGGCGCCCTCAGCATTCTGTCCAACTATTCATCTGCCAGCGCCGCATTTGCATTGGATGAAAGCCGCTCCTGCCTCTATATCCTAAGCAGCAATACAACGGTATCCGTTCGATCCCTTGCGGGAGTAACTCTTGCCTCATGGGCATCCGGCTGGGGCTCCATTTCCTACCTCCCCGGAAGCACGTCAGTACTGGCCTTGTCCTCTGGCTCGAGCGGCGCGATGATCCGAAGATTCTCCTGCACTAGCGGCGCTGTATTGCAAGACTACCCGATAAATGGTGGAGACGTCGTTCCGCATGGGCTGGCAACAACCCCAAACGGACGCACCGTTTACGTCAAGAACAGCTGGATTGGCTCCTCAACGGCTGACTCTGTCGACGGCTATCGGTACTGGATAGGGATCATCGGACTTGGCTCCATCGATCTGGATGTTCCCGGAAACGTTCCTGTCGTGCTGAAAAACGTTACATTGACAGATCCAGCCCCTGGCAACACAGACGGATACGCTAATCCCGGCGAAACCATTCAACTGGCCGCTGTGCTCAAAAATGTGAGTGCGTACAGCTTGAATAATATCACCGTCGAACTGCTCTCCTCCAATCCATTGGCCGTAGTGCAATCACCATCCCTGCGCACAATTGGAAACGTGAATAGCTATGTCAGCTTCACTCCTTCACCAAACTTCGCCGTGGTACTGAACTCTTCATTGACCGATGGCGCGGAAATTAAGCTGACCTTCCGCGTGACATCCAGCGCCGGAACACAACTCATCCCCTATTCTCTGATTATATCGGCTCCCGTGAATGCAGAAACTCAGGTTCCTTTTGCCATTGGGGAGATGATTGCCGATCGAACACGCAATCTCGCCTATGTCATAGATAAAACCAACCAGCGCTTGATAGCCATCGATACCGAAGCAGGGAATGTCGCCAAATCGGCCAAATTGGTTGGAGATCCCGGCGAGGGTCGAATGACCATTTCACCCGACGGATCCAGGCTCTACGTAGCGATTGCAAATGCGAATAAAATTCAGTCATTCAATCTCCCTGCCCTTGAGCAAGCTGATATTATCGATCTCAATTTTTCTCCAATTGGACTTGCTGCCGCGTCTGACGGCAAATTATATGCAAGCTCGGCAAGCAGCGGCTATTTGTGGCAAATCGACCCTGCAACGGGCCAAATAATAGGCCAGTTTGGCAGAAGAACGTACTACTATGGTTCCGCGCTCAAGCTGAGCGGCGATGGAAGTCGATTGTATATTGCGGAACTTGGCTTGAGCAGTTCAACCGCGCAACTGGATGAATATCTAATCAGAACATCTGGGATGCCAATATATAATGGCTGGTATCCCTATAGCATGGCTAATGACATTGACCTTGCTGTAGACGATACTTACGGAAGAATTTATGTTATGGCGGGTGGAATTTACGGAATTGGCGTCACAGATATGACCACCGGCATCGGCAATCTAATCTGGCCCTTCGGCGCCCCCTATGGAGTAGCCATGTGTTTTCTACCGGGTGGAAATGTCATATATGGCGGCTGTGGGTCCACCTATGATTACGCCATCTATAAGTTTGATCGAGTCAGCGGACAAAGAATTGGTAGAATGGTGGCGCCTAAACCGAATGCCGATTTAATGCCTCGAGCGATGGTGATTACCGCCAATGGTCGAATCATTTATGGAAAATCCGAATGGACAGGCTCAGGAGCAGGAATAGGTGGATATTACTACACTCTTGGCATTATTGGCCGTGCTTCACTGACTATCAATTCACCCAGTTTAGCACCGACACTCTACCTCGGAGCAGACCAACTCGTCCGCTTATCGAACGCTGCATCGCTCTCGCTTTCTTCTTCAAGTACTGACAATTTGACAACCAACTGGACCATCGTAAATGGCCCAAAGGGAGCCTTCTTTGATGCCGCTGACGCCAACAACAGCGCCGCAGCCAGCTTCTCTGCCCCAGGCGTATACCGTGTACGAGCCACCGCCAACAACGGATCAAGCCATGCCAGCGACGAAATCACCGTTACTGTCCTTCCTGACCCCGCCAGCGTTTCTGTTACAGCACCAGCACCAATCGCAATTCAAGGAATGGCCGCTGGCCAATTGATGTTCAGCCGCACGGGTCTGTCGAGCGGAGCATTGGACGTTGCCTACACCGTTTCCGGCACAGCTATTCCAGGCAGCGACTACGCTTCCTTGACCGGCACGATCACGATTCCTGATGGCTACTCATCCACATCAATTCAAATTGTTCCACTAAGAGTTGCGACCACCGATTCCACCGTCACAGTTCAACTGACCACCTCCACCAACTATAATCTTGGGATCTCCCAGTCAGCGACCGTTACGTTCAAAAAACGCTCCTTTGATAGCTGGCAAGCAGCGAAACTCAGTGGTCAAATAACCTCGAATCAATCCGCATCCGCGTCTCCATCAGGAGATGGCATTCCTAACCTCATCAAATATGCATTGCAATTAGATCCGCTGGCAAATGCGACCGCAGGATTGCCCACCACAAATACAGCGACGCAAAACGGCAACCATTACCAGACCTTGACATACAAGCGACTTCAAAATGTTTCTGACATCACCTATCAAGTGGAAGTATCCAACGATCTCCTGCATTGGGACTCCGGCACAACCTACACCACAGAAACCAGCGTTGTTCCAAACAGCGACGGGACAGAAACTGTGACCGCGCAAGATAAAATCTCGATCGGGACAGTGCCCACGCGTTTTATCCGTCTCAAGATTGTCAAACCATAGAGAGTATTATTGACGTCATTTAAAATGATTCATTTCCACTTTCAAAAAATGACATCGCCATACAGAACTTGACCGGAGTGCTTTTTTTACAGCATTGAGGAGATGGAACAAGTGCCTAGAATCTCCCACCACTGCCCGAAAATTGGTCTCTTGCAGGCATCTATGGCCTTCTGATAGTATCATACCCTCTATTTAATTGTCTTTGCACCCTTACCTTGCGTTAGCCACGTAAGTGGCTGTAAATCAATATAAGCCCGAGTGATGGAATGGCAGACATACAGGACTTAAAATCCTGAGGTTCGAAAGGACCGTGCGGGTTCGACCCCCGCCTCGGGCACTCTGTAAAACTTGATTTTTTGAGTTTTTATGACGCCAATCGTCATAAAAAACCATGCGGAGTCAAATTCCCCATGAATCGATCGGTTGCGGCCAGGATCTACCGCACGCCAGTGGCAAGCTATGACAACTATACTCCATCCTACTGAATTGGAGGTAAACGGCAGCGTCAAATTTTCGCCGACCTCGCAAAAGCCGAAGCGGAGGGGCAAGCAGCGATAGCTCGGACGATGTAATCCACATCGAAGCGGAGCTCCCGGAGATGCTTTTCGGACACAACGGACGACTGATCAAGAGCCAGGGAGAAACAGATCTGGCACTGGAGAAATTGCTCGCCCATCTCGACACCGTCTCAGTTCCGACAAGATCCGAGCTAATCGAGCACTTCACCCGCATCGATCTGGCATGGCACTTCCAGCTGAAGTTCGAGGAAATAGAGCCCTTCTACCGCAACGCTTATATCCATGGGATTCGATCCAAGCCTAGCATTTATAAGACCGGCATCCACGTCAAGGGAACAGATCTGGAATTCTAGATCCATGACAAGGAGGCCCAAATGCGAAAGAAAGGATTAGAGACGATGAATACTGAATCCGTGCTTCGTGTAGAATTCCGATTGAGTAGCGCTAAGCTATAGCATTTCAAATAAAACTATCGCCGTTATTTTGGGAAGTGGAGTAGGGTGTTAGCCCACGAGGAAAACGCTCTCAGTGGATCTTCGGGAAAGGATATTGGCTTGCTACGATGAAGGAGTTGGAAGCCGGGAGGAGGTTGCCAAACGGTATCGAGTTTCCCTGGGGATGGTCAAAAAGTGACTGACCCAACGCAGCAAGACCGGACAGATTGAGCCGCGACACCGCTACTCCGAACGCAAACCTTACTTTACCACTGTTCATCGTAATCGGATGGGATAGTCGCCGTCTGGTGTTTATCGACCAATCCGGAGCCAAGGCCAATATGACGCGCTTGTATGGTCGCGCCTTCAAGGGGCAACGAGTGGTCGACGACGCTCCTCACGGTCATTGGAGCACCACGACCATGATCTCCTCCATTCGCAGTGATGGTTCGACGGCCTGCATGACCACCGAGGGACCAACCACCGCCGAGGTGTTCCGAACCTATGTTCGATCCTTCCTTCTGCCCACTCTACGCGGCGGCGACATTGTGATCCTCGACAATCTCTCCTTTCACAAAGACAGCCACGCCATTGAACTGATCCAACAGGCTGGCGCGCATGTCTGGTTCTTGCCTTCCTACAGCCCTGACCTCCATCCGCGCTCCGCCTGGCAAAGGCACCACCAACACAGGTTCTGCAACATCGGCAGTCTTCCGGCCATGATCCACCACCGCTTCCACCCAACGCAGAGGTTTGCGGTTGGTTGGCAGTAGCTGTGGCTCAGTCGCTGGAAGTGCCTCGGCCGTGACGGCCTTCTTCGCTCGCCGCCGCTTCTGCGCCCACGACGCAAACGTCGTATACTGGATCCCGGCCCATTGCGCGAATGCGGCCCCGCTCATACTCCTCCAGCAATGCCTCGCGCCTCTCCTTCGATGTGCGCACCCGCCCCAACTCATCGGTCTTGATAATCTGCACGTCCTCCAATCCGTTCGTAGTCGTCATAGTCAGAGACACTACGACGTCTACACTATCTCTTATAGGGGGGCTGGACGTGACGCTTACTGGATGTCGTTGTTGGAGCGGCAAGGTAGAGAATGAGGGCGGAGGCGAAGAGAAGAGCATCGCGGCCAAGTGCGGCCCAGAGTTTGAGGCGAGTGGGAACGCCGACCTCGCCAAAGCAGTTGCAATTGATGATGAGCCCGCGCGCGAGGGCGGAGGCAATGGCGGCGGCGAAGACGATGGTCATGAGGAGAACGGCGAAGGCGCCGAGTCGACGGGGACGGCCCAGAATGAGGAGGAGTCCGGCGAAGATCTCAACGGGAGGAAGTGTCAGCGCAAGCGGGATGATCAGTTCGCGAGGCAGGAGGCGGAAGGCATAGATGGCGTCAGCGAATCGCCATGGGTTGTGCAGCTTGAGGGCTCCCGCATAGATAAAGACCACGCCGAGGACCACGGAGAGGGCGATGTAACCAAGCTGGCGCAGCCAGGGAGGGATGAGTGAGAGCAGGCGCGACATGAACCCTCCCGTTAACAACCGCAGTTTGCGGCGCGTTCCTTCGGAGTGGAGTAGAGAAACGGCAGCGGCTTGGTCCGGCTCGCATTGCAGGCCAGCCCCACCCCGGCCCCGAGAACGAGGAGAAGCAGGAAGCCCATCACGTCACGAAACAGTCTGGAGAAGCGGAAGTGCATAGAGCGGAGGAATTACGGTCCTACCAGACTGAAATCAATCCTGCCGATGTCAACCCCGCCCGTGGGAAAGCAGAGCTGGGAGGGGTGGAAAACTTTTTTGAGATCGCGCTCCCAAGCGCTCCCAACGTCACCAGCCCTCCCCTTCCCCAAAGGAACCCACTGCGGCGGGAGACGCGGTGGCGAGGCGAACAACGGAATGCGATGGAGAAGGGCTTTCATGGACTCGATGGCTGGGCTTTGAGTCCAATTGAAGCAGGTTTACGGCCGAAACGTTAGCCTTAGATGCGTTAGGTGAGCTACGTGTGCGATATTTTCACTCAATCTGCCGTTTTCGACTCGGAAAGACTCAGGAAAAGATGCCTGCCTATCTCTTCATTCAGGCGGTTATTCTGCCCTGTCCTCTATTTCTCTTGTCCCCTTTTATTGCCCGTGCTGTTCATTTATTTCTTCTAAAACAAAAAATTGCGTAAATAAAGAAAACAAAAAGCACCACGAATATTAAGCCGCTATGAGGAGCATCCCAAAATCTCCAAGAAATCTGATGTATATTCCATTTATAAAATCGAACGCAAATAAGCGTGTAAATTAAAATAAAACTAGCTATATACAAAACAATTTTCATTGAACTTAAATGGATGATCTATTACGCACATTTTTGCGCGGAAGAAAATAAAGGAAGATAAAGGGAGAAGATAAAGGGGACAGGCATCTTTAAATTCTTTTTTTCAAAATTATTCTAAAAACGACCTATTAAAGATGCCTGTCCCCCTTCATTTCTTGTTCTCCGTCCGCAGGGATTTTAAACCGTATTATTTCCTCAACAAATACCTCTCGGCTAAAACGCAATTCTGCCTGCCCCCTATTTCCATTGATTGTATAGAATAATTGCGAGAATTAAATAAATGACAATTACATATCTGATACCTATTTTTCTTCTTTTCTCAATAGGCTCCGATTTTATAAAAATAAAATAAGATAAAATCGAAAATGCAACGACACATAATTCAATCAAATTTCGGGATGGCATAGTCGAATATATATGTGATTTATGCTCAATTATGATTCCATAGAATCCCTACATTTTCTTTTCTTATCCTTGAAGTCTAAGGGGTCAGTTCCTTGATTTCTTGATTTTACTAAGTACCGTTGAAAGCGAGTTAGCGGTACCCATTTGCAGACGCTGGGCTATCCAGCTGACTGTCACGGTCGTTTCTCTTCTGAGTCGTTGCGCCACCTTGATCTTATCCTTGTCGCTTTTGCGGCGACTGACAAGTTCTTCCGATGTCCACCGTCGCTTCTTGATCTCCTCTGATACAATAGCTTCCGCCTGCGCTTGGACGTCGTGCTGGCGATGAAGAGAGGGATGCGCTTTGCGCGTTTTACCCTCGATCTGCTGGAGTAGTTGCTGCCTATGCAGGTCATCTCCTACCTGCCAACCGCGCGTCAACTGTTTTTCTGCTTCGAGAGTCTTGCCTCGTAATGCTTCCAGTCGTTCGCCCATGTGCTTTCTGCCAGCGAGGGTATCGGGCATTCCCGTGGTCAGAAAAAGGCGCTGCACTGCCAGCCATGTCGGACGCTTCCGGCTTAGGTAAGCCGACCAACTGCTCCATTTGTAGCAACTCAGCATTTGTCCGCGCTTGAGAAGCTTCGCACGATCAGGATTGAGGTGAACATAGTCGCATACTTGTTGGAAATAGTCACTCTCGGGGCTGACTACCAATGCCTTGTAGCGTCCCGCAAACACATGTCCTACCAGGCGGTGCTTGTGGTTAAAGCGATTCGTATAGACTCCCAGCAGCCATTTCATTCCAGCAACCAAATTTGCCTCGGGAGTCTCCACGACCAGATGAAAGTGATTTCCCATGAGGCAATACGCATGGATCAGCCACCCCGTCTTCTCCTGCACCTGCTTGAGTCCCGACAGAAACAATTCACGATCCGCCTCATCAAGAAAGATAGCCTCCCGACGATCCCCTCGACTCATTACATGATAGATCGCCCCCGGAAACTCGATGCGAATACTGCGCGCCATATCGACCAATCTAACGCAATCTCCGCCAACTTTCAATCAAGAAATCAAGGGACTGACCCCTTTCCTTCTTTCCTTTCGCCTTGCTTCCCCTATTTATGCTCCTATTCGCCCCGTATTAACTTAAAAATAAAAAAAATAACGAAACCTAAACATAAATATATAAATGTTGAAATAATCCCAGCAATGGGAAAAAAAGGATTCGAATAACCCATGCAAATAGCATCGACGATTCCTAAGATGAATGTCGAAAAAATAGCAGAAATGAATAAATGTCGCGTTTCAGTTTTTCTAAAAATAGCAAATAAAATTGATACTACCGTCCCAATCCCTAAGATGATAGTCCAAGAAGTCACTGCTATGGGAATGGTGGTATTACTGTCCATGGTGGCAATGGGGGAGCATATACTGGCGGTATATTGGCATTTTGAGCATTTCGATACGCATCGCCGCCGCGATACTTTACAGCTAGATAATAAAGATATGCTTGAGCTATACAATCCCCACTTCCTTTGGGACATGATTTTAGCATATCATTAAGGAATTCACTATCGCAATCAGCCTTTAATTTGCAAGGATTACTGTAACACGCATCATGCTTCTCACATGCGTCACTAAAATTGTATCGCCTGAATAAGTCACCTTCAGGGGTGATAACTTCTGTTGGCCCCGAGCCGCATGCTAATCCTAATGGATCCTGAAGATTGATTGGCTGATTCATTACATACGCATACAGATTTATCCCCTGCCTTATTTCAGCGTTCTTGAGCGGATCACGTGATAGCCACCTCGCCATATTCGGTTCATAGGCACGATACTTGGCCAAACAGAGATTGCTTGGCGCATGGTAATAGTGCCCTGTATAAAGGAAATCAGCATCCACGTCGCCACTCAACTTGGTGACACGGCCATAGGGATCGTAGTCGTAGCGAGCATGCACCGAACCAGAAGAGTCGGTGACTTCGCGAATGCTGCCCAAGTGATCTTTCGTGTAGAAGTAGGATGAGCTACCAGCAATATCGCTGAAGCCTTGTGGATAGTAGCGTTTGGTGGTGACGTTAGTGGCGTCACGCTCCTCGGCGATGGTATTGCCATTCCAAATCAAGCATTTGAAATTTGAAAGGGAACCATTGTCTTTCTCCAGGATTTTGACGCGGCAACCCTGTCCGTTGTAAACAAACTCGGTGCGCTTGGTGGTGCCGGCGTAGTTGATGGCCACGAGTTGGTTCTTCGCATCCCATTCATAGGTGCGGGTGCCGTCATCGAGCAGGTTACCATTGTCATCGTAGGTCAATGGCCGGGGACCGGAGGCGGTGGTGACGACCTGATAGGCTTGGGAGGCAGTCTGGTCGCGGAAGTCCTTCGCGCTCACTGTAAAGGTATTCGTCCCGCCCGTGACATTGACCTTGGCCCAGAAGTTGGTACCTCCCAAAACCGTGGCGGGAGCGCCGTTAACGGTGACGGTGGTGTCTTTACTCGTCGTGCCGGAGACGAGCATCTGGCCGGAACCGCCGTCGAGTTGGGTCAGTTGGTTGACGTTGTTGAACGACCCCTTGGACGGTTGTTGGTCGATCTGTTCGGTCGTGCGGTTCCCGGCCTTGTCGTAGATGTAATGGAAGGAAGACGGGAGGCCGGAGACTGGAGACCGGAGGTGGGCGGAGGTCAATTGGTAGGAGCCATCATAGCCGTACTCGTAATCCCGGAGCGGCAGCGCCCCAAGCTGTTGTTGCCAGCGGATGATTTGCCCCGCTGTATCGTACTCGTAGTTGAACTTGCTGATGACATTCGATGAGGGGTCGAGGTGCTTGATCTCCTTGAGCCGTTCATCGCCGTTTCCCGTGCCTGCGGCGGCGGTGTTGCCCCAGTAGCTGTAGCTGGTGGTTTGTGCGTTGGGATAGATGATCTGTGCCAGATGTCCCGTCGCGTTGACGTAGCTGTAGGTGAACGTGCCGAGAGGATTGCTGGTCGTCGTCACGCGCCCCATCGTATCAAATGCCACCGAGGATGTCACACCGTTGAGGGCTTGAGCCGTAACGCGCCCCAACTGGTCGTAGGTGTAAGTGATGGTGTCGTTGGCATAAGGGCCGTCCAAGGACGCGAGGTTCCCCGCCCCGATCTGACTATTGTACGGGTTGTAGCCGTAGGTGGTGATTCCCTCTCCGTCGGTCATAGAAGCCAAGCGGGGGTAGACGGGATCGTAGGCATACGTGACCTGTGGCGTAAAAACAGTACTAGAATAGGAAACGGTCGCCACACGGTTATCCACCGCATACCGATAATGAGTGACATTTCCCACCGCATCGGTCGATGACTTCAAGCGGCTGGTGGTATTTTCGTAGGTGTAAGTGGTCTGAGTATTATCGGCATAGGTCTTGGCTGTAACACGCCCCTGGGTGTCGTAGCTCCACTTGGTAATATTGCCCGCGCCATCGGTAAGAGTTTGCAGAGAACCGCACTTGCACCAATCATAGGAAAGAATTCGGTTTTCCGGGTCCTGTGAGGCAACTATCTGACGAATCGCATTGACCCACTGGCGTGACCAACGGCCTTTGCGGTCTCGAGCCCATTCTTTATCCAATCGATTATACGTGACCTGATCGTAGGTGTTGTCAGGATAAGTGATCTTGGTGACGCGATCGAAATCATCGTAATCCGTAGTAGTCATATAGCCTTCGCTATCGGTGACAGTGCGGACGCGGCCCTTAGAGTCATAGGTATAGGTGGTAACGTCTGCGTTTCCGGGTAATGGTCCGTTGACAGACTGGAGACGTCCAGCCAAGGTGCCCGTCGTGAAATAGGTATAAGTGGTGGTTTCGCCTTTGGGATTGGTACTAGTCAAAACCTGACCCGCCGTATTGTAGCTGATGGTGCTGGTCTGGCCCGCTGCATCGGTAGAGGTCTGCGGTTGGTGATCGATATAGCTGCCGTAAGACGACAGCAAATCGGAACCCGAAACGCCGTTGTGCTGGCGGATTTGGAGTAGGTCGACTCCATTGGTGTCGTAGGTATAAAGCGTGGTGCGGCCCACGGGATCCGTGGTGGAAAGAGTGCGGCCTTCGTAGTTATAGGTACGACGACTGATTTGAGTAGTCCCATCGTCGAGGACCCGAGCCGTGGCGCTGCGGAAAGGAAGCTGATCCATCCGAATCCGAGTGGAGTCGGTTTGTCCCTGATAATTATACCAGACACGATTTTCGAGCGGTCGTTTTTCGCTCTCGAGAACGTTCGTCACCCCGTAAGGTCCGGTGACCCAATGACGGATATAGGCCTTGGCATAGAAAGCCGCGGTTCCCCTGTCAGTATTAGCAATCTCCAGTTCCTTCATGGTTTTCTTGTCCCAATAGAAGGTATTGCGCTGATTCAACTCGGTGGTATTCGTGAGAAAACCCGAGGCGGAAGGAATACCTCCAGTTGCCGGCATGAGGTTTGAGCTAAGGCTGGAGCAGTATTCGAGCCTTTCCTTATTGCCCTCGGGGTCGGTGACCTGAATGGCATAGGTCTTAAAATTGTCCAAGGTGGTGGAATCGAACTTGGTGGTGCCGTAGGGGGTAGTCATCGAGTTGATGACGTAGGCCTCGGTAATGCCGTTGACGGTCTGAACAATATCGCTCTTGTAGGTGAATTGGGAGGTGAGATTGATCTGGTCGGTGATGGAGCGAAGTCGGCCCAAAGCATCGTAGGTCAGGCGGGCGGTGCGCCCGTAAGGATCGGTGACCTTGGTGATCTTGAACGGATCAGCGGAAAGCTCATAGGAATAGGTCAGCTTGTTTCCGACGTCATCCGTGACATCCAACAATCGATGCTGGCCATCGTAATGGAGGATGGCCATATTGCCCTGAGGATCCGTTACCGAAGTAAGGAAGACCCGGCGATTTTCTCCTGTACCAACGGCCTGACTGTATACCTCTATCGTGCCGTCGGGGAATTGACGTGTATAGGTAATGGGAGCATCGGAAATGCGGCGCAAGATGGCGCGGGAACGATGCGCCGTTTCATAGGCTTTCGTCTCGGGATCGAAATTGAAATGAGGTTCGACTCCGCCACCGCGCAAGTAGAGATAGGCCGCTCCGTTGGGCAGATTGCTGTCGTTCTGGACATAGGAAATCCAATTATGATTCCAGTGAGGGCCTACATTGGAAAAATCAAATCCATTTTCCGGCAGATAATTTTCCTGCTGGCTATACGTCAATCGCATGGAGATGTCCGGTCCACGTGGAGAGGAATAACTCAACGGAATGTCGCGCAAATTCAGCGTACCATACACCGGATGAAGGGAGTATACGGGCATACCGCAGCCTCCTCCTCCGCCCCCCCCACCGCTGCCGGCGCCTCCGCCATTTCCGTTGCCGTTACCGCCACTGCCTCCCTCGCCATCCCCACCACCACCGTTATTGCTATTACTTGGTGGAATCCAAGGATCAGGGGATAACGGAAGATTAATGATGAGTTCTTTCGGTCCTTTTTCCGAGGCAATGTAATCAGGCTTATTGGGAATTCCCCAATTAATCCACGAAAAGGCCGGACTCGATTTCGACACTATTACAAAATTCCATGTCATCAAAACGTCTGCCGGAGGAGCGTATAGTGGCGTCGTGACACCGCCTGAGTATGTGTGCGTGGAACCTGACAGAGGAGTACCGCCATCATATCGAATAAATACCACCGTTGATGCGCCCCCAACAAGGCCATTCGATTCCACTACGACTCCCTCATTCGGTCCGTAACCAAACTTGATCAGATACGGGCCAGGCACGGTTCCTTTCCCGGCATGAACTATCGCTTTGATCGTCACCCAATCGCACTGCCAATTTAGCCAATTCCAGTTGAAATGACATTCTTCTTCGTACTTTCCCTCTTCTGAATAAGCAGGCATCGCAATAAGGAAGAACAGGAAGGCGAGAACGGCGGCGGCGAGCCATGCGGACATACGGTGCTTGATAGATGTGAGACGGGACAATCCCTTGCCCTGTGGCGCGATTCCTTGACGGAGTTGGGAAGGATGGGACGACAGGGCACACACCCGGGCGGGGGATTTCGGCTGGTGGAATTCAACGTTGCCGAGAGCCCCGGTCTGATTCGCTTGCGACCCGCCGAAGCCAGCGGCTTCGGCACCACCGGAGGTTTGGCGGCGAGGTGAACGAGTGGAGAACGTGTGATGGGAAGCACACATCCCGCCTTCGGCATGAGGAAGACGGGACTCCGAGGTGGCGGGGGTGTGGCGCGAGGGCGTGTTCATGGGACGGGGACGGCGTTGGTGGGTTGTGTAAGCTGGATGGTGGGCGGGTTGGTGTCGCCGGGGTCACCGGTGGATTTGGTGGGGTCGTCGGGATAGGCGTCGAGGTAGTCGGGGACGCCGTCGCGGTCGCGGTCGCTGGTGGTATTGACTCCGGTGACGGGGATGCCGGTCTTGGCGGCGAGTCCGTCTTTGATGCCGTCGCCATTGGTGTCGGCGTTGTTGGGGTCGCTGCCGAGTTGGTATTCCTGGAGGTTGGTGAGGCCGTCGAGGTCATTATCGGCGGTGGCGCTGGTGACGCCGTTTTGGGTGGCCCAGGTGTTGTCGATGCCGTCGTGGTTGGTGTCGTTGATATAGAATTGGGCGGTGGCGATGGGGCTGGGGTCCTGGCCGTTGGCGATGGCGGTGGCTTTGACGGTGGTGGTGCGGTTGATGTTGAGGGCGCCGGTGTAGGTGGGGGAGTTGATGGTGGGGTCGGTGCCGTCGAGGGTGTAGTGGATCTCGGCGGTGGGCATGTCGGCGCAGGTGATGGTGACGGCTTGGGCGGTGGGGTAGTCGCCGCCGGCGGGGCTGATGGCGGGGGTGTGGGTGCGGGCGCCAATGGTGTAGCGGTTGACGAGGTAGGTCTGGATGGCGAGGCGTTCGGCGTCGGTGAGTTTGCGGTTGTAGAGGAGGATTTCGGCGATGTCGCCCTGGTAGAGGGCGTCGAGGGGCCAGTTGCTTTTGCCGATGTAGTTGAGGGTGCGGGTGATGTTGGGGATGGCTCCGCCGCTGCCTTGTTTTCGACCCTGGGCCTGGAGGTAGCCGTCGTTGTAGAGGCGGATCTGGGTGCCGTCGTAGTCGGCCTGGAGGATCTGGAAGAGGCCGGGTTGGAGGGCGTTGATGCCGTCGGCGGCGTGGAGGGCGAGGACGCTGCCGCCGGTGTAGAGGTCGAGCCGAAGCGCGGCGGTGGTGGCGTCACGGGAGAGGACGAGGTTGTTGCTGGGGCTTCCGTTGCCGAAGTCGAAGAATTTGGCGTTGGAAGCGGAGGCCGTGGGTCGGGCGACGACGATGGCCGTCATGCCAGAGGTGAAGTCGGCAAACCCGGGGAGGCATTGGAAGAATTGGGTCGCGCCGTCAAAGTGGATGGCGGGGAGTCCGTTGATGGCTCCTGCGGCAAGGGTGGGCCGGACGCCGGACAGGTATTGGACGGCGTGGCGGCTGCCGGCGGATTGGTCTTTCCAGCGGGTGACGGTGGAGCTGCCGGGCGCGGTTTCCACCGCGGTGTCAGCCTTGAGCCAGAGTTGGAGTCCGCTCGAGGGTACGGGGAGCACGGGGTTGATGACGAAGTCGGCGGTGCTGATTTCGCTGAGGGCGCCGTTGTTGTAGAAGTTGCGGGCCTTGAGGGTAGTGCTGGCGGTGATGGTGATGGGGCCGCTGTAGCTGGTGGAGGCGGCGGTGGGGGTGTCGCCGTTGAGGGTGTAGCGGGTGACGGAGTCGGGCGGCGTGTTGAGGACGGTGACGGTCTGGGTGTCTTTGAAGGTGCCACCGTCGGGTGAGAGGAGCGGGGCGGCGAGGCCAATGTTGTATTTCTTGGCGAGGTAGGTCTCGACGGCCTGGCGCTCGGTGTCGCTGAGGGCGCGGTTGTACATGAGGACTTCGTTGATTTCGCCGCCGAAGTAGTTGGTGAGGTTGTAGGGGCTCAGGGCTCCGAGGGCCAAGTCGATCGTTCCGGTCCCGGCTCCGGTGTAGTCGAGGTTGCCGGTGGCGGCTTGGGTGGCGGAGAGTGTGCCGTTCAAGAACATCTTTTGGTTGGCTCCGTCGTAGCTGACGCCGTAGATGACGGGACCGGGATTGGGGAGGTAGACGGTGGGCACGAGGCTGCGGGCGACGGCACCCGTCGTGGCCACCCAGAAGCTGGTTTGGTTATTGTTCTCTTCGCCAAATCCGTAGGAATAGTATGGCGAGGACCAACCACTGGTTCGATAGGGACGTGAGAGGATTTTGTCGTACTTGTTGGTGTCGGAGTTTTTGTTGATGGCGGCAATGATGGTGATCTGCGAGGCGGGGCGTAGTGTGGCGCTGTCGGCAATACGCATCCAGTGGCCGGCACCGTTGAACTTCATGGTGGGTTTGCCGGTGGTGACATCGATGCTGGATATGGGGCGCGAGGCGGTAGCGCTCTGGAAGGCGTGGTTGGCGTTGCCGGATTGGTCCTTCCATTGGCTGACGGATCCGGCGAGGTCTTTCTGGATGGCGGTATCGGCCATGAGCCAGAGGCTGAGGTCGGTGGTGGGGATGCTTAAGTCCGGATCGATAACGAAGCCAGTGGTGGCCACTTCAGTGAAGGCGCCGTTGCTATAAAAACTCTTGGCTTTGAGCGTGGCGCTGGAGTTAATGGTGATGGCCGAGGAGTAGCTGGTGGAGGCGTAGGTGGGATCGGTGCCGTCGAGGGTGTAATAGGTGACGGCCCCCACGGGTACGCTGAGGGTGACGGTCTGTGCCACTTTGAATGTACCACCGTCTGGGGTAATGCCGGGGGGTGGCAGCGGGACGGCATATTTGGCAGCGAGGTAGAGTTCCACACTCTTGCGCTCAGTCGCGGTGAGGAGGCGGTTATAGAGAATGACTTCGCTGATGTCGCCCTGATAGAGCGGTTCGGGCCAGTTGCTCTTGCCGATGTAGTTAAAGTAGCGGGTGACGTTGGGAATATTCCAGGTGGTGCCCGAAGCCGCGACGGCTCCGTTCTTGTAGATCACGGCGGAACCAGTACTGGTGCCGTCGTGTGTCGCCGCCAACATTTGGAGGGAATTTTGCGTCAACGTATCGGGAGCCGCGATCGATCGCGTGGAACCACCCTGCAAGACATTGAAATTCAGCTGCTGGGAAGTGCCTTCCCGGCGCAGAATGAGGTTATTGCTGTCCCGTCCTCCAATGCCGCCAAAATCCAGGAATCGCGCATAGGAAGCTGTCGACGTGGGCCGCGCGATCACGAATGAGGTCAGACCTTGCGTGAAGTCAGCGAACCCGGCGGGACATCTCAAAAATTGAGTCGATCCATCAAAGCGAATCGTCGCGTGCCCATCGGTCTCCTGCGGAATCCATGTGGGCAGATTGGCGGGGTCTTGCTGGAAGGCGTGCATGCTATTTCCGGAGAGATCCCGCCAGCGCGTCACCCGGCTATTTTCATGCTCCACCCCGATATCGGCGCGAAGCCAGAGCTGTAATCCATTTCCCGTGATGGGCAGACTCGGATCAATGAAGTAATCCAGTGATGCAATATCGGAGACGGCGCCCGTGTCGTAATAGTATCGGGCTTTGATCGACGTTCCTTCGGTAATCGTGATCGGTCCGGAGTAAGAGGTGGAGTTCGTCGTGGGATCAGAACCATCCAGCGTATAGTAGAGTGTCGCTCCAGCTGGCGGGTTAAAGGTCACCGTTTGCGTGCCGCTATACATGCCGCCGCCCGTGGAACCTTGGGGCGCTTCTATAGGAACCGCATATTTCCCAGCAAGATACGATTCCACCCGTTGACGCTCGGTATCGCTGAGCCGGCGATTGTAGACGAGGATCTCAGCAATAGCTCCCTGATAGAGAGAATCATTCCAGTTGCTTTTACCAATATAATTCAATGTGCGCGTGAGACTCGAAATTGTTTGCGTCCCCCCCTGCTCCCAAAGATTGCTGTTCTTATAGAGCTTGCGAACGCCCCCCGTAATTCCATCATCCGTGACTGAAATCACTTGATACGCATTCTGAGAAAGCGCGTAGATACCCGTGGTGTCCGTGCCCGCATTCCCAATCCTTGTGGAATACAACAGGCTCTGGGATGTCCCGGAGCGACCGAGGAAAATATTGTGATTATCCTGTCCATTTCCTAGATCGATCAATCGCGCCGAGCTTCCAGTAGAAGTCGGACTGGCTACGACAAAGATGCTGAGACCTTGCGTAAAATCCGCAAATCCCGGCAGCATCTGCAAGTAGGAAGTTGTGCCGTCAAACTGCACGGACGGTTTTCCATTCACCGCAGACGCCTGCAAAAGAGGTTGGCCGATGGTCGTCGTCAGTTGCGAAGCATGCAGACCATGGCCCGATTGATCTTTCCAGCGGGACACGGAATTGCCCGAGGACAGTTCAATGCCTCGATCCGCTTCGAGCCAGAGTTGCAGATTCGACGTCGTAAAGATAATGCCGGGATCAATCACGTAATCCACGGTCGCGGTAGCCGATGCGGCACCATTTGTGTAGATATATTTCACCTTCAATGTCGTGTTCGCGCTGATGGAAATCGGCCCCGAATAGGAACTGGAAGCAGTCGTAGGTTCTGTCGTATCGGTCGTGTAGTAGGCTATGGCGTTGGTGGGCGGAGTCAGCGTCACATTCTGCGCTGTCTTAAAAGTGCCGCCATCGGGATTGGCGACCGGCGCTGCCATGGGGATGTTATATTTGAGACTTAAGTAGGCCTCGATATTCTGCCGCTCCGCTTGGGTTAATTTGCGATTGTAGGTAATGATTTCAGCTACATCCGCCGAACTGAATGCAGCTTGCCCCATGAAACTTCCCAGCAACAACCTCTCCGATGGCAAGGCCGCGGTCCCGGCCGCCCGATCACCAACCAGGCCGCCATTGCGGTAGGTGGTGATTCGGTCCCCAGACTTGTACGTCACACCTCCGATATTCGATTGAGATAAAACCAATCCGGATGAAACTCCGCTTGTGGTTCCACCATCAGAGCTGACGATCACGTGATTGAAGTGAGTGGGATCTGTCCAAGGATAGCCCAAATAACCACCCGAAGTCTGCGCCTGCAGCAGCGACGAATACCTCTCCCCCTTGGTGACAACAAACAGGCTGAGTTCTGTCCCGCCGGGCCAGTAGCCGTCCATAAGCAGGTGATCGTCCGTCCCGTCAAACCGAAGGACCGGGAGATTATTAATCGACTGATTCACCCAGAGAGGATTCTTGCCCGTCAAACCACTGCTCAAGGCATGGCGACCATTTCCTGACATGTCCACCCAACGAGTCACCGAATTGTCCCCTTGTTTTTCCACCCAACCGTCAGCCTTGAGCCAAAAGCTTAAGCTGCTCGTTGTGATGGGAATGCTCGTGGTGATCGTGAAATTGGCCGTATAGGTATCGCTGGGTAAAAAGTTTCTTTTATATACTTTGGCCTTTACCGTCTGAGAAGCCGCAACGGTAAAGGAGCTTGTATAGGTCGCTGAAGATTCTGACGGCTCGGAGCCATCCGTCGTATACCGAATCACCACCTCGGAAAGTGGCGAACTCAACGTCACATCTTTGGTGGAAGTATAAACTCCACCATCAGGCGTTACTTTCGGCGCATACAATTTCGGAACGCAGAGATTGTATCGGCGCGCGAGATAAGATTCCACTTCCATCCGCTCGCTGTCATTGAGAGCGCGGTTATAGGCCATGACCTCCGCGATCTTTTGCTGGACCGTTCCACCAACACTCAAGTCTGCGTACATTCCCCACGTTCCCAATGCCCGGCACAGATAGCGGAGGTTCTCTCCGTTCTTGTAATTGTAGAGATAATTGCCTTGAAGAACGGACTCCTGCAAAACGAATCCTTGTCCGACCGCGGGTTGTCCAAGGTCCACTGCTGACTCAACCGCATCAAAGGACAGGCTACCACTCGCGGTGACACCTAGGAGGTATCCTCCCCCAACTCCATGAATTCCATTCCCATACCAAAATCCACCACCCCAACCCGAGCTCTCATACTGGATCACCATGAACACACTGCGATTGTCTCCACCCGCAGGCATTCCTGCAATGCCACCTCGACCCAGACTTTGATTAGCCTGACTAAAGCTAATGACAGGCTGCCCATTTACATAATTGGGCACCAATGATGGTTGCGCATTGGTATTGCCCTGACCTACGTTTAGTTGCGAGGCAGACAAGTCATTCCACCCGCTCACTTTACCATTCGCATCGCTGGTCACACCGGTATCGGCGCGAAGCCAGAGACAAAGCCCGGCAACCTCCGGGGGCGGCAGGAGCGTGGCGGTGAAGCTCACTTCAGCGTTAAGCGGTGCAAGCCCAGCCACAGCGGAAATGATTCCCGACTGCGTTTCGCTACCTGGAAATTGATAGTAGACATTCGCGTATCCCGATCCGTCGGCATGAACCTCCAAGCTCGGATAGCCCTGGGCCCCGAGCACTCCACTTGCCGACACTTTGCCTGCGCCTCGTGTGGTGGTAAAGGTCACCGTCGCGTTATCGAGCGGTTCTCCCGTCAAGCTGTCGGTCACTCTCACGGCCAAGGGATTGTCCGTTGGCGTACTCGCCGCGCCGACCTGGTTATTGCCGCCAATCAGCGTAAGCACTGGAATGATCCGGCGCGAACCCTGGCTATAGTAGTCGTGAGGGTTACTTCCTTCGAGATACTCTTGCAAGTTGCTCATGCCATCACCGTCGGCATCTTCCTGCAAGTTCACTGTCGTGGTACCGAAATGGGTCATCTCCCATGAGTCGAGAACTCCATCTCCGTTTTCGTCCAATTCGGTTGTGACAAAGAATCGGGGATTCATGAAGGCAACCGTCTTACCCGTGGTTGATCCAATGCCCAACTGCCCCACATCATTCTTTCCCCAACACCAGACTGAGCCATCGAAGCAAATGGCCATGGAAAATTGATCCCCTGCCGCAATGGCGGCAATGACAGGCAAACCAGTCACCTGAATCGGGGTGGTTCGGTTCGTGGTGGTGCCATCGCCGACCTCGCCCTGACTATTGCTCCCCCAAGCCCAGACGGTTCCGTCATTCTTGAGCGCCAAGGAATGTTGTCCGTGGGCCGCAATAGCTTTCACGTTACTAAAGCTGGAAATCATCGCGGGCGTCGAATGATCCGAGGTGGTTCCATCTCCAAGCTGCCCCGAGGCATTCGATCCCCAAGTCCAGACATGGCCGCTGCTATCCAGAGCCAGATAGTGCCCCTCTCCCACGGCAACCGAAACCGCACCCGTCAGGCCATTCGCTTGAACAGGAGCGGCACTGCTGGCAGCCTCCCACGTCCAGACCGTGCCATCATTCTTGACGACAGCGGTGTGATAAGTTCCTGCCGCAATAGCGATAGCGGTGCCCACACTACTCACCTGCACGGGCGAACTGGTTTTATCCGCACCCCAAGCCCACACCGTGCCATCGGATTTTAACGCTACGGAGTGATTGCCGCCCGCGGCAATGGCCATGACATCGGTAAGTCCATTAACTACTACAGGAGTCTGCCGGGTTGTGATGGAGCCATCCCCCAGTTGTCCCTGCTGGTTGAGCCCCCAAGTCCAGACCGTTCTATCGTCTTTCAAGGCAATCGTGTGCCCCGCTCCGGCGCTCACCAAAGATACCCCACTTAAACTCGAAACCCGCACGGGCGAGGAATGACTGGTAGTTCCTCCCACGCCAAGCTGGCCGCTGGAGTTCTCGCCCCAAGCCCATAATGTTCCGTCTTTTTTAACAGATAACGCATGCGTGGTCCCGGCCGCCAGGATCCCCGGACGCCAGTAATTCACCGTCTCTTCCGAGAATGATACAGACAGGGAAGCCCCCGCGACGGCTTGAACGAAGCCAACTTGAGGGCTGGCTGGGTTAAGGTAATAGACCCGAGCTTGCCCCGTCGCATCGGCCAGAACCGTCAATGACGTGTTCGTTTGTGGCGCGCCTACATTCGTCGTAGCCAGCAATCCGGAACCGGTCGTGACAGCGAAGGTCACGGGAGCATTCTCCCACGAAGTGATTCCGCCGCCGCTTAACTGCACGAGCAGTGGATTGAGAGAAAATGTGGAGGTGCTCCCTATTTGATTATTTCCAGCAACGATGGTCAGTGTCGGCGTCACCGTAGCGGTCCCCCGATTAAAATAGTCCACTGGATTTCCGCCGAGTTGATATTCCTGCAGATTGGTTAGGCCATCGAGATCCGCATCCGCGCCTGGGAGGGCTCCAATCTGGCCAAAGTACTGCAGCTCCCAAGTGTCCAGTAATCCATCCTCATCATAGTCGAAGTATTTGCGATGGAGATAACGCTCCACCTCCGCACGCTCGGTATCCGTGAGTCTTCGGTTATAGAAGAGAACCTCGGCGATATCTCCCTGATAAAGCGGATCCCCCCAATTACTCTTTCCAATATAGTTGTAGATCTTGGCAATATTCAACAAAGGCTGGGATGCCGCTTGCCCCACAATCTGACCGTCTGCGTACATTTTGATGAGGCCGCTGCTGGTGGCATCGTCTGTCACAGAAAGCACCCGCACGGCATTTTGAACAATCACACCAGGTCCGCTGTAATTCCGAACGCTCCCACCGTTCATGTTTTGATAGAGACAATCCTGCGAAGTCCCCATTCGGCTCATGAAAATATTGTTACTGCCCGCGCCATTACCAAAATCAAAGAAGCGTGCGTAATTTTTAACTGCCGTAGATCTCATGACCACAAAGGCACTGATTCCATTGGTTAAATCCGCAAACCCTGTCGGACACTGTAAAAAATTGGTGGCGCCATCGAGCGTCAGCGTCGGTTTTCCATACGTGCCCAACGTTCCCAATGTCGGTTGGGCCGTCGTCAGCGTTTGCGCCGCGTGCATGCCACTTCCCGATTGATCTTTCCAGACACTGACTTTATTCGCCCCATCCTTCACCACGCCTATGTCTGCCCGCAGCCAAAGGCTCAAACTCGACGTCGCAATCGGTAAATCCGGATCAATTATAAAATTAATCGAGGCCATCCCAGAACAGGGAGATGCGCCGTAATAATACCGGACCTTCACCGTGGCAGAATTGCTCACGACAAATGGGGCCGAATAACTCTGGGAAGAAAGCGATGGATCGGTTCCATCTACCGTGTAATACGCAATGGCTCCACTGAGCGAACTAACCGAAACGGTCAGTGGTGTCTTAAATATTCCTCCGTCTGGCGTCACACTCGGCAGGTAGACTGGCGTTCCATACTTCTCACCGAGATAAGTATCGACCTGTATCCGCTCCAGATCATCAAGCTTTCGATTGTAGAATAGAACCTCGGCAATATCTCCCTGGAAAAGAGCATTATTCCAATTACTTTTCCCTATGTAATTAGTGGTTTTCGTGATGTTCAGGAGGGGTTGAGAGACCGTTTGATTGATAAACCGGCTATCTTTATACATTTTAATATAGCCACTGCTCGTCGCTTCAGCCGTGATGGAAAGTACCTGTACGGTATTCTGGGATAGAATTCCTATACCATATAGATTTCTGGAGGTCCCTCCATTCATGAGGGTAACTGCAAAATCCTGTGAAGATCCTGATCTCGCCAGGAATATATTGTTATTCCCGGCGCCAATTCCGAAGTCAAAAAAACGCGCCCAGTCACCGGTCGATGTCGGCCGGGCCACCACAAAAGCCGTCACCCCTTGAGTCAGGTCCGCAAATCCGGCAGGGCATTGCAAATAGCTGGATGTCCCATTCAGCGTTACCGTGGGCCTTGAATTGGCACCCGATAAATTCAATACGGGCTGCGCTGTAGAGAGCGTTTGACCGGCATGCATGCCACTCCCCGATTGATCCTTCCACAAGCTGACATTATTCGAACCATTACTCACCACACCCCGATCCGCCCTCAACCACAGATTCAAACCGGCTGTGGTGATAGGCAAATTGGAATCAATGATGAAGTCGGAGGTCGCCGTGCCAGAAAAAAGACCATTTCCGTAATAATATTTAACCTTGAGCGTGGCATTGGCGCTGACAGCGAATGGAGCGGCATACAAAGAGGAATCAAGAGTAGGTTCGCTTCCATCAAGGGTAAAATAGGCAACCGCTCCCGTGGGTGGGTAAAGCGTCACACTTGGTGCTGTTCTATATATACCTCCGTCGGGAACGATCACGGGCAAAGGCGTGCTGATCGCATACTTATTCCCGAGATAGGTTTCGATCTGTTTGCGCTCGATTTCATTTAATTGATGATCATAAATCAAAACCTCGCTGATATCCCCTTGCCAAAAGCCGTTCAGAATTGGTGATGCACCTAGCATCAAACCCGGCGTCACCATTCCCACGCCAGCGATGCTCGCGGTAGCTGTCTGCAAGCCGTTTCGGTAATAGATGATGTTATTTAGAGCCGCGTTAATGGACGCCTGCTCGATGACGAACGTATTGGAAGTCGGACTAGCTCCTCCCAAAATAGAGGTATTAAAGGTGTCGAAGACCTGTCTGGACGACAGGTAGCCTAAACTTCTTCCTCGACTACTAATACTGCCCCCGGAAAATACTGCATATTGTTGAGCTCCGGGATTTGTAGTTGAGCTCACGACGATCAGGGTCATGTCGGCATTCGCGCCAGCACCCAAGGTATTTCCACTATAGAGGCATTGCCCACCACTGAAACGTAATCCGGGCTTTCCGTTGACAGCGCTGGCGATATAGGCGGGCTGCCTGTTGGCTGTACTTTGCGTTGCCGTATAATTGCCCGATTGATCCGTCCAACTGCTGACATATCCCCCGCTTTGCGTCACTCCCGCATCGGCCTTAAACCAAGCCTTGAGACCATTCGTCATGACGCCCGTATTGTTCTGCTGCATGGCGACATAGGCATCCGCCTCGACTTTATTCCATTGGTTGCGCGTAATCGTGGACTGTACAGCACTACTATAGGCAAGTGGCCATGTGGCATTCGGATGATAAACCCCATACTTATTGGATAAGTAAACCTCGGCTTGGAGCCGTTCGGAAGAGGAAAGCTGGCGGTTATAGACAAGAATCTCAGATATTGTGCCATTCCAATAGGCTCCTACCCATCCTGCTCGTCCAAATATAAAGCCACTAGCAACATCGCTTGTGCTCAAGCCCCCCGCTCCATTAGCGACACCTTGCATATAGAAAGAGACGACACCACTGCTTTTACTGTAAAGGACTGAAGCAATGACCGGCCTTCCCGCAATCGGTGCCGATCCAGTGGTAACGGCCGCTTGATAGACATCAAACTGCGCCATTGAATTCTGATAGCCATACCCTCTCATGCGACCCGTGGCCGAGGGACTGACGCCTATTGCGCAGATTTCGCTGTAAACACTCGGAGTTGCATTTGATGCGAGAGTAATAATGGTAATATCTTGATTAACCGGAAGCGTGGTGGTTCCGTTCAACCACTGATTCCCGCTAAAGCTCAGCGCTGCTTTCCCAGTCTGCGCATCGTTTACAAGCTTGGGGCTATTGGTTACCGTGGCTTGCGCGGATAGATACGACGCAAAACTCTGGTCTTGCCATTGGCTCACATTGTTATTGGCATCGATCGTAATACCCGCATCCGCCCGCATCCAGAGGGATAAACCCGCCGCTGGTATTTCCAGAGTGGGATTATTCTGCAGATAATTCGCATAGGCATCTGCTTTTTCTTTATTCCATTGATTGCGCGTGATTTCTGACTGTACTGCACTGCTGTATTGCGTAATCCACGAGGCGTTCGGATGATAAATTTCGTACCGATCAGCCAAATAAACGCTAACACTCGACAATTCAGAGCTATTCAAAACGCGATTGAAGACAACTATTTCCGAAATTGTCCCATAAAGAGGCCTGTAGTATGATGCAGCATTCAGACATCCGGCCGTAATACCCTCCGAAAGTGTTGTAAGAGCTTGCCCGCTACCCGCATTTCCCGTGCCCACATCTACACCAGATACATAGCCTTGGATTAGCGAGGAAGATCTTGTTAAAACATAGGCAGTGAGCGTTTGATAAAGTGGGTTTGGCCCTTTTCCAAAACTCACGCCCCCACCCCAGTTCGCAAAATTCAACGTACTTGGCGAATATCCGAATCCCCTCATCCTCCCAGCCTGATTAGTTCCCAGTACCAGCGTATACTGATCGTTGGTATAAGTTGTGTTATTAACACTACTAACCACGAGAACCGTTATATCCTGATTGCAGGGAAGCAAGGCATTACTATAGAGATTTTGATTTCCATTAAATTGAATTTTGATTTGATTACTTATAGTTCCAGTCTGCAATAAAGGTCGACTACTTGCAGATGATTGACTCAGTATGTGCCCAGAAGAGCTCTGGTCTAGCCATTGAGTGACAGAGCCGCTGGATGTCGTCACGCCCATATCGGCCTTCAACCATAGGGATAAAGCATCAGCTCCCGTAAGCGCCTTTTCTGTAAATGCGGCTTGGGACATTAATGCTCCACTTTGCACTTGGGCAGTAATCTGATCGTATTTGCCATTGATCGCACCCGCTTGAAAATAAACCTGCGCACTACCTGAAGCATCTGTCCTGACCGTTACCGTCGAAAAAGTCTGCGGCGCACCGGTTCCGGTCGTGGCAAGCTTACCCGTGCCCGTCGTCACGGTGAATGTCACCGGGGCATTGATCAAGGCACTATTGGAGGC
The DNA here is from genome assembly GCA_002304345.1 of Verrucomicrobia bacterium Tous-C9LFEB. Classification (GTDB taxonomy): domain Bacteria; phylum Verrucomicrobiota; class Verrucomicrobiia; order Methylacidiphilales; family UBA1321; genus UBA1321. Next base: position 74,765 of record NEUU01000008.1, read on the forward strand.
GTCCTTGACCTGGACGACCAACGGATTAGTCGCGAAGGAGGATAAGGCGGTAACCTGCCCATCTCCGCTCACCTTGGTCAAGGTCGGCAAGACATTGTTATAATAATCGGCTGGATAGGAATCCGAACCATCCGCAATCCCATCTCCATCTGTATCGGAATTCTGAGGATCTGAACCAGCCTGATACTCCTGCCAATTTGTCAACCCATCCACGTCGCCGTCTGTATAGGTTTCGGGCAACAACCCAATTTCATTAATAGAGAGAACTCGATTATAGAGTCTCACTTCGTCAATCAAGCCCGCCCACCAATTCGCCCCATCAGCTTGACCCACTACGAAATTTGCAACCGTAGAATCCACATCCCCACTAACCGTTCCTTGCGCCTCAAGCATCCCATCGACGTATACTTGGGCGAGATGATTGGTGTTCGCATAGGTCAAGGCAACATGATGCCAGCCGCCATTTTTTATAGAAAGGGGTGGTTGGCTGGCGCTTTGAAAAATTTGTGATGCAGCGGCCGGAGTATCGAATCGAGCACGAACTTGACCGTTGGTAGCTGTATCCACCCGCCACCCATAACCACTCGTATTCACCCACTGGGCAATGACCTGATTGTCATTGGCGCTCGCGGTGTTCACCCATACGGAAAAGGTGAAATTAGTCAGATTGTATGCCGAATTTGTCTGCGCCTGCAAATAACGCCCAACTCCATCCGTTTGAGCCGCCCCGTAAAAAAGGCCGTTGGTTGTCCAAGTATTGCTACCCGGCGAGATGACCGTCAAAGCCAGATTGTTCGAGCTGCGGTCTGAAGCGCTGATTCCGTTGGTCTCGTCGAGCTGCCACCAGCCGATCAGATTGGTTTCAGCATAGGCCCCCGCAGAAAATCCATGCGCCAGCTCCCAATCATCCGGCAACAAATTCTTATTGAGATCCACTGCATATAGAAGAAAAGGAATAAGAAGCGAGAGAAGAACGGTAAAGAAAAGATGCCTCACCAATACGAATGATCGATTGCAAGACCCTCCGCGGTTACTCCGTGATACGACGCTGCCCAATCGTAGTCTCCCGTGCATGCTAGCTGTCTAGCCCGTTCTACAAATCGAGGTCAAGAATGAATCGTACAGACCGCTCACTTATAACCCAATTGCCATGTAACCGAGAAATTTTACTGAGACACCAAGTAATATTTACAGACACAAGGTACTCACACTCCTACCAAATCTTTGAGATGAAATCCCGAAAATAACCTTTGCAGCAATACTACTTTTAAAAAACAAATAAAGGCCTTCGCCAACTGGACACAACCGTAATCGTGTAACCACGAACTTGCCTGTGGTTTATTCCCGATCCAACTCTGCCGCTGGGATACGCAACGCTTTGGCAATCGCTGCCACTTCAAAATCCCGTAGCGAGCGGTCATAGTTCCCGAAACTCCTCCATTGCCTGCCGGTTTATTCACGCCTCTAACTCTCCACTTGGCTCTAGTAGAAGCACAAAAAAACTGGTTCATAATCTGCGCATTGGCCCGAAAAATTGACTATTCAGAACTGGTCCGATGATGTCGGCTGTTCTTGAGTATTGTGCTCGCCGTTGCGGAACTGGGCGCGGTACTGGCCAGGGGTTTTCTGGGTGACTTGGCGAAAGAGGACGTGAAGCCTCGGGGTGTTGGGAAAGTGGCACGCTTCGGCGATGGCCTCCAGCTTCATCTCGGTATTGCGAAGCAGGGATTGGACGTGCGCGATGCGGGCACGTTGGACTTCTCCAAGAATAGATTGCCCAAGCACCTCCGCAAAGCGTCTTTGCAAGCCGCTACGTGAGATGCCCGAGGCGCGCACAACGTCACCCACATAAATATTCTCGGCTGCGTGGGTGCGAATATAGGCCACGGCGCGTTTCACAGAGGCTTCCTCGACGAATAGAGTATCTGTGGAGCGACGCGCCGCCACTTCGACCACGGGTAGACGCATCATCGGTGATGTCGCCGATCCACCACGCATCAACCTGAGCAGCAGACGCGCTGCTTCCACCCCGATTTGCCACGAGGGCAGTTTGACACTCGATAATGGGATGTTTTCAAAGTCGACCCAGAATTTGTCATCGCCCACGCCGAGAATGGCCAACTCGTCCGGAATCGCGCGCCCGATTTCACGGGCGGCCTGGATGAGATGCAGCGCGAACGGGTCGAGTACGGCAAAGATTCCAGTCTTGGGTGGTAAGCGTTTCACCCAGTTGCGCATGCGGGCGATAAGTCCGGGGCCGGATTCCTTGGTGAGTGGCCCGCTTGCTCCGGTCTGAAATTGAGCTCCAGCCGCTTTGTGATTGAGTACATCCCGAAATCCACGAAAACGTTCCTCAGAAAACCGAGCTCCGCGCTGCTCCCAAACTGCGAATGAGGTGCATCCACATTTTAACAAATGTTCCGCAGCCAACCGCCCCACCTGCTCGTCGTCTTGTGTAACGACCGGGATACGAGGGGCATTGAGCACGTTGGAAACACTGACTGACGGCACGGACAGTCGCAGCAACTGATCTTCCGTGTCACTGCTGTGAACGACTGAGATAACGCCGTCGATATGCTGGCGTCGCACGATCTCGGCGATGCTCTGGCTGGCCTTGACGAATCCGTTGCCCACTTCAATTCGACCTTGGGAGAAGGCGAAGTGCCGCGCTCCCAACACGAGATTGCGGCCATATTCCCAGTCGGGCTGGCAGCAAATGAGAATGCGCCGGAAATTATGGGGTTTCGACAACATTAGGGTTGGGCAAAAATGAAACTATATTTACCGTATTTGGTAAAGATTTCTTTCACTTGAATAACTACTCTGGAGTTATGCCTGAAAGAGTTCTTGCTCCTGACACCATCCACAAACCTTTCCACCACCACGCCACGCTTGTCTCTAAAAGAGATTGCGGGAGTTGGCCAGTGATGCTGACGCCCTATGATGAAACGCTGAAAATCCATTGGAGCTCCTTTGAGCAGTTAGTGGAATGGTATCTGGGGGCCGGCAGTCAGGGGCTCTTTGCTTCGTGCCTTTCGAGCGATTTATTCCAGCTGACTCGAGAGGAACGCCGGGAGATCATCCGTCAGACATTGGTTTTGACTCGAGGCAGGATTCCCGTGATTGCTGCCGGCGCTTTCACCGAGAATGTGTCGTCAACGTGCGCCGTTTTGAATTCCACGGAAAAGCTCGCTGACGAGGTCAATCGCATCGCCGATCTTGGCGTGCGTGCCGTAGTGCTCTTAACCAATCAATTTGCCACGCCCACCGATCCCGATTCCATGTGGTTAAAATACATGGAGGCGACACTTTCCAAAATCCGGCCAAACATCCGGCTCGGGTTGTATGAATGTCCTGTGCCGTACAAACGATTGCTGACTCCCAAACTCGTGCAATGGGCTTCCGAAACGGGGCGGTTTTATTTCATTAAGGACACTTGCTGCGATCTCGAACAGATTCGAGCCCGGTTACAAGCGATCAAATCAGTTCCGGATTGTCGGTTACGGCTCTATAATGCGCATACTGGGACGCTGTTCGACAGTCTGTTGGCCGGAGCCCACGGGTTTAGTGGAGTTGGCTCCAATGCTATTCCGCATCTCTACGCATGGCTCTGCCGAAATGCTCAAAGGCAACCGGATGTGGCGCGCGAGCTTCAAGTTTTTCTCATCGAAAGCACTTCCGTGGTGGACATGGATTATCCTCAATCCGTACGGCTGTACCTGAATCAACATGGTTTCAATATCTCCCATGTGACGCGATTGACCGCTCAGAATAAGCTTCAACTGAACTCGGAAACGTTGACTGAATTTCATCGGAGCGTTGTTCAGTGGGAGCGACGCCTGAAGTTGAACTCACCTTTTGAATTCATTTCTCCAATCTCCCTATGAGCTAACAACTCCTCCACAGTATCAGCCCATGCGAAAAGCAACCATCACACCTCTCAACGAAAAAGACGGGTTCACTCTTGCAGAGGTGATTCTCGTGGTTGCGATCGTGTGCCTTACTGCCGCGTTGGCACTGCCTTCCTTTAAACGCGCCTTGGCGACGGCCCGCGATGCGAAATGCGTTTCGAATCTGCGTCAAATCGGGGCGGCGATGCGGGTGTTTGCCGCCGATAACGAGGGCAAGCTTCCCGCCAAGTCCACCGCGGCGGATCGGACCTCCTGGCAGACGCGGTTACAGCCGTACATGGGAATGAACCAAAACAGGCAACTTCGTAAATCCTTCAACTGCCCGGAGGCGGCCCTGAAACCCGATATGAACGACGGCACGGACAATCGCACAACCTACGGTATGACAGTCTACAGCACGGTCTTTGAAAACTATCTCTCCCGCGTAGCCGATTCCCCCATCCTGCTGGTAGTGGACATGCCCACAGCCAACCTCGACGATCGTGGCCCCTGGAACGACGGGCGCACCTCTTACGAAGATCGCAAGGAGATGTTCCGACACAACAACCGCATGTCGCAGAACGGAGTCTTTTCCGACGGCCACGTCGAAGCGATGAGGCCCTCGCGCGCGGGAATGTTCCTGCCCGAAGGTTCGCCGAATGCGTGGTTGCCCGCCGGTTACTCTTACCGGTTTTCCGGCTACTGGATCACACCTTCCCCCGGACAACCGACCGACAACATCCGCTGATTTCCACCTTTACGTCATTTACCATGATCCGATTTTTTCTTCCCCTCGTAACAGTCCTCGTCGTTTCCCTTTCATCGGGCCACACCGCGCCCGATTCGTCGAGCCGCTTCCTTCTCTCTGGAAAGACCACCGCGCAGGGCACTCCAGAAGTTGGCATGTGGGCGGCGGGTATGCCGCAATCCGGTATTGAGGGCGCGGGCTTCCCGATTCTCAAACAAGCCCGGCATGCACTCATTTTCAAAGATGCGGTGGAGGCGGGAGGCTACAATCATCACTCCCAACTCTTCTATTGCTTGGGTGTTTTTTATGCCGCCTGGAGCAATCATCCGAAGGGCGAAGACGCCGCCGGTCAGCGAGTCCTTTTTTCCCAATCGAAGGACGGAGTCAACTGGACCAAGTGGGCCGAAGCGTTTCCGCCACCGAGCGAAGTGCGTGGATGGGGAGAAGGATTCGGCTGCTACGCCGTGGCCGGTTCCTGGCATGCCTATGAGGATTCCGTCTACGCGACGGCGCGCCTGTACAATTTCGTCGGATGGGAGAATGCGGACCGTACCAGTCGGACAGCCGAGCGCGACGAGAAGCATATTTTCCAGCGGTTCGAGCATATCGGACTGGTGGCCCGCAAGGTGGGATCGGACGGAACACTCGGCCCGATCTTCGCGCTCTCCACGCGCGTCAACCGTCTGACCAATCTGGACTTTCCCTTTGTGAAGTACGGCACGCCGACATTTCAGCCCGTCGCCGATGCCATCAATCAAAGACAGCCCAAAACCCTCACCATTCAGGGGCCGTTGCCAGAGCCGGTCGACAATGCCCGGCTGGTAGAGCCCGCCGTCTATGAAACTCCTGACAAAACCCGGGTGGCCATCATTCGCGACGACAAGTTCTCCCACCGCAAATACGTCAGTTTCTCCACAAATCAGGGAAGCTCCTGGTCCAAGGCCTTGCCGACGAACATCCCGGATTCGCCGTCTCTCGACATCGCGTTGCGTACGCCCGGTGGCGATATTTTGCTCATCGGCAATCATTGCGCGTCGGGATTTGATAATCCCCAAGATCCCAAAACCCCCTCAAATCCGTACCACTACGACCGCGATACACTCGATGTTGCCGTCAGCACCAACGGCTACCTCTTCACACACACCGTTGTCCTGAGGACTGGAGTGCAAGCGTGGCGCGTGCCGCGCAAGGCGGTTCGCGGTCGTGGCGGCGGGCCGCAATATCCCTCTGCTCTCATCATGGGAGATAAACTCTACGTCATGTACTCGTTCGGCAAAGAAGACATCTGGTGTTCGAGCGTGCCGTTGTCCGATGTACTCCAGCCCAGCGCCGCGACCGCCGCTCCCGCCGAAATTTCCTCACCCACCCCCACAGCAATCACCAACTGAATACACTACCATGAAACACTACACATTCTGGATTATGGCGCTTCTCGTCATGATCGGCGGCATTATAGCAACCCCGGCCGCCACTTGGGTTGGCAATGGCGATGCCAACAATGGAGGAAATTGGTCAACCACGACTAACTGGGACGGCTCAGTTCCCGGGGCGACGGACACCGCGACACTCGGCAATGTCACCACCGGCACGCGCACCGTCGTCTATGACTCTGCGTCTTCCGGGTTTCTCACAAGCCTCCAACTGGAGCAAAGCACCGCCAGTGCCATCAATAAGCTCAGCATTCAGCGCGATTTGACTCTTTCTTCCGAGTTGGTAATCGGAGCCTCTGCCGGAAGCTCCATTGTACGGCTGGGTGGCGCAGCCTCCAAGGTGACATTACAAGTGGGAGACACCGCTTCCAGTCCCGGTATCACTTTGAACTCCGGTGGCACGTTCATCCTCGATTTTATCAGCGGAGGCGTGACCGGAAGCGATTTGAAATCCAATGTAACGATCAACACTGGCGGTGTTTTTCAGGTGGGCTCTTCCGAGAGCGGGTCCAGCTCCAGCACGGCGCAGGCAACGGTGGTACGCTCCATGACGCTTTCCGGTGGGCAGATGGTGCTGGATACGACCGATTACTCGGCAATTCGCCTGTCCATTCAAGGTAACTTCACCGCGACGGGAGGATCGATTTCGACCACCAGCGGCAGCGGCGGCAACCTCTATTTCGACGGGACAACTGTCTCCCTGGGCAACACCTCCATCGGTTCTGTCAATTTCACGATGCGCGGCTCCGGCAACAAAACACTCAGTATCGACCGGGCTCTCAACCGGCTTTATCTCATCGGACGTAACAGCGCTGATCTCACCGTCAATGTGAGCGCCCCTTCGACGACTGGACTTTATTTTACGCATGAATCGGTCGGTAAGACCGTCACGATGCAATTGACCTCCGACCTTGCCCTCGCCACCAACGGCGTGCAACCGCAGGCCACCGGAGGAGCCACAAGCGGAACGACGACTTACGGAATCGACGCAAACGGCTTCACCCTCGATCTCACCGCTGGCCAGAGCTACGGCAAGTGGACTCCCAACAAGGGCAGCGAAACTACCGCCGCATGGGAACTCACCACCAGCGCCGCCAACGGACGCATCAAGGCCACGGCGTTTGATTTCAGCACAACCAATGTCACCACGCATGTGGGCGCTGGATTGATTCTGGAAGCGGTGTCGGGTTCAAACGCGACAACAAAGGTGAATAATCTCTCGGGAACCGGAGTCATCGAGACGAGCTCCGTCTTTCGTTTCAATCCAACCAGCTCGGCGTCGACATCGACTCTGCAATCGAACCGCGACATTGGTATTCTTGAAATCAAAAAGGGCACCTTGAGCATCGCCGGAACCACCGACTTTTCGGCCAAGGGTGGCATCGCCATATCCGCCGGAGCCACGTTAAACCTCGACCAACGCATGGTCAGTACGTCCCTCTTCACCTTTGGCGTCAGCGGGACGGATAAAGGAGTGCTCACGGGTGGAAATGCCGCGGTCTCGCTGGCCGATGCCCGCATTGTCTTCGACCTTTCCGGCACCATCGTGGCGGGAACCTATGACGTATTCGACACAATTTCCGGCATTACGGGAACACCATCGTCCGTAGCCATCAGCGGCAATCAGACACTGGAACTCACCCGCTCCGGCACCACCTGGTCCGGATCGTCTGGTGGCTTCGATTACACGTTCTCCACTGACACAGGTCTCTTTCAGATCGCGGCAGTACCCGAACCCCGCACCAAGCATGCCTTGCTCATCGGTAGCCTGCTACTGCTCGTCACCGGAGTCTGGAGACAGCATCGCCACCACCGAGCTTGACCTTCTTTCAAAAGATCTTCCCATGCCCGCAAGCACGATCATAGATGCACCGAGAAGTGCGGCGTCCACTTCAAACGACCGCATTCCGCTGGCACAAAAGATTGCGTTCGCAGCAGGCATGAACACAGAGTATGTCGCGACCGGCTTGATGACAGGCATTCTGTGGATGCCCTTTTTCAATATCGGTCTGGGCATGAGTCCCGTTGTCCTGGGGGGCATCCTGATGTTTCTTCGGTTCTGGGAAGCGGTGATTGACCCGTTCATGGGAAATCTGTCCGATAATACGCGCACGCGGATTGGCCGAAGACGCCCCTATCTGTTTGTCGGGGCCGCAATCACCGCCCTGTTGTATCCGCTGTTCTGGTACATGCCGAGCAGCTTATCCGATATTGGAAAAATCGTGTACCTCTCCATCGCTGGAGTCGCCTTCTTTACCGCCTTCACGGTCTGGTCGATACCGTACTACGGAATGCAGTTGGAGCTGACGCCCAATTATGACGAGCGCACGCGGCTCACCGGCTGGATGACCTTCTTTAGCAAACTCTCATATCTGGCCGGAGGTTGGTTGCTGTCGTCGGTCATGCTCATCGGCATGGTCGTTTCGGGCAAAACTCCCGAACACGCGTCCGGTTGGCTGGAGCAGCAGGCGCTGACGCTCCTGCAACCATTGATCGTGCTTTTCCCGGTTGGCAGCCAGTCGGAAAAACCGATCGTCGTCGGCATGCAAATTCTCTGCCCCTTCATCGCACTGGGCATTTTGCTGTTCGGACTACTGCCCGCGCTGTTCGTCCAGGAGCGTTACTATGCGACCGAAGCGAGCTTCCAGAAAAAAGAGTCCTTCTGGCAAAGTATCCAGGAGTCCATACAGTGTCGCCCGCTTTGGTCGCTCAATGCGGCGGCTTTTTTCCTGCTTATGGGTACAAGCTCCGTGGCAACACTAGGGCAGTATGTGAATTTTTACTATGCCAGCCAGGGCGATCTTGCGCTCGGCACGTGGATTGCCGGATGGAAGGGAACGCTTGTGGTATTAGTGGGCGTCAGCACGATCCCGCTGTTCATCTGGCTGGGAGAGCGTTTCGACAAGCGAACGATTGTCTTGTACATGCTGACCTGCTGCATGCTCGGGCATTTGACGAATTATTTCCTGATGACGCCGGAGCATCCCTATTGGCAAATTCTTTCCGGAACGTTCGAATCGTGTTCGCTGTCGGCAGTGTGGATTTTCCTGCCTTCCATGAAAGCTGACGTAGCCGACTGGGATGAATTACATACCTCGCGACGCAGGGAGGGTGCCATCAATGCTTTTCACTATTGGTTCATCAAGATGTCGCTCACCCTCTCCATGGGATTGGGTGGCCTGCTCTTGGCATGGTCTGGATTTGACAGCCGGCATTCTGTGCAGCCAGAGATCGTCACCCACCGGATGTTTCACATTTACCTGATCCTGCCGCTGCTGTTCTGGGGCGTGGCCCTGCTGGCAACGTGGCGTTACCCGATCACGCGATCCCAAGCGACGGAAACCCGCCAGCAACTCGAAGCGCGCCGGGGAAAACTCTGATCACCTATTTTCTTTATGCCAAATCAACCTCTCCTACTGCGCTTTCAAATTTTGATGCTCTTCGCTTTTTCCGTCTGGGGGCTTCCAGCCCAGACCGTGACAAACCTGGCAGCCATTCCTGCCACCCGCGATCCGTGGATGGAACAGCACCAGAACTACAACGTCCTCGCAGCCAAAGGAAACATTGACCTGCTCTTCATCGGCGACTCCATCACGCAGGGCTGGCGCGGCAATGGCACACCCGTCTGGGACAAATACTTTGCATCGAAACAGGCAGCTAACTTCGGCATCAGCGGCGATCGCACGGAGAATCTGCTCTGGCGGCTCCAAAACGGCAATCTCAACGGCATTCGTCCCAAAGCCGTAGTGGTACTGATCGGCACCAATAACATTTGGCGAGACAAGCCGGAACAAGTCGCCGAGGCCATCGGCCTGATCGTACAGGAAATCAAGACACGCTGCCCGGCCGGTCGTGTATTGCTTCTCGGCCTCTTTCCCCGAGGAGACGCTCCGAACACGCCCACTCGCAAAAAAATCGCCCAAGTCAACGCAATCATCTCCAACCTCCACGACGGCAAGCGAGTATTCTACCTGGACATTGGCGAAAAGTTCACGAATCCCGAAGGAGCTATCAGTAAGGACATCATGTTCGACTTTACGCACCTGACGGCGGCCGGTTACCAAGTCTGGGCCGACGCCATCGAACCGAAGCTCGATGAGTTGATGCGCTAATTCCGACAATCCTCACCGCCGATGGAACACCGCTCGATATTCACCCGGCGTCTGTCCGGTGTAACGGCGGAACAAAATATGCAGGCATGGCGTACTGGGGAAATTACAGGCTGCGGAAATGTCGGTCATCTTCATGTCGGTGGTTCTTAATAACGTTTTCACCCGCTCGATTCTCCCCCGCTGAATTTCCGCCAGAATAGAACGTCCCAGGATGACTGCAAAGCGTCGCTGCAACCCACTTCGGGAAACTCCAGCGGCCCGCGCCACATCCGCAACATAGATATTCTCTCCAGCATGAGTGCGAATGAAGGCCACCGCCTTGGCTACAGCCTCGTCTTTTGTATATAGAATATCCGTCGATTGCCGTTTGGCCACTTCGGTCACGGGCAGATATCGCTGCGGTGGAGTGGAACCGTACGGTTTCTTTGACTGCATCAACTCCTCCAACAGAGTCACCGCTTCCACTCCGATTTGCCATGCCGGCAATTTCACACTTGAGAGGGGTATACTCTCGAAGTCGGTCCAGAATTGATCGTCCCCCGCCCCCAACACCGCCAGATCTTCCGGGACATCCCGGCCCAACTCCCGGGCCGCCTGCATCAAGTGGAGCGCAAAGGGATCGAATACCGCGAAAACTCCAGTTTGGGGCGGCAGCTTCTTGAGCCATTTTTGCATCTTCACGAGCAGCCTCGCGCTCTCCTCCTTGGGTCCGCTCCCTCCAGCGATACAGGTTGCCTGCGGCATACACCGCTCCAGTTCCAAGCGAAATCCCCGAATGCGCTGCAAGGAGAAGCGTTCCCCCAAGTCTTCCCAATACGCAAAAGTCGTACACCCGCATGCAAGCAAATGCTCGGCGGCCAAACGCCCGACCGCCATGTCATCCTGCGTGACGAGGGGCAGTCGTACGGTATTGAGGATGTTGGAGACATTGACCACGGGCACGGGCAGCCTCAGCATTTCGCTTTCCATTTTCGGTGTCGTGACGCGGGCGATGATCCCGTCGATGGATTGCTGTCTCACCAACTTTGCCAATGCGGTTCCCTTGTTATGGGTACCGGGACCAATCTGAAATCTTCCCGTGGTGAAGGCGTAATGTCTCGCCCCCAAAACCAACTCCCTTCCATATTCCCAATCAGTTTCGACCATCATCAGAATTCGGTGATGTCTCTTTTTCGTCGAAAGACTGGGCAATTTCATGTTGGGCGAAAATTAAATATTAATTAGCAGATTAGGTAAATACATTTATCGGAGCCTATGGAATACTCATCTCATGCAAAACGGCGCGCCCACAAGCATTCCCGAGACAGATCGAGCCAAGAATGTCCGTCTCAACATGCCCTCCACCCATCGCCCCGGCTCCTGGCCGGTGATGATCACTCCCTTTGACTCGGGTAAACGGATCGACTGGGTTGCCTTGGATGCACTCATCGAATGGTACATTGCGGCAGGTAGCCAGGGGTTATTTGCGACCTGCCTTTCCAGCGAGTTGTTTCACCTCGACGCCGACGAGCGATCAGCGCTGGTTCGTCGTGTTTTGAGCCGCGCGTCTACGCGTCTGCCGGTGATTGCAGCCGGAGCCTTTGCGCCCAATACCACGGCGACGGACGCGACCGGCACTCCCACCCAAATTGCAGATGCCGCCCACCGATTAGCTGATACAGGAATCGAATCGGTCATTTTTTTAACCAACCAGTTTGCGGCTCCTGACGACAATGACGCAACGCTCTTGACCAATCTGGAAGCGACCCTGGCCCGTCTCGATCCTGCGATTCCGGTCGGTCTCTACGAATGTCCTGTCCCCTATAAACGTCTACTCACGCCGGCCCTGACGGAATGGGCTGCGTGCACGGGGAGGTTCCGGTTCCTGAAGGATACCTGCTGCGATCTTTCCCAGATCAAGGCAAAGCTCTCGGCGTTGCACGGATCGCCGCTTCGCTTTTACAACGCCAACACCCCCACGCTTCTAGCCAGTCTTCAAGCTGGTGGACACGGCTTCAGCGGGATTGGAGCCAACGCCATGCCGCATCTTTACACCTGGCATTGCGAGCACTTTGCCAAAGAGCCCGGGACCGCCCGCGAGCTTCAGCAATTTCTCACCGACAGCTCCGCCGCCGTCGACACCCATTATCCACACTCCGTGAAGGCCTATCTCCATTTGAATGGCCTACCAATACAGCCGGTCTCGCGCGTGTCGCAGAATGAACTGACTCGCGCCGACAACGAGCGACTCCGGCGGTTTCACGTCGAGGTGATTGATTGGGAAAAGCGGCTTGGATTGGCCTCACCTTTTGAGGCTCTAGCCAACGATTGCCGGTCTTTCTGCGGTATTGGATAGAAATCTGCAACACCGGAAGCCATGATCGCCATCATGAATATATTGCCACACACTAACCTTCGAAGTGCTTTCGCACTTATCGAAGTACTAGTCGTCACGGTCTGCATCGGCGTTCTTGTGGCCTTACTTTTTCCTGCGCTTCAGAAAGGCCGCTCCGCTGCCCGCGATGCCCGGTGTCTTGCCAATTTGCGTCAACTGGCAACCGCAAGCCTCTCCTTTGCCTCCGACAATGGCGGCAAGGTTCCCGACCGCGCGCGGACTCCAGATTGGGTTAGCTGGCAGATTCAATTGTCGCCTTATTTGAATCTGAGCCTGAGCCAGATTCGCACCCGCATCGCCTGTCCCGCCGCAGTTCCCCAGCCCCAACCACCACCGAAGGGGGACGACAGTACTTACGGAATTTCGGTCTACATGGCCAACCATCCCGATATCCAGCGATCTCTTTTCATCCTCGCCACACCCGTACTCCTCTTTGTGGATAAGCCTACTTCAAACACCGACAATTGGGGGCCTTGGAATGACCGGCGCCTGGCGGACACCCTGTCCCTACGACAAGCCATGTTCCGGCATGGAAACGGAACCTGCACGCAGGGGGTCTTCACCGACGGTCACGCCGAAACCATGAAACCTTCGCGAGCGGGAATATTTGCGCCGCTGGACGAAGGGAACGTCTGGGTGCCAAGGGGCATTTCCTACCGCTTCTCCGGATACTTTATCACCCCCTCCCCAACCATCCCTACCGATGACATCCGCTAATCCGCCTATGCCCAAAGTCCTTTTCATTTGCTCGGCTATTTTGTGTGGTGCGGCCTTGGTTGCCCATGCCCAGCAAACCGCTCCCTCGACAGCCAATGACTTCGCTCTACGCCTTTCGGGAAATGTGACAGCCCAAGGCATCCCCGAAGTCTATATGTGGGGGGCGGGCATGCCTCGCGATGGAGTCGAGGGCGCGGGCTTCCCCATTTTGAAAAACGCCCAACACAGCGCGATTTTTCAGGAAGCGGTCGCGGCTGGCGGCTATAACCATCACTCCCAACTCGCCTGCTACAAGGGCGTTTTCTATGCCGCCTGGAGCAATCACCCCAAAGGCGAGGATGCCGCTGGGCAGAGAATTCTCTTCGCCACTTCAAGCGATGGTGTCACCTGGCGTCCATGGACCGAGGCCTTTCCTCCGCCCGACAAGGTTGGCGCCTGGGACGATGGCTTTGGATATTATTCAGTGGCCGGTCCATGGCGGATTTACGAAAACGAAATCTATCTCACCGCGCGCCTCTACAAATTCGTGGGATGGGAAGACGCCTCAGGCAAGGATCTGGTCTACAAGCGCGATTCCGTTCATTACTTCAAACGTTTCGAATCGGTCGGTCTCCTTGCCCGCAAAATGACCGGTGGAACTCTCGGCCCCGTGTTCGCTCTCTCCACTCGAATGAACCGGATTAGCGATCTGGCCTATCCGTTCCTGCCGTACGGTGATCCGGCATGGCAAGCGGCCGCCAATGCCATTGGCCAGACTTTTGAAATTCAACGGGAACCCATTCCTACCGCAGTCGATGGGGCACGAATGGTTGAGCCCACTGTCTATCAAACCTCCGCAAATATCAAAATCGCCATTGTTCGCGACGACAAGTTCTCCCACCGCAAGTATGTCAGTTTTTCCAAAGATGACGGACGCACTTGGTCGACCGCGCTGCCGACAAACATCCCGGATTCACCCTCGCTGGACATCAGCCTGAAAGCCCCTGGCGGTGCGATTCTGCTCATCGGAAATCACTGCGCCAGCCGCTTCGACGACGGGGCCAAGCGCCGCCATTACGGCCGGGATACACTGGACGTCGCTATCAGTACGGATGGCTATCTCTTCGCCAAAACTTTTGCCATCCGTACGGGGGCGCATCAATGGCGGGTACCGCGAGAGGAAGTACCCGGTCGTGGTGGTGGCCCCCAATATCCGTCAGCACTCATCGAGAAGGATCGCCTCTACGTGATGTACTCGCTTGGGAAGGAAGACATCTGGTGCACGAGCATTCCACTCGCGGATATTCTTCCCGCACCCTCTAACCCATCCATTCAACCCACATCCCTACCATGAAACAAACCGTCATCATCCTCCGTGCGCTCGCACTGGCTGCGACGCTTCCGTTTAGTACCGAAGCCCAGACCATTATTCAATGGACAGGCAATGGCGATGCCAACAACAGCGGCATCTGGTCGACCACCAGCAACTGGGACAGCGGTACGCCCCCAGGCACCTCCGACACCGTCACCCTCGGCGACGTTTCCACCGGCACCCGCACCATCACCTATGACTCCGCCGCGTCCGGCTACCTCACCAAACTTACACTCAACCAGACCACCGCCGGCTCCGCCAATCGCCTGGCTATTCAGAGGGATCTGACGCTCTCCGGAACGCTCACACTTGGAGCCACCAGCGGCACCTCGGACGTGATTATTGGGAACACCACCGCCAAGGTAACGGTCAACTCCACCGCGGGAACCGGCGTCGTCATTAACAACGGCGGCAAACTCACCCTCGACTTCGTCACCAGCTCCAACACTGGCAGCGACCTCATGGCTCATACCGTCGTCAACAGCGGAGGCATCCTCCAGATCGGCTCCTCCGATAGCGGAACCAGCGCTGCATCGTCGCAAGTTAACATCACCAAGAATCTAACTCTCAATGCCGGTTCTTCTCTCATACTCGATACCAACAGCCGTCCCAATACCATCCTCGGCGTCCGGGGAAACTTCATCGCCAATGGCGCCACGATTACGGCAAACAGCGGCACAGGTGGCCAGATTTACCTCGATAGTACTACCACCTCGCTCACCAATACCTCCATCGGTTCGATCGATTTCACGGTTCGTGGCTCCGGCTCAAAAACCTTCACGGCCGATACCTCGCTCAACCGTTTCTACCTGGTCGGACGGGATAATGCAGATCTCGAAGTCACCCTCAGCGCCCCCAGTGCTACCAGCCTCTATTTCACCCACCTGTCAGCCAACAAAACTACTACGCTCAAGCTCGCCTCTGATCTGGCCCTGGCCGCAAATGCGGTCCAACCCAAGGCCACCGGTGGCGTTTCCACCGGTACCACCACCTACGCCATTGACGCCAACGGGCATACCCTCGATCTGACCGCCGGAGCCGAGGACGGAAAATGGACGCCTAACAAAGGCAACGAACAAACCTCCGTCTGGTCTTTGAAAAACAGCGGCACCGCCAATGCCGGAAAGATCAAGGCAAAGGCCTTCGACTTCAGCGGCACTAATGTCCAAACCCAAGTCGGAGCCGGGCTCGTGCTGGAAGCCGTCAGCGGCGCCAATGCCGCCTCCCGTGCGAACAATCTCTCTGGCACAGGCACAATCGATTCAACCTCCGTCTTCCGCTTCAATGCGACCGATCCCAGTCAGACCGGCACCCTCACCTCCAATCGCAATATCGGGGTTCTTGAAGTCGCCTCCGGCACGCTCACCATTGTCGGCGACACCGACTTCACGGCTGCGGGAGGAATCCTCATCAACGCCGGAGCTACTCTGAACTTGGGCTCGCGCATGGCGTCTTCCAGCAGCTATACCTTCGGCCTGAATGGAGCCAATATCGGAAGGCTCGACGGTGGATCCTCCGCGACATCGCTGGCCGGAGCCAGCATCATCTTCAATCTCTCCAGTTCCATCATCAACGGAACCTATGACCCGTTTGTCAGCGAGATTACCGGAACTCCACTCTCCATTTCCATTACAGGTGCCTACACACTCAATCTCACCCAGTCCGGCAATACCTGGACCGGAACAGCCGCCGGAGGTGAGACCTTCAGTTTCTCAACGGAAACAGGATACTTTGTCGTGAGCGGAGTGGTTCCTGAACCGTCTTCCTTGTCGCTACTAACCCTCTCACTCATGGCGATCGGCCTCTTTTTCCGTTCGTCTAAATATAGAACTTCCTAAACAGAGAAAAAAAACGACATCATTCCTGCCAAAACAAGCCTCTCCGCGAATGCCCCCCTCCATCCCCATATCGGACCGCATCCCATTCACCCAGAAACTCGCTTTTGCCGCAGGGTCGAACACCGACTTTATCTCCACCAGCATGGTGACGGGCGTGCTGTGGATGCCCTTCTTCAATATTGGACTCGGGATAAGTCCAGCCGTTCTGGGATTCCTCCTCATGGCCTTGCGCCTGTGGGATGCCATTATTGATCCCGGTATCGGAAGTTTTTCCGATAACCTTCGGACCCGATGGGGAAGACGGCGACCACTGGTTTTTATTGGTGCTATCACCACGGCGTGCCTGTTTCCGTTTCTTTGGCGCTTGCCCCAAGGGGTGCTCGACAACGATTCGTGGCTCGCCCACTTGGCAAACGGAATTCCTTTCATCTCCGGCCTTGGCATCTCTTCCTATGACAATGCGGCCGCCCTTTACCTGCTGTTTTTCGGGATGACCTACTTTTTCTGCACATCACTCTGGACGATGCCTTATTACGCCCAAGAACTCGAGATGACTCCCAATTACGACGAGCGCACCCGGCTTTCGGCATGGCGAGCCGCCTTTGGCAACCTCGCGGCACTTCTTGGGGCGTGGATCGTGTTCCTGCTGATCTTTATTGGCACGCTGGCCAGCAATCCCACCGAGATTTTGAGGACACAATCCGGAGCGTTCCTGCAAATCCTCTCCAATATCCAGCCTTGGCTGAAATCAATAGTCGAAATTCAACCGGATCAAAAACCAATCGTTGTGGGCATGTCCATCGCCTCATGGTTGATCGCATTCATCATCCTATTCTTCGGATTACTTCCCTCTCTCTTCGTCAAGGAACGTTACTATGAAAAAAAGGTGGTCAACCAAGCCCATGATCCTTTTTGGGCAGGCATTGGCGAATCCCTCAAATGCGTCCCGTTGCTCCAGCTCGCTGGAGTTACCTCTAGCATCACCTTTGGCATGGCATCCGTCAGCGCCCTGGGCCAATACGTTAATTTTTACTATGTGTGCAGGGGTGACCTTTTGCTCGGAGCTCAAATTGCAGGCTTGAAGGGATCCATTGCCGTGGTGACCTGCCTGCTGATGATCCCCGTATACACATGGCTCTCCGAGAAGTTCGACAAACGTTCGATACTCATATTCATGCTCGGCCTGAGCATTGCCGGGCATCTATCTAATTTTTTTCTGATGCGTCCCGAAGCCCCCTACCTGCAAATTGTGTCGGGCGCATTGGAATCATGTGCCCTAGCCGCAGTCTGGATGTTCTTGCCATCCATGAAAGCCGACGTAGCCGATTACGACGAAATGCAAACCACGCGCCGCCGGGAAGGCGCACTCAATGCGTTTTACTCATGGACCTTCAAAATGGCCATCACCTGCGCGCTCGGCGTGGGAGGAGCTGTCCTGCAACTAACCGGATTTAATGCCAAACTCGCCACACAACCGGATCACACAACCCGAATGATGTTTCTCTATTACCTGGCAATTCCCAGTATCATCTGGGGATTGGGTCTACTGGGGCTGTGGTTCTACCCACTTAACCGGGTCCGCGCAGCGGATATTCGCCAGAAACTGGAACTACGGCGCGGCGCACTATAAAGGATATGGAGATCGCCTGAAGAGACATGCCTTTCCATCCAAAGGCAGTCGGTCTGTATGCCGCTCTCAAGGCCCTCAATTTCATACCTCAAGTGCCTATAGTCAACAATGGACGTCGTTGCTACCCGATATTCGTTGTCATTTCAGATAAGTGAATTGGAGTATTTCCTCGAGCCTTTCAATTCATAGATAATGGGTGAACCGCAAACCGAAGCCTTGACGTTTAGTGATAAATCTGTAGATTTATCACTAATGACCGCATTAGCGAGAAAACCCCGTGCCAGCCGTGAGGAAACGCGCGAACGGATCGTTGTAAAAGCCAATGAGCTTTTTCACAAATATGGTTTTGATCGCACGACAATCGCCGACATCGCTTCAAGCCTGGGGATGTCGAGTGCGAACGTTTACAAGTTCTTTCCTTCGAGACGCGCCCTGATCGAAGCCACCGCCAATCTTTGTCTCGGTGAACTGCGCGATATTATTCGGCAGGCGGCCCGCACCCGGACTAATGCCCTTGGGCGAATTGAGGCGGTGGTTCTTTCTCTCTATCACTTTAACAGAAAGCAAGTTAAGAATGACTATGAATTTTACAGGCTCATGCTTCAAATTCACCAGGAAGAATGGTCTTGTGTGCGTGATTTTTGCGAATTACAGCTGAAAGCCTTGACGGATATCCTCGATGATGGCGTTAAAAGTGGGGAATTCAAAATCACGGATACCCTCCAAGCGGCCAGGATTATTTCCGACAGCATCGAATGGGTCGTAAACCCGGTGCTTTTTTACCAACTCAAAGGTGAAGATGTCGAAGCCAAGCTGCATGCTCAAATTCAATTTTTAGCGAAAGCGCTCAAATAGATTTTTTCGGCCTTAAAAGTGATAAATGTTAAAATTCGTTACTACACACATATGAATCATCTTGTTCGCCTTTCATTTACTTTCATCGTCTTCGCCTTACTCACTGGTTGCGATAAAAAGGAACAGTCCGAGACGGCTCCCGCCACGTCCAAACAGCCGTCGCAGGAAGTGGGCGTCGTGACGATAGCGGCGGAGCGGGTGCCCATTACCTCCCTTTTGCCGGGCCGGACGAGTGCGTGCCGGATCGCGGAAGTTCGCCCTCAGGTCAATGGCATTATCCTCAAACGAATGTTCGAGGAAGGAGCCGACGTTAAGAAGGGGCAGCCGCTCTATCAGATTGATCCTGCTACCTATCAGGCTGCCTATGATAGCGCCCAAGCCGCTCTGGCCAAGGCAGAGGCTTCATTGAGTACGGCCAAGCTGTTGGCCGAGCGGTATAAACCATTGGTTGCAGCGAAAGCGGTGAGCAAACAAGACTACGATAACGCAGTAGCCTCTCAACAACAGGTCGAGGCGGATATCGCATCGGCCAAGGCAGCGGTGGAAACAGCGCGTATCAATTTGGCCTATACCAAGGTACTCGCGCCCATCTCTGGAAGAATTGGGCGTTCCTCGATCACAGAGGGAGCACTCGTGACCGCGCAGCAGGCATCTTTGTTGGCCACGGTACAACAACTCGATCCCATTTACGTGGACGTCACGCAGTCGAGCATTCAATTGCTTCAGCTTCAGCGGGAGATGGAAAGTGGTGACCTTAAGAAAATCGGGATCAACCAAATCGAAACCCGTCTGATCCTAGAGGATGGCACGGAGTATTCCGAACCCGGCAAGCTGCAGTTTTCCGAGGTGACGGTGGATGCAGGCACGGGATCGGTCACCTTACGCGCCGTGTTTCCAAATTCGAAAGGACACTTGCTGCCCGGAATGTTTGTCCATGCGCGGATCGAAGAAGGGGTGAGCGAAAAGGCCATCCTCGTGCCACAACAGGGAGTGACCCGCAATCAAAAGGGAGAGCCGACCGTGCTCATCGTTGGGGCCGATAACAAAGTGGAATTACGCATGGTAAAGACCGATCGTACCATTGGAGACAAATGGTTGGTGACCGAAGGTCTGCAAACCGGTGACAGGGTCATTATTGAAGGACTTCAAAAAGTCGCCCCCGGAGCGGAAGTGCAGGTGGTCGAGGTGAAGCCCAAAGACTTATCCACGGCGGCTCGATAGAAATTCATCATCAGAAAGTATATCGATGGCCAAATTTTTCATTGATCGTCCTGTTTTTGCCTGGGTTATTGCATTGGCATTGATGTTGGCAGGCGGGCTGGCAATCACCACCCTGCCGATTTCCCAATATCCCACGATCGCTCCTCCCTCCATCAGCATCAGCGTCGTCTATCCGGGCGCCTCTCCACAAACGGTGCAGGACACGGTCGTGCAAGTCATTGAGCAGCAGATGAACGGTATTGACCATCTGGAATACATGTCCTCGGCAAGCAATTCCGACGGCAGCATGACCATCACCCTCACCTTTGCGCAGGAAGCGAATCCCGACATCGCGCAGGTTCAGGTGCAGAACAAACTGCAACTGGCCATGCCCCTATTGCCGCAGGAAGTACAGCAGCAGGGCATTCGCGTCACCAAAGCGACGACGAACTTCATGATGGTGCTCGGCTTTGTTTCTGAAGATGGCAGCATGAGTGATAGTGATTTGACCGATTACGTTGTCTCGAACGTACAGGATCCAATCAGCCGTACAGCGGGAGTTGGAGATTTTCAGGTATTTGGTTCGCAGTACGCGATGCGTATCTGGATGGACCCGGCCAAACTCAATAAATACGCACTGATTACGAGCGATGTAGCCAATTCAATCCGCGCACAAAATGTTCAGATTGCCTCCGGTCAGATCGGTGGATTGCCATCGGTAAAAGGACAGCGCCTCAACGCCACAATTATCGGACCGTCGCGCCTGCAAAATCCCGAACAATTCCGTAATATCTTGCTTAAGGTCAATCCTGACGGCTCTCAAGTTCGGCTGAAAGATGTTGCTGAAGTGGAGCTCGGATCGGAAACATACACCGATCAAGTCTGGTACAATGGAAAGCCGGCGGCGGGTATGGCGGTCAAATTGGCTACGGGGGCGAATGCCTTGGCCACGGCTGCAGCGGTTCGTGAAACGATGTCCAAGTTGGAACCGTATTTCCCATCTGGATTGAAAGTGGTCTATCCATATGACACCACTCCCTTCGTCCGCATTTCCATCGAGGAAGTGATCAAGACGCTCGCAGAAGCCATTCTGCTGGTGTTTCTAGTGATGTACCTTTTCCTGCAAAATTTTCGCGCGACACTTATTCCGACCATTGCCGTGCCCGTCGTGCTCTTGGGAACATTTGCCGTTCTATCAGCCTTCGGGTACTCGATCAACACCCTCACCATGTTTGGCATCGTGCTGGCCATTGGGTTGCTGGTGGACGACGCCATTGTTGTTGTCGAAAACGTCGAACGTGTCATGGGCGAGGAAGGGCTTTCACCCAAAGAGGCCACAAAGAAATCGATGGATCAGATCACAGGAGCGCTCGTCGGCATTGCCCTGGTGCTTTCTGCCGTCTTCCTGCCGATGGCCTTTTTCGGCGGTTCAACCGGTGTTATTTACCGGCAGTTTTCGATCACGATTGTCTCGTCGATGATTCTCTCCGTTGTCGTCGCGCTCGTCCTCACTCCGGCCCTTTGCGCCACCATGTTGAAGCCAATCGCCAAAGGGCACCACGTTGGCGAGCGCGGATTCTTTGGTTGGTTCAACCGCGTGTTTGACGCTTCCAACCGCGGTTATCGCGGTGCCGTCTCCCGGCTCTTAAGAATGACACTGCCATCCATGCTGATCTACATCGTGCTCGTGGCGGTAATGGGCTGGATGTTCATGCGCATCCCAACAGCGTTCCTGCCGGAAGAAGATCAGGGAACGATTTTCGCTCAAATCCAAACACCGGCCGGTACCACGCTGGAACAAACCGCGGCGGTTGCCCGTGATGTGCAGGATTATCTCCAGACCGACGAGAAGGATGCGGTCTCCTCTTCGTTCGCTATTGCAGGATTCAGCTTTGCAGGCCAAGGACAAAATGCGGGACTGCTCTTCATTCGCCTCAAGGATTGGGATGTCCGCAAGGAGCCCTCGCAAAAAGCGCAGGCTATCGCCATGCGGCTCATGATGCATTTCGCCAATGACAAGCGCGCCATCGTCTTCGGTTTTTCCCCGCCTGCGGTGATGGAACTTGGCAATGCGAGTGGCTTCGATTTTGAACTGCAGGATCGAGGCGGTCTGGGGCACGAGAAACTTCTGGCAGCGCGCAATCAACTGCTTGGAATGGCGGCCCAGGAACCGACACTTTTCGCAGTACGCCCGAACGGCATCGAAGATGCGCCCCAATACCGCTTGATTATTGACCAGGAAAAAGCGAGCGCTCTGGGCCTCTCCATTTCCGACATCAATGAGACCTTCTCGTCCGCGTGGGGGTCCTCCTATGTGAATGATTTCATCGATCGCGGACGCGTGAAGAAAGTATATATCCAGGCGACTCCTTCCGCGCGTATGCAACCGGAAGACTTAAACAAATGGTATGCCCGTAATAGCAAGGGAGGCATGGTTCCCTTTTCCGCATTTGCCACGACAGAATGGACCTATGGCCCGCAAAAACTGGAGCGTTACAACGGTGTGCCTTCCTATGAAATTCTTGGCATGCCGGCGCCGGGTCAGAGTTCGGGACAAGCCATGAAAGTCATGGAAGATCTCGCATCCAAGCTACCCAAGGGCGTTGGCTTTGAATGGACCGGGCTTTCATTTGAAGAACGTCTTTCCGGCTCGCAAGCCCCGGCGCTCTATGCGATTTCGCTCATCGTCGTGTTCCTTTCGCTTGCGGCGCTCTATGAGAGCTGGTCCATTCCATTTGCCGTCATGCTGGTGGTGCCACTCGGAGTTATTGGCGTTTTGCTTGCGACGATGTTACGCGGTTTGAGTAACGACGTATATTTCCAAGTCGGCATGCTGACCACGGTGGGATTGGCGGCAAAGAACGCAATCTTGATCGTCGAGTTTGCCAAGGAAAGTTTCGATCGGGGCACTGGCTTGATTGAATCCGCAGTTCATGCGGCACACCAGCGGTTGCGCCCGATCTTGATGACGTCGCTGGCGTTCATTCTCGGCGTAATGCCTCTCGCCATTTCCAATGGCGCGGGCTCTGGAAGCCAGAACGCCATCGGTACCGGGGTTATCGGGGGTATGATCAGCGCGACGCTTCTTGCCATTTTCTTCGTACCGGTATTTTTCGTCGTGATGTTGCGCTTGTTCCGGGTCAAACCGACCCAGGCGACTACCGCACCAGTCGTCGATGCTCAAGACAAGAAGGAAGAAGCGCTTTATGTGTAAGACCCGTTGGAGTTTATATTTGGCGGTTCTCCTTATCTCCGGCTGCACCATGGCTCCGCATTATGAGCAGCCAGCGGCACCGGTTGCGGGAGAGTGGCCGGACAAGGGATCCGGTGGAGCCACTGTCGGTCCCGTGAAGGAAGACAAGACGGCTGCAGCAGACATCGGATGGAAGGATTTTTTCAAAGACGCGAAGCTGCAACATCTCATCGAACTTTCGCTCAAGAACAATCGCAACCTGCGTGTCGCCTCGCTCAACGTCCAAAAAGCCCGTGCGCAATATCGCATTCAGCGTGCGGAATTATTCCCAAAGCTCGACATGACTGCCGACGGCAGTGCCAAGCGCATCCCGAAGGATCTCTCTGGGACCGGCTTCACCACCACGGCCCATCAATACGACGTGGGCTTGGGATTTACCTCTTATGAACTCGATTTATTCGGGAGAATTCAAAGTCTCAAGAATCAAACATTGGAGCAATATCTGAGCTTGGCCGAGACCCGGATCAGCACCCAGATTACACTAGTCTCCGAAGTGGCCAATGCCTACCTCACTTTGCTTACCGATCAGGGATTACTCAAAATTACCCAGGATACATTGCGGAGCCAGCAGGAATCCTATGATATAGAAAAGCAACGCGCGGCACAGGGGATTGGCACGGATTTGGACGTCCGACAAGCCGAAACGTCTGTTCGGGAAGCCGAGTCCAATATGGCGCGTTACACCCGGCAAGTGGCGCAAGATCTCAATGCACTCACACTACTTGTGGGCGAACCCTTGTCCAATGAACTGATATCGGAAATTTCGAAGATGAGCGATGGACCGGATGATCGTGGCGTCCTAACCGAACTGGCTCCCGGCCTGCCCTCCGATCTGCTTGTTCGCCGACCTGATATTCGAGCGGCCGAGCATGATCTGAAAGCTGCCAATGCCAATATCGGCGCAGCGCGGGCCGCCTTCTTCCCCTCAATCATTCTCACTGGCGGCATTGGGACTTCCAGTCAGAGCCTTTCCGGTCTTTTCGCCGGCGGACAGAACGTCTGGAACTTTGCGCCGGTCATTCGCCTGCCTATCTTCGACGGTGGAGTCAATGCGGGAAGTTTGGATGCCGCCAAGATCAGTAAGAATATCGAGATTGCCCGATACGAATTCTCGATCCAAACGGCCTTCCGGGAGGTGTCCGATGCGCTCGTCGCGCGTAGCACGCTCAATGATCAATTAAAGGCCGATCAACTCCTTGTTGCGGCAGCGGCAGAAAGCTACCGGCTCTATGAAATGCGTTACAACGCCGGTGTGGATACCTACATCAACGTGCTCATTTGGCACCGCCAACTCTATAGTGCGCAGCAGGCGCTCCTGAATACGCGATTATCCCGGCTATCCAACTTGGTCACTCTCTACAAGGCTCTCGGTGGCGGCTGGACGGATCAAACACCACCCGTGAGCCTCAAAACTGGGGCTCGATTACGGCAGCCAGAGGAAAATCAAACAAAGCTAACGGCAAACTGATTTTTCGTGAAAGGTTATGAATGACTTTTTTTAACACTTATCGATCCGTCGCCGCAGCCTTGTCGCTAACTACCTACATGGCGATTTGCCGAGTCATCTTAATTTTCCATTGAGCACTCAACCCAATGAAAATACTGGCAATTCAACTTAACCGCCCCGGTGATGCCATTCTCACGACGCCAGCCTTTCGATGGTGGATCAACATGGGCTATGAAGTGCATGCACTCGTGCAGCCCATTTCCGCGCAATTGCTCAATACCATGCCAGGCCTTTCCAGTATTCATTCGTTGGAACGGCAGAAGCTCCAGATCGGACGCGAGATTCGGCGTTGGCGGCAATTTCCCACAATCGGCTTCGATTGGTCCGTGGTCTTTTCACATAGCTCCGAACGTCCATCACCGTGGGCGTTTCTTTTCGAGGCATCCGCAGTGACAATGGCTCCGATTTCATTGCCTATGCCATCCAGGATTGGATGAAAGATGGCCAAATTTAAACCATCTATATCCAACCAGGTTCCCATGGGAAAATGGCCACATCGAAAGCTTCCACAACAAACTGCGGGACGAATGTCTCAATCGAGAAATCATCGGTTCATTACTGGAAGCCAAAGTGCTGGTCGAACAATGGCGAATCGAATATAACACCAATCGGCCACACAGCTCGCTGGGTTATCAAACTTCGCAAGAGGTGGCCGACCACTGGCAGACTACACTTCTGATCTGTCCTTCTTCTGGGGTCAGGTCAACCTCACTTTCGCGAACTCATGTCGACTGTCGTAATTGAGCATCGGATCTTCACCACGTTCCAGGCGGCACAACACCAGCACGGCCATTATGACCAGAAAATTCGTGATCAGATTGGCCGCACTAAAGACGATCACTCCAGTCTTGAGCCCCCCCTGCACGGCCATGATTGTTTTGCCAATACCGACGACCAGCAATAGGAGCAATGCACATGCTTTAATGAAAAATACTCCATGATGTGGAATGCCGTTACGTGGCATTGTACCGGACAGTCTCCGGTTCACATCGGCCTTGATAGCGCATTCCACCTTGATCCATGCAGCATAGAGAACTACCGCAATCGGCAGAATAACGGCCAGATGCCAGAAGAAGTCAACGCTCCACCCGATGCGGTACAGCCAGTACAACAGTGGTAGCAGGTAAAGAATAGAGCCTAATATCAAGAGATGGACCAAGCTCAGGGCGCGATTGAGCCACAGGACTTGCGTCCCGACAAAGGGGGCCTTTTCCATCTCCTCGTAGCCAGTCTCTGTCCACGATGCCGGAGGATGGAAGTGCAAGTCTCCACCAAGAGCTTTCCATTGACGGTATAAGTTGCACACTATGATGGTGCCAACCATCAGCCAAAAACACGACCAAATGAAATTAAAGCGATAGGCGTAGTCGGAGCCTCTAAATATCCATTTTAGAAAATCGAAAAAAATCCCGACACTCAATCCTGCCAGGACATTTGACCCGTTCGTGAGGATGGATTGTGCAGAGCAGAATTGACCATAGCGGGACTTCGGCTGAAGGCGAATATCGCATGGCATTCCTGCCAGCGCCGTGAGTGTACTGTGAAAGGTCCCAATCATCCCCGCGCCAAGCATCTGCAGCCAGAAGAAGGCCACAGGGGGGAGTGTAACAAAGAGCCATACCCAGCTCGATATAGAAAAGACGATGGAGAATACTGCCGAATAGGTGATAATCCGCAATGGATGCCAGCGATCAATAAAGATTGACGAGAAATATGCTGCAATGATGCCGGCGACCGAAACTACCGCAACGGCTTTCCCAACATAATCAAGAGTTAATCCCATCTCCTTGTAGAAAAAAATATTAAAAGGCGAGAGCGCGCTCCACGCCAGACCCGGTGTAATGGCATAGAGAAACTTGGTCCAATAGAACTTGTGGGAGAAACTCTCCCTGAAGAAGGTTTTGAACCCGGCAATCCCGCGAGCATTCAGTCGCTCCTGGTCGCTAATTGGGGCGTATTCGCCTTCTTTTACAAAAAAACAAAGCATGCCGATTCCAGCTCCATAGAGAATAGACGTGCATACAAAAATCTCCTTCATATGACTTTCGGCATACTTAAATATGAAATAGTTATAGAGAAATCCAACCGTCCCGCCCACCACCTGCATCAGCCCGATAAAGCGGCCAATGAGCGTCACTGGCACCGTATCGTTGAAAATATACTGAAAAACGGAAGCGATCAGCACATCAGAGAACTGAAAGGCCACAACACACGTCCCTAGAACGATGATGGATACCATGGTCGGCGAAAATGAGAACATCCAGCCTGAGCGATGCAAAGAATTGGCGATATTATCCGAGTAGGCCAAGGGCAAGACGCTCATGCAGACAAATGGCAGTGAGCCCGCAAAGAACGGGATGCGCCGTCCCCATCTGGTCCTCAGATAGTCGCTCTTGAAACTGAGGTACGCACACTGTTTGAAGCTGCAGAAGAGCAAGGCAAGCTCCTGGGTTACTCGATCGAGTATTTCCATTTTGAGAATTTACAGCCACGGACACTGAGTCGCTTATGCCGGATGTGGAAGGCACGAGGAATTCGCGGTGTGTTGCTCGGACCGTGCGATAAAGAATTATGCCAACCTCCCTTCGAGTGGAACGATTTAGCATGGGTGGCCATAGGCCACAGTCTTTCCTTGCCGTTGTTGCACCGAGTCCGTAGGGACTTCGATGCCGACATCGAAAGAGCCATCGCGAGGTTGACTCAAAAAGGCGGCCACCGACCGGGATTCCTGAGCGAACCGGAAAGCCACCATCTATTTCACACATCGCTGTTACGGTCAGCGCTGACCTACTATCACACATCAGGGGAGAGTTGCCCGGAGCCTTATATTGAACTTCCCTTCAACGATGTCTCGAGATTTCGCGCATGGATCAAGAGTATGCGGATCGACTCATTGATTGTCTCACGGCCAATGCCCCTACTGCAAAGTGCGGTAGGCAGGAAACTACCTTCGGTTATCTTGTCCCCAAACGAACAAGGAGTTATTCCCGAGAGATGTGATGGCTTTATCGCCAATTATCAGGCTATGGGCCATACCTCGATTAACTTGATGCATCACCTGTTGATGAACCGCCACTTGGGCATTCCGGAATTGCCGCAAACCATGTTGGCGTCATCTCCCTGGCATCAATTCAGAACAGCGCCCGGCAAGTTTGCTCAATAATAGCCCCTGCGAAAAAGAAAGAGATTGCGAGTCGCCCACCTCACCGCCTCCATGCGCAAACTCCTCGTTCACCTCGGCTCCCTGTCGAATAATGATTCTTCAAGACAATTGCTGCAGCAAGGCACTCGCAACAATCATTTGATCTGACAGGCTCCACCAGTACCCTCGATTCGATGGAATTTGCAGAAACGAGCAGTAAGGGTATGATTTGACAAGAACTCAAACCAGTCTATAGAAAACCTGTATGAAACCGAACCGCCTGATCTGCCTTGCACAGATTATGGCCGTTTTCATCGGGCTTCTTTTCTGCTTCCAGATCATGATGGGCCAAGCCGAGCATTTTGGTCTCATCGGCTGCTCCGGGCATCATGCCTCAGCTTCTTCCGAGCCGAGCTCTCCGTCCAGCCCGGAACATTGTGTATGCTGCCAGCCCTTGGTCAATAATTCTCAGGATCTGGTGAACGCACTTTCGTCGAAAGCCTTTTTTATCGCAATCATTGACGATCGCATTGCCGATGGCCCAGTCAAAGCCATCGATCATCCGCCCCAATTGTCCTAGTCACGGCTCACCGACGCTTTCTGCGCCGGTTACTCGCCGTTTCATCGATTCCACTCGTGGCAAGGCCCCGCCTTGTCATCCCGAAGCTCACGACCTTGTCGTGAGTCGTTACACTCAAATTGAATACAGGACAATTACCATGAATCTCAGAAACATCATTTACGGTGGGCTCGCACTCACACTTACCACCGCAGCCATGGCCAGCGAAGCACCTCGCTTCAAAGTAGAAACCGGCGGCGACCGTTCCGTCAACGTGATCAGCGCCACGACGAAACAAATGCAGAACCAAGTCTACATTTCAGGCCTCGTGCGCATAGGGGCTCCTTATCACCCTTCGGTTGGCACGCATGTGGATGTCTATTTGCTGAATGCCAGCGGACAGACTCTGGCGCATAAACGGGACCGCATTATTGTGACCTCATCGAAACGGGACCGGACGCAGGGAGGTCAATTTTCCTACGCTGTAAGTTTCGATAATGCGACCGCAGGGAACGCCGCGGTCGCGCGCGTCGTCTCTTGCACCGACACCCACAGCGATCCGAGCTAAATCGTCCGATCCACAATCGGCATCATGCCGGGACGGTCCAATTCCTACTCGGCAGCTTCAGGAAACATCATGTTACGAATTCATCTCAGAAGAAATGTCTTCATCTTGAGCGCATTTATACTTGCCACGCTCATCCATCACGGTCACGGTGCCGACGCGTCCTCGTCCGAATCATGGGACGTTGAGTCGCTCGTCGCTCAAGCACTGGCTCACAATGCCGAGCTGAAGTTTTATGCGGCAGAAGTCGCCGCAGCCAAAGGACAACGCACCCAGGCGGGTCTCTGGAAAAATCCTGAAGTCTCCGGTGAGTACGGCACCCGCCGCATCTCGGATACCGAGGGCACCCTGCAGGGGGACGGCTTTACGCGGAGCGTCGCCCTATCCCAGACTTTTGAGTTTCCGGGGAAAGGTTCCTTGCGAAAGGCAATCGCGAACAAGGATATCGAAATTGCTGAATTAGGACTCAAACAATTTCAGCTCGCCTTGACGGCAAGGGTACAAATGCTGGCGTACCGCTATCAATCA
This sequence comes from Verrucomicrobia bacterium Tous-C9LFEB, assembly GCA_002304345.1. Taxonomy (GTDB): domain Bacteria; phylum Verrucomicrobiota; class Verrucomicrobiia; order Methylacidiphilales; family UBA1321; genus UBA1321. The sequence goes on from NEUU01000008.1 coordinate 104,464, forward strand.
GCTTCGATCAATGCCACGGCAGCAGAAGAAATCAGCGAACGTAGCCACGCGCTCATTGAGCTTTTAAAGAAAAGACCCATCGCCGGTGTCACGCAGTTATTGGAGCTTCGCGTCATCGAGGGCTCCCTGATTGAACTCCATCGAACGGCCAAGGAATTTATGCAAGAGCGGGAAGAAGCACGCTTGGAACTCAACGCCCTCATCGGACGTCCCTCCAGCCAATCACTCGTCATTCGATCCAAATTCAGCCCTCCCGCTTATCAGCTGGATGCCAATCAACTCATACTCGCGGGGCTCAATCAAAATCTACAACTCAAGGGCCGTATCGCTGAATTGGAAAAAACAGTGCGACAGGTGAGCGCCGCCAGACTGGAAACCGCTCCAGATTTTTCCATTGGTCCTTTTTTCAGCCAGGACAAGGCCGGAGATCTGGAGGAGAATTTCGGCGGCAGCCTGTCGATGACCTTGCCGTTTTGGAATTGGAATCAGGGAAATGTGGCCACGGCCAAGGCGCGTCGCGAACAAGCCGATGCGCTGCTGCTGGAAGCTCGTCGCAAAGTGGAGTCCGAAATCGCCCGCCGCTGCCGCGCATACGAACTCTGCCGCAAGCAACTCAACCAGATGCCCGCTGATATCATCGACAAGCTTCGGGATGCCTCTGATCTGGCCGACCGCCAATATCGAACCGGGGCGGTCAACGTTCAGCTTTTCCTGGAAGTGCAGCGCGAGTTTCTTAATGCTCAGAAAATCCGGAACGAAGCCACCGTAGATCTCTGGAGTCATTGGTTCGATCTGGCGCTGTTGACAGGGGGTGCCATTCCCCTCACCCCCTCAATTTCCCAAGCGACGAAAACGGAAGGAACCCGATAGCCATGAAAAACAACTCTCAATGGGTATTTGCGGTGTGGTTGTTGATCCTGTCTTTCGGAGTGAGCGGCTGCGGATCGAAACATGACGAGGGCGACGGTCACGATCACGGAAATAAATCCACTGAAAGCAAAAAGGCCATCGAAGAACACGCTGATCATGGCGGCAAGAATGCCAGCGCTTCCTATCAGGAAGGCAAAGGAATCAGCCTACCGGAGGAAACACAAAAATCGCTCGGTTTGGAACTGGTCGAAGTCGGAGAACGGGAACTGGCTCCCGCGCTCTCTCTGACCGCTCAGATTTATCGTGCGTCTTCGGAAAATTCTCGGGCACATGGAAAGGAACGATCCGGCAACGCCTACGCTTCGGCCCTGATATCCAGAGAGCTCGCAGAAAAATTGGCTCCCGGGAAAAAAGTGTACTTTACGACCAAGGGCAAGAATGACTCGTCTCATGACGGGACAATATGGAAAATCGATTCTGTCCAGATGGCCGTGCTCGGCAAGGTTGAGGTGCTTTTAGAGTTACCCGATCCCAATCACAGTTTGGCGGTTGGAGATTTTGTCGAAGCCCGGGTGCCTCTCGGAGATAATCGCAAAACGCTGGCCATTCCGCGCACCGGCCTGCTGGAAACATCCACAGGAACCTATGCCTTCGTGCAGAATGGCGATTACCTGCTGCGCACCCAAGTCAAAATAGGACTACAGACCAGCGATGCCGTGGAAATCACTGAAGGTCTGTATGAAGGAGATACCGTCGTGGCGAGTCCGGTTGAAGCCCTGTATCTCATCGAACTCCGCGCCACCAAGGGTGGCGGTCACTGTCACTAGAGATTTTTTATGATTGATAAAATTCTGGAATTCTCCATGCGTCAACGCTCCTTCGTGGTACTGGCGACACTCACCTTGCTAGGTGCCGGCATCTGGTCCGCGTTTCATCTGCCCATTGATGTGACGCCGGACATCACCAATGTACAGGTACAAATCAACACGGAAGTGGAAGGACTGGCCCCCGAGGAAATCGAAAAGCTCGTCACCTACCCGATTGAAATGGAGATGGCAGGCATTCAAGGCATGCTGGAACTCCGTTCACTCTCGAAAAACGGGCTGTCACAAGTCACCCTCGTTTTCAAAGATGGCACTGACATTTACCGGGCGCGGCAATTGACCAGCGAACGATTGATCAATGCGGCCGAGGAATTGCCCGAGGGTCTCACGCCCAAACTCGCTCCAATCTCAACGGGTCTGGGTGAAATTTTCTATTACGTGGTCGATTACAAAAAGGATTTCAAAAACAAGCCCCGGAACCGCAAGGAGCAGTTGATGGAACTGAAGCTGATCCATGACTTCATCATCAAGCCGAAACTGCGCACGGTTCCCGGCATTGCCGAAATCAGCGCGTCCGGTGGCTACGAAAAACAGATCGTCGTGCTACCCCGCCCTGAAAAGCTTCTTGCCACGGGCGTGACCTTCTCCGAGTTGGTCAACATCATCAAAGAAAATGTGGATAACGCGGGCGGCGGTTCTGTCCAGATCGGCGGCGAACAAATCACCATTCGCACCGAGGGCCGCGTGCAAACACCCGCCCAGATCGCCCAACTACCAATCAAATTTCGCTCCGGCAGCACTCCTCTCAAAATCAGCGATCTGGCCGAGATCGGCATTGACTCCAACGTGCGCACCGGGTCTGCCACCTACAACGGGCGGGAAGCGGTGCTCGGATCGGCTTTGATGCTGGCAGGGGAAAACAGCCGGATTGTAGCCAAACGCGTAGCGAATCAACTCAAGCAAATCGAGCCTCAGTTACCGGAAGGAGTCGGAATCGAAACGGTGTATGATCGTACAGTGCTGGTGGATCGGACCATTAGCACCGTCGGAAAAAATCTTTTTGAAGGGGCCATTTTAGTCGTGGCAGTTCTTCTTTTTATGCTGGGTAACTGGCGGTCTGCGCTGATCGTTTCTGCCGCAATTCCACTCTCCTTTCTATTCGCCATCACCGGTATGGTGCAGACGCGCCTATCCGGAAACCTGATGAGTCTTGGTGCTGTCGACTTTGGCCTGATCATTGATGGGGCAGTGGTCATGGTGGAAAATATCGTGCGACGCGTGGGACTGGCACAACATCATCGCGGTCGAAACCTCACCGCGGAGGAGCGTAGTCAGGTCGTGCTTAACGCCGCGAAGGAAGTGGGAACGCCCACGTTCTTTGGCGTTCTGATCATCACCATTGTGTATCTGCCTATTCTTTCCCTTACCGGAGTCGAAGGTAAAATGTTTACGCCGATGGCGTGGACCGTCATTTTCGCACTGATTGGCGCATTGATTCTGGCGCTGACACTCATGCCAGTGCTTTGTTCTTATTTCCTAACCGGAGCAATCAGTGAAAAGGATAACAAAGCGATCCTGTGGCTGAAATCCCTCTACGCGCCCCTTCTCGATGCCGCCATGCGCGCCCGCGGGCTTGCCTTGGGAGGAGCGGTGTCTTTGTTCGCCCTGTCACTAGTAATCTTCACCCGGCTTGGCGCAGAGTTCGCCCCCCAACTGGACGAGGGATCATTCGCCACGCACATGATCCGCACGACAAGCGTAGGACTGGATGCCTCGATTGCCATGCAGGAAAAAGCAGAGAAGGTATTGCGGGAGAAATTCCCGGAAGTCACCCACACATTCAGTCGAATCGGCACGGCGGAGATTGCCACCGACCCCATGGGCGTCAATGTCTCCGACACTTATATTTTCTACAAACAGCAGAAAGAATGGACCAGCGCCACAAGCAAAGATGAACTGGCCAACAAGATGAGCCGGGAACTCAGCATACAGATTCCGGGCCAAGCCTATCTGTTTTCGCAGCCTATTGAAATGCGTTTCAATGAAATCCTGGAGGGCACGCGCGCTGACCTGGCGGTGAAAGTTTTCGGCGATGACTTCACTGAGATCGAACGCATTGCAGAAGAAGTTCGCGAAGTGCTGGACAAAATTCCCGGTGCCGCCGATGTGGAGTTCGATGCCCTGGGCAAGGCGCCCATGCTGGAAATCAAACTCAACCGGGAAGCCATGACCCGCTACAATATCCACGCTTCGGAAATCAATGAAACGGTCAAGGCGGCGTTAGCGGGCAGCGAAGCGGGACGTCTCATCGACGGCAACCGCCGCTATCCCATTGTCGTGCGCCTGCCAGAGGATCTTCGCAAGCGTATTAGTGAAATGAAGCAACTCCCCGTTCGCACCTCGGACGGCGGATTGCTCACGCTGGGACAAGTGGCCGATTTCGAGGTTGGTGAGAAAGTGAATACCATCGCTCGTGAGTATGGTCAGCGTCGCGCCGCCATCATGGTGAATCTGCGTGGACGTGATGTGGAGAGCTACGTCCTGGAAGCACAAAAGAAGGTCAACGAGCAAATCAAATTACCAACTGGCTACACCATCGAATTTGGTGGCCAGTTCAAAAATCTGCAAGAAGCCCGAGCCCGGCTGACAGTGATTGTTCCCGTCGCGCTGCTCGTGATCTTCGTCCTGATCTTCATGGCCTTCGGAAGTCTCCGTCAAGCCGCACTCATCTATACCGGCATACCTCTGGCGGTCACGGGAGGAATCTATGCCCTATGGCTGCGTGGAATGCCATTTAGTATCAGCGCAGGCATTGGATTCATCGCCCTTTCCGGTGTCGCGGTGCTGAACGGCGTAATGCTGGTCACCTACTTCAACCAACTGCGCGAGTCTGGCAAGAGCCTCATGGAAGCCGTCCGCGAAGGATCTTTGACCCGGTTGCGACCCGTGATCATGACGGCACTCGTGGCGAGTCTCGGATTTCTCCCCATGGCATTCGGGTCCGGTGCTGGAGCGGAGGTGCAACGTCCTTTGGCCACCGTCGTCATCGGTGGAATTCTCAGCTCCACTTTTTTAACCTTGGTGATTCTCCCTGTTCTCTATGAATGGATGGAGAGTCGTGTCACCCGTAAAACCTAACAAACGAAAGCGTAAAATCATGAGTCATCTCCTCACCCTTCTCGCCGCCTCCGCATTTCTCGGCACCGCCGTACTGGCCGCTGAAAGCGGTCACTCTCACAAAACCATCGCTGGGCCCAAGGGCGGTAAAATTTTGGAGAGCACGCCACTGCACGCCGAATTTTTTGTCCAAGCGGACCGGAAAGTCAGCGTGACCTTCTACGATGCCGACATGAAACCAGTCGCGCCCTCCACCCAGAAACTCAAAGTGATCGCCGAAGCCAAGCCTGATAAAGCTACTCTGGAATTTGAAAAGATGAACGATGCGTTCATTTCCAAAACCACTTTACCGGAAGGAAACGGCTACCGCGTCGTGGTCCAGATCAAGACCGATACCTCAGCCAAACCACAGAATTTCCGTATCGATTACATCCCGGCGATCTGTAACGGGTGCAAACGCGCCGAGTACGCCTGCACTTGCGAGCACGCCGAATAATCGAATTAAAGAAAAACTAAAATCAAAGCTCAATATAAATTAGATCGCCTAATAATTGAATTATTATAGAGTACGCGCGATGCGTATTCTATACCGCTCTTTAATCAACCTCGTCGCTTGCTCGCTCTTGGTCTCTTCCCTCCAGGCCGCCAGCGTCCCTCCGATTACGACCGATAGAGATCCCAGGCAAATTGAAGCGCCCGCGGTTGATCCCAAACAGATCGCGACATCCAATGCCATAAAGAAACCTGCGTGGTTGACCGAGCTGTCGGTAACGACAAAGGAATCGTACGACAGCAACGTCTTTGGAACTGATACGGACAAACCCGGGAGTTATCCGCGAGTGGCCAATGTCAGCTCATGGGTAACCTCGGTGACGCCCAAGCTGGTCTTCAACTTCGCGGCATTACTCGACTATTCCAATGCCGAGGAAAAGACCATCGACACACTCTCCCTGTCTTATGCGCCGGAGGTAACGCGCTATCACGAAGCCGCTACGGAAAACTACGAGGCGCATCGCATTCACACGCAGATCAAGGGCAAGGTCGATTCCTTCTCCTACAACTTCGAGAACTCGTTACTCTTCCTGGTCGGTAACCGCAACACGCCGCTGTATAATCAGGTCAGTTGCTACGGATCGGCCCTCGTTCGCGAACGGCGCGATCAAATTCAGGACAGGGCCAAACTCAGTCTGCGCAACGACTGGGAGTCGGTCTTTTTTCGCGGAGTGGGCACGACGACTTACTACGATTTAAATACTTATCAATATAACAATAATCTACCGGTCTATGCCGGGTATCAGGATTACGTTGATCGCTATGAAGTGAACGGCGGCGGCGATGTGGGGTACAAGATCACAAAGGATTTTGCGCTGACGTTCGGGTATCGTCATGGGCACCAGTATCAGCAGACCTATAGCTGGGTCGATGTAAACAGCACGAATGATTTTGACCGCGTTTTAGTCGGAATCGAAGGCAAGCCGTTCAAATGGCTCAAGGTGGAATTTCAGGGCGGTCCCGACTTCCACTACTACGAAGCCCAAAAGCAAGTGGGACATGCGGATGAATTGACCCGTGCGTATCTCAACGGCAGCGTGACAGCTGATGTCACCTCCAAGGACGTGCTCGCTTTCCGCGTCAAGCAATGGCAGTGGGTCTCCAGCACAGGTCTCTGCACTTACGAGGACAAGACTTTTGATTTCAGCTACCGGCATAAGATTGTAGACCAACTCAGTGCTTCGCTCGGATATATGATTCTAGGGGCCACCTACGATGCACCTACGGTACGAAGTGACTGGCAGTACACCTACTCGATTGGGCTCAAATACGATCTCAATGAAAACCTCTCGTTCACGGGAGATTATTCGTTCATTCAAGGAGTGAATGAATCCGATATCAGCAATCTCCCCCCGGGCCGGGAATTCGACAGACACGTGGTTTGCCTCGGCGTTAGAGCCGCTTTTTAGCGAATTCGGTTGTCCAATTTTACGCCGATTGATCCACTCGCTCTTTATATTTTCTTTATACTATCGGGTCGGGTCTTAATTAGTCCAAGGGACTTACTCAGCTTAGGATAGCTCCATGAATGCAACATGGAGTATTGGTAATGAGTCCCGGTGAAATTCTTCAAATCTGTCTCTATATTTGTTTGCTCGTGGCCGCAACGGCCACATTCGGACCGTGGATGGCGCGGGTACTGACGGGTGAAACGACGTTTCTCGATTTCTTCCTGAAACCAGTGGAGCGAGCGGTATACCGCATCAGCGGAATCGATCCGGAAATCGAGATGAACTGGAAGCAGTATGCCCGCGCGGTTCTGGCGTTCAACTTTTTCGGTTTCGTTCTCGTTCTTCTATTAATGCTCTTTCAGGGCATCCTGCCGTTTAACCCCGCCAAGTTGCCCAATGTACCGTTTCCGCTCGCGTTGAATACGGCGATCAGCTTCATGACCAACACAAACTGGCAGGCCTACTCGGGCGAGGCGGCCATGAGTTATCTCACTCAGATGGCTGGCTTGGGTGTGCAGAATTTTCTAAGCGCCGCAACGGGAGTCGGCGTGATGTTGGCGCTGATCCGGGGTTTCGTCCGGCGAGAGGCGAGCGAGCTGGGTAATTTCTGGGTGGATTTAGTCCGATCGACCCTTTACATCCTTCTGCCCCTTTCGTTCGCCCTCGCCTTGGTTCTTGTTTCCCAAGGTGTCGTGCAGACCTTCTCGTCCTATGTAACCGCCACCACGCTCGCAGGACAGGAACAGATCATTCCTCTTGGTCCCGCAGCTTCGCAGATTGCGATCAAGCAACTCGGCACCAATGGCGGAGGTTTCTTCGGCGTCAACAGCGCCCATCCATTTGAGAATCCGACACCATTGAGCAACTTTCTGGAGATGTTTGTCATCCTCTGCATCCCGGCAGCCTTGACCGCGACCTACGGGAAAATGGTCGGTTCCATGCGGCAGGGCTGGACGATCTTCGCCGCGATGATGATCGTTTTTCTGATGACTCTCGGAGGAATGCTGTGGGCGGAGTATGCCACGAATCCTGTCTTTGGAACCGGCGCGTTAATGGAGGGTAAAGAGATGCGTCTTGGCGTGGCAAATAGCGTGCTCTGGGGTGATGTCACCACACTCGCTTCCAATGGCTCGGTCAATGCCATGCACTCGAGTTTATCCTCGCTCGCAGGAGGCATCGCCATTCTCAACATGCTGTTGGGTGAAGTGATTTTTGGCGGCGTCGGTTCAGGCTTGTACGGCATGCTCATGTTCGTCCTGCTCACTGTCTTCCTGGCGGGTTTAATGGTGGGTCGCACACCGGAATATCTCGGCAAGAAGATCGAAGCGTTTGATATCCAGATGGCCATGACCGCCGTGCTGTTACCAAGCGCCTGCGTACTGATTCTCACCGCACTGGGTTGCTTCACCGAGGCGGGACGCGCGTCAATTGCCAATCCCGGACCGCATGGACTGAGTGAAATTCTCTATGCCTTTGCTTCCATGACGAACAACAACGGCAGCGCGTTTTCCGGGCTAAATGCCACGACAAATTTTTACACGCTCTCGGGCAGTCTGGCGATGCTCGTGGGCCGCTTCGGGGTGATCCTTCCCGTGCTCGCCATCGCGGGCAACATGGTCACCAAGAAGGTGACACCGGCTTCCGCAGGGACATTCCCGACTGACGGCGGACTCTTTGTGGTACTGCTCGTGGCCGTTGTCCTGATAGTCGGGGCCCTGACCTTCTTCCCGGCACTTTCACTCGGACCGATCCTCGAGCACTTACTCGTTCTCAGTGGTCGCATTTTTTAACCTCACCTACGAAAATTCTATGTCCACCGCATCTCAAACCAATTCCTGGGTCAACGCGAAAATCCTCAGAGTGGCGACAGTCGATTCCTTTACAAAACTCAATCCACTGCAACTCTGGAAAAATCCGGTTATATTTGTCACCGCCGTGGGAGCAGTCCTCTCGACCGGATCGCTTTTGATTTCGTCTTTTTCCGGTTTCGCCCTGCAAATCACCCTCTGGCTCTGGTTCACGGTACTCTTCGCCAACTTTGCCGAGGCGATTGCGGAAGGTCGCGGCAAGGCTCAAGCCGAGGCACTACGGCGGACGCGCACCCAAACCTGGGCACGACTCGTAAAGAATGGGACGGAAGAACGGATTGCCGCTCCGGATCTGAAGCTGGGCGACACGGTCGTGTGTGAAGCCAACGATATTATCCCAAGTGATGGCGAAGTCATCGAAGGAATCGCCAGTGTGGACGAATCGGCTATCACCGGCGAATCGGCCCCGGTGGTGCGTGAAAGCGGTGGCGACCGTAGTGCTGTGACTGGCGGAACGCGTGTCATCAGCGACCGCATCGTGATCCGCATCACGGCCGAGAAGGGAAACACCTTTATCGACAAAATGATTTCATTGGTGGAAGGGGCCTCCCGGCAGAAGACTCCGAATGAAATTGCACTCAGCATTTTGCTGGTTGCTCTGACCGTCATCTTCCTGCTCGCCGTGGCGACCATTCCCTTTTTCGCCTGGTACAATGAAGCCGCAGCAGGTCAAAAAAACGTTGTCGACGTTTCGTTGCCCGTCCTCGCAGCACTTCTCGTCTGCCTGATTCCCACCACGATTGGCGGCTTGTTGAGCGCGATCGGAATCAGTGGCATTGATCGCCTGGTGCGTCGCAATGTCCTTGCGACCAGCGGACGAGCCGTGGAAGCGGCCGGCGACATTGACGTACTACTGCTCGACAAAACGGGCACCATCACACTTGGTAACCGCATGGCGGTGGAATTCATTCCCGCCCCGAGCATCCCCGCAGAGCGACTGGCTCGCGCCGCGCAATTGGCCTCACTGGCTGACGAAACACCGGAAGGCAGGTCGATCGTGATTCTCGCCAAGGAATTACACGGTATTCGGGCCCGCGAAGTCGCCTCGCCTCATGTGACATTCGTTCCGTTCACCGCGCAGACACGCATGAGCGGTGTTGATTTCACCCCAAGCGACAGCCAACAGCCGAGCATCCGCAAAGGGGCCGCCGAGAGCGTGAAAGCCTGGGTGGAAGGGCAAGGCGGACTCTATCCGAATGCTGTGACTGAAATTGTCACGCGGATTTCACGTCAGGGCGGCACCCCGCTCGCAGTAGCGGAGGGACGCGAAGTGCTGGGGGTCATTTATCTTAAGGATGTGGTAAAAGGCGGCATCAAGGAGCGCTTCGCGCAACTTCGGCAAATGGGTATCCGCACCGTCATGATCACCGGAGACAATCCCCTCACGGCGGCAGCCATTGCAGCCGAGGCAGGAGTCGACGACTTTATGGCCGGAGCGACACCCGAAATGAAGCTCATGCGCATCCGCGCCGAGCAGGCGGCGGGACATCTGGTTGCCATGACCGGCGACGGGACCAACGATGCTCCCGCTCTGGCCCAAGCCGATGTCGGCGTTGCCATGAACACAGGCACGCAGGCCGCGCGCGAGGCCGGCAATATGGTCGATCTGGAGAGCAATCCAACGAAGCTCATCGAAATCGTGGAGATCGGCAAACAACTCCTCATGACTCGCGGCGCACTCACGACCTTCAGCGTGGCCAACGACGTCGCAAAATATTTTGCGATCATCCCCGCAATGTTCGGTGCACTCTATGCCGTGAACGGCACCGCCGGTCCGCTTCAGGCACTGAATATCATGGGACTGCATTCACCCTCAAGCGCGATTCTGAGTGCTGTAATCTTCAACGCACTCATCATCATCGCCCTCATCCCGCTAGCCCTCCGCGGAGTGACGTATCGTGCGCTCCCGGCCGTCGAGGTCTTGCAGCGCAACCTGTTTCTCTATGGTCTCGGTGGACTCGTTGCACCGTTCGTGGGTATCAAACTCATCGACCTCGCCCTTGTCGCCACAAAACTTGCCGCCTAAGCGAAAGAAACTCCTATGAAAATCATACTCCAATCGATTCGCCTTCTTTTTGTCCTCACCGTATTGACAGGTATTCTCTATCCACTGGTGGTGACATTCTTTGCTCATGTGGCCTGGAGCGAAAAAGCCGAGGGCTCCCTGATCATCGCGAATAAACGCGCGGTGGGCTCGGAGTTGTTGGCGCAAAAGACCGAGGACAACCGCTATTTTTGGCCGCGCCCCTCGGCCGCCGATTATGCCACCATTGCATCCGGGGCCAGTAATCTTGGTCCGAGTAGCACCGCCCTCAAGAAGGCAGTCGAGGAACGGACCCAAAAATGGCGCGAAGCCAATGAATTGTCCGCCGAGACCCCGGTACCGAGCGACATACAGTTCGCCTCTGGCAGTGGACTCGATCCGCATATCAGCCCGCTCGCAGCAGCGCAACAAATCCAACGCGTGGCGGCTGCGCGAAACCTATCGCTGGAAAACCGCGCTAAACTCACCACCCTCGTCAAAGATTCCGTTGAAGGGCCGCAATGGCAAATTTTCGGTGAATCTCGTGTGAACGTATTAAAGCTGAATTTGGCCATGGATCGGTTATTATTCTCCCCACAACCACAGTAACCCATGCCCGACGCCTCTCGCCCTGATCCTGACCAGTTACTCGCCTCCTTACAAAAGGAGGAGGCGCAGGCCAAGCGTGGACGACTCAAGATCTTCTTCGGCATGTGCCCCGGAGTGGGGAAAACCTATGCCATGCTCAAGGCGGCCCGCCAACAGATGCAGGAGGGCACGGACGTTGTCGTAGGGCTGATCGAAACGCATGGACGCGCCGAAACGGCAGCACTGATTGAAGGGCTGGTCGTCGCCGAGCGAAAGAAAATCGATTACCGCGGCACGGTTCTGGAAGAGATGGACGTAGAGGGAATTCTCTTTCTGCAACCACAACTCGTGCTCGTCGATGAGTTGGCGCATACCAATGCCCCGGGGTTGCGGCATGTGAAACGTTATCAGGATGTCGACGAACTTCTCGCGGCAGGCATCGATGTCTATACGACCCTCAACGTTCAACATATCGAGAGCCGGGCCGATACCGTGCGGCAGATCACGGGAGCGCCCGTGCACGAAACCGTTCCGGATTCGGTCCTTGAATGGGCCGATGAAATCGAGTTGATCGACATCACGCCGGAGCGACTACGGGAGAGACTCGCCGAGGGCAAAGTCTATCTTGGCCCTCGGGCAGACATGGCAGCAGCCCATTTTTTCAAGGAAACCAATCTCACCGCATTACGAGAACTGGCGTTGCGACTCACCGCCGAACGGGTCGATCAACAATTGCGTTCGATTCGCCAACGAGAGATCACACGGGAGGTTTGGAAATCAGGAGACCGGCTGATGGTGGCGGTCGGACCAAGTCCGTTCTCGCTCCAACTCGTGCGTTGGACAAGACGCATGGCCTACGCGATGAATGCTCCGTGGATGGCGGTTCATGTGGAATCAAACCCCACATTATCGCCCGAAGCGAAGCAACAACTCGACCGCAATCTTTCCACCGCGCGCGAACTCGGAGCGGAGGTGGTCCTGACCCACGACGTGGACTCGGCTGCAGCGCTGGTGCGCATCGCCCGGGAACATAATGTCAGCCAGATCGTAGTCGGAAAACCCCGCGACAGTTGGTGGATGGACGTCCTACGCGGCGGCGGGCTGGTGAATCGGCTGATTCGTCAATGCGGCCACATTGACGTCTATGTGGTGCCAGCCGAAGCTCATAAAGCGGAGCCGTCACCGCTCCGCTTTTCTTTTTCCAACCGCACCGGTTGGAAGGAATATCTGAACGCCTCGGCTTCCGTTGTGGGTGTGACGCTTTTCTCCCTGTCGGTCGGCTCCTTCACCGGCTATTGGGCTGTCGCACTCATTTATCTATTTTTGGTGATTTTGCTCTCCCTCGTTCTCAATCGCGGCCCTGTTTTTGTCGCGGCTACGCTGAGTGCCTTGACATGGAATTATCTTTTTATCCCTCCGAAGTATACCTTCATCATCGCCACTCTGCCGGACACGCTCATGTTCGGCATGTACTTTGTGATTGCGCTAGTCACTGGCCATCTCACCTCCCGGTTACGACTCCAACAGCGCAACGAACGCGAGCGTGAATTACGTGCGATTGCGCTCTATCGACTGATCCGCACGGTGGCGACCGCCCGCACCATCTCCGAACTTTTAGATCAGGCTGCCACGGAGATTGAGTCGCTATTTCAGGCCAAGGTAGCTTTCTTCACCACTGAAGCCGAGCAACCGGTCACGCTCGATCCACATCCCGCCAGTCGCTTTGCGGTCGACGATAAGGAGATCAGCGTGGCTTTGTGGACCTTTCGCAATGGACGCAGCGCCGGGCGCTTCACGGACACTCTCCCCGCAGCTGAAGGCTACTATGTACCGTTGCGGGCGGGCGAAAAATGCCTCGGAGTGATGGGAATTAAATTGCGTTCAGGCGAAGCTCTTCTTCTGCAACAGCGTGACATTCTCGAAAGCTTTGCCGGACAGATCGGGCTGGCATTGGAGCGGGAAAAATTACGCGCGGCGACACAGGCCACTCAACTAGCACTCAAATCTGAGACGCTGCAAAAGACGCTTTTCAACTCAATCTCCCACGAATTGCGCACGCCGCTCTCGGTCATCCAGGCGGCAACTTCGCAATTATCTCTCGGCGCGAGCGCTTCATCGAGCCAGCCCCTTCTCGAGGAAATCAAGCAAGCCACCACACGGTTGGACCGGCTGGTGCAAAACCTCCTCAATAGCGCCCGTCTGGAATCGGACCAACTCCAAGCCAAGATGGAATGGGGTGATGTGGAGGATGTCGTGACCGGTGCGGTTCAACTCATGAAGGGTCACCGCGAGTCCTCACGGATTCAGGTGAACATGGCACCCAAACTGCCTTTGATTCATGCCGACTTTGGTCTCCTGCAGCAGGCCTTGATGAACCTGATCGATAATGCACTTAACTACACGCCGGAAGGTTCTCCCGTGCATGTGTCGGCAGCGCAGGACCGGGATTCCATAATTTTGTGTGTGGAGGACGAAGGCTCCGGATTATCTCCGGAAACGCTGGCCCATCTCTTTGAAAAATTCTATCGCGCCTCCGACGCACGTCCCGGAGGAACCGGGCTCGGGCTGTCCATCGCCAAACATTTTGTTGAAGTCAATCGCGGTCAACTCACTGCCGCCAACCGTGAAACGAGCGGAGCCATTTTCACCATTCGTCTCCCCATTTTAAATTCTCCTGCTAAGTTGAATCCGGCATGAACGCTCCAAGTCTTACCGCGCTCGTCATTGACGATGAAGTCCAGATGCGGCGACTCCTCCGCATCACTTTGGAAGCAGCCAACTATCGGGTGCACGACGCGGATAACGGAGCCCACGGTTTGATCGAAGCGGCCTCGCGACGACCGGATGTCGTCGTTCTCGATATGGGGTTGCCTGACATGGATGGCCTGGAAGTCTTAAAACGCTTGCGCGAATGGAGCCGCGTTCCCATCGTCATTCTTTCCGTGCGCGATGGGGAGGAAGACAAGGTTGCCGCCCTGGATGCCGGTGCCGACGATTACGTCACCAAGCCATTCCATTCCGCCGAACTCCTCGCCCGCTTGCGTGTGGCCCAACGCCACTCTCAAAGCATCGATGAGCAGGCGCTTTATGAGTACGGCCCACTAAGGGTTGATTTCGAAAAGCGACAAGTCTTCATCAAAGAGGAATTGATCGATCTCACCCCAACCGAATACACCCTGCTTCGCCTGCTGATCCAGAGTTCAGGCAAAGTGCTCACGCACCGCCAAATCCTCCGCACCATTTGGGGTCCCAAGAGCGAGGAGCAGGCGCAGTACCTTCGCGTCTACGTCTCCAACCTTCGCAAGAAACTCAGCGCTCACATCGGTCTGGACAAGGTTATTAAAACAGAATCGGGAATCGGCTACCGCTGGACAGAGTGATTTGGAGCGTTCACTTCATGGGAGGGCGCGCGGCGAGATACCCCCACACGAGAATATTGGGCGCCCATGAGTCGATGACGTACTCGTTCATGGAAACAAAAAGGTGGATGTCAAAATAAGCCTCTGCCAATGGCCACTCGTAAGGATTCGGATAACAGACCTGCGGTTTGGAGATAAAGGGAATGGGCCAATCCCAGAAGCCCCCCTTCCAATTCCAATAATCCACGTTGCCGAAGGATGTGAGCCCATCAGGAGGCAGTTGACCACTGGAGCGCGAGTCGAGATGAAGCGGATGTTTAATCGGATTCGCTCCGAGACCGGTGGTGTAAACAATGTTGTTGGGATTACAGCCCGACTGAAACTGACAGGATCTCACTGCGCCGGTGAGATATTCTTCTTTTCCCGTCAGGAAATGCGCCCGGACTAATTGGGACCCTCCTGAGGTGCTGAAAAAACTCCCCATAAAAGGTCGGGACGGATCTTCATGCGAGAGGTTGAAGGCATTACCCGCCTCGTATGCCAGACATTTCCCCGCCTGTTTGAGGGTTCCCGAGATGGCTTTATGCTTCAGCGCATTATCGGCCTTGGAATCATCCAGTCGCGCGTAATAGAAAACAGCGTCACTTTGCATCCATTTCGCATACCAGCAGGGCTCCACAGACACTTCATTCATGCACGTATCTTGCCGGAAAACCTCATGATAAGAGCGCTCGCCAGTCAGATCATAGAGAATCAGCGCGGCGAAGTTTCGATTATCCTTCGCTCGCCATAACTCCTGGATGGTATTCACGGAGCCGTCTGCTTTGCGCTTGGCATAATCGGACTCGGCCCATGCAAAGGCCTTCTTGGCACTTTCTTCATAGACCGCCGCCAGCTCGGGTTTGAGCGGTTTGAGAATTTTTGCCGCGCGGGCCGCGACACCCGCATAGTTCCATGTATCGCGCATATTCGGCGCGAGCACGTAAGCATGCATGGTCGAGAGCCAACTCAACTCTCCGGGACTGGGATCTCCATTCGTTTCGATACCGTAGGGAATACCTCCGTCTGGTAATTGGAGTCGGCGGAAGCAATCGATCTCGAAGAGGGCTTCCGTCATGATGTCGGGAATTCCCTCTATGGGAGGAATGTTCAGTTTAAGTGAATTGAAGTAGGCGGGATATAATTCCATCAATTCGAGTTGCGCCATCGTCGACGCCATGTGGGAAACACGCCGGGGATTCCAGTCCCCCGCATCGTGATAACCGCCCCACGCTTCGGGAATCGCCTCCCCCGTGTCGCCTTTGACCAGATCTCCCCAAGCTTCTCCCCCTTTGGTGAGCACGTCATAAGTGGAGCGGGTAACAACCGCTCCGTCGGCAGGGTGGAAGTCGCGAGGCTTTTTGAATGTCGTGTAGGGTTCTCCCAACTCGACACCGCTCCGGTTATGGAAAAGCCCCCGCATCTGGATCTGGAATGCCTTTTCCCACACGTTGGCCGCAATATCAAAGGGGTAACTACACCCAATGCCTTCCACGTGCACACGGTAGCGACCGGGCTCGGTCACCTTGGCATAATCCATTTTATAGACGGCTGTTTTGCTACTGTTCCGGGGAGAACCCGAGGAAAGACTTTTTTCATTTTGATCGGGAGTCAGCACCACCTCTACCGAACCGGTGAACACATCCTTCCCGCTGACTTCATCGATCACGGAGAATTTAAGTCCTTCCGGATAAGACAACGCCCCGCCCGATCCGAGCCAAACGGAAAGAAACGCCCTCTTGCCAGGATCGTCGGATCGATACCCGATCTGGCTCACATGCACGGCCTCGCTTTGAAGCTTGCGGGAGTCGTAGATAAATTCGATCTCGGGATTTTTGACGTTCAAGCCAGTGATCGTCACCTTGTAACTTTTCCCCGGAGAGAGTGCTTTCTTCAGCTTTAGATATAACCGATGCCGCATCGGATAGTTATTCATCTGTACTTGCCAATCCGTCGGAATGCTTTTGCGGTAAATCACTGTCGGATGCGTATCGGCAAAGTACTCGGAATCCTCTTTCGAAGTGATGGTGTAATTATCAGGCTTTTCGGCGCGAAAGTAGAGCAGCGGATCGCCTTCAATGGATTCGAAAGTCGAGAATTGGTCCAAAGCCTTCCCTTGCAACCAACCGATTTCTTTACCGTCACGAACCAGCTTCGCGCGGCGAACGGTTCCGTCTGCCCATTTTTCAATAGTCTTTTTATCGCCCGGCTTGGCGGTATAAGGCTCCAGCTTGGGCAGGATCACCTTTTGCGCATCGATCGTCAGGCATATGACATCAGGCGCTACGCATGAAATTGACGACACCTCCGGAGAGTTCTCGCTGCGTTTGGAATATTTCCGCACCAGCTCCGCCTCTTCCTTCGAAGGGGCGGCTTCCTTGCGGTTGGCCTCCCCCTCGCCTCTCAGCGAAAGCACCATCGCCATGACTGTAATCAAGAAACTGATTGAAAATAATTCGAGCTTCCCCCGCATCATCATAAGCTAATCTCTCTTTCTAAAGGCCCAACGACAGCAACGCACCTCGCCACGATGGACGTTAAAAACGGGAGGTTCCAGCCCTATTCTTCACTTACGGAATCATTTCCTTAATCTCTGACTTCCCGATGGCCCGTGGAAGCGATTCCCCACTTATCCTTGGGAGCCCAAATCACGCGCAAGTGTTCAAAAGGAAGCTCCAGACTATTCGGCTGTGGATCCGTGAAAAACGGTAGTGATTCCCGAGGCATGCCATCCGCGTGCCACTCTGGTCGGGGAGCCAACCGTCCATTGATCGTCCGGTAACGCACGCGATTCAGCGCCACAGAATAGCTCATACCCAGAATCGTATCGCCCACCTTACAACGCACCGTGCGGCTGCCATTGTGATGATAGTCGAGCACTTCAGTTTTTTTTACCCGTTCACAAAAGTCCCCCCAAGTCTCCTCAGCCCTCAGTCCGACTATAGAGACAAACCCGTTGAGAGTGAGTCCCAGCTCTTCCTGGCTAAAACGTCTGATCTCACCTTCGGCATTAAAGAATGAAATGATCCGGTAATGATTAATCTGCTCGACCTTCACGGCCGTTTTTCGACCCAAGTCTGTGGCGTTCAGTCCGCGTAATCCCAGATAGACAGGACCATCTTGAATAAAGACATGCCCATCTTGCACTTCGATTTTCTCCACCGCTGCAAAATGCTCCGGAAGTATGATGGAAAATTTCAGCGTATGCAGATCCGTCTCAGTTAAGGACAAGGATGGCCTCGACAACACCAACGCCACGCGTCCGTCCTGCACTGTATGAATGATTCCATGCGACCGAAGCATATGGTCCTCCTTACGATCCCCCGGCCTCTGGTCATTAATGAGATACCGGCAGTAGACCGTGCGCAAATCCTCGATCCCATAGAGCGGTACATTCCGACGGAATTGCAGGAAATACATTTCCGATTGCAATTCAGACCAACCATCACCCTCTGCCGTCCCGAGAGCAAAATCCTCTTCCGCGTAGAACGTCGTATTCACCTCGCCGCTGTGCTCAAATCCGCGCTCGGCGCTCGCGAGCAGATGGAATGGATATTTACGTCCGTTCAACCACTGAACCAGATAAGCTGGCGGCTCCAGCGGACAGGAGGCAATCCAACTCAACACGCCGACCTGAGAAATCCAGCTATCATGATGATGCACCAGACGGATCGATTTCCGGGACAACTCGTCCAACGGTCGCAACGCCACGCGATCGCCCAAGGCGATCCAAAGCAGGCAGCCCATGGATGAAAAATGCCCGGTGGAATCGAGTTGATATGCGCGTGAATAAGGACCGCCCATCGTTCCGGTGGGAGAATGAAAATGGCCGATCGCATCCGCCCACACTCTCTCCACGCATTGCGCCGCCAGATCGCGCGCTTCGGGGTGACGCGCATGCCTCGCAATCTCCGTCAAATTCACAATCGACAATGGCAAATAGGTGGGGCTGGTATACTCACTCAACAACCCACGACGTGTGAGCAAATCGCGCAGTTGGCGTAAGTTCCACAGCCCGTGCTCCACGGCTGCCGTGTCTCCAAAATATTCCCCGGCCAAAATCAGGCCCAGGGTGGCCTTCGCCGGCATATTGTCATTGCAGCCGTGGAATTGGTAATCGCATTGCCGGTCACCGGGGTAATCGGCCAGCGCGTGCCGCGCCCAACCTTCCAGTTTCTCGCGTACAGACGGTTCCAGTTTCTCTCCATGCTCAACGAGCAGTTGCACCGTGTGGTTGGTAACGAAAATATCAAACAAACTGGCCTGTTCGCCCTCGGTACGAGTGGGATGATGATGCTCGAACTCCAAGCGATGGAGAATGGCATTGGCCAGTGCGACGTCCGTCGATTCCCCTTGTAGCAGACTGAAGACTCCCCAAATCGTCTCGCGGGGGTCCGGTGGAGTCATGGAGGAAATCCAACGGCCATCCGAATCAAACCATTCTCCATAGAGTTCGATAACGCGAGCAATGACCGCCGTCCGGCGCTGCTCTGCAGTCAGAAGCAAAGGCCGGAAAGTAGAATCGCCATTGCGGATGGGAGCCCGCAAATCAATCACGGAAGAGAAGGACGTCGCTTTCATAATATTACCAGTGATGCTGCAGATAAGGGTCGTCGCTGTGCTTGAGATCACCCACATAGGGAGTCGCCGCGGTTTCCATCATTCGAATGAACATCGGGCCGCGCACCTGAGCCTGCGTGCCCTTTGCCGCGTTCCGATTCCACGCGCGAATGGCCAGCACGTTTTCGGTGCCGGGCTTGAGCAGTCCGGCGGGTATGGAATAAATCCGACGAGTTTGATAAGCCTGCTCGGGCTTCGAGTTATCAGGATTGACCGAGCCAATCTTGACACCGTTCAACCACGTCTCGTCATAGTCGTCCATGGTCCCAAGGTCGGCCACCAGATTCCCTTCGGCGATTTCCTTGGGAACGGTAAAGCTGATGCGGAGGCAGGCATCTCCAAACGTGGTCGTCTGCCCAGTCAATCCGAAAGGGCGCCAACGGCTCGCGTCGAATTCCGGAGCAGTCCATCCCGTCGACTGATCTTCCTTCCTTTCCAAGATGCGGGCTTTAGCAGAAGCCGTCAGATCGATCTGAAATGGAGTGCGTTTAAAACGCTCATACATCGACTCCGACGGCAAATCCAACGCGACACCGAGATTCGTCAAAACCTGGGACAAGGCGCGATATTGATGCCGATAGGTAAAGCGCATCCATGGCTCATCCTTTACATCGAGACGGCGCGGATCAAAACCAACAAAGATCCAACGACCATTACCAGCAGGAACTTCCTTCATCACGTCTTCTCCGTTGAAGGTACGTAATGGCAAAAGCCCGCGATAATGAAAATCACTCTGCCCCAAGCCTTCAAATACTCGGCCCGATGGCACCAGCGTCAGGCTCAGCGTCTTTGAGGCCACTGCCGTGGTTGGCGAAACCGTCGTATAGAATTCCGGGTTTTGAGGCATGACCACCGCAGTACCGCCCTGCTCCACCCAGGCTTTCAACGCCGCAGGATTCGAAACCGACTTCCCCACCAGAACCACTTTCATGGCGTTGAGTTGCCCCATCGAAATCGACTTCCCAATGTCCGCTCCGAGTTCCCGTGCCAGATCAACATCAGCGGCATCGCCCATGACACCGAAGGCCGAAGGCGTCGCCACTTTTTTTCCCATCAGGTAATCCACCAGATTAACCAAAATGCGAGCCCCCACCGGATCGCCCATCTCCGGCGATACACCGAAAATGCCATCGACAACCGAGAGCTGACAAAAGAGCCAGCGACGGTCTTTCAATGTTGCTTCCAGCAAAGGGGTCTCACGCAGATCGAATCCGCTTTGCAGGAGTGGAGTGAAATTGCCGCGAGTGGGCGTTTCAATCGTTACCGATGCCACCGCGCCGTAATAGCCCACATGATAGTTATAGCCATTACGCAATGGCTCGATCCCCGACTCCAGCAATCGCGGCTCCACTCGCCAATCGCGCAGGTCATCAGCTTCAACTCCACTCAATGCCGAATGATTCGCCGCCAGCGGGAAAACCGTCCGGGGCCGAACCGGATACGTCCGCAGACCGACCGATTCCAATGCATTGACTCCCTGCTCCAGCACAAGAATAGGCACGGAGGATGGAATTGATTCGGACGATTGACGCCCAAATGCGGGCAAGGCCTCCCGACCGATCACTAAAAGATCTCCGCCTTTCCATTCCGACAGATTCTTGATGAGAGTCGGATTGATCCCCAGCCGCCGGAAAGCCGATTCGCTGCCACCCGTGGGATCGAACAGAACCACCTTCGCTTTTTTCACACGCTCGGACAACGTCAGCACCGGATAAATCTGAAAAGCAAAACGGTCACGGGAAACCACTTCCTTGCTTGTCGCATCAATCACCGCGAGCTCGATCTGACCCTCACTGCGATTCACCACCATGGGTGCCGTGAATTTCACCGGGAAAAATTGAATATCGCCGCTCTTGAGAGTGACCAATTCCTTGCCTTCACCCACGTTCTTCCCACCGACTTGCGCCTTCCATTGCAGCTCCAACTTGCGATCGGTGAATCCGTCCCAGATTGCCGCAATTTGCTTTGCTATGGTTTCACCTGAAGCGAAAACATGATCTTTCGCCGTCACACGTTGAGACGATCCCGCGATATAAACAAGAAGCGGACTATTGACCTCGTAGAGAGCTTCTCCCAACAGAGTCAAACCCTGCGGCTTGCGCCCGGTCGGAGCAGTCGGCAGGGAAGGCATCGTCACACTCGGCCAGTATCCCATGTAAAGCCAGCGATCCAGCTTGGCCCCGGTTGTCCGCAATTCCGTTCCGGCATCGACGAGCAATTGACCCGATCCTTTTTTCAGAAACTCCTGATCGACAAGATTGGGGAGCCGTCCAAAGGGTTCAATGCCCATCGGAATTCCGTAGGTGCGCCATGTGCGGTAGATAGCCCGGTTGTAATCCACCCATACCGCCTGCGTGTTTTCCCAATTTTTGGACACGGCGGTTTCGGCGTAATAGTGGTGCGCTCCGGCCTTGGGAGGATAAGTACCCGTCGCCTTGTTATAGGAAGAACGAATGAATTGGAGATAGTCCGCTTTTTCCCGCGCATAGGCTTCGGGCCCCAGGACCATCGCGCTATACTCCGTCACCCACGGCTCGCTGTTGCCATCCGGGATGGCGTGACTGACAAAACTCGCCGGGTACGGCAATCCATGTTCCGTCGAGCCAATCGGCATCACCCCGTCCTTGGCCCAAGCCGTCGGCCATTCCTCCCACTCCTGAATGGGCGTCCAGTTAAAGTAATCAAAGATCCCCCAGCCATCACCTTCACCCGTGTCGATGTGCGAAAGAAAAGGACGCGAGAGATCCAATGCTTTGAAACGCTGCACAAATTCCTTGCTCCGCCGCATCGTCTCCAAAGCCTTGCGTCGGTTGTCCGGCGAGGAAAGCACCCGATCCAAAATGCCCTCCTGCGCCAGTGGCGAAACACCCCACGTGTCAGGCCGCGCATTGACGTAGTTGATCCCCTCGCTGTAGCCACCACCGAAACCCGAATAAGCGATCACGCTCGGATGATTAGCCAAACGCTCCACCTGATTCTTACGCAAATAGTTCATCAGCTCATCCAGGTCGATGCTCTCCGCGCCATCCGTACCGAATTGACCACGTGAGACCAGCAGGTAGGGCGTATATGGAATGACAAAAAAACCAACCGAATCCGCTGCCTCGTAGAAATCCGCCAGCGATTGTTCCTCGTAGACTTCCAGTTGATCCGAATTGCCCGCCCAGGGACGTATCATGCAATTAAATCCCATGTCCTTGAGAAAACTAAAATGACGACGCATCGCGGGACCATCCATGAAGGCCGTAAAGGCCAGCTTGGGACGCAAATGCAAAGGACGTCCGTTCAGCATGAGTTGCTTCCCCTCCACCCAGACTTCGCGAAAACCAAAGCGAATCGGCAAGGTTTCATCAATGACCGCCCCCTGGCTATTCGAGGCCCGCACCGTCACGTGATATAAATACGGATCGTCCGGCGTCCAGAGGCGGGGATTCGTCCACGGCACTTTCACTCCCCAGCCATCTCCTTTTTTCTCGGCTTTCAGCGACGACTTTTCGAGTACGGTAGCGCCATCCGCTCCGCGTATCGTCGCGGTATAATTCAGTGCGGCAGCCTCGACCGCGCCTCCGGTACAGACGACTTCCAACTCCTTATTGCGTGTCGAGGGCACCAGCCGCACCGCGTCGAAAATGGATCGCGCCGGTTCCACCTGCAAATAAATGTCCGCAAGACCACGAACATAGTTGGAGCGATTCGTCTCCCGGGCAAACCGCGTGGAATCGTATTGCCGGGGCATCTGCCCCGCCTCCATCAAATAGGCGTATTGGCTTTCCGGCGGCAACGCCAACGCATAGAGAGCCAGTTGCCCCTTCTCCCCTGGACGCGCGACGGATGACAGATCGATCCTCGCGCCCAACTGATTTGTCATCGTTCCCAGCCGCTTTCCATTCCAATAAATGGCCAGAGCAAATCCACGAAACGAACCGATCTCGAGAACTATTTTAGCATCCTTGGTCGTAGGAATTTCCAAATCACGTACAAACCAAAGCGCCTCCGCATCGGTGAAAAGATTTCTATTCTTCCACGAGGTTTTTGCCTGACCGTACGCCAGATAAGCATTCCCACTCTGCAAGACATTCGGGACCTTCATAAAGGCCCAGTCGCCAGCCTTGGGTCCTTCGTTTTTGACGGCTGGCTGAATCGCCCACAGACCATTCAAACAAAAGCGAGAGCGCACCTTGGATTCGATGACCTCCGCTCCCTGCCTCTTCCAATTCGGCGTGAGCGTGATGCCCTCCGCAGAGACCGGATCGAGCGCGATCGTCTGAACTGGAATTTCCGTCGGCAACTGATCCAGCACCTCTGCGACCGGAACCGCCGCCTTGTTCACCGCAATTTTTCGGTATGAAACCTCGACCGGAGTCGAGCCGCCCAGGGCCAGACGGACGCTCATAAAACCGGCCTCACGCGGCACGGTAAAATCGCTCTCAAATATCTTCCAGTCCGTAACGTCGGGAATGGTCGCGCCGGGGAACTTGGGATTGATGTAGCAAATCTTCCGCAGCTCTTTAAACCCAATAAATTTTCCATTCTGATCCAGAAAATCAACGCCCACATAAACCGAGTGATCTTCCTCGCCGCTGGCCTTTGCCTCAAAACTCAGGTGGTACACGCCCCCCTTCTCTGCCTCCAGCTTCTGACTCCACCAGACATGATCGTCCGTTCCGCGATCTGTCTTGCGAATGATCAATTCGTCACTGGATTGTTGGCTCTCCACCGCTCCCTTTTTTGTAGTCTGCCGAAACTGCCATTTCTTCTCCTCGAGAAGATTGCCTGCGGCATTGGGAGACGCCCCCCAACCGGACACGCTCAGCAGTAAGAATAAAGAGAGGAAGGCGTAAATGGTTTTCACGCACAGGCCGTTCGTCATGTTTCGGACAAAGTTTGAAATGGCAGAGAGGTTCAACGTTTTTCCAGCCTCACATTGCGATACCCTGCTTCCGCGGCATCCTTACTCATCAATCCCAAACGCACGTTCACCTTGGTCACACCCGCTGGAACCATGAACTTTCCGGAAAATTCCTTCCAATCCGGTGCGCTGTACTTTTGCGGTGCATTCGCCTGCGTATCGGCCACCGTCGCGATGCGCTTATATTCGTAATTCTTCTCCCCACCAATCAGCTCCACCCCGATCTCCGCCTTATGCTCGCTGCCTTCGCTACGCGCTTCCACTGTCAGCAGGAATTCCCGTCCCGATTCACACTCCACTTGTTGCCACCACCACTCATTGCCGCCTTTTTCATCAGCCGCCATGCACGTGATGAATACCATGCCTCCCATCCCGCCGGGATTGGGTTTCCATCCGTTTTTAAAAGTTTCCTTATGCGCGGTTTTAAATGACCACTCCGGCACTCCTTTGGAGGAACCTCCCGCCAATTCGCCGTTGCGCACTAGGTTTTCTTCGCCACAAACGGGCATTGCGGTCGCAACCCAGCCCGTCCAGATCAACACCGCCAGCCCTCGCCAGAAGGAAGAGATTTGCTTACTCATACATTCATTCTTTGTGAACCAGGCCATTTCATTGTAGTCCGGCGGTCCAGAACACATCCGTCGAATCCGTGGGAATCTGCGCCTTGACCAAACTTTCCACGTGTCCATCCACGAATACAAAATTTTGCGCATTACTATGAGCGTAACGAAAGTAATCAGCATCGGTTCGCGTGAAGGAAAAATAGGCAAACGCATAGGCGGAGAGTTCGGTAAATAAGGGCGTCCGGGCGGGCTGCGTCACCCGGGACAGGCGAATGGGAACTTTGCCGTTGGCACCGTCCGTGCAGATGGTGCCATTGGCCGCGTACGTGCAATAGTAACCGGTACCGCCACTAAACACATCCGACTTGAAATTTCCCGCCAGCATCGATGGACAAATAACCGGACTCTTTTTGAGATATCGCCCCGTTGGTGCGGCATAAGGGCAATTCCAAGCCGGGCTGGCATAGAGCCACCAACTCCAATAGCCCCCGCCACTCCACGATGTCCGTGACGGAGGAAGATCACCATTATTGTCGGTGGCATAGAGAAGGGCCGCCTGCCCCATTTGTTTGAGGTTCGTAATGCAGACGGACTTGTTGGCCATCAAGCGCGCGTTCTGCAGGCCCGTCATCGCCAGTGCCGCCAGCACCGCGATGATGCAGATAACCACCAGCAGTTCCACCAGCGTAAAGGCGCCTGACGGACATCTGGAGGTTAGGGAACGCTTCATACAAAAGGCCTACTCGTATTTCGACATCAAAGAGAATCTCTCCTCATCTTAAATATCAGCGGACGGCCACGACAACGTGCTTACGCCGGAGCCGCCAGAAAAGCAGTACCACGGTCCCGCTCAACACCAGCGACCAGATACCCGGTTCCGGCACCACATTGAGCAGGATACTGTTGGCTCCATAGGTGAGGTAACTTCCCGCATAAGCTTCCAATCCCGTACCAATCTGCAAGGTGCCCGTGTAGTCGTTGCTCGCGTCGAAGGTCATCAACGTGTAGGTCCCGACGGCAAGTCCACCCAGATTGGTGAAATCGATCACGTTGTTGTTGAATATCACATCCGTGGCCGCAGAAAGTCCGGTAAAGCTCAGCACGTCGCTTGTTCCCGGAGCAGCGAGTTCAAAAGAGAATTTAGCACCCGCGAGGAAGCTGGCCGAATCCCCGGTATTGTTCAACGCCACCGTCAGCGTACCCAGTCCATCGCCCGGGGCCAGAACGCCACCGGATTGCACCTGCAGAACGTGACTGGCTCCCGGCGTGATCGTTCCGCTACCACCGAGAACAGCGGTATTTTTCACCGTATAAGCACTCCCCGTTGTGGTCCCATCGATGAGCAACGAACCGGCATTGATTGTCGTGGAACCGGTGTAGGTGTTGGTGCCAGCCAGCACCCACTTGCCGGTGCCGTTCTTGATTACGTTCACTCCGCCCGTTCCGTTATTGGCAATGTTCAAGCCCATCGTGTTCGCGCCCGAATTTGTACCGGTTAGAATGAAATTCACAGCTGTATTGGCCGAACCATACGCCACCGCACTCGAGGTATTTGTGAACGCAACCGTGCCTCCACCAGATGCATCAATGGTCGAGTTATTCCAAATCGTAAAGGCGCGATCCGTGGACGAATTACCCGCGCCCACGTAACGGAAGATCGCGCCGTTATCGCCGCGAATCGCAAGATTGCTCGCGGCGTTGGAGGAAGCGCCGATGCTGCTACTCTGTCCGCCGTTGGCCAGACTGGTAACCTCCAACACGCCACGATAAATAGCGGTGGTTCCGGTATAGGAGTTGTTCGATCCGGATAACCTCACCGTGCCCGTATTGCCCGTCGTAAAGTTGACCCGGACACCGGTCGCACCGCTGCCGGAGATCGGCCCCGAGAGGTCCAACATGGAAGCAGAATTACTGACCTGCAGATCCGCGAGGTAACTGTTCATGGTGACATTACTGGTGTAGGCAAGCGTTGTCCCGGTCGCACTGTAGTTGGCAACCTGCGCGTTGCCTGTGAATCGGAGCTGGCGGTCCGAACTTTGATTCGTCGTGCCGATGTAGGACAAACTTCCACCATTCGCAATCGTGATGGTGCCATTCGCCACCGTGGAAGCAGCACCGAGCGCAGAAGCGCCGCCACCGACATTGCTGACAGAGGTGTAGTAGAGCGTGCCCGCCGTGGTGAGCGGCGCGTCAAAGGTATTGCCGGTATTGTTAAAATACACAATCGGGTTCGTACCATTATAGAGCAGATTCAGCCCTCCACCAACACCAGCCGTGCCGGTGATGAGACCATTGATGACCAGACTGGAGGTTCCGCTACCTGTGCCCGTGCCGCCGTACTGGAACGTGCGCGACGCAGTAAATCCCGTGCCATAATCGAGCGTCACATCGCTGCCAATCGTTACCGTGGACATCCCCGTGCCCGCCCGCGAAAGCAGAATATTTCCCGTCAGCGCAATCACCTCGTTGGCCCCCGTTCCATCGCCGGTGATGGTCAGATTGGTCGTATTGGCCGTCCAGTTGAAGTTGAGTCCCGTTAAGGCCGTGGTCGGTGACGACAAGGAGACCGCAGCGGCGCTCGTATTACCGGAAAAATCGCCGCTCACCGTACTGGTCCAATTGGAGACGTTATTAAAGTCAGTGCCAGAACCACCCGCGCCCGCACCCGTCCATTGGGCATGGCCCAAAAGCGGCGAGAGCATAATCGCCCATATAGATACAATTGCAATATTTACAATTAATGAAACATTTAGACTCGTGGTGGGGCGCAGTGCAACTTTCATAAGGTTACCTTTCTGAGTGGTTTTGAGATTTAGAGCTTAGCGCGGGACAGTTTCCAAAGTCGGAACCACAAGGACCGGCTGTACGGGATCGCCCACAAGTTGTCGTTCGACCTGACCAATCAAAGCGGCGGCAATTTGCTCGAGATTCACTTTCAGCCACGAGGCGGGCAGCGGACAGAGAACCGGAACGCCTTCGTTGCAATGCAGGATTAACTTGAGATCACGCGGCACGGAGACACCCGCTTCCAGCATGCCCGTAATACTGCCGCGCACCATCGTGTCCGGCCAAACGAGCAAGCCATCCGGTTTTTCCGCTTGTTTCCAGATTTCCTGAAATTGCCGATAACCGAATTCTTCATGCTCCAGCGCCGTGAGCATGCGGTCAGGCACCCGGACCCATGAGTTCCGGGTTTTCAGACCGGCATCGGCCAGGCAACCCGTGAATCCATCCAGAATCTGACGATTGGATTGCGACGTCTCCGTCTCATACGAACTGTGCGTTGCGGCGGAAACCGGCAGGATCGCCCCGACGGTCTGGCAACCTTGACGGCGAAACTCCTCCATGGCCAAAGCCATTCCCTTGACGTAATCGAAATTGACCTGATACGGAACCGAAGCTGAACTCAACAGTCCGAGAGGCAGACCAAGCTGCTGCAACCAGACGGACTCCGGAAAATCGACGACTGGAGCGATGATCCCTTGGATTTCCCGCCGATTCACGGCTTCCACCAAATCGTCCAGCGGCTGCACATGATCTTCGTCCGAGCGACCATCGATCCAGAGCCGGTATTTGACATCGCGTGCCTCCAAGGCTTTGGCGAGGCAGTGGTTGATTTCCTGATAGAATCCCATGGCCCGCCCGCGCAGGAAGTCCGTGCCGTAAAAAATACCGACCTGACGCAGTTTGGTCCGGCCGCCCGTGACAAAGGTCCCACGGCGACGCACCCGCTCAATCAGCCCATCCTTCTCCAAAGTCTCAAGCGCCGTTTGGATCGTAAATACGCTCGTCTGGTAGTTGCTCGCCATCGCCTGAACCGTCGGCAAACGGGAACCGCTGGCCCATTCGCCGCTCGTGATCGCCGTGCGCAAAACCTGCTCGATTTGGCGATAAGCCGGCTCGTGACCCTTGAAGGCAATGGGAGGGATGCTTTTCATATTGTAAGGCTATAAGTGATTACAATTCTTCCGATCGAGGTCAATCGGAACGAGAATTACTTTGCCGCAAATGAAGAAGCGCGTGTTCACAGATATTTTTAATGTAATTAATACTTACATTACTTTAGTGGCGCGGGCAAGGTTTTTTTGACATAACCACTAAAGATCGCTCTAGGCTACAGAAAACTTAGAACGCAATAGACTCTATATGAACACGTTAAATGGAGGACTGAGATTAAGCTCTCGCATTTCCTCACTCCCAAGAATGGGAGTTGTAACGATCTATGGAGTCACTTGATCGGCGGCAACACGTGATTGGTGGCTCTCCGGATGGACGCGTTCATCCAGATTTTGATGCCCCACCACGGTGCCGTCATCAAGGTGATTGATCTTCTGCGAATGCAAGCTACG
Source organism: Verrucomicrobia bacterium Tous-C9LFEB (assembly GCA_002304345.1). GTDB lineage: Bacteria > Verrucomicrobiota > Verrucomicrobiia > Methylacidiphilales > UBA1321 > UBA1321. Next base: position 133,596 of record NEUU01000008.1, read on the forward strand.
GAATAACTGGCGGATATCCAGCAGGCCTCCCCAAGTAAACCAAATCCCTGTCACCGCACACATCAGGATCGGAACGCCCACTCCCGCAATGTGCCAATAACTCGACCACACCGCGTTTGGCCATGGAGCCAGGAGATTCCACGCCGTGCCGACGAGCATCACGCCAAACCAAAACAGACTCCATCCAAAAAGGCCGCCCGCGATCCATCGATCACTTCGAGAAAAATTTTCGTCGATCCCAATCAACCCGCTCCACGAAAACTTTTTGGCAGCGACTACCACCGTCTTCGCCTCCCCGGAATCAACCGCGTCCGCATATTTCCCGCGATGCAGTAACCGCTCCATATTGTGATCCTCCCGGCAAGTCAGGAGTGAAACCACCACATACAGGAACAAGGAAAGCAATGTGGCGCTGAAAGAAATCTGCGTGCCGTTGAGCGGGAAATCCTCTCTCCATACTTGCCGCGCCAAAATACCGCCGAGACACAGCAAAGAGCCCGTCAGCAGAGCCGTCCACGCTCCTGCGGTTGTTCCCTTCTTCCAATAAAGCCCTCCAATAATCGCGGCGCCAGCGCCTCCCACATAAATAGCTGTCGTCGCCTGCCACCACATCGTGATGTATTCGGTTTGCTGAAAGAGCATCCCAAAAACAAAGGCGAAAAGAGCAACCCCCACAATGGCGAGCCGGAGTGCCTTGATATGCTCTTTCGGAGTGAATGGCTTTCGCCGCAGGGGAACCAGGACGTCCTGCACAAAAATACCGCCCCAGGAATGGAGGTGCGTCGAATCGCCCCCAAAGATTCCCATGATGAGAATCGCGCATAAAAGGCCCTTGATGCCCACGGGCAGAAAATGGGAAATCGCAATCGGCACTTCCATTTGCTTTTGGATCTGCGGATCGGCAATCGATTGCATCTCCTGATGAACCACCGCCGACTGCTGCGTGAAATCCGGATGCTGCAGAAAAGTAATCGCACAGATCCCGAGCAAGGTAACCACCGCCACTTTACCAAATTCCCGCCAGCGCCCCAAGATGCCCCCCATCACGGAAGCATGCGGCGAAATCGCGGCGGAATTATAAGCGCTCGCATTCTGCCACGCCATGGTGCCATAGACTCCCACGAAAGCGGTCATCAACACGTACCACAGATTGAAATCCTTGATGCTTCCCGAATCAAAGGGATTCACCATCGATTGACCGGCCGGGCGATTCACGAGCACGTCATTGATCTGCGACCAACTGAAGATCATGAGAAGCGCCACGATGATGATCAGGTAGAAGATTTGCGAGAGAATGCCCTCGATGCAATCCGTCACCATCATGGTAATCAATCCGCCGGACAAAGTGAGGAATACGGCCACGCTCAGGAAAAACGCCATCAAGGGAACATACGTGGGAATCGTAAAGGCCCCCACCGTGAAGGTGGTCGGCAATCCCAGAAAATAAATCATGCAGCGTGAACCCACCGCCGGGATGATTCCAAAATTCATAATGCCAGCGAGGAATCCCAAAGCGCCCGCGAAGATGCGAAATCTCTTGCTGTAGCGAAGCTCAAAAAACTGCGCCAGGGTCATGGCTCGTGTCTCGCGATAGCGATAGATAATGAAGCCGGAGATCGCCACCACGATCGTAATCGGCACCCCGATCCAGCCCCACCACACGAGGGTGAATCCCGCCCGCGAGATCACTTCGAACAGCGCCACAAACACGACCGCCCCCGCCTGCATTTCCCCCCTGGCCACGGCGAGAAGGTAAGGCCCGGCAAGCCGACCACCCGACATGAAATCCGCCACGCTCTTCAAATAGCGTTGCGTATAGATGCCGATGCCTACCACCAGCACTACTGGCAAAAGAAGCAGAGCCCAATCGAGAAAATGCATAAGCGTGGATGTAAAAAACACTCCGGACGCTCCACTCAAGAAGCGCCCGGAGTAATCAGGAGTCTATATTAATTCCGAGAGTTTGGTTGCTCCAGGCCGTAACGTGACCAAGTCAGAAATCGAAACATCAGTCCCTGATTTCATGCTCCGGTTGGCGGCAATACCGACGAGGATCGACGCCGCGCCTTGCTCATGCCCCGCGGAACGGCCCAAAGCGTCCTTGGGTGGATTCTTTTTAAAGATCTGCTCCTGCAGCAGCGGATCGCCACCGCCATGCCCACCGGCCTTCGTCTCGATTTTTACTTCGTAAGGGGGCTTGAAATGAGGAAACACCTTCAGGCACTGGCCACCGGAATGAGAGTGCTCATCGTTAATGACCTTGCGCCCATTCTCATCGACAAGATGCGGCCCGTGATTTTCCTCGTACTCGATACGTCCGCGTTCACCGGTAAAAGTGACGCGATAGCCCTCGTACGGGCTGAAGGAATTCAAGGTGTAATTGAGCAACGTCCCGTTGCGGTAGCGAACCATCACGTTCATGACATCCTCGATGGTGATACCGTCCCGAAAAACATTTTGATCCCGTATGTAACCGCTCTCAGCTTCCGCATCGAGATAGACATGAGACTCATAATCCGCGTCGTCCACCACCCAATCCCCGTAGCGAAAGGCAAAGGGGTCCTTGTTGGTTTCGGTCTTGTGGTAACGCGGATAGGTCGTATACGCCCCGTCGCCACGCCGCAGGGCATTCTCCCGCCCGTAAAAAAAGAGACCGCCACGCGCGAAGACCGACTCGGGAATGGAATCAATCCACCAGTTGATCAAATCAAAATGGTGCGTCGACTTGTGCACCAGCAATCCCCCGGAGTTCTCCTTCTGCGAATGCCAGCGGCGATAGTAATCCGCCCCGTGACTGGTGTTGAGCAAGTACTCCATATTGACCTGCCAGATTTTTCCAATCACCCCCGACGCCACCACTTCGCGCACCTTCGTGGCACCCGGAGCCCAGCGGTAATTGAATGTCACCCGCACCGAACGGCCGGTTTCCTGCACCGTCGAAAGAATCTTGGCGCATTTCTCCTCGTTGACTGTCATCGGTTTTTCACTCACCACGTCGCACCCCGCCCGCAAGCTTTCCTGGATATAATAGTCGTGTTCCCGATCGATCGTGCAGATCACCACCGTGTCGGGCCGGGTCTCGCGCAACATCAGATGAAAATCCTTCGCGGCATAGACAGGCACTTTTTCGTAGCCCCGCGCGGCGACACGCTTGCAATGGTACGAGGCGCGCTGGAGGCTCGCATCGCATAGCCCCACAATTTCAGCTTCCTCCGAGTAAAGATCCGCCACGGGATCGAGAAACATCTTCACCCGGCAACCCGTGCCAACGTAAGCGAAACGACGTTTCATTTTCTTGGCAGGAGCACCGGTTGAAGAGGATGACGTATGGTTTTGAACGGCTTCTTGTATCATAAGATGAGGGGTTGGTTAGCGTTTGAAATTGAGCACGGAAGTACGCAGAAGCTCTGCCTCTGATTTGGGGATCGTCTCCACGTGTCCATCGAGGAAAAGCATGTTCACGCAATTGTCGTGGCGGAAATCGACGGCCGACTCGTAATCGTTCTGGCCGAAGACGGAGCGGCCATCCCCTTCGTTCGCGCCGTTATCGACTGAATCCATCAGAAAGCCCACTCCGGCCGGTTGCGTATAATTGACCAGCAAGGCGGGAACGGTGCCGTCGGTTCCCGCGCCATTCATGGCATAAGTGCGACGGGCCTTATGCCCCGCATAGGTCTGCATCGCCGACGGGCACAGAAAAACGTTCTTCTGGTTCACAACGGGAAAGCTCAATCCGGAGTAGACTTGCAAGGCAATCATCCATGAAACCCTGGAACCGTTGACCTCGTTATTTTTCCCTGCTGGCAACCGATTATTATTTTCAGCAGCGTAGGCTTTGAACATGAGATCGAGCTGCCGCAAATTATTGGTGCACGTGCTCAATCGCATCCGCGCGGCCAACGTCCCCGTTCCGGCCACCGTGAGGCCCACCAACACCGCGACCAAGGAGATGGTAATCATCAACTCTACGAGTGTGAAAGCGTTGGAGACGTGCGGTTTCATTTGGAAAGCATGGAGGTGGGCAGTGTCGACTCCTCGATCGTCACCTCTCCGGAAAGAGTCGTAGCAGTGGTTTTCTGGTACGTAACGATGGCGACATCACGTTTGGACTCTTGCGAGGTGATCCACTTTCTTTTGTCCCATGAAGGTTTCACCGCCACGATATTGCGGCAGGTAACGGCTGCCGAAATGAACGCCACCTGAAGCAGGCCATTGTCCCAAGAGCGGACGTTATTCAATTCTCCCCGGCAATTGAGTAATGCAAACCCCCAGCCGCTATTGGCAAACGTTTCAATGTCCGTGGCCTCCATGGAACAGGAAGCGACGTTGCAGAGCCCATTGTCGTTCTCCCAGAAGCGGCCCTTGCGAATGGCGCATTCGATCTTGTCGTGAGCCGAGAAACCTTCGTCCAGATTATGAAAACCTTCGATATTCTCGAAAACGAGATCCGTTCCCGTCCCGTGCAGATTGTAGCCATCGTTCAAACTGCCGCTTGCCCGCGTATTACGGTAAATGTGGTGAGAGACATTGAGAATGCAGAAGACCAGATCGCGGGAGGATATTTCCCACCCATCCGCTTCCACGCCCGGCTCCAAAATCAGTTTTCGCCCGCCCTCCGCAAGCGTGGCCAGCGGCAAAAATTGGCCGTTCGCGGCGTCCTGAAAAAGACGCTTTCCGCGAAAAGTCAGGACTCCGGGGAATGCCAGCGGTTGTGCGTTGTTGACCCACATGGATTCCTTTTTTTCGAAACCCTGCACATACTTCAGTCCCGCAAAAAAAGCCGTGAGATCACAGATCCACCGGTCGCCCTCCTTCTTAAACTGGAGCGGTTCAAAACCCGTCACCACTTCACCATTGCCGTCGAAAATCACCGGACGCCCCACCTCCCCCGAACGCGAAATGCGTACACTTTCACGATAAGGTCCACTGCCCTTGGCCAACCGAATCGTATCTCCCGGCCGCACCTCGCTCGCGGCTGCGGCGATCGTGGCATAAGGCGTTCCGCCGCGTTGATCCACTTCCAAAACACGCCCCGGCGCACGAGAAGACTCTGCTGCCACACCGCTCGGGTTGGAAATCTGGACCGCGGGAGCGCTGGTGGCTCCCGTGTTCGATTGCGATTGCGCGGGAAACAATAAAAAGTTCAGCGTCGTTCCCGCCGCATATTTCGCAGCATCTTTGGCCAGCGACTGAAAACCCTGTCCACCGGCATAGGCATTCGCGGGGCCCACATTGAACGTCACCGCATTTCCTACTCCCTCCGCGAGAAACTGGAGCAGGAAGCAATAGTCTCCCGGTTCGAGTGGCACCGGATCAAAGGCAATCGACAGCCAGGCTCCCTTGCGCAAGACCTCCCCGCGCCCCGGCAATTTCCCCTCGCGAACGGCGATGATTTCTCCCGGACCGATCCCCTTGGAGGAGGGACGTGCGAAGGTCAACCGGAACGGAGCGAGTGTCGGAGGCTTGGCCGTTCCGGAATTAATTTGCAGCACCAGACGCTCCGCCGTGAACGCTTTCTCGACGTGAAAAAACTGCCCCATGTCGCGGCGTCCTTCTGGCGTCCAATACCACCGCATCCCATCTTTATCTTCAGAGCGATAACTGCCGACCTCCGCTGTTTCCGATGGCACGCCGGAAAGAACGGAAGTTTTGGCTTCTCCGGACAACTGCGCGAGCGCGGTGCCAGTCAGAAATATCAGGCTCAGTAAGCCAGCCAATGACGGAGCGAACTTCATGGATTCACGGAGATTTTGGATGCTGCGGCTCCCGCCTCGACCTTGTTATTGGTCACCTCGGCTTGAGCCTGAATAATCGAAATGGAGGAGGAACTGGTCAGTCCGTACTCCATCGCCGTCTTGGCCGTGCTGGAGAGATTCACCCGGCGCAGGATATTGTCCGTGATTTTCACATCCTTCGCGGCGACCACACTGATGCCACTCACGGAGCAACCATCGATGGTGTTCCCGGAGATCGAGATATTCTCGTTGCCGGGATAATAAAGCGTACCCGGCCCCTGCGGCATGACATGCGCGATGACGGCAATGGCTCCCGGCGAGTAACTCTCCGGCAACGTAATATTGATGCCTTCGCCCACATCGGTGATGCGATTATTCCGCACCGCGATGTTGCGACACCACCCCGCTTCGCGCCAGTAGGCGAACTCGGGACCGACGGTAATGGCGGAACCCTTGATGCGTTCGAACCGGTTGTTTTCCACCACGCCATCGTTGCTCATCAAGCGCAGTCCGCGCCCCCGATGATCATGGAAAGAGGAATTGCGAATGACAAAGTTGGGCGCGCTCGTCGCGGGGATGTCGCAAAAATCGCCCGCCGCCACGCCGCTGACCGGTTCGACCAGTCGGATGCGATAAAAGGCCGCCGTGTCCGATTGGCGAAAAGTCGGCCAGATTTTCTTGGCCGTGGCCAGCCAGGTATCGCGATTTTCTTCCGCCGCAGCCGCAGATTCCACCCGAGCCGTGGCCGTAATCTGGTAGTTCGGTTCTTTCAGAAAACGAATTTCGTCGCCGGGCCGGATCAGCGATTCGAAGGCATCCCCCCGTTGCGGACGCATGGAAAGAAACGTGCGGTCATCAATCCATTTCAGGACGGGCAAAGTGACTCCGTGCAGATTCACCGAATCGTCGCCCATATACGAAAACTCACACCCATCCATCACCGGGCCCTTGCGCGTATACGCCGCATTAAAGGCGTCCGCGCAGGTGGAGAAAAGCCGTTCCTGCGTCGCCCCTTCGGGCTTGGGACCGGGAATAACGCGAACGTTTTTATAGACGCCCGAGTCCTCGCAAAACCGAACCAAAAATCCAAGCGCCGGGGCCGCATACACCGTCACATCTTCAAACGCGATTCCCTTGCAACCCTGCTTCATGGTGATTCCGGCAATCTGTCGAATGTTGAAGACAACGCGGTCCCCCACCTTGATCATATCGCGGCCTGTCTTGGCAAAAAAGATACGTCCGGTGCGTGGCGTCAAAATATCGATCTTAATGGCATAATAATCCGGTGATCCGGGTTTCCAACGCGGGGCGTCTTTCTCGAACAAATGGACCAGCCGCCGTTTGACGTATTCTTTCGTCACATCCGCATAGCCCGCGTGAATCTCAAATTCGGCCACGCCCTCTTTGGCATCATAGGCCGTGATACTTCCCTGGGTGAACGGCAGCGGATCATAGTCAAACGTGGCCCCGACCAACTTGACGTTCTCGCTCTGGAAAATCTGGAGAACCGGCGCGTCCTTATTCGTCGCGATGAAGGTGACACCCCGCGCTTCGATCGTCGTATTCTTCACACCACGCAGAATCAGCCCCTCATTGGGCAGGCGATACCGGCCCGGTGGAATCGTCAATACCGCAACAGGGTGATCGCTCAAAGACCGAAAAGCAGCACTCGGATCAAAGGCTTTTTCCTCACCAAATACGTATTTGGTTGAGATCAGGGAAAGCAAACACACCGCCCACACGACTTGCTTCATATATTCAATTAGTTAACTTCCACTAGGAACGCTGGTTACGCAAGCGCAACCCAGCAATCAAGACCATCCCGGCCCCCATCAGCAGGGCCGTGGAGGAAGGTTCGGGCACCGTCACACCCTGGACATAAAAGTAGTAATCCGAGCCCTGCTGGGCAAAGCTTGAGCCATCGGCCGACGACCAGACGCTACCACTCGCGTAACCACCCGCCGTCACGGCGCTAAAGACCAGATTGCGATTAACCGCAGGCGTCGTCCATGTGAGCATCAGGGTGTAATAATATTGTCCCTGCAGAGTGAGATCCGTCAGGTTAAAATTCAGCCATTGCCCCGATCCCGTTCCCGCGGCCATCCCGCTCGTAGGGAAAATCCCCGTCTCGCTCGTTAAAAGGGTCCCAATCGAATTCAGCGCACTGCTTTGGTAGATGCTCACCGTGAATTCCGCGCCCGGATCGCCACCTTGGATATTCCCATTGAGTTGAAGTCCAAACGATTCCAGCGTTATGCTGTCCGCCGTGTAAAAAGACTGGCCGACATCCCGGCGCACCGGCGTCATATTGGAATCATTTTTCCAGACATAACCACCAATCGTTCCCGTGCTAAAACTGGTGAGAACGTGAGTGGTAGGCATGGCCGTTCCATCCAACGAAAGTAAGACTGCCGAACAAGCTTTTTCCGGGATGACAATACCAGCAATAACGACAATAACGGCGATGAGAGACAGTTTGATCATTAGTAATAATGGATTCATTAATCGGGCTCCTTACCTAATTCGAATTGGGTTACTCAAAGTATCTATTACGCCCCTGTTTCTTGCAAGAAAAATATCGCCTTGACCCCTTGGAGGCGTGGATCGCCCCTTGCGCGCCCGGAACTTAACCCTTCGTCGGGGCAGGCCCGCTCGATTCGCGAGCTATAAAGCTGCCCTTGATCTTCACTTCCACTGGCTTTCCCCGTTCTCGGGCAGGCAATGCCAGTTGCATCGAGAGCAACTCACCGACCTGGGCGATGACCGCTCCAGGGTGTTGATCCACCGTGGTCAGCGTTGGACGCAACGTCTGGGCTACGTCCTGATTATTGAATCCTGTGACCGAAATATCCTTCGGCACGGAAAGTCCCGCATCCTTCACGGTCTGAATGGCGCCAAGAGCAATCAAGTCGTCCTGACAAATAAACGCGGTCGGTCGCGGCTTCAGCGACAGCGCACGCGCCGCCATCTCCGCTCCCCCCTTGATCGGACTCTCAAAAGGCGACGGATACTTGTACCAGGAGAAAACCTCGTCAGGATTCAGCCCCCGCGCTATCACGCCTTCCGTCAATGGCGGCCAGCGCCAGATATTGTCCGGCGAAATCCCAAGCAACGCAAACTGACGATGCCCCAGATCGAGCAAATGGTCGACGATCTCGCGCATGGCCTTGTGACGATCGAGCATCACCATGGGAACCTCCTGCGGCCACCACGGATCGACGCTGACCAAGGCCATGGAGCGCGTGGCCTGCCGGATCTTGGCAGAGGAAAGCATCGAAAAGAAAATCACCACACCGTCCACGCGAATGCGGCGAAAATCCTCCAGCACGCGTTGTTCGTTTTCAGGATCGTTCAGGGACGCCTCCAGCAGGCTCCGGAATCCACGGTTGCGCAAATACTCCTGAAGTTCGAATACCTTCTGATCCAGTATGGGAATATTGAGGCGGCTAAAACAAATGCCGATCATGCTGATGCCGCGCCCACGCAATCCCCGCGCAAAGGGATTGGGCCGGAATCCAAGCTCATCCATCGCCGTGAGCACGCGCTTCCGCGTTTCCTCACTGATGTCATGATGCCCATTGATCGCGCGGGAAACCGTCCATTGCGAAAGATTCAAATACTTCGCGAGATCCGCCGTGGAAACAACAGAAGGCTCCGATCTTTTTTGTGAAGAGCCGCTCGGGCCGGGTGATTCCAATCCAGGCATACACCGCATAACATACTCTGCCAGCATGACGTGTCACGCACTTGCTTTGAGGTCATCTCAAGTCGAGTCGGCCGATTCTCTCGTAACAACACCTTCCAACTCTTAAAAAAATTACATAAATGTAATTTTTTACATTTTTTGTCAGTTTTATACAAAAATGTTGTTTTTACATGTGAGCTTATTTAATATCAGTAAAATGAAAAGCGCTGCTCCGAAAATGCCCATCAAGAGTAAAAAGATCGTCGGAACACAAGATGTACTCGTGAACCTCAAACCCCAGGAAAAGAAGGCCCTTGCCTTGAAAGCGCGTCTTCATGGCGTCACACCTTCAGATTTTGTACGTTTAGCGCTGAATCAATATTTCATGAACGCCGTACTGGATACCAAGCTCGATGCCAAACGACGTCGCGTGAGTTCATTAGTGGAGTAATTTCACGCCAGAAGTGCCTGACACCCCATGAAATCGCAGCCAGCCACTTCTTTGTCCGTCTGAGCCATTCAGCGGACGTCATTCTTATCGCAAACATGAAGCGCATCCTTATTGTCGATGGTGATATTGGATCCAGAGAATCCATCCGCTCGACTTTCTGGGGCATCTATGACATGCAGACAGCTGAGACGTCCCAGGAAGCCCTGCAAAGGCTCAGCGCCCATCACTTCGACCTGCTGATTTTCGATGCCCTGATGCTGCGGCAGGCCTCCAAAAACTTCCTTGAAGAAGCGCGCAAGATTGCCCCGGAAATCCCCCTGATTGCCGTGAGCGCCTTTTATCATGAGCAACGGCTGGATGAAGCCGGGCAACTGCCCAGCATGGGCTTTATCTGCAAACCCTTCGACGTGTTCGAGCTGCGAAATCTCGTGGCCCGCACGCTGGAAACCGCCAATCTCAAGCGGCATCGCACCACCTTCAAGAGCGAACTCACCCAGAAGTTTCCGGTCAATGTCATCGGGGAATCGGGCGGCATTCAGCGCGCCGTGGAAATCGCGCAGCAGGCCTCGCAAACCTCCCATCCCGTGGTGCTCTTGGGAGAGGCGGGCACCGGTCGTGAATTTCTCGCGCGGCAGATTCACTCCTGGAGTCGCCGGGGTAATGAACCCTTCGTCAAAGTGGAAAATACCAGTTCGGACGTCGAAAGCGTGGATTCAGCAATTTTTGGCGAAGTGATAAACCTGACCGGTGTGGAGATCAAATCCGGCGCGATCGATGTGGCCGGCAGTGGCGCCATTTTCCTGAACGACGCGCCCCGTTTTCCGGCCGACACGCGCATCCGTCTGAAGGCGGCATTGAAGAGCAAAGTTTTTCACCGTCTCGGGAGCCCCGCCAAGGGGATTCCCTACATCACCCGTTTTTTCATCTCTTGCGACTTCTCCAAGGAACCGGAACCGGTCGCGCGCGAATTTCTGGCGGAACTGGAAAACACTGGACCACTCCACATGATTTCCCTGCCGCCGCTGCGGGAACGCCGTCAGGACATTCCTATGTTGATCGCCCATTATCTGACCCAGAACCGCTCTGGCTCCTCAGCACGTATGAGTGGGGTGGAGCCCGAAGCCCTGCAGCGGCTTCAATCCTATACCTGGCCGGGAAACGTGCAGGAACTCCGCATTGTTCTGGAACGTATTTTGGTGCTCCATGGCGAGGAGGAAGTCCTGCGACTGGGCTATCTGCCCCGCGAGATCGGGGGCAACCCCCTGCCCTACCTTGATCCAGAGGTGATTTCCTTTACCGAAGCCACCGAACAATTGCACCGGCAGATGATCACCAGCGCGCTCAAGAAATCCAATGGCCGGATCAAGACCGCCGCCGACCTGCTCAATCTGACCCCGCGCATCCTGCAGCACCGCATCGATAAATTGCATATCGAAGCGGACAATCTGTAGCAACCCCGCGCTATTTCTCCGGCTCCTCAATCGGCGCGCCACTTGTGTAGCTGCGGCGCAACTTGATCTCGCGGACAATGAGAGGCATCGTGGTTCTCTTGGCTTCGACGAGATCGCGAATTCCCAGAATGCATTGATCGAGTGTCTGCTCCTCGGTACGGCCCCAAGCCTTGGCCAAGGCCTTAAGCGCCTCGGCCGCTTCACGCGTGACCAGCTTCGGCTGGGTGAAGCCATTCGGATCGATCAACCACTGGATGAACTCCCGCAAAACGCTGGAAATGGTGGCATTTTGCCCGCGACCCTTGGCATATTCCTCCAGCGCCAGACGCACATCCTGCGTCAAACGCACTCTTAATTGTTCCCGTTTGGGTTGTCGCATACGTTTCTTTTCCTCGAGGAGATCAGCCGTAATCAGAACCACCTGTTGCTCATGATTCCATCAACATTTTCTCCCAGACTTTTTCCATATCAAACACCCGTTCCAGGAACATCTGTTCTTCGCGCGCGTTCGGCAGGTTGGCCTGCGAGGGCAGGAAGATGTGGAAGCTGGCTTTGTCCGGGCCATTTTGCGCCATCGTCATCGAACCGGAATGGTGATAGACGATGAAGAAGCAGGTCAACAGATTCAGCCCGTACTGCGCCGGTTCGCTCTTCTTCACGAAGAACGGATCGAAGAGACAATTCAAGGTCTTCACCGACAACCCGACACCGTAATCGTTGATTTCGATTTTCACCCCGGCCCGCCCCGTCTCGTCCGTGGCGGGCGAAGTCGTGATCGTGAGCTTACCACCCTGGGGCAGATTGGCCGCCTCGTCGTCCAGCAATAACTGCAGTCCGTTTTGAATGAGCAGGCGGTTGCCGGTGATGGAGATGTTCTCCCCCAGATTCAGGGAAAGCGCGATCTGCTTCTGCTCGAAAGCCTGCTTTTGGCAATCGCACGAAATCTGCACGATCTCGTTGATCGAAAATTCATCCGTCAGCGGCACCCGTGAGGACTCGGGGATATTGTGAATATCCTGCAAGAGCGACACAATCTTGCCCATCTGGGTCTGCGCGGTGGAATAGAAATTCTTCCAGTAATCCGGATCGCGCAGATTGTTGATATCCAGATTCTCCCGCTGAAGCTGCAGCGGAGCGAGATCGAGGAAGGTCTTCACCGCCGTCAGCGAGTTGCGCAGATGCTGATTCAGCCCCGCCGCAAAAATGCCCAGGCTCAGCAGGCGATCCGTCATCATCAACCGCTGCAAGGCCGCCAATTTTTCCCGCATCAACAAATCGCGTTCGCGCTGCACCAGATAGAACTCCATGCCACGCTTCAGCGTCATCTCCAGGGTGGGCGGGTCCCACGGCTTGTTCACGTATTTGTAAATCGCCCCGCTATTCACGGCGGCGATGGCGGCATTGATATCCGAATAGGCGGTGGCGAGAATCCGCAACGCCCGGGGCCGGGCGGCACGCACGCGCTCGAGCAATTCCACGCCGCTGCTGGCAGGCATCCGTTGATCGGTCATCACGATGGCGAAGCGATCGGGATTCTTCGAAAAAATCTGCCATGCCTCCTCGCCACTGGTGGCGATTTCCACGTCGAAGATGTCGGAGAAGTATTCCTTGAAATTGGAAGCCGTCTGGGTCTCGTCATCCACATAGAGGACGGCAAAGCTTTTGTAATCGTACGTTTGGTTCATATTTAATTCCTGTCTGGCTGAAGGGTAACGTTGAAACGACAGAATTCGTTTTCCTGGCTTTCCACGCGAATTTCCCCTTGATGATTTTTAACGATGCGATGGCAAATACTCAATCCCAGTCCAACTCCCTCGCCTACCCGCTTGGTCGTGTAGAAGGCGTCGAAAATCTTGGTCAGGTCCTGAGCCTTGATTCCTTTTCCGTTGTCCCAACATGTAAGACAGATGTGGCCATTTTGCAATACCGCACCCACTTCAATCCGTTTCTCGGCGGCGGATTTCTCCCGCAAACTGTCGGACGCATTCTGTAAGAGATTGATCAGCAAGTGAAGCAGCTGGTTCCGATTTCCACGCACCGCGAGCCCCGGCTCTACCTTGAGGTCCAAGGCGATGCCCATGGAATCGATCTGCACAAACCGTGCCGCTGTCTCGATAATATCCTTCACATCCACCCGGCCGAAGTCACTGCTGTCCGGGTGGGTAAAGGAGCGGAGACTGCCCACGATATTGGCCACCCGGCCGATGCCATCCATCAGGTCCTGTAAGGGCTTCTCGATCGACTCCCGGTTCTCGAGCGTGGCATTGGCCAGCCGCTTGCGAATGAGATGGGCGGCGGTATTGGCGAAATTGAGTGGATTATTAATCTCGTGCATTAATCCCGCACTCAACTGGCCCAGTGAAGCCATCTTCGCCTGATGCACCAGATGGGTCTCGGTCTGCTTGATTTGCTCCAGTGCCTCCTCCAGCTCCTTCGACTTGGCCGAGAGGCGGTTCTGCAATTGATACCACAAGACCAGATTGCGGCAACGCACGGCCAGCTCGCTGCTGGCAAAGGGCTTGGTCAGGAAGTCAGTCGCCCCCGCCTCCAGCGCCTGCATCTTGGAATCCTCGTCCGTCCGCGCGGTCAGAATGACGATTGGCACGGAGGATGTCCCCGGTGTTTCGCGCAAGAGGCGCGTCAGGGTAATGCCATCGATGCCCGGCATCATCAAATCGAGCAGGATCAGGGTGAAGTCCCGCGACCGGGCCAGTTCCAAGGCTTCGCTGCCGTTGCGGGCTTCGCAAACCGTGTACAACTCCTTGAGCTGCGCCGTGAGGAATCGGCGCATTTCGGGTTCATCGTCCGCGACCAACACGAGCGGCTTGTTGCGGCCATCCTCCACGGGGGCCGCGATCGTGGCATTGCCCGCCCAGACATGGGAGGGGAAAAATTCCGCCCGGCGATAGAGCCCTTCCAGCCATTCCGAATCGACCGCCACTTCGTTTTTCACCGCGAGCGGTTCAGCCGCAGCCATCAGCTCATCTTCCTTCGTATTCACTTCCACCCGGATGACCGTCCCCTTGTCGACTTCGCTTTTCACGTCGACGGAACCGCCATGCGCGCCGGCCAGTTCCTTGACCAAGGCCAACCCAATGCCGACCCCTTGAAAACGCCGCGTCGAGGTATCATCCCCTTGCCAGAAGCGGTCGAAGATGCGCGACAAATCCCCGGCGGCAATTCCCTTGCCCGTATCGGACACCACGAGAACCAGTCGATCCCCGTCCATCCGCGCGTCCAGTTGCACCGTGCCGGATTCGGGCGTGAATTTAAAGGAATTGAAAAGGAGGTTGAGGATGATCTTCTCGACCTTGTCGCGATCGATGTGGACCCGGCAGTCCTTCGGAATATTCAGATTACAATCGAACTGCAGCTTGCGCTGTTGCGACATGGGCGTCACCGACTTGGCAATGCCTTCGAGAAACGGAACCAGCTCGACCTGCTGGCGATGCACCCGGATTGTTCCGGAATCGAGTCGCACCAGATCGAGCAAATCGTTGATGAGGCGCAGGAGCCGCATCGCGTTGTTGTACATGATGTCCAACATCTCCACCTGATCCGATGCCGCCTCGCGGGAACTCGGATGGCGAAGTCGTTCCAGCGGTCCGATCAGGAGCGTCAACGGGGTCCGCAGTTCGTGACTCACATTGGCGAAAAACGCCGACTTCGCCCGGTCCAATTCCACCAGCTTCGCATTGGTTTCTTCCAGTTCGCGACGGCTGCGATCCACCTCGGAACGGAGGGCGTATTCGCGAAACCGCAGGGTGTTCAGGAAGTAACTGCCCGTCACGACGATGACGCCGGTAAGAACGATGAAATAGTAATTATTGAAGTAGTCGGAGGTCGTGCCGCCGCCATGCGCGATACACGCGAGCGTGTACATGAGCAACGTCAATCCGGTGGCAATCAAGCTCTCCAGAAAATCGACCTGGGCCACCCACGATACCGCAATCAAGACGAGATTCAGCCCCGCGTAATACGGCGACAAGGCCCCGTCGGCGTAATAAATCATCAGGCTGATGAAAAGCGACGGCAGCACGAACCAACCCATGCCGAGGACGCGAAAGTGCTTCGTTCCAAAGGAGGTCTCCAGCAACCGCCACAACAGCAGCGCCAGCAGGGAACAAATCAACCGCAAGACCAGAAAGAATCCGCTGAACTGGGGATAGACGAGGTAATCGAGAGAAACGCCGACCGGCATGAGGACGATGACCAGCATGCACGCGATCTTGGAACTCGCGATGCGGACGGAGCGGTTATATTCAAAAAAAGCCGCCTTCAACGCCGCTTGCGCCGCGTCTTCGCCCGGACTGGTTACAGCCTGATTCCGGTTTCTCGAAAATACGCCTAAGGGAATCATTGCGGCTTGTTGATCTCGAGGAAAATATTATAGCCCGTCACATCGGCCAGCACCCGGCAATTTTCCGCCGGTGCGTCGGCCGGGGAAAGCGCCTTAAGCTGATCGCCCGTGCGGTAGATCAAATGCCAGTCCATCAAATATTCCATCATGCCGCGCGACGGATTGGAAGCTTCCACATTGGTCGCCACCAGCAGACCGCCCGGCGCCAGCATCTCGTAGAAAATTTCCAGCAACCGGCGGCAAATACGGTCGGAAAGATAATCGAACAACCCGGCGCAATAAACCACGTCGTAGCGCGTGCCGCTGTCCACTTCACCAATTCGCGCGCCTTCCTTGAGGATTTGATGCACCGACCGCTTGATCATGTGCAACCGCGTCGAGCGGCGATGCTTCATCTTGATATCGGCGAGAATCTTCCCGGTCTGGTCGAGGGTTTCCTCATTGAAATCCAGCAGGGCCAGTTCCGCGCGCTCGCAAAGATCGTCGAAGGCAAAGAAATTCTGGACCTCTTTCGCCGGACCGCACCCTAGGTTAAACACGCGCGTGTTCAGTCCGTTCTTCGCGCGGCGTCGAGTCTCCTTGCTCAACATCTCCGTGAGATACTTCACGCGATTGCGATGCGCCTCCGCCGGAGCCACCGCCACGAAATGATGGTTCAACATTTTGGCGAAGAGTGAGGAGCCTTCGACCGGATCACGCAAAATCATGTTCACCATCTCGTAATCGCCCGCATAGCCGAGTGGCTTCTGGAAGGTGCGGTGCAAAAAGGGCGAGCAGAGCACGAGCGGATGCAACTGGCGGCGGGCATAGGCGCGATGAACGGCGACCACGTCGTCCTTCACGGCACCCGCAATGGTTTCGAAACGTTCGAACAGTTTTTGCGTGACGGGCAGGATGAGCGAGTTGAGCTTCTCGATGATCGTCAGCTCGATCTTCGTCCGCTCGGGCGGCGGGCTGGAACGCACGGTCAATTCCACCTGCTCGAGCCAACGGCGCATGTCGGAAAGCAGCGTCTGCATATCGGAGACAACCACCTTGAGCTCCGGCGTGATCTGCTCCACCTTGCCCCACTCGTTCAGGAGGCGGTCGAAGTCGCCCGCCAGCCGGTCCATTTGCATCACCGGCGAGAGAATGTCGAGATCGAGCCAGCTATCCTCGTCGAGCGTCGCTTCGCACACGAGCACGATGCCCGTATTGACCATGTGATTGACGATGCCACGCCCTGAATACAAAATTTTGCCGCTGACAATGATGCGGAAATTGGAAAGCACCTCGGACAATTGCAGGATGCTGTAGGGATTATAAACTTCGAAGCTCGCCGTGTAACGAGTCATGCGCAACAAGGTGGCTCGCACGGGAACAGCCTGGCTATTGTCACACACCACGATGCTGTCGTTGTCGGTCTCGGTCAGAACGGTCGTCATAGTATTCGATTCACCTTTATAGCTGTCGGATCTTGTTAGCGTGGCACCATTACACCTGTTTATGTCGTGGAATATTCCTTCATGACGACATATGTGGTATTCTTAACAGTTCCAAGCGATGTTGCAACCATCTGATAACACAACGCCTCATTTTGGACAACCCTGTACCACGCGCCAACTTACGCAAGCTCGATTCTCTTCTACAGAAGGAATCCACGCTCAGCCACGAAACAAAAAACGAGCTCGTAGAGCTGATTTTAAAGGGGGCGCAGTACGGTATGCGGTCACAAACTCCGGCGTGGTTTCCACAAATCCGGATCGTCCTGAGGCGCCGCGTAATTCTTTTGCTGCATGCCAGAGCCATCCAGACGAATAGCACAGGCATTGCCGTTGTGGTTGTATTTCAACGTGACAGCCCCCGGAGCGGCATCGCTCAGTCGAAAATTCGGCGAGTCCGCCAGCAGGATCGCATTGGTCTCGATATTTACCGCCCGGTAATCACCCAGATAATTATTGAACCCGTAACTGATCACGCCGTTATAGGGTGACTTGTCGGACGGGCAAAGATAGGCCGCCCCCATCATGCCCGGCCAACTGGAGGTCGACGCGCCGCCCAGATAAGGAAAAATCCGCCGGTGCCATTGCTGATCCAGCGGCAACCCACTGGTCGTTTCGTAGGGCAACTTCCCCTCATTCTCCATCTGGAACGAAAGAAAGGCGGAGTGCAACTGCCGCAGGTTCGACAGGCATTTCACCTGCTTGGTCCGCGCCGTCGCCCGATTCAATGCAGGCAATGACAGGGAAGCCAGAATCAGCAGAATCGAAACCACCACCAACAGCTCGATGAGCGTAAACCCCCGGCGGACGGACGAATCGTTCGCCCCCGGAATCATCAGTCGAGTCATGGGACCCTCCTCAAACCGTTGCTACGGCAGAATCCGATTACAGCAATTGACGGCGCGAGCGGAGCTTCAGGAGGCCAAACCCAGCCAATCCCAAGGCCGCCAACAGCGCCGTCGACGGTTCCGGCACCGCATCCATGCGGATGGTGTCGATGTCCGTGGAAGTGAGCACTCCGCCGTAAATCCGCACATCATCAAAGAGGGCCGATGGCGTGCGGTCACCGCTGGAAGCCGAAGTGTTTCCGATTTGCAGCGCACCCGTGGTCGAGTCCACCGCTCCCGAAGTGATGCTGGTGGTACCGAGGGAAATGAGCGCCCCACTGGTGTTGCCCGAATAGAATTTCACATTGCCACTGGAAGACAATCCGTCATAGGTCACCGCGAGGAACAGCCACGTATTGGCCGCCGAGACGTTGTTACTGGGAGCTCCCACAGCCGGAGCGGCGTAGCCGTCCACCATCAACGTGGGACAAAAATTGGCCGCGCTTAGCGTGCCGGAAGTGGGGTTCTGAATATTCAGATCGAACCCCTTGGTCGCGCCAACATTCAAAGTCGAAATCAAACGATCGCCCGCCGTGGGCAAGGCCTGCAGATTCACCCAGAGCGTGATGGTGAACTGGCTCAATGCGTCGACTTTTGTGCCAGTCACGGCTCCAGTGCTGATAAAATTCGCATCAGTAGCGTTATCCACGATACTCACCGCGGAGCCCGTGCCGCTTGGCGTGGAGGTGGTCCACGTGGCCGTGCCACTCATCGTGGCATTCAGCGCCGTGCCGGAACCGCTGTCGCCGACCAGCGTGCCGGAGCCTTCGTTCATCTTGTACCAGACCAAGGGCGTTTGGGCCGAGGCCACACTCACGCAAGCAATACCCAGCAACCCGAGAACCAAGGTTCTCGCCGATAGACGCCATTCCATAGTTTTTTTCATGTCGCTTGCTTTCTTTCTGATTTCTCTGGTCCGGCGCGGCCGCTCCATTGCAGCCATCGCATGATTAGAACCTTAAGCCATTCGCTTGCGAATGACCACGGAGGACGGTTATCAAAATTATTCAATAAGTTATTAATAATGCTCGACAGATTTGGAGCCAAAATTCATTCCACGATGGCACCCTGTCGGCGCAAAGCGGCACGCAGACGCTCCGCGCCCAGTTCCATTGGATTCAAGCCACTCTCGATGCAGAGCGCTGCTGCAGTACCGGCCGCTTCTCCCGTCGCCATGGCCGCGCTCAATACGCGCACCGCCGAAAGCGCCTCATGCGAGGCCGAGACGCAGCGACCCGCGGCGAGAAGATTGTCCGCATCGCGCGCGACGAGTGCGCGGTAGGGAATCGTGTAGTAACCGCCCTTGGGCAAGGAACCCTCTTCACACAGAGATGTGCCGCCGTCGGGGCTATGGATGTCGACCGGATAACTATTGCAGGCGATGGCGTCCTCGAACCGGGTCAACGCCAGCAGGTCCTGTCGCTGCAATTCATAATAACCGGCAATGCGCCGCGTTTCGCGCACGCCGATGCGGTGGCCGATTTGAGAGAGATAACACTGTTCAAATCCGGCAATGTGAGGTCGCAGAAATTCTTCGACGAATTCCTCCACCTGATAACGTCCTTCCTTCTCCGCTTGGGAAAGCAGTCGGTTGTCCGTCCCCTTGTCGACGATGATGCGCGTGACGTTGAAAGCGTAGTGTCCCGGCTTGCCGGGCAGCGCGAAGGGATAGGTGATCGCGGAACGCGGATTGCGCCAGCCCCGCTGCAACCGCAACTCTTCCCACCGTTTCACAATCTCATGCCACGCGGGCATGCGCTCGCTCTCCACGCCACCGAGCGTAAAGGTAAGCGTCATCGGCTGCGTCTTCTGATCGCGATGTCGTCCCATTGGCGTAGGCAATCCCGCCAGCGCCGCCACCTGTGCGTCGCCGGAACAATCGATCATCACGCGGGCATGTACCCGCAGCGACGTTTCCTTGTTGTGAAAAACGGCGGAGCGCAACTCGCGTCCTTCCCGCTCGACCGCGAGAAGCGGGGAATAGGTCAACAGCTCCACCCCGGCGCCATCCAGCAGTCGGGTCAGCTCCAGTTGCAGTAACTCGCAGTCAATCGGCAACCAATCGTTCTGCGTCGGATCAATCTCGCATCCGCCCCGTCGGCGCAAGCCGTTCACGATCTCTAGCGGAATGCCGCCCACGATCAGCTTCTCATCCCGCGCCGCGCGAAAGGAACTCAGCGGCAATCCAATCGTGGCGTTGCCACCGATGTAGGGAAGCGACTCCACCAGCAACGTCTTTGCTCCCAAACGCGCCGCCGCCACCGCAGCGCACACGCCCGATAAACCCGCTCCGACCACAAGCACCTCATAGCCGCCCGCCTCTTCGACGGGCAGTTGGATAGAGTCGCCCGCGGCTCGGGTTTTATTCAGTACGTTGCAGGGTGTCGGTTCCGGTAAAGTCATAATCATGGCGCGCCGGAGAAGTGATCACGGCACGGTTATTATATAAGCCAACTTCCTTTTCACAGCCATGCGAGAGACTGTTCTGATTTCATCGTTTAGTTATGGATATTGCTCATGACTTGTTTTTTGCCTCGCAATGATGGGCCTTGTTACGCTTTAATTCCTACACACCCCGTTGTTCCTGCAGCATTTGAGAGTTACACGATCCGCTCATGGCCAAACGACTCCCCCCCACCGCCGAACCGCTTGGTAACTGGTACGATTTCCGCACGCAGTTGGCCTGGATTTATGACGGCCCCCTCGGCAAGAAGTATCAGCAGAACGAATATCTCTCCCACCCGCAAGCCGCGTGGCTCATCCGCAAAGGCACCGTCACGCTCACCCTCGGCAACACCCGCGAGTGTTACCGCGAGGGCTACTGGGTTTTTCCGCGCGACAAAAAGGGCTATCAGGAATTCAGCCCCGACGCGCAGATTCTCTCCATCCGCTTTGTGGCCGAATGGCCCACGGGCGAACCCCTCTTCGATCGCTCCAAGTCGTACGCCATCTCCGCCGCCAAGCTACCGGAGTTCACCCGCATCAGCGAAATGCTGGAACAGCACGTGGGCCGGGAATATCCCGGCGTGACGGTGGAACTCCAGCGCATGTCGGGTTCACCGCGTCGTTTCTTTGAAATGCAACGCATGCTCTACGACTGGATGCAAGCCTACACCGCCGCGATGGAAAGTCAGGGACTGACACCGCACACCATCGCCAAGCTGGATGACCGCGTTCGCGAGGCCGTTCACATTCTGGAAAAGCGCACGCTGAATCATCCCCTGCGGGAACGCGAACTCGCCATCCTCGTCGGTCTGAGCTTGAGCCAACTCAACAAACTTTTCGTTCGTAATCTCGGCAAGACGCCCACGGAATATTGGGAAGAAAAACGACTCAGCGCTGCACGACTCACTCTGCTCTCTTCCGAGCGCAGCATCAAATCCATCGCCTACGATCTGGGCTTCAGCTCGCTGCCCCATTTTTCGGCGTGGGTGAAAAAGAAGCTCGGCCAATCCCCGCGCCATTTTCGTCTGCGACGGAGATAGCGGTTATTGCCCGCTCCAAAAAGGATCGGTGGCCAGCGCCGGGATCTCGGCATATTTCATATATTGAGAATGCCCATCATAGAATAAAACATTGAGTCCCTCGTCATGCGGGATCAATCCGAAGTACAGTGCGAAACCGGAACGTGTTCCCAACACAAAACTCGCCTCCACCACCATGGCCGTGGTGGCGGGACTGGTCACATTGCCGAGCGATACCGGCTTCGCCCACACATCCGCCCAGAGGGGATTCCCTACGCCGGAATTCAAACCATAGGACATCCGGTTCGGATTGATCTGCACCCCCGGCGGGCAACTCGGAGTTCCCCAGATTTCCGGGCACCGAAAGATATTCTTCTGACGGCTGACATTACTCCCCTTGCGCACACAGGGGTCGTTGGCGTTAAATACGTAGCTGCTGGCGGAGTAGCCGCAATAGGTCCAGATGGCGTAATTCCATAGGCCGGTATCAGTGGCACTCGGGTAATTCCGATCCACCGCCGGCAACTGATTATTGTGATCGGCCGCATACAAAAAAAGGCCGCTTCCAATCTGGCGCTCGTTGCTCATGCATGTCGAACGCCGGGCCGAAGCCATGGCTTTTTTGAAAACAGGTAACGCCAAGGCTGCCAGCACCGCGATAATCGCCACGACCGTCAACAGCTCAATGAGCGTGAAGGCTCCGCGATTCCGGGGGTGGGCTCTCGCATTCATGATTTATTATCGGTTTATTCGAACCGCGCCACCACCAAAGATTGCGCTGGGAGCGTCATTTTCTCCAAGGGCTTGCCTTTGACACCACAGGCCAACGGCTCGATCTTCAGCACTACGGCATCTTTGGTATTGTGAGCATCCAAGTCATTCCCCCAGATCCCCGACGCTCCTTGAAACACATGCGATCCCGCAAAAGTCAGATTCAGCGTGCGCGCCGCACCGGGATTGACCAGAATTAATGTCATCCCCTTGGCATGACGAATGGCACTCATGGCCACGGGACGATCCGTCGCGCTCGCCGCCCCTTCGCCCACCGAGGTCTCCACCGTAACCACCTCACCCGGCTCGATTCCGCCCAAAAGGCGAAACAGCTCCAGCATGCCAGTCTTGTAGAGTTCATTCGTCTGACCACTCCGATAAACCAATCCCCACGGGCCTGAAGAGAAATTATGATAGTTCGTCCCCGCCACCTCGGGCACCGCCAGACAACGGACCAGAAAGCTGGCCGTGGAGAGAACCCCATCAAGCGAATGGCTCAGATACCATGTCGATTTCCATTCCTGATCCTTCAACGCCGGCGGCCACATCGCATGTTCAGTGATCAGAAGGCTGACCTTGTGCCCGTTGGTTTCCACCTCCCGCACCTGCTTCACCATCGCCTTCAACCACGAATCGACAAAGGCTCCTTCCAATCCTTGAAAGGACCCCGGCTTCAGGCTCGGATCGTCCTTTCCGCGAGCCGCGCTTTTGTAGTAGTAATGCGGCGCAATATAATCCACCTGCGACCCAAGAGCCCGCAGCACCTTGCCGTCCCACTCATCCCAGTAACACGATCCCTCAATGGCCAGCTTCGCCTTGGGATTTACCGCCCGGATCGCCGCAATGAAAGGCTTCACCGCCTCGATATATTGCTCCGCCGTCCAAACGTATTTTTTGTGCGCATTCGGTTTCAGGCTCATCTCATTGCCCAGCTCCCAACAAGCCACCGGCACCGGGTTGGGCAAACCGAGCTCCACCCGCTTTTGCGCCCAGTTCGTCTTCCCCGGCTCCACTTTCGCCTTCGCATCACCGGTTAAAAATTGCACGAGATCCGCCGCGTCTTGCGGCGTTTCCTTGAGGATATTCAAAGTCCAGACAAACTCCGCGCGCGGATCGATCTTCTGCACCCAGCGAATCCATTCCACCGGTCCGATCCGCACCTGTCGCGGACTCTCCCACGGGTTCAACTGCTGCAAGGGCCGATCCTCCACCGGACCAATCGCCTGCTTCCAGTGAAACTCCTGCGAGATCGTCCCCGCCATGCGATTCAGCGGCAGCGGCAATCCCTGACAAAGCTCGGCCAATTGGGAATCTTCCAGATGATTCGACGGGTCGACCTGAACCCGGTCCTGCGAGTAGCCCCACTCAAAATTCAGCCCAAAAAAACGGGGCGAGAACGATCGCAGCACACTCTTCTCATCCACCCGGACATTCAGCGTACTCGGCGCTTTGGCGGCTTCCTCCGCGTGACAACACATGAGCGAAAGCACCACCACCGCGAGCAACCAACCGGCCTGTCGACGATAATCCATATGGTGAGTCCAATCCGGTAATTCTAATTTGCTTTCAAGATGAGATTAAATCGCGCAGTAATTTTCCGGCCTGACAAGGCGTGACGAACGAGCCTATCCGCAGTGATCTGTGAGCGAGTTAGAATAAATACACTGAACTCCGAAATTACTTGCGAACCTGACGAGCGCGGATCAATCCAAACACTCCCACACTGGCCACCATCAACGCCATCGCCGACGGCTCCGGTACTGTGGACAGGCTGAAATTCTCAATCGATTCCAGACCCGCGCCGCCACCCGAAACCGATAAGCCCACATATTGAATATCCGGATTCGTCGTGAAGGTGTAGGTACTCCCCGCCGTGGCACCGTTCAGATCCAACTGCGTCGCCCCCACATAAACATCGAGCGTCCAATTCGCCAGGGCCGTGTTCAACACCAGCGACACCGTCTGCGCCGTATCCGTCGCGAGGGTTCCCGCCGCGAGCGAGGCTAAAGAATTGGCCGCAGCCGATCCCCCGAATACCGCCGCACCACCATTATCGCGCAGCAAAACCCAGGGCCAACCCGCGTCCGAGCCGTTCATCGCGCCGCCGAGACCGCTCGCGAGCGCGCCTGACTGAATGAATCCCAAGCTGACCCACTTCGAGCTCGTCCCGGCCGCCATCGTGATGGTGGACGACAGCGTATACACGCCTGGATTCGTCAGGAAATAATTCGCCCCCAGATCGATCAGCGCCGTCTGCTGCAAATCCAACCCTGCCGTCAGCACCGTACCCGAAGTCGACCACGTGCTCGCCGTGCCATTATTGAACGCCTGCCATTTAGCCCCACCCACTGTGGTATCCGGAGTCGATCCATGCAGATAACCCGTACGATTGAAACCATCGGAGATGAGCGTGGTGGCCTGCGCGCTCAGCGGCAACAGCAAAAGGCCAAGGAGAAGCGTCAATGCGAAGGGTTTGGATGAATTCATGGAGTTATCGAGGTGGAGGGTTTTTAAGGTTCGATCGATTTGCGGCGATGATTATTATAGATACATTGTTTTTAAATTAAGGCAAGCCCTTTTTGTCGCTTCGGTTTAAAAAATGCAATTCCATTTACGTAGTAAATCCCTCGAAACTTCCAAATTTCACCCGACACCTTCCCTCACTATTAAATACAATGTTGTTAATTTAATAGTTTGTGTCATACTGACCTCAACCGGGATTTTGTCCCCCCTTCTCTAAATGGAAGTTGCCACCCCATCTCCTTGCGATACGATTTTCGCCAAGCCGATTTCTCCTCAACCCGCGCCGCGCGAACTCACACCTCCCGCCCCCGCCCGTGAGGACGAAGACGATGCCGTATTTGTCATGAATGATACCCAGAGTCTGATCATCCAGCTTTTGCGCAAGCACGGCAGCATGACCCGTGACCAACTCTCCCGCCGTCTGGGCCTCTCCCCGATGGGAACCTCCAAGCCGCTCTCCGCACTCAGTCGCGCCGGCATGGTCACGCTCGGGCAGAAAGCCCAGTCCGGCCCCGGACGCCCCTCGAAGTCCGTGAAACTCTCCACCGATCGCTGCTTTTCGCTCGGCATCACGGTCAAGCACCTCGAAGTGGAGCTGGCCATCGTGAATCTGCAAAGTCAGGTCATCGATTTTCAGCGACTCCCCTTTTCCTTCGCCGGTGGCATTACCGATTTCGCTCCGATCTACTCCCTCGCCCTGCGCATGGTCAAAGCGCTCCCCCGCCGCACCCTCTTCGCTGCCGGACTGAGTTTTAGCGGCGATTTCGAATTCGATACCGAGCACATTCTCAAGACCAACGACTTTTCCTCGCCGGGCCAGGCCGATCAGTTCCGGCGGCAGCTCGCCAAAAAACTCGGGACTCCGGTCACGCTCATCCACGACACCGAAGCGTGGCTCATGGCCGAGCGCTGGTGCAATCCCAGCCTCCCGCCCAATCCCACGCTATTGCATGTCGGAGATCGATTGGGTTTCAGCCTCATGATTGATGGTCATCTCTGCCGTGGCACGCCGCTCTGGTCCCGCTGGCTGGGCCGCATCCAGGTGCCGTTCTCACAGGAAAAAGCCGCGGGCTTTCTTCCCGGAGCTCTCGCGGGCACAGCCGATGTGTTTTCGTGGATCGACCGCCTGCATCACTATCACTACGGAGAGCGGCCCTACGATTCGCCCGAAGGCGAACGCCGCGAAATCACCCAGCTTTATCAACGCTGGAAGGACGGCGACAGCACGGTGCAGAAACTCGTTCAGGGAGGCGCCCACGATCTCGCCGTCGTCATCCGCAATGTGTGCCTGCTCCTCCCGTTTCAGCGGGTCATCTGCACGGGTTGGATTCCTGAGATTCGCGCGCTGATTATCGACGAAATTCGACGCACGCTGCAGGAGATTCAAACCGCGCACCGCCAGCCGGTATCGGATAGCATCCCCATCGTCAGCGAATCGGTACTCGGCGACCAAACCGAAGCCGCCGGCAGCGCCCTCTGGGCCATTGACCGCACACTGGAACTCAAAATGTCCCGGCGCGGCTGGAAAAACTCCAGCCCCAAATCGCGGGCTGCCGCAGAGTAGAACAGACTGCGATAGGCGTACTCACTTCACGGCAGCTCTCGCTATCGCGAGACTACACATTACTCCCGGGCCGATGCGACCATGCCTCCCGTTACCGCTTGCCCATCGCCCGGTTCACCGCGCTGAGCACGGCCAGATACGACGCCTTCTCGATATTTGTATCGATCGCCGCCCCGAAGCACGAATGCACCTTCGCGGTTTTCACCTCGATGTAGGCCACCGCCTTCGCTTCCGCGCCACGTCCCAGCGAATGCTCGGAGTAGGACAAAATCTCGAACGGCTCGACACCGGTTTGCTTCAACGCATGCACAAACGCATCGATCGGGCCGTTACCCTTGCCTTCGACCGTGTGCAGCTTGCCGCCCACGATGACGCTCGCTTGAATCGTCGTCGTACCGTTCAGCTTCACCGGCTTCACGCCACGCAAGGTGATCGGCTCGTCGCGATCCACGAATTCCTTCAGGAACGCCTCGTGGATCAACACCGGCGGCAATTCGTCGCCGCGTTCATCCGCGATCTGATTAATGTATTTGCCCACTTCCTTGTGCATCAACTTCGGCATCTGGTAACCAAATTCGTTCTCCAGAATGTACGCCACGCCGCCCTTGCCGGACTGCGCGTTGATGCGGATGATCGCCTTGTAGCTGCGGCCGATGTCGCGCGGATCGATGGGCAGGTACGGAATATCCCACAACGCGTCTTCCGGCTTGGATTGCTGCTCCTTCATCCCCTTGTTGATCGCATCCTGATGCGAACCGGAGAAGGCCGTGAAAACCAGATCGCCCGCGTACGGACAACGCACCGGCACCTCCATGCGCGTGCACCGCTCATAAATCTCACGCACTTCCTCGATATTGGAGAAATCCAGCTTCGGGTCGACGCCCTGCGTATAGAGATTCAACCCCACACTCACGATATCCACATTGCCTGTGCGCTCGCCGTTGCCGAAGAGAGTTCCCTCGACCCGGTCCGCCCCCGCCAGCATGCCCAACTCCGTCGCCGCGACACCCGTGCCGCGATCGTTGTGCGTGTGCAGGCTGATGATCGCCGCATCGCGATGCTTCAAATTCCGGCACATCCATTCGATGTGATCCGCATGCACGTTCGGCGTGGCGATTTCCACCGTCGCAGGCAGGTTCAAGATAATCTTGTCCTCCTTCGTCGGCTGCCAGACATCGCACACCGCGTCGCAAATCTCGCGGGAGAACTCGATTTCCGTCAGGCTGAAACTCTCCGGCGAATACTCGAACCGGATCTTCGTCCCGTTCGCGCGCGCTTCCGCCGCCAGCTTCTTGATCAACGTCGTCCCCTTCACCGCCAGATCGACCACCCCCTGCTTGTCCAAGCCGAACACCACCCGCCGCTGCGTCGGGTTCGTGGAATTATAGAGATGCACGATCGCCTGCTTCGCGCCCTTCAAGGACTCGAACGTCCGCTCGATCAAATCGGGGCGGGATTGCACCAGCGTCTGAATATAAACATCATCCGGAATACGCTTCTCGTCGATCAACCGGCGCATGAAATCGTACTCGATCTGCGACGCGGACGGGAAGCCCACCTCGATCTCCTTGAAGCCCACCTTCACCATCAGATCGAACATCTCCAGCTTCTCCTCCACACTCATCGGGATCGGCAACGCCTGATTGCCATCGCGGAGGTCGACGCTGCACCAGATCGGCGCTTGCGTGACGGTGCGGTTCGGCCACTGACGGTCGGGCAAATGAATGACCGGCGCGGCTTTGTACTTCGTAATCGGATGTTTCTGCATACGGACTTCTTTCTAAAATGACTTTAACTTGAAATGGTTGATCGGTTCTCTGGCCGTTTTTTTGAAAAGAGACGCTTCCCTGAGTCGCAACGACTCATCACAGGCCCCGAATCCGGCGAAGGGAAGAAAAAGGCAACAGCCAAGCGCCCCGTTCCCTAGGCCAGCAGGCCGGGAAGCAGACTAAGTCGAAGCGCCAGATGAAAGTGCGTTGCCATGACTGAGGGGTACACTACCGTTATCGACCCGTTTGGTCAATACCTTAGCCAGCGTCAAACTCCTCCCCGGATCTCCGTTGTAGCCGGCCCCGCTGGGGCCGGATCGGCTTACCCTTCATTTCACATTCCCCCCCCCCCCGAAGGTTCGATCGAACCGCTGCCCAACGAGAGCCTCCCCCTTGCCTTTCAAACCCGGAGGGTTTGCAGCCAATAGCCGGGGGTTGAGCGCAGCGACACCCCCGGTAGCTACGCCCGACAACCCTGACCCCGGAGGGGTCACAGCAAAGGTGCTAATAGGAGAATTTGGAGTGCGGGAGTTCGCTCCCGCTTTGCAGTACGGCGGCAAGCCGCCGTCGAGTTCGTGAATCGAAAAGCAAAAGGCAAAGCGGCGGCACTCCGAATCGTCCATCACCTCATATAATCATCCTAAAACGCCCTTAACTTAGCGCCATTCGGGACTGTCACTTTTTCCACATAAACATACTGGCCCTACTCTTTCTTTTCCCTCCAATAATACGTGTAATCGTTACCCTTATAAGGCCAGTTTTCTTGAAAATCATTTCGAGGATCATACCAGATATGTTCCGCCACATCTTGCAAAGCACCACATCTTCTAATTTCAATTCTTTTGGCTTCCTCAGCATTATTGGCGGTATATCTCGTGTATTCCCCCCATATGGAATCGACGATTAAGTAGGCTGTTACACCCGAAAGGCCCTGGTCCTGAAGGGAATCCATGTACTCGATCAGTTTTCCTGCATCCGGATCTTTCTCGATCATACGGCGTATCTCCAGTTCAATTTCCATTTCTGACTTCATAATGATTAAATTACGTTTTGGAGAGAGGTTGAAGGTTGAGAAATAGGGAGGCTGGTATCTTTTCCTCTTTATTCGAGGCGCACTTTCCAATAACCGGGCTCGCGTTTGAGGTGCATGACCGCCACAATCCAGAGGCGATCCGCGTCTTCCAGATAGATGATTCCGTACGGAAATGAGAGGCTAAAGTGCCTACGGGCGGGCGGGTCAACCTGCCGGAAGGTTTGGGGATGGGCACAGACTTCGCGGATCAATTGCTCCATTTCGAGGAGAAAGCGCTGGCCAAGTTGCGAGTCAATGGCCGCATAGTAAGCCACCGCTGCGGTGAGCTCGGAATCGGCCGCGGGATGGAAAACCGCTTTCACGAACGGATGGAGCGAGCAGCGCGGGCGAGCGCTTCTTCCAAGGGGACGCCTTCCACTTGGCCGTTGACGATCTCCTCAATGCGGCGGCGGGTCTCGATCTTCCAAGCCGATTCGACACTCGGTTCGATGCCGCCATGACGCCGAATCAGGATGCGTTCGATCAGTTCAGCCGCGACATCGGCGGGAAGCTGGGCCGTCTCTTCGACGATTTGATCGAGAGTCAGTGTCATGCGGGTAACTTAGGCGATTTTCAGGATGATGGCAAGCCGCCCGGCGGAAGGATAAGGGCGGGATAAAGGGGGGAAAGGAGTACGCCTCCAAGGGAGATAATTTGGAGTGCGGGAGCTTGCTCCCGCTTTGCCGTAAGGCGGCTTGCCGCCGTTGAGATTGTGAATCGAAAAGCAAAAGGCAAAGCGGTGGCAAGCCACCGCACTCCAAATCGTCCATCGCCTCATCCAATCATCCTAACCGGACGCCATTCGAGATCAGCCTCTCCCCTCCCGCAAAAATCTCGCACACGTAGCTCATATAGCTCACCTAAGCCTAACGGAATCGCGCATTTTCCGGTAGGATAGCCTCATGCCTGAACTGCGTTCCGCCCCCGCTCGCTCGCCGAAGGATCGGGCCGAACGGGAAAGTGGTGACGTTCGGAGCGGTTGGGAGCTCGCACCGCGTTTTTCTTCCAGCGCCCCCCGCCCCTCTCCCGACGTGGGATGTGACTCGTCTTTACAGGCTGCCCCCCCGCCGAAACTCCCGTCTTGTCATTCCGCCGCAAAAGTCCGAATCTGTCCCCCTCACAACCCTTTAAAACGAGACCACTTTATATGAGTACCCTCACCACTTCCCCGGCCTGGAAAGCCCTTCAGGACCACTACGACAAGACTCACAATCTCCAGATGCGCGACCTTTTCGCGCAAGATCCGAACCGCTTCATCCGCTTCTCCCTGCGCCTCGGCGACATCCTGCTCGATTACTCCAAGAACCGCATCACCAACGAGACAATGCCCCTGCTGCGCAACCTCGCCGTGCAGGCCGATCTGAAGAGCTGGATCAACAAGATGTTCACCGGTGAGAAAATCAACGTCACCGAAGACCGCGCCGTGCTGCACATCGCGCTGCGCAATCGTTCCAACCGCCCGATCCTCGTCGAGGGCAAGGACGTCATGCCCGACGTGAACGCCGTTCTCGCGCACATGAAGAAATTCTGCGAGCACGTCCGTAGCGGCGAATGGAAAGGCTTCAGCGGCCAGCGCATCACCGACGTCGTGAATATCGGCATCGGCGGTTCCGACCTCGGTCCTGTGATGGTCACCGAGGCGCTCAAGCCCTACAGCAGCCCGAACCTCCGCGTTCACTTCGTCTCGAACGTCGACGGCACGCACATCGCGGAGACGCTCAAGTCGGTCTCGCCCGAGAGCACCCTCTTCATCGTCGCGTCAAAGACCTTCACCACGCAGGAGACCCTCACCAACGCGCTCTCCGCGAAGGAATGGCTGCTCAAAGCCGCCGGTGGCAATCCCACGTCCGTGGCCAAGCATTTCGTCGCGCTCTCGACCAACGCGAAGGAAGTCTCGAACTTCGGCATCAACACGGAAAACATGTTCGGCTTCTGGGACTGGGTCGGCGGCCGTTACTCGCTCTGGTCGGCCATCGGGCTCTCCATCGCGCTCTCGATTGGCTATGACAATTTTGAAGCGCTCCTCGCCGGGGCGCACGAAATGGACGAGCATTTCCGCACCGCCGATTTCGAACGCAATCTGCCCGTCACGCTCGCGCTGCTCGGCATCTGGTACAACAATTTCCACGGCGCGGCCAGTCAGGCCATCCTGCCGTACGATCAGTACATGCACCGCTTCGCCGCCTACTTCCAGCAGGGCGACATGGAAAGCAACGGCAAGAGCATCGACCGTCAGGGCCATCGCGTGGATTACAGCACCGGCCCGGTCATCTGGGGCGAACCCGGCACGAACGGCCAGCATGCCTTCTACCAGCTCATCCACCAGGGAACGAAACTCATCCCGTGCGATTTCCTCGCGCCCATCGAAAGCCAGAACCCCCTCGGCGAACATCACCCGATCCTGCTCTCGAACTTCTTCGCGCAGACGGAAGCGCTCATGAAGGGCAAGACCCGCGACGAAGTGGTCGCCGAATTGACCAAGTCTGGCCTCAAGGGTGCTGCGCTCGAGGCGCTCATCCCGCACAAGATGTTCGAGGGCAACAAGCCCACCAACTCGATCATGTTCAACAAGCTGACCCCGCGCACGCTCGGTGCGCTGATCGCCCTGTACGAGCACAAGATCTTCGTCCAAGGCATCCTCTGGAACATCAACTCCTTTGATCAATGGGGCGTCGAACTCGGCAAGCAGCTCGCCAAGGTCATCCTGCCCGAGCTCACCACGCCCGGCACGGTCACCAGCCACGACTCCTCCACCAACGGCCTGATCAACAATTACAAGTACTACGTCGAGAACCACAAAACGGCGTAGTTAGCCATCCGGCTCTGCCCCCGAAGATCATTTCGGACTCCCTTGAAAAAGGTATTGCCGAAGCGGGGGCAGATTCGATAACGTAGCCCTCCTGTTTCTACCTGCGCGGTTAGCTTAGTGGTAGAGCGTCCGCTTCACACGCGAATAAATTACTCTTAATTGTAGCAGCTTTTTGTAGCAAAGACGGTCAAGAATCGAATTCCTGCCGCTGGCAATGTTTTCAATTGTTCGGAAGTCACTCTTCTATGCCACGATGGACTATGCCGAACGCCGGATTATGCTGCATCGCCTAATGATCCACTCAAAGAAGAAGGACAACATACGGCATAAAACGCGGCGGTTCACCCAAGACTTCCACATCGGATACGGTTACCGGCAAGAAAGATTTACAGTCTTCGCGGAGGAAGGGCAAGGCGGTACGAGAGATCCGTTTTTCACAACATGCAAAGTCTCGAAACAGAAAAGGGTTCCAATCGCACAACTGAATTCATCGCCCACAAATGGAGGCAACCAAGACGCTCATACCTCATTCGAGGAAGGAATAGGATTCCAGCGTACTTGACAAAGCCTTCTATTTAGCGATATTGCTAAGTAACGAGATGACAAACGCCGACAAAGCCAAATTCAAGTCACAGGCACTGGTGCTCAAAGCGTTGGCGCACCCAAGTCGACTCTTCATTGTCGAGGAGTTGAGCAAGGGCGAGCGGTGCGTTTGCGAGCTAACTGAAATGATTGGAGCGGAGATGCCTACGGTTTCTCGCCATTTGTCGTTACTCAAGAATGCGGGGATCATTGTGGATGATAAGCGGGGTACTCAGGTTTTTTATAAGTTAACCACGCCATGCGTGATGAAATTTCTCGGTTGCATGGTTGGAGTAGAATCATCCTTTAAGCGGTAACATTTTTGAACTTATATTTAGTTATTTAGCTAATAAGAGAAATTATGAAGAAAATACAAATACTCGGAATGGGTTGTTCGAGATGCCACAAATTGCAACAGACGGCGGAGAATGCCGCAAAGGAACTGGGCTTAGCCTACGAAGTAGAAAGAGTGACGGACCTTCCCAAGATCATGAGCTTTGGCGTGATGTCGACTCCAGCTCTGGTCGTCGATGGTGTGTTAAAAGTCAGTGGCAAGGTGCCGTCTATGGAAGAAATAAAGAAGTTACTGGCTTAAATCACATGAAGCTTTCTCATCGAATAGGTATCGTAGCGGTGGTGCTCATTGCCATTGCCATCGTGGTGGCGTTAAAGGCTAGTTCGGGAAGTCGAAATACAACGGCCTCAAGTTGCTGTAGTGTGCAGTTACCAACGGCTACACCGATAGCCATGGCACCACAGCGGACAGAGGGTTTGCCGCGTCTGGTTGACTTGGGCGCAGGCAAATGCATCCCCTGTAAAATGATGGCTCCTATTCTGGAGTCTCTCAAAACCGAATATGCCGGAAGGATGAACGTGGAGTTCATTGATGTGTGGATTAATCCTGATGCGGGAAAACAGTATGGCATTCAGATCATTCCCACGCAGATTTTTTACGACGCCAAGGGCAAGGAACTCTTCAGGCATGAGGGTTTTTATGCGAAAGGGGACATTCTGAAAAAGTGGAAAGAGATGGGCGTCGACCTCGGCGTTAACCCAAGCCAAAAACCTTAAAATGGAAACGCTTTTCACCACGTTGACGCATGCCATCGAAGGTTCCGTTTGGCTTGCGGTTATGGGAGCGGTACTTTGGGGCATACTGAGCATTTTGCTCAGCCCCTGTCACCTTTCGAGTATCCCATTGATCGTGGGGTTTATGAGTGGACAGGGACGCATTTCGACCGCTCGGGCGTTTGTCATTTCCTCGCTGTTTGCCTTTGGGATACTGCTCACGATTGCCCTCTTGGGAGTGATTACCGCGATGGCGGGGCGAATGATGGGCGACGTGGGAGCCATGGGCAATTATCTGGTGGCAGTTGTCTTTTTTACCGTGGGATTGCATCTTTTCGGGGTGATCTCCATTCCATGGTTTTCGCCGGGAGAAATGGGCATGCAACGAAAAGGATTAGTGGCCGCTTTCATCCTTGGGCTGATCTTTGGAATCGCCGTTGGCCCCTGCACATTTGCTTACATGGCACCGATGCTTGGCGTGACGTTCAAACTAGGAGCAAGCCAACCACTGTATGCCGCCTCGCTTTTGCTTACCTATGGCGTTGGGCACTGTGGAGTGATCGTGCTGGCCGGAACATCCATGGGTTGGGTCGAGCGTTATTTGAAGTGGGATGCCCAATCCAAGACCACAGTTTACTTCCGAGTTGTCTGCGGGGTGTCGGTAATCCTCGCTGGTTTGTACCTGATCTATACCGCGAAATAGGAACGAAATAATTTTATGGCATCAAAAACTCAAACTCATCCATTCGTTCGCTATGGGCTGGCGGGTGCAACTGCGTTGGCCGTCTGGTTCCTCGTCTACCGACAGTTAGCTTCGTTAAGTCAGTGGCTGGCTTATGATTTGATGCGGCTGGAGCATGGGCAGCATTTGAGCGCCGCAATCGAATTCTTTATCTATGAAGTGCCCAAGGTAATCATGCTGCTCGTATTGGTCGTCTTCGGCGTGGGCGTGGTTCGATCTTTTTTCACACCCGAACGCACCCGGCGGATTCTATCGGGGAAGCGCGAGTTTTTAGGAAATATATTGGCGTCGCTACTTGGGATCGTGACGCCGTTTTGCTCGTGTTCGGCAGTCCCGCTCTTTATTGGATTTGTTACAACGGGAATTCCTCTCGGCGTTACGTTTTCGTTTTTAATCTCGGCTCCAATGATCAATGAGGTGGCATTGGTGCTGCTTTGGGGCCTATTCGGATGGAAGGTTGCGATGATTTATCTGACCACGGGACTTATCATTGCTTTGGTGGCTGGCTGGATTATGGGGCGATTGCGGTTGGAGCGATACGTGGAGGAGTGGGTGTACCAAACTAAAACGGGACAATCGGCAGTTGAAGAATCCCTGACGTGGCCCGACCGCTTTCGCCTGGGACTGGAGGCCGTGCGCGACATCGTGGGCAAAGTCTGGATTTATGTAGTGCTCGGAATTGCGGTCGGCGCGGGAATTCACGGCTATGTGCCGGAAGGATTTATGGCCTCATTTATGGGCAAAGAGGTTTGGTGGTCAGTACCCTTGGCCGTTGTGTTGGGTGTTCCCATGTACGCCAATGCCGCAAGCATCATTCCGGTGGTTCAAGCCTTGTTGGGCAAAGGAGCCGCGCTGGGTACGGTGCTCGCTTTTATGATGGCCGTGATTGGCTTGTCGTTACCCGAGGCGATCATCTTGCGAAAGGTGCTCAAGCTTCCGCTGATTTTCACGTTCTTTGGAGTGGTCGCGCTCGGGATTATGCTGGTGGGCTATCTGTTCAATTTCATCATATAGAGTTATCGGCGTTATTCAAAACGGACGCTTTGCTATGGGTTATTATAGCTATGGCATGGTCTGCCTTGAGTTCGCTCTAATCCCGCAGCAAGCGTAGAGCATTGGCGATGACAAGCAACGTCGCTCCGGTGTCGGCCAGAATCGCCAACCAGAGACTCGTGTAACCCAATACGGCGAGGACCAGGAAGAGGGCTTTAAGAGCCAGAGCGAAGGTGATGTTGAACTTGATGATGCCGACGGTGCGTCGTCCTAATCGGATAGCCTCGGCCACCTTGCCAAGATCGTCCTGCATCAGGGCCATGTCGGCGGTTTCAATGGCGGTATCGGTGCCAGCCCCACCCATGGCGATTCCAACGGTAGCCGCTGCCATAGCCGGGGCATCGTTGACTCCATCTCCAATCATGCCAACGTAGTGTTCGCTGGTGAGGAGTTTTTTGACCCACTCGATTTTTTGGTCAGGCAACAAATCTCCCACCGCTTCGTCAATGCCCACTCGCTTGGCGATGGCGCTCACGGTCCGTTGATTATCGCCGCTGAGCATCACCACTTTTTTCACGCCGATGCGATGGAGTACGGCAATGGCCTCTTGAGCGTGAGGGCGAATGGTATCCCCGACTGCGAGAAGGCCCAACACTTCGCCCTTGCAATCACCGTGCGGTTTGTGGCCGACGATGACGACCGACTGAGCTGCTTCTTCGATCTGCGCCAATTGACGTTCGATCTCTGACGAGCAGACACCCAACTCATGAGCAAAGCGGTGGTTACCCACGAAATAGGTATGTCCTTCCACAACGCCTTCGGCACCGCGTCCCGTGTGAGCCCGGTAATTTTCGCTACGGGGAAACGGAATCTGTTTCTCATTGGCATACACTACGACGGCTTGAGCCAAGGGATGTTCCGAGTGGGTATCAATGGCGGCAGCAATTCGCATGATGTCCGCTTCGGTGGAAGCCCCGCAGATGATCACCTTGGTCACGCTCGGCTTGCCTTCGGTGATCGTGCCGGTTTTATCCACAGCGAGAGCACGCAGTTTGCCCACGGCTTCGAGAATAGTTCCGCCTTTAATGAGAACACCGCGCCGAGCCATCGCGGTAAGTCCCGAGACAACCGAAACTGGAGTTGAAATCACGAGGGCGCACGGACAGGCGATCACAAGCAGTACCAGTCCCCGATAAATCCACATGAGCCATAAACCGTCGAAGAACAGCGGTGGAAAAAATGCGACGAAGAGCGCGGCCACCATGACGAGCGGCGTATAGTAACGGGCAAAGGTATCAACGAATCGCTGGGAAGGCGCTTTCTGGTTTTGGGCTTCTTCGACCAGATGGATGATCTTGGCGATGGTGGTTTCGGTGTAAACTTTCGTGATGCGGATTTCCAATGATCCGCCGCCATTGATCGTTCCAGCGTAGACTGTATCGCCCGATTTCTTTTCAATGGGCATGGATTCGCCGGTGATTGGTGCTTGGTTGACCGAGGATTCACCCGATACCACCACGCCATCCAGCGGGATACGGGAGCCTGACTTCACCGCGATTAATCCGCCAACGGGCACTTGTTCAACTGGAACTTCCGTGAAATTATTTCCGTTTTGGAGCAGTGCCGTTTCGGGCGCAAGCTTCATGAGCGATTGCACGGCTCGTCGCGCCCGAGCCAAGCTGAAAGCCTCCAGTAATTCTGAGAGTGCAAACAAGAAAGTGACTGCCGCGCCTTCCGACCATTGGTGAATCGCCATCGCACCGACTACTGCCACAGTCATCAAGACGTTCATATCGAGCGCGAATCGTGATATGGCACGCACAGCCTTCGGCACGACAAACCAGCCTCCGGCCATAATGGCGATGCCAAACGCACTATCAGCAACCCATTCGGGAGAAAGTTTCGTCCATTCCAGAATCAACCCAATGCTCAAGGCCACCCCGGAAATCCCCACCGCCAGTTGTCGCAAACGCTTCATGCTTTCCAGATCGGAGTCTGTAGTGCCTCCCTCTGGCGAAGACTTCATTCCGGTCTTGGCTACGGCCTGAATAATGATGGCCGGCGTGATGGTGTCATCATGGAAGAGAGTAACCTTTCCTCCCATGAGATTGATCTTCACTTCCCGAATGCCTTTGAGCGGACGAAAGACCTGCTCCAAGGCCGCTACTTCGTCGGCGCAGTCCATTCCGGCCACGCGAAGCACAGTCTGGATATTCCCGGCAGAATTGGAATTGAGAGAAATTGAGCCGGAAGACGCATTGGCCCCACATGAGTGGGTATTGTCATTGTTGTTGTCGTGATTGCAGCAGCTCATATGTATTTCCGGTTATTGGGACTCAGCATCAGTAAAATCTCCGCGACGCGCAATAAGTCCGTTCAGGTTCCTCTTGGAGCGAAATAGATGATGGCGGCTCCAATGAGACAGATCAACGCACCGAGTATATCCCAACGCTCGGGAGCCTGCTTTTCCACGATCCAGAGCCAAGCGAGCGAAGCAGCGATATAAACGCCGCCGTAGGCCGCATAAACCCGCCCCGCGCCTTCAACCGGATGGAGCGTGAGCAGCCACGCGAACAGACAAAGCGATAACGCGCCGGGGAAAAGCCACCCTAGCGGCTTACCGAGACGAGCAGTCAGGTAAACGGTGTAACACCCGAAGATTTCAGCAAGTGCTGTAATGCTATAAAGAGCGAATAATTTCATAAGCTTTTCAAAATCTATCAAATATGGATAGGCATTAATAGTAATACGACCGTTCCGCCTTTACTCACGGTCAGGCTTGTTACGTTGAATGTGACTGTTCGCAGTTGCAGTAGCATGCCATGGAAGTATCTTAAAGGAAC
The DNA here is from genome assembly GCA_002304345.1 of Verrucomicrobia bacterium Tous-C9LFEB. Classification (GTDB taxonomy): domain Bacteria; phylum Verrucomicrobiota; class Verrucomicrobiia; order Methylacidiphilales; family UBA1321; genus UBA1321. Next base: position 171,846 of record NEUU01000008.1, read on the forward strand.
ACCCTGAAGGAACTACAGGGTCAAGAGCAAAGAGGATTTCCCCATGAAAATAGGTGAACTGGCTACTGCCGCCCAGTGCACGGTCGAAACGATTCGT
>NEUU01000009.1 GCA_002304345.1 Verrucomicrobia bacterium Tous-C9LFEB
CCTCTCACCACCTACCGTCATCCCGAGCGAAGTCGAGGGATCGGGCAAGGGGGTGGTTTTGAATGGATACGTCTGAGTCAATTTCGCTCCACTGATCTTCATTGAGCCATCGTGATTTTAATGCGTCTGCTCTGTCGCGTGACGTGGGTGATGCCTGGGGATGCGGAAAAGTGGAGCGTGCGCCCAGTGGCAAAAGACTGGCAATCCTTCGGACTGGGCCGTTAGGGCGGGCGCAGGCTTCGTTGCGGCGCTCCTCCGGTATTTTTCAAATACCATCGTCGCTAGCGTCTCGCCTTCACCACGCCTTCCGCCCCCAGCGCCACCCCGATAAGATCGTAAACAGGCTCTAACCGGAAAAGGACCGAAGCGTTAGGCTTAGGTGTGCTGCGTGAGCTAGGTGCGCGAGATTTTTGCCGCAGATGGGGGGAGGGAAATAACTCAGGAGCAATGCGAAATTACCCGCAAGTCAGTACCTCCACTGGGGATTGACTCACCGCGCAGCGCCGGGGGGGAGTGTGTCTATCTAATCGCATCTGCTCTTTAAAAAATCCGCGGACTTCCCCGACTCCATCAACGCGTCAGATGCTCGAGGAGCTGATCGATCTGCTCGGTGGAGTGGGCGGCACTGAGGGTCACACGCAGGCGCGCCTGTTGGCGGGCGACGGTGGGGTAGCGGATGGCGGGGACGAGAAATCCTTTTTCCTCGAGACTGCGCGAGAGGGCGAGGGCTTCGCCTTCGTCGCCGATCATGAGGGGGAAGATGGGGCTCTGCGGGACGTCGCTCAGCTTCCACCGCGCGGGGAGCCGCTCGGCAAAGTAGTGGACGTTCTTCCAGAGCTTCGCGCATTGCTCTTCGCCTTCGGGACCGCCGACGAGTTCGACGGCGGCAAGGCTGGCGGCGGCGACGGCAGGTGAGGGGGCGGTGGAGTAGATGAAGCTGCGGGCTTTGTTGACGAGGATGTTGATCAATGAGTGGGAGCCGGCGATGTAGCCCCCGGAGCTGCCCATGGCTTTGCTGAGCGTGCCCATCTGGACTTCCACTTTGCTGCTGAGTCCGAGTTGCTCGACGAGACCGCGGCGGTTGCGGCCGTAGAGGCCCGTGGCGTGGGCTTCGTCGACCATGAGCCACGCGCCGAAGTTTTCTTTGACCTCGACGATGTCCGCGAGCTGGCCGGAATCGCCATCCATCGAGAAGATCGATTCGGTGACAATGAGAATGCGCGAGGCGTTCTTTTCCTGACGCAGCACTTTTTTCAGGTAGGCGATATTGTTGTGCGGGAAGGCGCGCAGGCGGGCTTCGCTGAGCCGGGCGCCGTCGATGAGGCTGGCGTGGGCGAGCTTATCGAGAATGACGGTATCGCCGCGACCGACGATGGCGGGAATGGTGCCGACGGCGGCGGCATAACCGGTGCTGAAGCTGAGAGCGGCCTCGGTGCCCTTGAAGTGGGCGATGGCTTGGTCGAGGGCGGTGTGAGTATCGAGATTGCCGCAGATCAGGCGGGCCGATCCAGCGCCGTTGCCATATTCCTTGAGCGCTTTTTGCGCGGCCTTGACGAGCTTGGGGTGATTGGCCAGGCCGAGATAATCGTTGGAGGAAAAATTGAGATAGCTCTGAGAACCGACACTGACCTGGGCTCCCTGCGGGGAGGTCAGCGAGCGCAGGGTGCGGCGCAGATTTTGTTCAGCCAGGGCGGCGAGCTCGTATTGCAGCGCCTGTTCGAAATTAATTTCCATTCTCATGTCCAGCGATCAATCCTTGAGTCTAAAGTAAAAATTTGTCCAGAAACGTGGTCCAGCGTTGCAACAACCGTAACAAACCGGGCTACATTATCCACCGTATTAAATCGTGCCAGTACATTTTCGTTTTGATGGCGCGAAACAACGTCGGCCGGGAGATGCCGATTCATCTTCGTCGGCAAATAGCCGGGAAAAATGACATTGGAGCGAATATTGTCGGCTCCATGTTCGCGGGCGAGTGACTGGCTGAATGCGATCATTCCCGCTTTGGCGGCAGCGTAGTTGCTCTGGCCGCGCGGACCGGATTTGGCCGAGCGGGAAGCGATGAAGAGGATGTGGCCGGAGCGCTGGCGGGTCATGAGCGGCAGGGCGGCCTGCGAGCAGAGAAAGCTGCCGCGTAGCGAGACATTGACCACGCTCGTCCAATCCTCCTCGCTCATCTGCGCGAGCAATTTGTCGCGGATGATTCCGGCGTTGTTAATCAGCAGGTCGATGCGATCCAGCTGGGAGAAGTAGTGTGATACATTTGCGGCGTCCGTGACGTCGAGTTCGTCGCGGCCCGGTGCCAACACGTGCCAACCTTCCGCCTCCAGTTGCGGGCGCAGTGCCTTGGCCAGATCACCCTTGCCTCCCGTAATCACCCCAATTGGTGCTTTGTCAACCATGCTTCGTTTTTAAGTTGACGTGGTTTCAGTCGTTCGGCGAGACGATTTTCCGTCCATTGACCATGAGCAGAAGAGGTTTCGCGTGAGAGTGAATGAGGGCTTCGTAGGGGTTGGAATGGAAATCCATGGGGAACGCGACCAGATCGGCGAGGGCGTGCTCGGTGATCTCGCCGAGGCGACCTTCCTGGTTGAGCGCTTTCGCGGGGTTGAGTGTCGCCATCTCCAGGCACTGGCGGTTGGTCAGCGTGGGGTGTTTGAATAACGCTTCGCGCATCTCGGCGCGCATGTCGAGGGAGTTGTTGCTGGCGAGGCTGTCCGTGCCGAGGCAGATGTTGACGCCATGTTCGCGAAGGCGTTCGAGTTCAAATTTGCGGTGACCGAAATAGGTGTGGCACTTGGGGCAGTAAACGATGTGCACGCCGGCTTCGGCGAGGGCGGGAAAATCGTAGTCCTGCAGGTAATTGACGTGCACGGCGAGGCAATTGTGCGTGAGGAGTCCGAGCTCCAGCAAATGCGAGACGGAGGAGCCCTGACCGCAATCGGTGCAGTCGCGGCCGAGACCTTTCATCAAGTCGTAGAGATCACCGCGCGCGTTGACGAACATCTCGTGCTCCTGCACGGACTCGGCCACGTGCGTGGTGAAGGGCATCTGGAGGCGTTCGCTGCAGCTCTTCGCGAGGCGGTAGAGTTCAGGCGAGGCAGTGTAGGGCGCGTGAGGCGAGAGGCCGAAGCCGCCGAGCCAATTGGCGTGTTGCTCAAAGAAACTGAGGGCACCGATGAGTCCGGTTTCGTCGTAGAGCCGGTTGCGCACGTCGATGAGTTCCAGAAACCACCAGGTGCGAATCGGCGGCGGCGCGAGATGCGGCAGGATCTCGGGGAAGGCTTCGATATTGCCGACGGTGGTGGTGCCGCCATCCATGAGCATGTCGAACCCCTTCATGACGGAGTCCAGATAGTCCGCAGTGGAGAAGTCGCGTTTGAGGGCGTTGATGTTCTTGATCCAGTCGGCGAAACCGTCGGGCGGCGCGATGCTGCCGCGCAGAATGGTGTAGTCGAGGTGACAGTGGGCGTTGATCAGACCCGGAGACAATACCGACGGGCCGAGGTCGATGACCTCTTCGTTCGGGAGGGGAGCGATTTTCGTGCGGGGGCCGACATAAGCAATATGTTCGTCTACGACCCGCACAGCCCCGTTAAAGATGGGATCGCCCTTCATTGGTACGACCCACTCCGCCTGAATAATCATAAAAATCGGTACAACTCCCTATACATCAATTTATCCCAAATGCAGCTTTAATACCATCTCCCTTAGCAAGCAATCTTTTGTAAGATAAATTTCTCTTCATCTAGACTCTAAGTGTTCGCGATGTGATACAAAATGGAGAGTGGAACACAAAGAAATCGCGCCCTCCATGGTTAATTCCGACTTATGTCTGTGCGGCGACAACTCGTGATGAAGGCCATGGCTGAACGCCGCGGGCCTCTTCACGTCCTTGAAAATTTGATTGGCAGCGGGGGTAGCTTAAACCTAGGGTGATCTTTCCAACAAGCTGTGCGCCTATGATTTCCCCCAATCGCGACGAATTTTTCGCCCTGGCCAAAAAAGGTAATCTCATTCCGGTCAGTCGTGAGATTATGGCCGATTTGGAAACTCCGGTTTCCGCCTACCTCAAGATCGACACGGGGGATCACTCCTTCCTGCTCGAGTCGGTGGAGCGCGGGGGCCGCTTCGCGCGCTACTCGTTCCTCGGCGCGAGTCCGGGGATCATCTTCACGGCACGCGAAGGCCAGGTCACGATCACGGAAAACGGACAGACGCGCACGTTCCAATCCGACACTGATCCGCTGAGCGAATTGCAAAAGCTGATGGGCCGTTTCAAACCGGTGGAGTCGGAACATCTGCCGCTCTTCTCCGGTGGCGCGGTGGGCTACCTGTCGTATGAGGCGGTGACGTATTTCGAAAAGACGGTGCCGCGCGCGAAGCTGGATGATTTGCACATTCCGGACGCCTATTTCGTGATCAGCGACACGCTCCTGATTTTCGATCACCTCGAACACCGGATCAAGATCGTGGCGAATGCGTACGTCGAGGGCGACGCGGGCAAGGCTTACGACGAGGCGGTGCGCAAGATCGATGAATTGACGGAGCGCTTGAAGCGGTCGGTCAGTCACAAGGTGCTTTCCGCGCGGGCCAATGTGGCGGAGTTGAAGCCGTCAGTGAATATCACGCAGGCCGAGTATATCTCGATGACGGAGTCGATGCAGGAGTACATCAAGTCGGGCGATATTTTCCAAGTCGTCCCTTCGCAACGCTTCGAGGTTCCGTTCGAGAGCGATCCGGTCGATCTCTATCGCTCGCTGCGCCTGATCAATCCGTCGCCGTACATGTTCTGCCTGAAGTTCAACGGCATGGCCGTCGTCGGCGCTTCGCCCGAAGTGCACGTGCGTTGCGTGGATGGCAAGGTGGAGATTCGTCCGATCGCAGGCACGCGTCCGCGCCGCGAGAACGAGGCGGAAGATAACGCGATGGCCGAGGAATTGTTGGCCGATCCGAAGGAGCGCGCGGAGCATGTGATGCTGGTTGATCTCGCGCGCAATGACGTGGGCCGCGTGTGCGATTATAATACGGTGAAGGTCACGGACCTGATGATCATCGAGCGGTATTCGCACGTGATGCATATCGTGTCGAACGTGGAAGGTCATCTCAAACCCGAGCAGAACGCGTATGATGTGATGCGCGCCACGTTCCCGGCGGGAACGGTGAGCGGTTCGCCGAAGGTGCGCGCGATGCAGATCATCGCGGAAAAGGAAAAGACCTGCCGCGGGACGTACGCGGGTGCGGTCGGTTATTTCGGTTTCAATGGCAACCTGGATTCGTGTATCGCGATTCGCACGGTGCTGATCAAGGACGGTCGCGCGTACCTGCAGGCGGGTGGCGGTCTCGTGGCGGACTCAACCCCCATGGGTGAGTACAACGAGAGCGTGAATAAAGCCAAGGCGGGCATGAAAGGCCTCGCCATGGCCAAGGGCGTGAAGTGAGGGGGCGCTGCCCCCAAAGCCCCCGCTCAAGGGGCTGAGCCCCTTGAGAATCCTCATTTCTTTGGCGAATGGATTTTTTGCGCGGACGCAAAAGAATCCATTCACCAAAGTGTGAGTTTTTCTCAAAGCGTTCACTCCTTAAGTGGAGATTTGAGAGTCGCTGCTATCATGCCAAGATCCAAGATAGTGGATTTCAAAGAGAATCACTCCCGCAGACAGGACTCTCACTTGTGGCGAAGCGTAGCTGGGTCCAGCGTCACGCTGGCCTAGGATTTGAGCGCGGCGGTGTAGACTTTTTCGTACTCGGCGGCGCTGGCATCCCATGAGAAGGGTTGGGTCATGCCCGAGTGACGCAACGTGGCGAGGGCCTTGGGTTGCGCATAGACCTTGAGAGCGCGCTGGATGGCCTGGCGCAAGCCGCCCGCTTCGTACCAACTGAACTTGAAGCCCGTTCCGGTGCCGGTGTCCTCGTTGTAATCTTCCACGGAATCGGCGAGGCCGCCGGTGTTGTGGACGATGGGCGGTGTGCCGTAGCGCAGGCTGTAGAGTTGGTTCAGGCCGCACGGTTCGAATTGTGAGGGCATGAGGAAGAAATCGCTGCCCGCCTCGATGAGATGGGCGAGACCTTCGTCGAACCCGATTTTCACGCCGACTTGCTTGGGATATTTCTTGGCGAGATTGGTGAAGTAGGCTTCGAAGTAGGGATCGCCCGAACCGAGCAGCACGAACTTTGCGCCGATGTTGAGCAACGAATCCTCAATGGTCTGCTGGATCAGGTCGAAACCCTTTTGCGTGGTCAAGCGCGACACCATGCCGAAGAGCGGGCTGTTGCCGGAGGGAAGATGGAAGGTATCCAGCAGCGCTTTTTTGTTCTCGGCTTTGCCCTTGAGATGCTCGGCGGAGTAGGGCGCGGCGAGGAAATGATCGTGTTGCGGATCCCACAACTCGCAGTCGACGCCGTTGAGGATGCCGGTGAGTTTGTGATGATTCTGGCGCAGCACGCCGTCGAGGGAACAGCCGTAGGCGGGGGTCTGGATTTCCTGCGCGTAGGAGGGGCTCACGGTGGTGATCTGGTGGGAGAGCAGAAGCGCGGCCTTCATCAAATTCAGGCGGCCGAAGAATTCCACGCCGGGCGGGGAGAAGTATTCGCCGGGGAGATTGGTCAGATCAAAATCGAAGGCCCAGAAGCTTCCCTGGAACGCGAGGTTGTGGATGGTGAAGACGGTCTTCAGCGCGTATTGCTTGGAGCGGACGATGGCCGGGACAAGGCCGGTCTGCCAGTCGTGCAGATGCAGAATTTCCGGCGTGGGCTGAATGAAGCGGGCGAGTTCAACGACAGCTTTGTTGAAGAAGATGAAGCGGGCGGCGTTGTCGGCGTAGTCGCCGGTCTGGGTGCCGTAGAGATGCGAACGGTCGTAGAATTCATCGCGTTCGATGAAGAAAAGATGCACGCCGGATTCCGAGACGCCTTCCCACACGCGGGCGCTGAGTTGCTCGCGGTTGAGGGTGAGGTTGAGGAAGAGGCTGGAGGGTTTCAGGTTGGGGAGTTTTTCCCGCACCCCGCGGTAAAGTGGGAGCACCACACTGACGCTATGACCGCGCGCCCGCAAGGCGGCGGGCAGGGCGGCCAGGACGTCTCCCAGTCCGCCGGTTTTGGCGTAGGGCGACATTTCACTGGCGGCGAATAAGATGTTCATTCCGGGGAGATCCTTTACCCTGATCACCATGCCTTTGATCGATTCCCTGTATCAAGCCATTTCCGATGATAATTACCAACCGCTGAACCGGGAGAACCTCGCGCGCAAGCTCAAGGTGGCACCACGCGAGCTGGCGAATTTCACCAAGCTGCTCGATGAAGAGGTGGCCGAGGGCAAGCTGGTCTCGATCCGCAACGGGCTTTATGTGCTCCCGATCCGGGTGGGGCTTGTCGCGGGAAAGTTGCAGATGAACGAGCGCGGTTTCGGCTTTCTCATCGCGGATAATTACGATGGCGCAGACATCTACATCGCGCGCGAGGATACGTCCAACGCGTTCCATGGCGACCGCGTGCTGGTGCGCCTGAACGAAGCGCAGCGGAGCCGCCGCCGTGGCGAGGAAGCGCGCGTCAGCGGGCAGGTGATCAAGGTCCTGCGCCGGGCGCGGACGCAACTGGTCGGCACGCTGCAGCAGACGAAGCTCTTTTATTACGTCGTGCCGGACGACGCGCGGATCATTCACGACGTCTACGTTCCCAAGCCGAAGTTGACCGTGCCGCTGGGACACAAGGTGGTGGTGAAACTTTCCGATTGGCCGTCGCGCAATGTGAATCCCGAGGGCGTGGTGACCGAGGTGCTCGGACCGCCCGACGCCCCCGGTGTGGACATTATCTCGATCATGCGCAAGTACGAGTTGCCGACCGATTTTCCGGAAGAGGTGCTCGCTGCGGCGCGGGCGATTCCGACGGCCATTCCGAAGGACGAGATCGCCCGGCGCGAGGATTTCCGCAAGCATTTCGTTTTCACGATCGACCCGGACGACGCGAAGGATTTCGACGATGCGCTCTCGTACATCGAGCACCGCAATGGTGATCTGGAAGTCTTCGTGCACATCGCCGATGTGTCGCATTTCGCGCCTCCCGGCTCCGCGCTGGATCGCGAAGCGTCGCGTCGCGGGAACAGTGTTTACCTCGTCGATCGCGTGATTCCGATGTTGCCGGAAAAATTGAGTAACGGCATTTGCTCGCTGCAGCCGAATGTGGATCGTCTCGTGAAAACGGTGGTGGTCCGGCTCAGCCGCGACGGCCGCATTTTGAATTTCCGCTTCGCGCAAGGGGTGATTCACAGCCGCCAACGGTTGACCTACGCGCAGGCGTACAAACTCATCCTTAAGCCGACGGACAGCATCATCGGCCGGTACATCCAGAAGCTGCACACGATGGCGCAGATCCTACGCAAGAAGCGTTTCGCGAATGGCTCACTGGAACTCGACTTTCCCGAGGTGAAGGTCCGGCTCGACGGCGAGGGTCGCCCGGTGAAGTTGGAGAAGATCGAGAACGACGAGTCGCATCAGCTGATTGAAGAATACATGTTGCTGGCCAACGAAGTCGTTGCGAAGCATTTGAAGGACACGCAACGTCCCTCCATCTATCGCGTGCACGAACAGCCCGAGCAATCGCGGCTGGAGGAGTTGCGCGTGCAGTTGAAGTTTATGGGCATCCAGGTCGGCAACCTCAGCCAGCGCGGCGAGATCCAAAAGATGTTGCGCAAGGTGAGGGGAACGACGAACGAGAGCGTGGTGAAAATCAATCTGCTCAAGTCGCTCATGCGCGCGCGGTACGATCATCGCCCGACCGGACACTTCGGTCTGGCCAAGACGAACTACACGCACTTTACCTCGCCGATCCGGCGCTATGCGGATTTGATGGTGCATCGCGGGGTCTTCGCGAAAACGCCGAAGGATTACGGGTACGATATTTCGCGTCTGGCGCAGATCGCTGTTACGATTTCCCAAACGGAACGGAACGCGGCGGAAGCCGAACAGGAGTCGGTGAAGCAGAAGAAACTGCAATTCTTCCTGCTCCAAACCAAGGCGGCGAAGGCACCCGAATTCAAGGCAATGATCGTCGAAGTGAAGAGCATGGGGCTGCTCGTCGAGCTGCCAGAGTTCCAAGTACAGGGACTTGTACGCATCAGCGACATTCCGGGCGATGTCTACGTCTGGGATGGGAACCGACAGGAGATCAGCGGCCGCCGCAATCACGAGGTCTTCCGGGCGGGGCAAGTGATTACCGTTAAAGTATTAACTGTGGATTTGCTGAAAAGACAAATAAACTTTACGACCCCGCCACGCTATACTAAGATGCGGCATTGAAAATTAACCGGCCTAAACTATGACTCTTGAAGAAGCGTTACGAGATGTAGAGACAAGAGAGAATCAGCTGCGGCTCCATATCATCCGTTCGGAGGAATATGTGCGCCGGTTCGAGCGTGATTTCAAACGTCAGGTTTTCATGTTGTATTTGGCGATCGTGTTACTGTTGTTATTCCAGAGCCTGTTCGCCATCAGCATCGCGGGACATTTGAAATTCGGGGAAATGGCGTTGGTTTTGACCACCAGTTTTCTCGCGATCATGAATTGCGTCCTTCTGATCAACACGAAGAGCTGGCTGAAGCGCATCAACGAATCGTGGATCGAGCCGCAGGAGAAAACGGCGCTCGACATGATCCGCATGCAACGGCGCGAGATCATGGAAAAGATCGTCACCAGCCCGGTGATTCCTCAGGATACGTAACCCCTCCCATGCCTGAAGCCCTTACGTGGTGCCTCAGTCTGGTTCTGATCTTTCTGGGGCTGCTGGGAATGGTCGTACCCGTTCTGCCCGGTTTACCTTTGGTCTATCTGGGCACCGCACTGCACAAGTTTGCTTTTTTTACGGCCCACCCGATTTCCTGGACGGCCTTTTGGGTGCTCACGGCACTCTTTATCGTGGCGCAGTTGATTGAACTCTTCGCCGGTTTTTTTGGCGCAGCTTCCGCAGGAATGAACCGCTGGGGTTTGCTCGGTGGCGTGATCGGATTGATTGCGGGATTATTCTTCAGCCTGCCGGGGCTGATTTTCGGCCCGCTGATTGGCCTGTTCCTCGGCCAGCTATTCGGAGGTCAACCGCAGGCGCAAGCCCTACGCGCGACGTTCGCTTTTGCGGTCGGCTCGGTCGTGGGCTTTGCGGTGAAGTTCTCCGCCGCGATGGCCATGGTGGCGGTGCTGCTCTTCGCGGTCCTTTTTTAAGATCGTAAACAGGCCCTAAGAACCCGCTTAATCGGTTTTGCTCAGACGTTCGACCGGTTTGTCGTAAAGCATCGTGTGGGCTTCCGCAAGCACTTCGAGGATGCGATCTGCGTAGGGGCTTTTCGCGAGGCACGGACGCAAATCGAACTCGGAGAGTTTGAGTGCGTTTTCGCCGGGGAACCAATGCTCCGCATTGCCGAGGAGATTGTAGCGCATCTTGCCCCACGCGATGAGATCGAGCCCCTTCGCGTAGACCCAGAGCCGGACGATTTCCTGAATGTTGATGTGGCCCGGTACGTCGATCCACTCGGGCAGGCCGTCCATCCAGTTGCGATAAAAGTCTTCGCCAATCGTGGCGATGATGGCGGCGTCGAGCCGGTGATGGATGGGACGCATGGCCGCCGCTGCGCGTTCGTAGTGTTCGAGACTGTTCACGTGCTCGTCGAAATCCGAGGGGCGCGCCACGCCGAGGCTGAGCGTGTGGATGTGCGGACGGGAGAGGCAATAGAGATTATTGAACGCCATCGGCGAGAGCGGTTCGCAGAGGTCGACGAGTTTCGGAGATGGCTCATAGAGCTTTCCGCCTTTGTCGTTCGGGCTGATGATGAACACGCCCATGTCGTGTTTCGTCGCAGCCTCGACGCACGACCAATTCAAATCATTGACGTAGTACCAATGCAGATTCACGTAGTCGAACGCGTCCGTCTCGATCGTCTTCGTGATCGTGCGGGTGAGACCGTGCGTGGAAAAGCCGATGTGCTTCACGCGACCTTGCTGTTGGAGTTTTTTGGCCGCATCGAGGCAGCCCCCCGGCGTGATGGCCCAATCGAGAATCTCGTCCGTGTTGATGCCATGCAGGGAGAAGAGGTCGACATGATCGAGCTTCAGATAGGCCATCGACTTCTCGAAATTCTCGAGGAAAACGTTCACGTCCTTGTTGGGCGCGACCTTCGTCTGCACGATGATTTCATCGCGGGGGAACTGCGGTAGAATCTTGCCGAGTTGCATCTCGGAGGAGCCGTAACCGCGCGCCGTCTCGATGTGATTGATCCCGAGCTCCACCGAACGGCGGATGCACGCTTCGAGATTTTCCTGATTCGCCGCGGGAACATCCTCGGGCGGTACGTCCTTCCACGCGTGTTGATACCGCATGCCTCCGCAGGAGAAGACGGGGATCTGCAAATTCGTGCGACCAAAGCGGCGGTAATACATAGGCTAAATTCGACCTGTTTCAGGAAGTGATGTCAAGAGACGGACGGTCTCTCGGCGGTTGGTAGAAACCCCGGCGGAAGTGCCAAGGGTGGTCGGGCTGCAGGGATTTGAACCCTGGACCTCTTCGTCCCGAACGAAGCGCGCTACCAAGCTGCGCTACAGCCCGTTTGGGGAGAGGCAGACAATACGCGGAACTGACCCGATACCGCAAGGACAATTCCGCTTTTATTTTTGGGACGAAAAGAGTGGGTGCTTCGTGCCTTGACTTCGTGGTATGGGGGATTGAGCATTTCAGTGAGTCGCTAAAAACGGATTAATAAGAAGAAAATTGAAAAATAGGATTGCGGCGACTGAAATGTTCTATGACTTTGAAAGCGCTACTTCGCCATTTCCTTTTATACCTGATCTGTTACGCAATTGTCTTTGCGATACTGATAAAATCCGTTATTTGGAGCTTTCCAATTCCCGGTGGTGATTCCTACCGTACTGGAATGGATTTAAGGCTGGCTCAATTGGGGATGTTTATTGCTGATTTAGCAGAGGCTCCTTTTATTAGGCTTCTAAGTGGTTTTGAAAATGTATTTTGGTTTATAGTGACCGGATTTTGGGCTGCAGTGGTCTACTTAGTCATTATCGCTTTAGGCCGAGTTTGCCTAATGTTGTATTCTAAAAAGCATATATAAAGGATGATTCCGGCGAAAGCTCACCTTGAATTCCAAGCGAACCCCATTCCGGTACTTTTGACGGAAAGGGGTTTCTTTCAAAAAAATAGGAATTGCGCCGTTTCATCTAAACACTTTTGAATGCTATGTGACGCATCACGCGGCGCATTCGCCGCGCTTGGCGGTGAGGCGGAAGTCCTTGTCGGAGCCGAGGTCGCGGTAGAGCGTGGGCGCGGTCTCGGGCGGGGGAACATTGGCCAGCGGAGCGAGCCGTTCCTTGATGGCGTCGGGACCGACGCGTTCCACGAACGCGGCGAAATCTTCACCCGCCGTGTGTTGATCGCGGTAGAAGATGAGGGTGCTTTTGACGGCCTGCCCGACGCGGAGCGCGGGGACTTCAGCGACGCGCGATCCGACGGCGGTGCCGCTCGCCGTACCGCCGAGTTCAATGGCGTAGTGGGGGACGGGTTTGCCGTGGATTTGCCGGGAGAGACCGAAGAGTCCGATGTCCGCGGTGTGGTGATGGCTGCACGAATTGGGGCAGCCGGAGACGCGGATGCGGAGGTGGCGCAGGTCGGGATGACGGGAGAAATCGCCGCGAATGGCTTCGGAGATTTTGAACGCCGCGCCGCGTGAGTTGGTCAGCGCGGAGAGGCAGACGTCCGATCCCGCGCAGCGCGTGATGTCGATGAGTTCGTCGGCGCAGCAGGCGTCGAGTTCGGCTTCCTTCAGCGCGAGGTAGAGCGCGGGCAGGGCTTGCGCGGAGACGTGACGCAGGAGGAAGTTCTGCTCGATCGACGTGCGGACGTTGCCGGCAAAACGGCGGGTGAGGGCCGCGATCTGCCGCAGGTGTTGCGGGAGAAGGTCGCCATTCGGCACGCGAATGGAGACAGAAACGCGACCGGGCTGGGGTTGTTCGTGGATGTTGGTTTCTTTCCAGACGGCGTAGTGCTCGCCGAGCTCCGCCTCGGTGACGGCAGGGTAACCGTCGAGAGCGGGCGCGGTTTCGGTGAGAGTGGGGAGCTGAAGCGCGGGAGGATTTTTCGCCAGATCGGCGCGTTCGCGGTCGTACTCGCCCCGGAACCAATCGAGTCCCTTTTCCTCGAGAAGCCATTTGAGCCGGGCGCGGGAACGGTTCTCGCGATTGCCGTGGGCGTTGAAGACGCGGAGGATTGTCTCGATGGTAAGGAGGAGTTCGCTCACGGGAATGAAGGCTTCGAGCTCACGGGCGAGTTTCGGCGTCGCGCCGAGTCCACCAGCGATGAGGACTTGAAATCCGTTTTGGCCCTCGCGCTGCACGGCGCGCAGTCCGATGTCGGTCACTTGCGTGCGGACGTGATCGGTGTGGGCGCAGCCTTCGAAGGCGAGCTTGATTTTTCGCGGCATGACTTGATAGCTGGTCTGCACTTCGCGGAAGTAATGATCGACGGCGAGCGCGTAGGGCGTGACGTCGAAGACTTCATCGGCGGTCACACCGGCGTAGGGACAACTGATCGGGCTGCGCAGCGAATTGCCGCCCGTGAGGAAAGTGGTGATGCCAGCGGCCTGCAGTTTTTCGAGGATGGGAACCACCTTATCGGCGGGGACGCCGGGGAGTTCCAGCCCCTGGCGGGTGGTGAGGTGCACGCCCAGCGGCCAGTTGACCTCTTCCGCGAGCGCGGCGATGGCTTCGAGTTGCTCCGGGGAAATCAGTCCCGCCGGGATGCGGGTGCGGACCATGTAAAAGCCCGGACGTTCGCGCATGCTGTAGACGCCGCGGCGGACGCGGACGGAACGGGTTTGATCGGTGGTGGCAGCGGTGGCTTCCTGCTGAATCGCTTGGGAAATGGGTTCAAAAGACATAGAGGTATTTAAAAGTAGATCGACAATAGGGAGATTAAGTATTGAGGCGTGGATTTCAATGCCGAAGAGGATCTGGACATCAAGTATAAGGAGTTGCGAGAGGTCGATTTCAATTTTAATTTGAGAGTCAAAGAACCTTTGCTCTCGGGGGTTTGTGTTTTCTTGGGGGTTTTTAATTCATTCTTATTTAGAATGTTATGAATTTTGTTGGGTATTTGTTTATTCTTGGTAGAACAAAGTTTTAATTTGTATTATAAAGTGTTGACTAAATGAGGGAAGTTTGAGATTGTATCAAATATGGCGACCACAGTAAGCGCAAAACTGGAGCAGGTTTACACCCCCCTACGCGAGGGCATTCTCTCGGGACGTTGGAAAGTGGGGGATCGAATCCCCACGGAAAACGAGCTGTCGGCTGAATATCATTGCAGTCGCGGTACGGTGGGGCGTGCGTTGGCGAGATTGGTGCAAGAGGGATTGGTGGAACGACGCACGAGCGATGGGACGCGCGTGATTCGCACTGAGCTCAGTCCTTCGGTGACACCGCTGGAGCTGGATGCCTGCGCCTTTGTCTACCCGAGTCAGCGCCACGAAGGCATGTGGCGGACCTTGCTGGGATTTCAGGAGGCGGCGGATGTGGTGGCTCGCCGTGTGGTTAGTCTTTCCACGGGTACCGATTTTCGCAAAGAAGCGGAGATCATCGGGCGGCTGGATGATTTCTCGGTGTTGGGAGCGGTGCTTTTGCCGGTGATCCTGGGACCGAAGGAGATGGCGTACTACACGCAGACGCTTTTGGCGTGCCGGTTGCCGGTGGTGCTGGTGACGATGAATATTCCCTCGATGGAGCGCCCGGCGGTGGTCTCGGACCGGTTTCATGCCGGGTACACCATGACGCAATACCTGATCGGCAAGGGGCAGCGCAAAATTGGTTTTCTCGATAACACGACGTGGACGCGCCGGGAGAATTATCTCGGATATCGGCAGGCGATGGAAGAGGGGGGCGTGACTGATTTTCAAAAGTGGGTGCAACTGGATTCCTCGATGATTCCGCATTTTGAGGACCCGACGCGTCAACCCATCGAGCTCGCCAAGGCCTATTTGCTGGCGCACCCGGACGTCGAGGCCGTCGTTGGTGCGGATGACTTTCTCGCGCGAGGCTTGGTTCAGGCGGCGGAGGAACTGGGGCGACGCGTGCCGGACGAGCTGAAGGTCGTGGGCTTGAATCAGTATCAAGCCGCCAAGGCGGGGGCGATCAGCCTGACCACCTACAGCGTGGATTACGAAAAGATGGGACGACTTTCGTTCGAGATTCTGAATCGGATGATTGCAGAGAAGGTGACGACGGCGGAGGAAATTCAGATCCGCGGCGAAATCATTCAAGGACAAAGCGCGTAATTATCAACCAACATAATGATCATGAATACTAACCTCTCCATTCGAATTGTATCTTGTGGCTCGATGATGCTGATTGCGTGCGCGAGTGCTTCGGCTCAAATTGTGTCCTATAATTTCAATCAAACCGGCACGAGCGTGACGAATAGCGGAACGAGTACGGAGGCGCTCACTCTAGCGAATTACTCAGGCGCGGCGACTGATCTTCACTCGGGGGACGCCTTGGGGGTTTCCGGACGGCCGGGGGATCGGGCGTTTGATAATTCGTCTGCCACGGGAATGGGGAATATTGGAACCGGGGGATATGGAAAGACCACGTCGGCCATTAGTGCGGATCTCGGGGCTCTGAAATCGTTCACGATTCAAGGCTGGTACAAGACGGATGGTTCCGTGATCGGGGCGGGAGCGCAGTTGGTGAATTACAAAAATGGAAGCTCGGGGTTTCTGGTGAACGCATCGAACACGGGAAACCTGTCACTGGAAGTAAATGGGGTTGGCGCGTACGGTTCGGGAACGGCCTATAACGCGGTATCGGAATGGACCTTTTTCGCGGTCACTTATGATGGCACCAAGACCACGAATAATGTGAAATTCTATGTGGGAAGCACGTCATCGACGGTGGCGCTGGCGTATACGTTGACTCTGAACGGCGGGACGATGGTTTTGCCGGGAGGGACGACTTCCCTTGGAATTGGCAATAATTATGGAACGCCGAATCGGCCCTTTGACGGGTGGATTGATGATGTGAAGATTTACGGTTCCACCACGGATGCGACCGGGGTGTTGAGCCTGACCGAGCTGGAATCGATTCGTTCTCTGGATGTCGTGCCCGAGCCGGCGAGCGCGGCGCTGGTGATTGGAGCTCTCTCGCTACTCGCGGTGTTCAAGCGTCGCTAGGCGATTCGATTCGGTGATCTCTTAAGCTGTGGAATAGACTCGATGTATCCCCTCAGACCCAAAACAGTTCAGCACGGATTTTCGCTGGTCGAGTTGTTGGTCGTCGTGGCGATCATCGGAATCATGATCGCGCTTTTATTGCCGTCAATTACACAATACCGCAAGCTGAGCTCAGCCTCGGTCTGCTCCGGGCAGATGCGTCAGTTGTATACCGTTCTGGTCAGTTATGCGGGGGATAATAACGGCGAATTTTATCCCGCCTTTAACGAATCACTGCCAGGGGATCAAGCGGTGTGGTACTACAAACTCGCACCGTTAAGTGCCTATGCTTCCAGCGGAAAACAACTGCAGAAATTGTCGGTGTGTCCGGAGAGTCGCAGTCCCGCTCCGCTGGGCATCGATAACGGCCAGTACGTGAACAACGATTACGGTTATCCGTATGTGGTGAACTATAATGTGATGCGCAATAACGGGACCTTGCGGCGGCCCCGCTTCGGCACCATCAATTCTCCGGCGCAAGTGGTGCTGATGACTGACACGAAGAAGATGTCCGGTTGGGGCTATGGGTTCGGCGATACGAGCTTGACGACGATCAACCGGATCGGGGAGCCGCATGTGGAGAAGGCCAACATTCTCTGGTGCGATGGTCATAGCACCCGCGAGAAGCGGGACGCAATCACAAACACGAATCTCTATCCCTGAGAGAGTCCCAACGCGAAGAACGATTTTATGAAGAAAATTGCCATTTCACTATCTGTGATCCTTTTTACCTGGGCGCTTGGTCAATGCTGGGGAGCCCCGCCTGTTTCTGTGGCCAAAGATGAAAATGCAAAGCAAACGACAGCGACAGTGCGGGCCGTCAAATATCGGGGGCTCACCATTCGTTTGCTGGATGAAAAAACATTGCGCGATGCCAAGGAGAAATGGGGCGCCAATATTGTGCGTATCCAGTTTCCGATGGATCACCTCGTCAAGAATTACAACCTGAGTTGGAATGAGGCGTGGAAGAAGAATCTGGAGGATATCGATCGCGGGCTCGATATCGCCAATCAGCTCGGCATCACTGTCGTGCTGACGATGCCTTTCATGGGAGCCGAGCAGTATGACCGCAATGCCAGTCGTTGGGCCAATCTCGAAAGGCTCTGGGACAATGACGTGAATCTGGACCATATGAAAATGCGGTGGCATCAGATCGCCGCTGTGGCCGCCAAAAAGAACGTCGCGGTGTGGTATGATTTATTGAATGAGCCGCTGGATCGACGTGATTGGCCACGCGCTCCGAAGAAGTGGCCGGTATGGGCACAAGCGTTGATTGATGAAATCCGCACGGTGGACAAAAAGAACTGGATCGTGGTCGAGTCCGGTCCCGGCGGCGAAATGTGGGAGGGCATCAAGTCCTTTCCGCGACTCAAGGACGACAAATTGATTTATTCCATCCACCTGTATGCACCGATGAAATACACCCATCAAGGTGTGCACGACACACAGTATACGGATCTGACGGCACCGGTCATGGTGGTGAACAAGACATGGCCGGGGGAATATACAGACACGTGGGGTAATGGCTATTGGGACAAGGCGCGATTGATGCGCTTGCTGCAGCCGGTGATTGAGTTTTCCAAAAAGAATCCCGATATCCCCATCTATATGGGTGAATTCAGTGTGGCGCGGTGGGCCCCGAAGGGAGCGGACTATTTGAAGGACTGCCTGGAGATTTTTGAGGAGCTGGGCTGGGACTGGACCTATCACGCTCTGCGCGAATCGCCGATTTGGAGTCTGGAGCATACGGAGGAGTACAGTCTCGATAAACCGCAGCTTGCCGAAAAGATGACGGAGCGTGGAAGCGTGGTGAAATCTTTTCTGGATAAGAATGCGCCGAAGGTGGGACGCGCTCCCTGAGCGGACTTCATCGATATTGATTAGTCGCGGTTAGGAATTGTCATTATGCAGGACCAGCCTTTTCAACGGTTACTTCAAAATCCGTCTTTCTTTTCGCGATGGGTCGATCCGAAAACGAAGGTGGAGAGTTACATTCTGAATCAACATGTAGCACCGGTTCAGCAGTCGTTTTACTATACGAACCCGAGCCTCACTCGCGACGGGAATTACTATTGGTTTTACTGCAGCTTTCCGCCGAGTGGCGATGCGCGGTTGGGGCGAACTCTGGCTGTGCTGGATGTGCGGGCGCAGGAGATTCGGTATTGTCCCGAGACGCAGTTTTCCGAGGCCTCTCCTCTGGTCGATGTGGAGAGTGGGGAAGTTTACTGGTGCAGCGGTGCGGTGATCTGGAAGCGCAAGCCGGAAAAAACGGCGATGCCCGAGAAGGTGAACGAGTTGCCCGCGGAGATTGTCCAGCATCGGCGGGTGGCTCATGTGGCGACGCATCTGACTTTTTCTGCGACCAAAAAACGACTTAATTTCGATTCGCGAATCGGAGAGGATTGGTACATCGGCAGCGTGCCGCTGGATGGGTCGGTGGGGAGTACGTGGCAGAAACTGGACCGTTGCTACAACCACGCGCAGTTTTCACCGACGGACGAACATCTGCAACTTTTCGCGCAGGATTTTTATGCGAATAGCCTCACCGGAAAGGTGACGCGTTATGAGAACCGGATGTGGCTGATTCGCGAGGGAGAGAAGGCGGTGCCGGTATTCTCGGACGAGTGGGCGCGTCAGTACCATGGCTATCGCGGTACGACCTTCAATGCGCATACGCCGCAGGCCGGAGCGCTGCAGGTTTCGGACCCACGCGCGATGCATGGTCACGAATGGTGGGCGGCGGACGGGACCGGTATTTATTACGTGCACTATGGACAAGGAGTGGAGCGGGTAAGTCTGGCGGATCGCAAGCCGGTGATGATCTGGCCGCTCAAGACGATCTCGCACGCGCATGCGACGATGCAGGGGGATTATTTGGTCGGGGACAATCAACCGCAGCAGGATCTGGCGGACAGTCGCGTGGTGTTTTTTAATCCGAAATCCGGACGTGAAATCAATATCGTTTCGGATCTGCCGCGAGTGCCAGCGGAATTGAAGTCATATCATCTGGACCCACACCCGCAGTTTTGTCTGGGGGATCAAATGATCTGCTACACAACGACCATTCTGGGGCGGATGGATGTGGCGTTTACGCCAGTGGATGCGCTGATCGAGGCGACGCGGTAACGCTCGCTAGACGTAGGGAATGCGGTAGGCGTCCATGATGCCCTTCATGTAGCCGATGGCGAAGAGGCGTCCGAGCGTGGCGTAACCGTGCTGGGTGTTGTCTTCACCTTCCATGGTGGGGACGTGATCGACGCGGATGGGGACGTTGAGCCCGGCTTGGTGGTAGCAATGGAGAATATGCGCCATGTCGGTCGGGCCATTGTCATGGAAGGTCTCTTCGAAATTTTCGGCCGTGCCGCGCACATCGCGGAAGTGGACGAACTTGATGCGCGGCGCGAAGAAGTGGATGCACGCTTCGAGGTCGGCGCCCATGGCGACGAAATTCGCCTGACAAAAAGTGATGCCGTGCGCGGGGCTGGTGGAAAGACTCATCGCGCGGGCAAACGCGTCGGGCGAAGTGAGGATGCGGCCGACACCACGGAGGGGGCTCATGGGCGGATCGTCGGGGTGCAGTCCCATCGAGACTCCGGCTTTTTCCGCGACGGGAATTACATTGCGAATAAAGTATTCGTAGTTTTCCCAGAGTTTTTCTTCCGTCACGCGATCGGCTTCCGGTACGGGCGTGGGATCGAGTTCGGAGAGGACAAAGCGATTGGTGAACGCACCGCCGCGCGTGGGGACGGCGACCTGGGTGCGGCACCAGCCGATGGTGGCCATGAAGTTGTAGCAGAGCAGGGGAATACCAAGTTCGCCCATGTTGCGGAGCATGGCGGCATACTGGGCGAGATCTTCGTCACGACCATCGAGGCCGAGCTTGATCCGCTGCATGTTGAATTGATCGCCTTCCATCCCGGCGAGTTTGAATCCGGCGTCTTCGAAGCGTTTTTGTACGGTCCGCAAGGAGTCGATATCCGAGGGCGGTTTGAGTCCGGTCAATTCGGGCGCGGCCTTGACGATGGCGTGGGTGACGCCGAGTTGGGCGGCGAGTTTCCACGATTTATCGGGAACGGCAGGGAGAAAGTCGGCGATGATCATGGGTGAGAGACTATTTCAAGGGATCGGAGGAGTGGTCTTTTTTGAGTCGAACGGGCAAGATCGAGGCGAGATGATCCATCTCCTCGTCGGTGAGGGCGCGGTCGAAGACCGCAATGCCGCCGATGACGCCGGTGAACCAATTGCCGATGGAACCGAGGCGGTCGACGGCACCGACGGTGAAATCTCCGCCGACATCGCCCGCGTCAAAGATGCCGAGTTTGTAAGGATACGGATTCAGCTTTTCGCGGACATCGAGAATGCCGTTGTGATAGGCCTTGGTGAATTCGCCATCGTAGGTGAAACCACCGCAGTACCAGTTCTCGAAATAGGTGACATCGCTGTAGGTGATCGCCGCATCCATGCACCAGCGGTTGCCGGGAGTAGGACCGCCCAAACCGGAGACATGACCGGCAATCTGGTCCGCGCTGTTGTGCAGGCGCAGGTCGAGGAAGAGTCCGTACTGACGTTTCGCGCGCGTTTCGTCCCAGATACCGGCGAGGAATTCGCACTGGATCTCGGGTTTGCGGTAGCGCTTGAACCACGCCACGACGCTAACCTGGGCTTGGGGGCCATGGATGTTCAGCGCCGGGCAATCCTTGCGGCTGGCTGAGAGCCACTGCTTGGGCCGCAAGAAAGCGGCATGGGGCCCGAACAGACCGCCGTCGACGCGTTCGATGGCCCCGGCCATTTCCTGCAAGGCGTAGGGATGGGCTCCCTTCGCCACGCGGGGTTGGCCGGTGGGTTCCTGAAAATCCCAGAAGCTGATGAGGTTCGGGATTTGCTGGATCGAATCGGACGTCAAGGCGGTCATGGTACGGCGTTCTTGTTTGTCGTGATGGCTTAGAAGTACCCACCCTTTTCGGTGATCTGGTGGATGCTCTGGCCTTCGGCGACCCAACCGAAAATCTTCTTTTCGTTCGCCTTGATTTCCTCGGCGCGCAGGAGCACGTCGTAGGCAATTTCACGGGGCACGACAAGCACGCCATCGATGTCGCCGAGAACGATGTCGCCGGGCTTGATGGTGGTGTCACCGATCTTGACGGGGATTTGGTAGTGAGTGATCAGGCAACGGCCGAGACTACCATTGGAGATGCGGTATTTATAGAAGAGCGGGAAATCCTTTTCGAGGATCTGGTGCGTGTCGCGGATGCCTCCATCAATGCAGGCGGCTTTGACTTTCTTGCCGACGGCGGTGGCGGTCATGACGCCGCCCCAGAGGGTGGCTTTCTCGTCCTTGCTGGTGTCCCAGACGACGAAGTGGTTTTCGCCCATCTCATCGAGCATTTGCGTGCGGAATTCCATTTCGCCGCGGATTTTGACATTCGGCGCGCTCTTCACGGTGAAGGCGAAACCGGCCACGGTGCGGTATTCGCGCAGGGCCAGGATGTGGCCGGGGAGGGCCTGTTCGAGGAGACAGAACTCGCGCAGCACGTCGTTGACGGCTCCGGTGTAGAGTTGCTCAAAACGGGAGAGCAGTTCCTGATCGGGAACGGGAAAGGTCTTCGTCGAGACGCCTTCGCGTGACTCGATGAGCTTTTCCAGTTTCATCATTCCAACTTCTTTTTTGTAGGTGTCGACTGACATGGTGTGGGGGTGGGTTAGGTGTGTAGGGTTGAGGTGAAAAAGTGGACGGGGATTACAGGCTCATGCCGCCGTCGACAAAGAGATTCTGCCCGGTGATGTAGCGGCCCGCTTCGGAAGCGAGCAACAGCGCGGCGCCGACGCAATCCTGCGGTTCGCCGAGAAAACCGACCGGGACGGCATTGAGCACTTTTTTCGCATAGGCTGTGTCGGCGAGGCGATCGACATTGCGGTCGGTCTGAATCACGCCGGGTGCGATGTTATTTGCCGTAACGCCGAAGGGGGCGAGTTGCTTGGCCAGACTGACGATCATGGCGGTCTGCGCGCACTTGAGGGAGGAGTAAACGAGCATGTCCGGGTGCGGCACGGTTTCCTGCACGCTGCCGATGCTGATCACGCGACCCCAGCGGCGTTCCTGCATGGCGGGAACGGCTTGGTGCAACAGGTCGAGCGTGCGGCGGTAGTTGACCACCATCTGCTTGTCGAAGGCTTCGGGAGTGATCTCGCGCCAGTTGACCGGGATTTGCACCGAGGCGTTCAGGACGAGGATGTCGAGCTGCCCGAGCGCGGCGACGGTTTCATTGTAGAGATAGGCGGCGGCATCAGCCTCGTAGAGATCCTTGTGCACAACGGTGGTTTTCACGCCGAAGGCGGCCGCTTTTTTCGCGACGTCGTGGGCCTGTTCGGCTTTGCCGGTGTAATGAATGGCCACGTCAGCGCCAGCTTCAGCTAAAGACAGGGCGATGGCGGCTCCGATACCACGGCTGGAGCCAGTGACGAGGGCTTTGCGGTTTTTCAGGGAGAAGAGTTCGCTGTTCATAAAGTGGGGTTGAGTTCGCGGAATCGGCGGGTGATGGCGTTCGCGCAGAGCACCATTTCCTTTTTCAGCTTGGGATGGCGCGAGTTCGGCAAATCGTTGGGAAAACCAATGGCGGTCAGCGAAGCGATGACCTCATTATTCAGTCCGAGCACCGGCACGGAAATGGCGTAATGGCTGGGGTTGAAGATACCCGCATCGACGCAGTAACCGTTTTTCTTCAGGAATTTCAAGCGGTCCTGCACAATCTGCTGGGTCTGATGTTTCCAGCAAGTGGCTGGCATGCGTTGCAAAATTGCCGCGATCTCCTTCGGCTCCAGTCGGCTCAGCAGGACGGCCCCCGAGGAGCCTTCCGCGAGGGGGAAAGTGGCGCCTTCGCGAGTGGAGACGGACGTCTCCTTGGGCGATTCATGACGGCAGAGCGCGACCGCGAGATCGTCGCGACGGATGGAGAGTTTTACCGTGAGTTCTATCTTTTCCGCCAACTTGGCCAGTTCCGGACGGCTGACGGCGATGAGACCTTCGAGTGGTTGACCTTGCTGTACGAGCGTGAGCAGGCCGAGGGAAAGTTCGTGACCACCGCCGGGAATAGGGCGAATCCAGTCGTGGGCCATTAGGGTTCGCAGGATGCGGTAACACGTGACGGAAGGAATGCCGGTTTCGGCTGCGAGAGCCTTGGCCGTGAGATTCGCGCGGCCCTGTGAGCGGGCAATGGTCTGGATGACCTGGAGCGTCCGATGAACCACGGGGACCGTGTGTGGTAATTCCTTGGGAGCGATCATTTCGTTCCCAAATCTATTCCAGCTGTTTTTAAAATCGAATTAATTCTGAAAATTAATTTTTCATTAGAGATAATTCAAATGAGAAATTGAATTATTCAGCTTTCTGGGTTGCGAGAGATTGCGATTGAATTTGTAGCTCGATCCGGAATACGCCGAAACTCATTACGTAAGACATGTTTACTATTGTAGGGAGTTCGACTCTTCCCGAGGATCTTCGCATTTATGGCGGCATGCATGAGGCATCGCGGGGGGCAGGGGGAGGGCAAATGGAGACGGGCCGGTGGATTCAGCCTGGTCGAGGTGGTGTCGTCTTTAGGGATCATCTCGTTTGGTCTCATTGCGCTCTTGGGGTTGCTGCCGGTGGGCTTGCAGGTCTCGCGCGACGCGCGGGAATCGACTGCCGAGGCGCAGATCAATCAATACCTGACCAATCTGGCGCGGCAGACAGCCCCCACGCGCTGGAAGGATATCGTCGAGCCCCGCGTGTTTGCCTTTGACCGGCAGGGGCTGAATGTGCCGGAAAATTCCGACGAGGTTTTCTATCTCGCGACTCTGGCCGTCGAGACGAACACCGGAACGGTGCTGCCGTCCGACTCTGATTACGTCAGCTCCAGTTTATCGACGTTGCGGGTGACGTTGAAAAAGAGCAACGGTTCCGGGACGGTGCGGATCACGGCACTGCATCTGGTGGCGGCCGGAAATTGAGATGAAGTCAAACGCCGAACGAGGTCGCTGCGGCGCTTACACGCTGATCGAGCTTCTGGCCGCGATGGCCACCTTGTGCGTGATTTTGCTGATGCTCTTTACGACGACGGGGATGGCGACTCTGGCGTGGAAGGAGAACTCTGCATCGACGGAGACGTTCCAGCAGGCGCGGACCGCGTTCTCGACCGTGACGCGGCGCTTGAGCCAGGCCACACTGAACAGTTACCGGGATTACTACAACACCGCATCGAGCCAGGGATTCACGTATCCGGATTTGCCGGCGAACAAGACGGAGTATCGCACCCGTTCGGAACTTCATTTCCTCACCGGTCGAGCGGCGGACTTGATGCCCGATGCGAGCGCAACGCGGCCCACGCACGCGGTCTTTTTCCAGGCTCCGTTCGGATACCAGAAGAAAACGGATGGGCTGCGCTCGCTCCTGAATGTTTGCGGCTATTACGTGGAGTATGGAGATGACAGTCAAAACCGGCCCAGTTTTACGTCGGCGTCGAGTGGAGCGAAAAAACGCAGCCGCTTGTATGAGGTCATGCAGCCGAGCGAGGAGTTTGCGCTCTACAAATCCGGCACGGCACGGGGATGGCTGACGGGGCTCGTCACCTCGTCACTCGCGGCGAACACGCACGCGTTGGCGGAGAATATCATCGCGTTAATCTTGCTGCCGCAACGGCGGCCGGACGATACCGATCTTGCGCCGCGTTATGCATACGATTCGCGCGCTTGGCTGAAGGGGCGGACGACGCTGGGAGACTTGACGCAGAATCAACTGCCGCCACTGGTGCAGGTAACGATGGTGGTGATCGACGAGCCTTCGGCAAAGCGTCTGCAAGATCAGGATCAATTAAAGGATCTGGTCGACGCCTCGCTATTTCAGGATGCCGCGCAGTTCAATGCGGATTGGCAACGGCTGCAGGACAAGTTGAAGGGCCAGTGCCGCTATCGCTGCTTTCAAACCACCGTCAGTCTGGCATCCTCCACTTGGAGCGAGAGTGCTCCGTAAGAGAGTGAAGTGGCCATGCGGATTTTGACAAACAACGCGAAAAGGCAGACGCGTTCGGGCATGGCGTTGATTCTCGTGATGTGCCTGCTGGTGCTGCTTTCGTGTTTGTTCATGGGCTATTTTTCGTCGATCACGGCCGAGCGGATCAGCGCGAAGAATTTTGCCGTGACGAATGAAACGCGGTTGCTGGCGGAATCAGCCGTGAACATCGTAATGTCGCAGATTGTGGAAGCGACGACGCGCGAACCCGACTCGGCATGGACGTCGCAGCCGGGGATGATCCGGACCTTTGACGCCGATGGGAATCCGCTCCACTGCTACAAACTTTATTCCTCAAACAAGATGGTAGTGAAGGGCGGGTTTAATGCGCGAGCGCTTGTCTCGCAGGAAATACCGGAGGATTGGTCGGATCGGAAAGGGGAATTCATCGATCTGAATGCGCCATCGAAACGACTGACCGGTTGGCGTTATCCGGTGGTGGACCCGACCGCCGCCAAGCAGGTGGAGGGATTCGCGCCGGACCCGAAGTTCGACGTAGCCATGCCGGTCCGCTGGATTTACGTACTGCGGAGTGGTCAGTTGGTGGTGGGCGTGCCGCAGGGCCGGGGGCGTTTAAAAATTGCCGCCGCGACGACGGAGAATCCGGTGGTGGGACGCATCGCGTTTTGGACCGATGACGAGACCTGCAAGGTGAATATCAATACCGCTTCCGAGGGTGTATTTTGGGAGACGCCGCGCACGCAGTCCTTGGCGGACCAGACGATGGCCATCCGCCAGCCTCGGAAGGGAGAATTTTCACGTTTCGCGGGCCATCCCGCCACGGTTTGCCTGAGCACCGTGCTTCCAAGTCTGGTGGGCAACGGAGCGCCGCGTTACGGCAAGATTTACGCGATGACCCCACGCATCGGCGCGACGGGCGGTTCGCAGGAAGGCACAATCGAAATCGCCAATCAGAGCGACATTGCGGATAAACAGGACCGGTTATATGGGAGTTTGGACGAATTACTTTACTCGATGTCGAGGCAAACGAACAGCGGATTGGTCTCCAGCGAGATCGAACGCGGGCGCTTTTTTCTCACGGTGGCGAGCCGCTCTCCCGAGCTGAATTTATTCAATCGACCGCGCGTGACGCTCTGGCCGGTTCCTTTCAGTGAATCGAAACGCAGCGCCCTCGACCGGCTCATGGTGCTGTGCTCAACTATTCCGGGAGCAGGCAACGCGCGACTGTATTTCACCCGGCAGGATAACCGCAGCGCCACGGTTGATTATACGGGCGATGCCAAAAATCGAAAGCTCTACGAATATCTGCAGCAGTTGACCTCGCAGCCCG
This sequence comes from Verrucomicrobia bacterium Tous-C9LFEB, assembly GCA_002304345.1. GTDB lineage: Bacteria > Verrucomicrobiota > Verrucomicrobiia > Methylacidiphilales > UBA1321 > UBA1321. The sequence continues at coordinate 26,581 of NEUU01000009.1, forward strand.
TGCCAGGATTTGGGGGAGGATCACTGGCATCGAAATACGGCGGCACCGCGGGCCGGGATCAACTATTGACGGAGATTTTTGACTTCGTCCGCTGCGCGAATTTATTCGATCCAAACCTACCCAAGAGCAGTGATCTCTACACCGCCAAGACCCCGGGGCAGGTGGTTCCGATCGCAATCGGCAACACGCATGGATTGGGTCGTTATCCCACATTGGCGGAAGCGGCCATTCAATTCTACGCCACGTCGACTGACAGTGGAACCGGAATGGTGAATGGCATGCGGGCGGCTTTGTTGCTGGCGTTGAGCAATCCGGCACAGGGCTATGCCGCGACCACTCCAAGCTATACGATTCGCGTGGCGACGAAGACGCCATTCTCCACCGATACCACCCCGACTTTTTCGTTCACGGGGGACATCGATCGGTCGAAGATGTCCACGTCCACGGAGTCGTCTCTGCTGGGTGGGGAGGAGAGTTTTGCGCGGCTCATCTCGGCTTCGTATCCCTATGTGTTGAAGGCGGACATTCCAGTAACGGGCGGAAAATTCAATTTCGGTGGAGGCGTGATCGAAGTCTCGTTTCTTCCCAACGCCACGGCATCGCAGTCGGTACAAACGGTTCAGGTGAAATTCCCAAAGATCACCACCACACTGGCCGCGCCATTGATGCCGCCCGCGACGGGAAGTTATGCGGGCTGGTCCGATTACTCGAAGCGCAGGGAGCATGTGAGCGATCCGAACTACTTTCAATTCGACGTGGTGCGGAGCGTGACGCCGCTGGGTGGAGATTGTCGCCTGACGGCGGGAATGTCGACGGTGTTGACTCCGGAAGAGGGCGGACCCGCGTGTCTGGCTCCGCTCTCTGAGACGGACTATCTGGATGCCACCAAAGCACGGGTCTTTAGCCTGCGGACTCCCGGCGGTGAATACTATACCGACGCAAAAGGCCCCGCTTTGAGCGAGGGAGATTGGGACAATGGCGTTGGCAATACACCGGATGGAGCCTACATCGGCAAGCCGGATGAGGGCTCCGTTACGAGCAACAGTTCCGGCCTGCCGTACTTCAATGGCGATACGACGGCGGTAAATGAAAAATTCTATTTCAATCAACGGCAGATTGCTTCGCCTGTCGCGCTGGGTTCGCTGCCCACGGGCGTGGTCTTGGGGACACCCTGGCAGACGTTGCTGTTCAATCCGCATCCGACGGCGAATGCCCATCCCGGAGGAAATGCGCCCCCTGATTTTCTGTGGCTTGATCTATTCTGCGTGCCGACGGTCGAGCCGTATGCCTTGAGCAGTCCGCTGACGGCCAGTGGCCGGGTGAATTTGAATTATGAGATGGTTCCTTTCACCGGAATGGTGCGGACCACGGCGTTGCGGGCGGCGTTGAAGTCGACGAGGATTCTGGCGATACCAACAGGCGAGACGACTTACAAAAAGGGGAGTCCCGTGGCGAGCTCCTACTACCATGCGATCTCGGCCGAGGAGACGTTGAAGGGATTTGACCAGCGTTTTTCGGATGGAGACGTCTATCGCGCGGCGGCAGAAGTTTGTAATCTTGAGCTTGTGCCGGACGGAGTGACTTTCGGTGGCGTGAAAGTATGGTGGCAGGGGCAAACGTTGACCGGGGATAATTCGCGGGAGATGCCGTACAACCATTTGTATCCCTTGCTCACGACCCAGTCGAATGCCTATCAGGTTCATTGTCGCGCCCAATCCTTAATCAAAGGGTCGGGCTCCGATCCGCAGATCTGGGAGGAAGGCCGCGATGTGGTCAGTGGCGAATACCGTGTGTCCTCCGTGATCGAGCGTTGGATAGATCCGAATGATTCGCGGCTGCAAACGGTGGACGTATTCGACAAGAGCCTCACGCCGTACTATCGCTTTCGCGTCGTCAGCACAGCGCCGTTTGTGCCGTAAATACTAAACCGACGGGAGCGGTCCCGAGACAATGCGGCGGGCGGCTTCCTGAATGGCTTCGGAAAGCGTGGGACGGGCGCAGACGGAGCGGGCGAGCTGTTGCACGGTGGCCTCGAGTTTGAGGGCGAGCGTTACTTGCGCGATCAACTCCGACGCATGCGAGCCGATGATCAAGCCGCCCAAGAGACGGCCCGTGTCTTCCTCTGCGATCAATTTGACGAAACCATCGAGTTCGCCCATCGCGAGCGCGCGGCCCACGTTGCGGAAGGGGCAGCGACCGACGCGAATGCGCAGCCCCATCTCCAGCGCGGTGTTTTCACTGAGGCCGACCGAGGTGATTTCCGGATTGGTCAACACGCAGAACGGGATGTGTTTGAAATCCATGCTTGAGGTGTCGCCGAGCGCGTGACTGACGGCAACCTCGGCCTGGGCGGCAGCGGAATGCGAGAGGAGGCTGCGGCCGTTGACGTCGCCAATGGCGTAGACGTGGCGCAGGTTGGTCTGGAGATGCTCGTTCACGTCGATGGCGCGGCCATGGGCGATGCTCACGCGGTCAAGGCCGAGCGTATCGATATTGGGATGGCGACCGATGCTGAGGAGGATTTTTTCTTCCTGCAGAAGCGCACCGCCTTCGAGATGGGCGACGGCGCGGGAAGCGTTGGCGTCGTAGGTGATCTTCTCCACGCGGGAGTTGAGGAGGACGCGGACGCCAGCCTGTTCGAATTTTCCCTGCAGATATTGTCCCGCCTCGGGTTCGATCTCGGGAAGGAGATGGGCTCCGGCTTCGACGATGGTGATCTTGGCGCCGAGCGTACTGTAGACGCCGCAAAGCTCGCACCCGATGTAACCGCCGCCGACGATGAGCAAGCGTGGAGGCAACGTGGTGAGGTGGACAAAATCGTTGCTCGTGCCGGTGAGGGGGCGAGCTTCCTCTTCGATATGAGGAAAGGAGGTGGCGTGCGAGCCGGTGGCCAGAATGATTTTTTTACCTTCAATCATTTCCTCGTGTCCATTGTGGTGGACTTTGAGGATATTGGGCGATTCGAAAGAAGCGGTGCCACGGAGGACTTCCACGCCATTGCGGTGCAGCAGGCGGTCGAGTTCCTCGGCGAGCTTGGCGATGACCAGACGCTGGCGGTTGACCCATGTGGCGAGGCTGGCGCTGACATGGGGAATGGTGACGCCGTAATCTTCGCCATGGCGGGCGTGCAATAACATCTTCGCGCTGGCCACGAGGCTTTTGACCGGAATGCAGCCCCAGTGGAGGTTGACTCCGCCGATCTGGTTGCGTTCGATCAGGGCAACGCTGGACTTGCGTTGGGCGGCAAGAATGGCCGCAGTACTTCCCCCCGAGCCCGAACCAACGATGACGAAATCGTATTTTTTCATGAGACAGTCCCCAAGGCGTTCCCCATTGTTGCCTGAATCGACTTAAAGTTTCAATGCCGTCCTTTGCCATCGATGCTTTTTTTTACCGGACTTGAGTTTCCCCTCAGTGACTGAGTAAGCTAGAGCATGGAAAAGCCGTTGGTGAGCTTCTGCATTCCCGTGCGCAATACCGAGCGGTGGTTGCGGCAGGCTGTGGACAGCGCTCTCAGCCAAACCTGGGGGCAGTATGAGGTCATTGTGGTGGATGACGGCTCCACGGACGGCACACGCGGGATTCTGGAATCCTACGGCGCGCGCATTCTCTGGCAGTCGACACCGCCGCGTGGTGGTAATGCGGCCCGCAATCTCGCGCTGACCCTCTCCCGCGGGGAGTGGATTCAATTTCTGGACGCGGACGATTATCTCCTGCCGGATAAAATCGAATCGCAGTGGAACGAGACGAATGGATTTCAGGACGTGGACTTGATTCTCTCTCCAGAATGGCGCGAGACGTGGCTGGATGAAGAAGCGGTGGGCCGGACGCGTCAACCCGTGCCGGATGGTCATGATTTATTCGAGCAATGGCTGCGCTGGGAATGGCCCGGCACGCAGGGTGGGCTGTGGCGTCGTGGAGCGCTGGAATCGGTCGGGGCTTGGAATCAGGCGATTCCCTGCTGTCAGGACTACGAGCTCTATGCGCGTGCGTTGCGGCAGGGGGTGAAAGTTCGGTGGACACAACAGCCCTTGAGTGTGTATCGCCTCTGGTCGGAACAAACGGTGTGCCGTCGCGATCCGAAGCAGCTCGTGGAGATCAAGACCGCTCTGATCGATTCCATGATTGATTTCCTGAAGGAACAGAATCGCTGGAATGACTCCCTCGCTACGGCGGCTGGACAGACTTGTTTTGAAATGTGCCGCACGCTGGCGCTCACCGATTTGGAATTGGCGACCCGGTATTATGAACAACGCGCGGCGCGTGATTTGATTCAGCTCACAGGACCGGCGGCGACAGGACGCTATCGTTTGGCGCATCGGTGGCTGGGATTTGCCGGCGCGGAACGTTTGGCCCGAATACTGAGATGAGTGCGCTCCCTTACACGATCATCATTGCGACATGCCAGCGACCCGAGCCATTGCGCCGGGCCTTGGCAAGCATCGTGGCGCAAACTTGTCCGCCGGAACGGGTGATTGTGGTGGATGCGCAGGTGGGCTTGAGTTCGGAGCCTGTTGTCCGTGAGTTTTCGCGGGTAATGCCCGTGCACTACGTACGCAGCGAGGTGGCGAGTGCGGCGGAACAGCGCAATCAGGGAATCGATTTATGCGATTCTCCCTACGTCGTGTTTCTCGATGACGATGCCGTGCTGTACCCAAGGACCCTCGAGCAATTGGCAGCGGTGTTTCGCGAGCAGGGTGAGGTCGTGGGCGGAGTTTCGGCCCGGATGGAGGGCTTTGAGCTGCCGATGCCGGGCAAACGACTCTGGTGGTATTACCGATTGCAGGCCGGATACAGTCATCCCACGTATGGCGGAAAACTGTTCGGTCCGGCGATCAATACGATCGCTTGTTACGAAGGAGCGAGTGAGGCATTGATTCCGGCGGATTGGCTGTCAACCTGTTGCGTGATGTACCGGACTGATTTGGTGCGCCGTGAGAGATTCCCTGATTTCTCCGGCTATAGTTACATGGAGGATGTCCATCTTTCCTCGCGAATTGCCCGGACGCATGCGCTGTACTGGCATGCCTTGGTGCCCTTCAAACATGAGGATGCTTCGAGCGCCTTCAAGCGTTCCCGTGTGGCCATGGTGCGCCATCGCTTGCAGAACCAGCGTCGCGTGGCGCAGGAGGTGATGGGGCAATCGGGAATAATTTTCGAGGCGAAGTTCCTGTTGCATCGACTGGTGACATCCCTGGCAATCCTGCGGCGGCGCGGTCCGGGATGGATGGACGAATTGACCGGGCTGTGGACATGACGTTGTACTCGGCTCATTACCCCTTGCGGTGCGCGGTTTCCATCGCCACGCACAACCGGCTTTCCGAGTTGGAAAGAACCTGCCGGGTCGTGGCTTCGCTGACTCCTGCTCCAGACGAAGTGTGGGTGGTCGCGGACGGCTGCACCGATGGCACTGTGGCATTTCTCCGCGAGCGGTATCCTTTTTTTCGCCTGATCGAACATGAGGTGTCGCAAGGGCACGTGCGGTCCCGCGACGAAATCATCCGACGTACGGATTGCGATATCGTGCTGGTGCTCGACGACGATAGTCATCCCGTGGAAAAAGATTTCATCTCGCGCCTGCGTCAACTTTTTGCGTGGAGACCGAAACTGGCCGTGGCGTCAATTCCGCAACAGACGGACGAATTTCCCGAGACATTGGAGTGCGAGGATTTCGGACCGCCCCAGTTTGTGGGATCGTATTCGAATGCGAGCGCTGCGTTGCGACGCAGTGTCTATTTGCAACTAGGCGGGTATGACATGGATTTCTTTCATGCCTACGACGAGGTCGATTATGCCCTGCGGGCTGTGGCGGCCGGGTATGAGATTTATCGTCCGGCGCACATGACGATTCGGCATCGCTTTTCTTCGCTGAATCGTGACGAAGTGCGCATGCACCATTTGCATGGCCGTTACGAGCAGGCCAGCGTCTGGCGTCGGTGCCCGTGGCCGTATGCCATCCCTGTGGCCCTTTTTCGCGCGGTGCGACAGGCGCACTATGCTTGGAAGCGTGGTTGGTTGGCGCGCGAGCCGGAATGGTGGGCGCAGGCCATGGCGGATTTTTCCCGCAACATCAAACGGCGCAAACTGGTGGGTTGGCCTGCCTACCGGGAGTGGATGGGACTGATGCGACGACCGGCTCGCAGCGAGGCTGCATGGACCCGTGTACAAACGGCCATGGGAATCGTGCCGGAGGTGGAGGATCAATTGGAACGGCCACGGGTTTCCATCGCGGCGACCAATCCGTGTCATCTGTATTCCCTGGCGCGAGTGCTGGCGCGGGAGAATGCGCTGGGCACGTATTATTCCGGCTATCCAAAATGGAAACTGCCGGGGAGCGAGGCGGTTCCGGTGGAGACCCACAGCCTCCGCACCTTGGCGGTCTACGGTTCTCTGCGAATTCTGCCGCCCGCGCTGCGACCGCCTTCCGGGTGGATGTTTCGTTGGCAGGATGAAGCTTTTGATCGTTGGGTCTCGCGTCATTTGGGCTCGGTCGACTTTCTGCATGGCCTGCCCGGTCAATGTCTCCAATCTTTCCGGATCGCGCGCGAAAAAGGCATCCGCACGGTGTTAAACCATGCCACCGGACCGGTGCCGAGCTTGTTGCGCGTGCTGAAGCCCGAGTATGAGCGGGCCGGACTCAATGTAAGCGAGGTCACCTCGTGGGATGACGAGGCGCAGCGATTGCGCCGGGCGGAAATGGCCTTGGCGGATTACCATTGCGTGGCATCGACCATCGTGCGCGATCAACTCATTCAGGATGAAGGCGTGGCGGCGGATCGCATCTGGGTAATTCCGTATGGGGCAGATCAGGATATTTTTTATCCGCGTCACACGGAAGGACCGAAGGATTTTCGCATCGTCTACGCGGGGCAATACACGTTGCGCAAGGGGCTCCGCTTTTTGCTCGCCGCTTTGGCCGAGGTGGGGCAGCCAGATTGGCGACTGGATTGCTATGGGCCGCAAATTGACAGTACGCCGCCGGATTTTGCCGAACGTCCGCGTTGTCCCGTGACTTATCACGGAGCGGTTTCCGCCCGGCAACTGGCCCGGATTTTCCGGGAGAGTTCGGTGCTCGTGCTACCCTCATTGGAAGAAGGATTCGGTCTTGTGGTGGTGCAGGCCCTCAACTGTGGAGTGCCGTGCATTGTCAGCGACAGCGTGGGCGCCAAGGACTTGATTGAGCCCCGCAAGAATGGATCGATTTTTCCGACCGGGGATGCTAAAGCCTTGGCCGAGGAACTGGCATGGTGGCGCGCGCATCCGCAAGGCGCGCCAACCCGGCTTTACCCGTGGGAAGAACCGGCGCGAAAACTCATTGAACTAAGCCAATTGGCCGTCACTGCATGAATCCGGAGTATCCTCGAAAAGCGCCTTCTCCCAAGTTCACTTTGGGGCGCGTTCCCAAGCCGGTGGCGACAGATGACGCCGAAATTCCGCAAGCGAGTGTGCTGTCTACGATGGCGCTCTTGGCGGGATTATTCGTCACGATATCGACTGTCCAAGGAACGGTCTCCAGCAAGATTGCCGCCTACATGGCGTGGGGCGTCGGATTCAGCCTTGTAGTCAGCATCCTGATCGATCTGCACAAGGGGGTTCGTAACCTGGTGCGAACGGATGTCATGGCGCTCTGCTCGCTCTACTTTCTCACCTTTTTCGAATTCCTCACGCCGCAGACACGCTTTGATCAAATCCTCGCTCCACCCGCGGTATTTGCCGGAGGAACCGCTTGCGCCTGGGGTTTCGCTGGAATGGCCATTGGACGTCACCTGACCTCGACCGGGAGAGCGCACTTCGCCTCTCTATTTGAACGTCCCGTCTCGACGGCATTCATCATCAAGGTCTATTGGTTTTGCTTGGTGGCGGGCTATTTTTATATCTTTTTCTCTGTTAATTTTAATCCCATCGAAGTGATCTCGCAGTGCATGGACGCGAGATTTTCGCAGGCATGGTCGCGCGGAAAATTTGGTGATTGGAAGGCTGTATTGGGAGAGCTGGGATTGTTGATCTACGTTATCCCTGCGATCGCCGGCGTGGTATTGGCCAAGCGTGATATTTATACGAAGTCCCAACTGGCTCAAGTCATGATCGGCTTCGCCTTCACTCTATTTTACGGTTTTTCCGGAGGAACACGGAACGTGTTTGCCTCATACTTGGTGACTTTCCTCATCGGATTCGCCTTTTCGTTGCCCCGGCGCAAGACCATGCAACTGATCGTGGTGTCGGGCGTCACCGCCTGTATGTTGTTGCTGGCGGCACGGGTCATGATCGAGTTCCGTACGATGGGGCTTCGGTATTATCTTTCCGGGGAAATGAAGGATGCCTTGGCGGAGGCGGAGACCGAATTTTTTGTTGATTACAATCTCTACGTCATCTGTGAACTGACGGAAGTTTTTCCCGGGCGTTACCATTATATGGGCTGGGAAATTCCCTATCTGGCCGTCATTCGTCCGATACCCCGGGCTCTTTGGCCCGGAAAGCCGGAGGGGATGAGCCTTAGCATTGAGGAGGTGCTTGGAGCGGAAGGATTGACCCTGGCATCGAGTTTCGTAGGTGAAGCGTACGTGTCTTACGGGTTCATCGGCGTTTTTGGAGTCGGCCTCTTTTTTGGCGCGGTCTTCGGATGGTGGAGTCGGTTGGCCTCACCGCATAATTCCGATTTCGGCGTGTTGGTTTATGCCTCGGGTTTCTTTGCCGCCGTGATTTCCATGCGCAGCCTCTTTGTCTTTACCACGGCCGTTTTGCCCACGGTGGGCGCTATCGTTATCGGGCAATTTTTCCTGAATCAAAAACAACATCGCGAGCTGACCGTGGGCCGGCAGAGAACGCGGAAGGTGGATCCGTGAGCGAGGTTGTCCCCCGGATTGGCGTGCTTTCCGTGGTGCCGTCTCCCTACCAGAGGGATTTGTTCGAAGCCTTGTCCCGGCGACCGGAGGTGGCCTTATCGGTTTTTTATCAGGAGCGGCAACCTCACGATTCGCCGTGGCCAGAGCAACCTCTCGCTGCTTACGAGAAAATTTTGCCTGGCTTTGCTTTGCGCTTGGGAATGGTGCGAAGCCATTTCAACTGGTCGCTGCCGTTGGTGGATCACTTTGATCTGTGGATCATCAATGCTTCGTTGACTTCTGCCACGGCGCAAGCATTGATGCGCGGTGCCTTGACTGGAAAAAAGTGGTTATTCTGGGGTGAACGGTTGACTCCGCCGGGATCGTCTTGGAAAGGCTTGGCTCAGGATTATCTGGCGAATGCCTTGGAGGGTGCGACTGGAATTCTTTCCATCGGATCATTGGCGCGACGCGACTACGAGCGACGATTTCCGGCGCTGCGGCATGCGACGATTCCGTATTGCACGCGACTGGAGGACTTTTCACGCATAGCGGGAAAGCGAACAGAGAATGTGGATCTGACCTTTTTATTTTGCGGACAGATGATTCCTCGCAAGGGAATCGATCTTCTGCTGTCGGCCTTTGCCCGACTGGTGGCGGAGGGACTTCCGGTCAAGCTGCGCCTCGTGGGGCGCGAAGCGGGATTGCCCGGGTTGCTGAAACCATTCGCGCGAGCGGTGCAGGAGCGGATCGTATACGCCGGATTTTGCGCTCCCGGCGCGCTGCCGCTCGAATTTGCGCAGGCGGATGTGTTTGTCATTCCGAGTCGGCACGACGGCTGGGGCGTGGTGGTGAATCAGGCATTGGCCTCGGGGTTGCCGGTATTGGCTTCGGACCAAGTAGGTGCCGCTTGCGATTATGTGATATCCGGCGAGAACGGATTGCTCTTTCCTGCCGGAGATGAAGAGGCGCTTTACCTAGCTATGAAACAGATGGCAACGCATCGCGAACGGATTCGTCCATGGGGAGAAAAATCGATCTTCCAGGCGAAGACGTTGACGCCTGAGGCGGGCGCGGAAAAACTGGTTCAAGCCATCCATCAAGCCCTGTCATGACTCTCATAATTAAGGTAAAGAGATGAAGATTCTCCTCGTCAGCAGCAGTTCTGGATCGCGGGGAGGCGGAGAAAAATTTCTCATCTCCCTGGCAAAGTCACTCACCGGTATCGGGCACGAAGTGTTGCTCTGGACTTCCGAGCACTCGCGCATGGATGAGCTCTGCGCGGAATTTTCACCTTATGGAAAAGTACTGCGATCCGCTTATCACAACACATACGATTATTTAACGCGGCCTCTGGCAACATTGTGGAATGGATCGGATGTTCGCCGGTTCGCGTCGGAATGGGATGCGCTCGACGTGGATGTTGTCCATGTGAATAAACAAAATCTGGAGGATGGGCTGGATCTGCTGCGGGCGACGCGCCTCTGCCGTGCCCCCTCGGTTTGTACGATCCACTTGACGCAGGGAGAAGTCATCTTTGGCGCCAAATTCGGATGGTTTCGGGATTGGATCTCGGCCCGGGAGCTCAAGCGCTATGCCGGATTGTATGTGACGGTGTTGGAGAGTCGCAGTGAGGAATTGCGGCGAGTCGTGGCCAAACCAAACCGAGTGATCACGATCGACAACGGCGTGGCTCCTTTCGATTTTAGCCGCAAGGCATCGTATCGGGCAGACGTGCGCAAGCGTTTTCAGTGGGGCGAAGATCACTTCGTGATTTGCTGTGTTGCCCGCATGGTGGAGCAGAAACGACCACAACTTTTTCTCGATCTCGCCTTGCGCTATCATCAGCACAATCGGCAGGCGCGATTCCTATGGGTAGGGGATGGCACCCATACCGAGGAGTGGGATGAACGGGTGCAGGAGGCGGGCGCGGGCGAGTGGATTCGCCGATTGTCTTGGCAGCAGGAGGTCGCTCCCTATCTGGCCGCCGCGGATCTCTATTTGCACACGGCGGCGTACGAAGGCTGTCCCTTTTCCCTTCTGGAAGCGATGGCCGCGGGATTGCCGTGTATTGTGGCGCGAGATCTTTTGGAGACGATGCCTTCTTTCACTGAGGGGGAATTGACTGCGGTGGATTCAGCGCAAGGATTGGAAGTCCTCGATCTTTCGACAGACTCCTTGCGGCAAATGGCCGGGCGCGGTCAGGAGATTGTGGCGGAGCGGTTTTCGCTGCAGGCGATGGCGCGGCGTTACGAGGCCGTTTATCGTCAGCTCGCTTTGGCGCCGCGATTATAGTACTCTTTGTACTGATAGTAGTAGTACTCGGGTAGATTCGTATCCACGAAATTCATGACCAGGCCGAGGATGTTGACCTGGCGTTGGTAGAGCAAATCCATCGCATTGCGCGACAATCGGGCCGATGTGTATGACGTGCGCATGAGGAAGATGGTTCCATCGAGTTTGGGGGCAAGGCTGGCGGTATCGTCCGTAGCCAGAATAGGTGCGCTGTCGACCACGACGTAATCATACTCGTCGCGCATCTCTTGGAAAATGGAGGGTACCAGCGAGGAAAGAAAAAGTTCGCCCGGATTGGGTGGCGTGGGGCCACGAGGAATGATGTGAAAATGGTAGGCGGCACTTTCCTGAATCGCGTCCCGCCAGTTCATCTGGTTGCTCAGGACATCGCTGAGACCGCGTTGATTGCTCACCGAAAAGGCATCGTGGATGCGCCCGCGACGCAGATCCGCATCGACAAGAAGGACCCGGGACCCGGCAAACGCCATGGTGATGGCGAGATTGGAAGCGAAGGTCGATTTGCCTTCATTCGGGATGGCGCTGGTGATCAGAAGGGTCTTCGGGCGAGTGCCATCAATGGCCATGAAGAGGAGCGAGGAACGGACATTGCGAAAAGACTCGGCGTAAACGTGGCGGCGATCATCCTGCACGAGCAGACTCGGTCCGCCTTTCTTCCGGGCCAGGGTCGGATCCATCGGAATTTGTCCCAGAACGGGTTCCTCAAAGTGATCTCGCAATTCGGTGAATGAATTGATGCGATCGTCGATGCGATCGAGGAGAAAGAGGATGCCGACACCGGCGAGCAGGCCGAGAAGGAATCCGTTGAGCAACATGCCGCTCATGCCGACATGAACGGGCTGGGCCAGGCCGGGATGCTCCATGATGGAGATCATTTCCTGATCGATATTCTGACTCAGATCCACGCTTTGCACGCTGCTGACGAGTCGTTCATAGAATGCCTGCAGACGTTGCCTTTTGGATTTCATCCTCTGGTAATCGGCCATGCGGCGATTGACGTCGAGGGCCTTGACCTCCTCGCTCTTGATGAGTTCCTGCAGGTTCTGGATCTGGAGTCGAAGTCCTTCGCGGCGATTATTGAGCTGCTCGATGCTCTGCTTTTTGAACATGTCGAGGAGCGTTTGCTGGCGTTGGATTTCCGCGTTCAGGGCGATGATTTTAGGGTGCTTGGGCTTCAGGTATTGGGAGAGTTCATCGCGCTGGAGGAGCAGGAGCTGAATCTGTTGATTTGAATTGCGGTATTCAGATTCGGGACTGAGGAGGTCGCCTGCGGCTGCCTTGATTTCTTCGCTATCAGGGGTGCGTTTTTCGGCAGTGTTCGTGGTTGCGGGATTTTTCGTCGTGGTCTGTGGCTTGGAGGTATTGGTGGAGCGACGTTCGATATTCTGGTCGAGGGTGAGCTTGCTCAGGAGTTGGAACTCCGTATTAAGGTCGTCGAGTTGTTTGCTGAGATTGATGAGGTAGGTGGCATTTTTGTTGCCTTGTTCCTCCATGAAAATGACATTGTTTTCCTTTTGGAAACTCAGCATTTCCTCGTCGACCTGATTGATTTCCTTCTCACTTTTATCCACCTGCTCTTTGATGGTGAGAAGGGCGCTCTGGGATTTTTCCGAGCGGGTTTCTTTGCGGCGGCTGATGTACTCCTCCATGACCGCGTCGAGAAACGCCTGCGTGTAGTTCGGTTCCGATCCGGAGGCCTGGAGGGTGAAGATGGAAGTGCGGGGCTGCTGGTAGGCACTCAGGGCAACGGGGATTGGAACCAGATTGGGCTTCAGGGCCTGCACGCGGGCGCGGGCGCGGCTACGAACTTCGGCGCTTTGCATGAGTTCAAGCTGTGTGCCGATGAAGTTGACGCTTTCGTCGCTGACGACGGCGTTTTCGGGCAGGAACATGCGCGGGCTGACGATGAGTTTACCGCTGGAAATATAGGTGGGTTGAATTTGGGCGAAGCGATAAGCCTGGATGCAAAGGCCCACGGAAAGAGTGAGGAGGGGTACATACCACCGGCGTTTCACCAAGGCGCGGTAACGGTGCAGCTTTGTGAAGAAAGCGGCCGACCAGCTCGAGAGGGTGGGTGGGGGGGTAATGGAGGACATGGATCAGAAATTGATGAGGCGCTGGGGAATGATAATCAGATCTTCGGGCTTAACGACCGGATCATGGCTGGTGTCGCCTTTGTCAAAAACCTCCGTGCAGTCGACGATAATCGTATCGGTTTCCTTGGAATCCGGCGCTTTTTTGCGTACGAGCTTCACCTTGCGCTTATCGGCGAAATCGCCGAAGCCTCCGGCGCGTAAGACGGCTTTGCTGACGGTGTAGATCTCGTCCTCGGGGATATCTTGCGCTCCGGGAGCGCGGACTTGGCCGACGACATAGATTTTCCCCATCTTGGCGCGTGAGCGGGCCGTGACGTCCATGGAAAGCAGGACGGTGGCCTGGTAATAATAATCTTTCTCGAAGAGAGCCTTCAATTCCTCGGCTAGTTTTTTCAGGGTTTTACCTGCCGCGGGAATGCGGCCGAGGAGGGGGACTTCAATTTCACCAGAGTCGTTCAGCGGCAGGGAGCGCGGTGCATCATGGTCTTCAACGACGCGGAAATTAATGACGTCGCCGATCATAAGCGGGCGCTTGTCCTCGATTTTATCCATGCTGGGAGGCATCACCACATTCTTTGGCGTGGTGCTGGCGGGCAACTGCGCGGGTGGCGCGTTTGTGGCCGGAGCGGGGGAGGGATTGGTGGGCGTTGAGTTGGACGATGATTCCAGTGCGGGCCGCAAAGCGGGGGGAGGAGGGATCGGTGGGGTGGTGTTGGGTGGATTGTATTGAGCTAGGACCGCTCCAAAAGGAAGCAGTAGGGCGATTGCCAATGCCACGGTCACAGCAGACGAACGCATGATATATAAGGTCGGCCTTTTACCTGCGTTCATTTAGAACGCATAATTAGCGCCAAGCGTCAGGACGTTTTGGGTATAGTTGCGGTCCACCGCGTTGGATTCACGCATGGTCAGGGTATAGGTCAGGGACAAACTCAATTTTTGAGTCAAATTATAGCCGAGATTGACCGAACCACCGTAACGCCAGACATTTTCCGCGAGGCTACCGCCAGAGTCGGACCCGTATTCGACAAATTCCGTGGTGCCCAGGGAAACGTCGCGAATGAGTTGCCAGGAGAAAGAATGTTGGAGGGAAGTGAGGCCGACGAAATTGGAGTTAAGCCCGGTGGGATTGGATTGTGACAGCGACAATGTCTGGTTCATGTAATTATTGATGCGATGGGTGACACTGAGAGAGCCATACCAAGAGATCTCGTTGCCGGTCGTGTCGCCAACCTGCCCGCCGGTGGAGGCATTGAGGAGCTGGACACCGGTCGTGGCGCTGACGCTGACATAAGGGCTCAACTGCATTGACGCAAAAGGACCGCTCATGAGCGTCCAGTTATTGTTCAGGAAATCCTGATCATAGCTGGTGAAGCTGATGGAATTGCTTAATCCCGCCGTGAGGGTCGGAGTGATGGTGAATGAGGTCCGTTGCGTGACGGTGTCGGTCGAGCTGTCGACGTAATCGAACGCGGCGGAGGTGGCGATAAAATTGGTATGGCTGTAGCCGAGGGAGAGAATGACGTCGTTCAGATCCCAATCGACATTGGCGCTCGCGGTATTGGAGATACGGCCGAAGGTGGTGACGTTCGCCAAGCCAATTTCACTCACAGGGTCCTGCTGGAAGTAAAAGCCGTCGGTGAAGGTGAATTTAAAATCGCCCATGTAAACGACGAAAGTCAGGTTCGATCCCGGCGAGACATTCACAAAGCTGCTATCGGCCGAGGAGTTGTTGAGGTATTTGGAGTAACCCAATCCGACATTGAGATCGGCGCTATTGAGGCTCGTCAGGGGCCAGTGATTGGTAATATCCACTCTCGGTGTGATGATGAAATCGGATTTTTTGTTCGTATCGGAGAGATTGATATTATCGTTGTAACTAAAGCTCATTCCGCCGGTGACATTCATGAGCACCGGTCCCACTTTCATGTTATAGCGGGAATCGAAGGACTGGTTGCGGTTTAGGCCGCCGCTCCCATCGCTACTGGCCATGGAGGGACGGATCGTTTCCTGTGCATGGCCACTTATAGCCGTAAATACGGTAAAAAGAAAAATAACGGCATATCCAAGTGCTTGTTGGCACTCAGAACGCTTTTTTTGACGATATAAAGTTGGTTTCAAGGCTATTTTATTTAAACTCGTATGTTGTTTAGATCGATAGCACAATCATGGCCAGATTTGGAAGGATAAGAATTTCTTTCGGGAAGATTAAGTTGTTGTTTACAACTTGCAATTAAATTTAGCTCGGAATACTATTTTTAGTATTAAATTATGTTGAGTGCCTCAATGCTCGTCCTAATGGCGTCCTTGATTGGCGCGGTACCCACACCGAGCCCTACCTCTCCTATTTCATCGCCTGCGGCGGGGAAATCTCAAGTTGAATTACTACCAGCCTCAACCCCGGACGATAGCCAGGCGCAAAAGTTGCCCATTAACCTGGCGAGAATCTATCTGGGAACCAAGGTATCCATGCTGGGGCTCGATCCTAAGGGGCAAGCGAATCTAGTTGGGCTCATTTGCGATGATACGACGTATCGTTACACCCTCCCGGCTGGCAAGTCTACCTTGATCCTAAGTTTGAGCCAGAACGTGGCGACGAATCGGTTTTGCTTCCTCATCAGCGGCACCGAGGGGACGGTCCAGGTGAGCGCTGCTACATTGGAGGTCGCTCCGACGAGCGCTTGGTGGCAGATCTTGGGCGTTAAAAATAATTTCACGGCCAATGTGCAAAACACCATTGAGTGGGGATGGTCGGATGTCCGTTATTTGAAGGTTGAACTGGATTTGAAGTCGATCGGAACTCTTAGCCCCATCGGGCTTTTCGGTTCACCGAGCGTGAAGGATGTCAAAGTCGTCAAAGCCAAGCCTGCGACAACCCTTCCTAATGCGACACCGAACAAAACGGCGGATTTGGAGCCCTCCAAGGTAACCGAGCAAATCAATGTGGCCAGCCTCGCCTCGCGTGGCCGCGTGGCCTATGTAAGCTCGGGTCTGGAACGGCCTCAATCGGCGGCGATCATGCTCGATAATGATCTGGGTACGGCCTATTCTTTTGACGATCAGGATAAGAACCCCACCTTTGTCGTGGAGATGTCGGAGACTCACCCGATCTGCCGGATCGCGACCTATTATGAGGCGCAAAGTCCGGGCGCTTGGGAGGTTTATCCGCTGTCCGGGCTGCCGAAGGACGAGGCTCCAGCAGCGCCTGCGGCTCCGAAGCCGACGGGTACGGCAATGATTCGGCCAACTGGCGGGAATCTGCATCTCACTCTGGCTTCTTTATTGTGGGGGCAGGCCACGCCGCGCCCGCTCAAAATGCCGCCCGGTTTTTTTGAGCAAAACAAACCTTCGGAACGGATTTCCAGTAATTCTGGCGAGCCTTTTGGTGCTGTCGAGTTCAAGCCGCAGCCGTGCCGCTATGTCTTGTTGCGCTGGGTGACGGATCAACCGAATACGTCTCCTGGCGTGAAAGTGTACCAAGTGAGCATCTTTACCGATCCACAGGACGAGAGGCTTGACGCATTGCCGGTAGTCAATTTTGCTTCGATCGGGCCGGATCTCAGCGGAGCGCAAGGTCTCGCGGGTGGAAATACGCCGACGGTTCCGACTATTCCGACTGATCCTCCCCGGCTTCCGATCCCCAAACCGCCGGTAGTGAGTCCCTAATCAAGATCGCAAGATCGATCACGGAGCAGCAGTGGCGCTGGCGACAAATAGGGTGGAAGCGAGTGGACGGCCAAAGGCAACGAAGTGTCCCTTCCGACGGACAAAGCCCAACCACGTACTGTAACCACCGGCAGTCTTCATCGGGTCAAAAAGATAGATGTCGGGACCGCCGCGCGTATTCCCGTATTTACCGACGCTGCTACTTTGAGAACCGGCCATGATCAAGTTACCCTTGGCATCGGTGCCGAGGAAAATAGTGACGTGGGTGATGGGCGGATCGCGCTCCGGTTTGTAGGTATTTTCCCAGAATAACAAATCGCCGACGCGCAGGTTGCGCTGCAGGTAGGCCATGTCGGGCTTGTCGTTGCCATCGAGAGGGACATCCCAAGCGCGATCCTGAATCTTCAAATTGTAGTATTGGTCCGAAGCGGTGCGGGGCAATTCAATCCCAGTGGCCTTTTTGTAAAGATAGCGGCTCGTATTGGAGCAATCCATATCCCAGGCTTTGCCTTCACCCGGCGGAACCCAGCTTTCGTCATAACCGAGATCGAGTTTCGCCAGATTTTCCGCTTCGGCCAGCAGCCGGGCCTGCGCTTCATTGGGGGTCAGCTTGTGCGGAATACGAATCACGGCATTGGGAGAAACGGGGTTTGCCGGGGTGGTAATCGGAGCTGTGGCTACTTTGGTCGGAGCCGGAGCTACTTCCGCTTTCACGACAGGCGCGGGAGTGGACATTGGGGCGGGAGTCGTGGCGACCACGGTCGGAACCGGTTGAGGAATCGGCATCGGGGTCGGGGTGGGCAGTGCCTGAGCTTGGGGCTGCGAAGTCGTCTGCGGTGGGCGATAGCTAAAACCGGGTTGGGGCAACATCAGGACTTGGCCCACATAGATGTTGTCGTTCTTCATCCGGTTGAGCGCCTTGATCGCTTCGAGAGTGGTTCCATTGGCTTTGCCAATGCGGTAGAGATTATCGCCGGGTTTGACCGTGTATTTTTTGCCCGAGGCCGGTGGCAAGGTGCTGCTGGAAACGCTCGGCGTGGGGATTGCCGGGCGCGGCGTGGGAGTGGAAATAGCCGGGACGGGAGCGACGACAGGCTGGACCGTGGCAACAACAGGGCGTTGCGGTTCCGGGGTGACTTGCAAGCGTGCGGCGGAATCGCTCGTGATGCGGGCTGGGGAGGTCACGACAGGGGCGACTCGCGTAGAGGAAGTGGAAGACTCCGCTCCATAGATGATGGCGGTATCATTCCCCTTCATAACCTGCGGCAACAGAAGTAGAAGCAGAGGCCAGATGAATACGCTGCCACGGTTCATGCCGATTAGTATACGCCAGATTTTACAGTTATGAAAGTAAAAAGTCATCGTGGTCCAAATCCTAAAGCTGTCCTATTAGACGCTGCGCGATAGGCGACGGTGGAATAAAAGATGCCAAGTAGGCAAAATTTGATCAGCTCAGTGGCGGAACGAAGACGCGGAGCGGATAGCGAAGCTTGAGTTCGTCATCGAGCGAGATTTCGACGTGGTAGATGCCTTCGTCGCCGAACTCGAGACCTGCGAAAATATTGACGTTGGTGACGTGCGAATCCTGATCGCCAAGAGTGAACTCGGTGGTGGCGTGGACGAGGGTCTTGTCTTCGTCGGGATAGACGATCTTGGTGAGCTGGGTGAAACGACCGGAGCCGGAGCACCAGCGGGTCCAGACGCAAAACTTGAGCAGGCGCACGGGCAGCGACGGCGCGCCGATGCCATTGATGATTCCCACGATGGTATGCGAACCGCTGGCTTCGACGCGGACATCTTCGCAAACAAACGAGGCTTGGAGGTCGGGGATCATGGAGGGCATGGGGAAGGTATTAAGTACGAAGTAGTAGGTACTAAGCAGGGAGTTGCAACCTTAATCGCGAGGGAACTATTTCTTCTGGGATCGGGGGTCCAGCGCATCGCGCAACGTGTCGCCGATGAAGTTGAGTGCCAGGAGGGTGAGCGCCATGAATCCGGCGGGGAAGACGAGGAGCCACCAGTAGATACGGAGCGGGTTGATGTACTGGGCTGATTCAGAAAGGATCGATCCCCAGCTTGGCGCGGGGGCCTGAACGCCGAGGCCGAGGAAGCTAAGGAACGATTCTTCGAGAATGACGACGGGGATGGTGAGGGTGAGATAAATGAGAATGATGCCGAGCATGTTCGGCAGGAGATGTTGCCAAAGGATGCGGGCATGGGATTGGCCGAGGGCCTTGGCGGCTTGCACGAAGCTGAGTTCCTTGAGGACGAGCACCTGACCTCGCACGATGCGGGCCATGGTGAGCCATTCGACGAGACCGAGACCGATGAAGAGCAGGAGGAGTCGCGCATCGGGAATGATGTCGTGCAGTCCGAGTTTGGTGATCCAGATATTACTGGGCTTCTCGAGTGCCGCGACGAGTACGATGACGAACACAATGCGGGGCAACGAGTAGAGGACGTCTAGCGCACGCATCAGCACATTATCGACCCAGCCGCCGATGTAACCGGAGATGGCCCCGTAAGCAACGCCGATGGTCAAGCTGACGAACGCGCCGACGAATCCGACGAGGAGGGAAATGCGTGCGCCATAGAGCAGACGGGTGAGCAGGTCGTAACCGAGAAAATCGGTGCCGCACCAATGCTTCCAGCTCGGCGGCGAGAATTGCGGTCCCATTTCGTCGTAGCGATAGCCGGTGAAGCTCGGTCCGGCAATGGCCGCGATCACCAGCACGACGACAAATCCCACGCAGGCGAGGAACGACGGATCGCGCCAGCAAGGCAGCTTGAGAAGATGCGGTTGATCGGAGGTCATACGTCAGCTATCGAGTTTGATTCTCCGGTCGAGAACGAAGTAGAGCACATCGACGACGATGTTAAAGAGGATGAGCGTGACGCTGTAGACGAGCACCGTGCCGCCGACCATGAAGAGATCGCGGTTGAGCACGCTGTTAATGAAGAATGGGCCGAGGCCGGGAATCTTGAAAATTTGCTCCACGACAATCGAACCGGTCAGGATGCTCGCGGCGAGAGGTCCGCTATAGGAGACGACAGGAAGAATCGCCACCTTGAGGGCGTGGCGGAAAATGACGACATGCTCGGGAAGTCCCTTCGCGCGAGCGGTGCGGACGAAATCGAGTCGCAGTACTTCGAGCATGCTCGTGCGCATGAGTCGCGCGATGGTCGCTGCGAAGGGCAGGGCGAGACAGATGGCGGGGAGAACGATTTGGTCAAGGTCTCCCCAGCCTGCGACCGGAAAGATCGGGAGGTAAATCGCAAAGACGAGAATCGCGAGCGGCGCGAGAATGAAAGCCGGCAGCGAGATGCCGAGGAGAGCGGTGAACATGGCGGCGCGGTCCTGCCAGCCGTTTTGGTGGACGGCCGCATAGGAGCCGAGCACCACGCCGCTACCGAGGGCGATGACAAAAGCGAGACTGCCGAGCGTGGCGGAAACGGGCAGTGTTTGTGCGAGGATTTCGTTCACGCTACGATTAAGGTACTTCGTCGAGAGCCGCAGATCGCCGCGCGCGAGATCGGAAAGATAGCCGGTGTATTGCTGCCAGAGCGTGCCATTAAGTTGATACTTGGCTTCCAGTTTTTTCAGCACGGCGGGCGGAATGGCGCGGTCGGCGGAAAAGGGATTTCCCGGCGTGAGGCGCATCAATAGGAACGTGAGCGAGATCACCACAAACAACACCGGGATCGCGAGCAGCAGGCGGCGTAGGATGAAGGTGAACATGGCGGAAAGATTTTAGACGAAATTAACGGAATTTACGAAATTAAGGAAAGGTAAAAGGCTGGTGAAAAAATTAACGAGAACGTGTGATCAAAAGGAATCTTCGATGCTTTTCTCAATTTCGTAAATTCCGTTAATTTCGTCTAAAAAGTTCCCGCAGTGGATGCTCGTCGACGACGTTCGGTTCGAAGCCGCCGATCTTGGTGCGGTCAAAGAGGGCGATGCCAATGTAGTAGTAGAGCGGCGCAATCGGGGCGTCGCGTTCAACGAGAATGGTCTCGGCCTGCTTCAGCTTGGCCATGCGCGCGGCGGGATCGTGCAGGGTGTTCGCCTCGGTGACGAGCCGGTCGTACTCGGGATTGCTGTAGCCGGTGCGGTTGTTGCCGCGGTCGGTGATGTAGCAATCGAGAAAGGTGTTGGGATCGTTGTAATCGCCGACCCACGAGGAGCGGGCGACGTCATAATCGAGTGAGTCGAGGGTGTTGAGATAGACTTTCCATTCCTGCGTGCGCAGGCCGACTTGGAGGCCGAGTTGATCGTGCCACATCGATTGAATTTCCGTGGCGATCTGTTTGTTCAGCTCGGAGTTGTTGTAGAGAATTTCAAATTTGGGAAAACCTTTGCCGTTGGGGAATCCAGCCTGAGTGAGGAGTTCACGCGCTTTGGCGAGATTGAGTTCGAGGCCGACCGGTGGCGTGTAACCGGGGATGCCGGGAGGGGTGAAGGACCCGGCGGGTTGTTCACCGGCTTTGGTGATGCGTGTGACGATGCGTTCCTTGTCGATGGCAAGCGCGAGCGCTTGCCGCACCCGCGCATCGTTGAACGGTTTGCGGGTGGTGTTGAAGCGATAGAAATAGGTGGCGAGAAAGGGATTGGCCTGGAAGTAGGGCTGATTGCGGATTTCGCTGAGGAGCAGGGTGGGGATCAGACTCTTGTCAATGATCATGTCGGCCTTGCCCGCGTAGAAGAGATTGAAGGCGGTGCTGGCGTTGGAAATGGGGAGGGCGTCGATGATTTTGAGGTGGACGGTGTCGGCACGCCAGTAGTGGGGATTCGCTTTGAGCCGGATGAAATTATCAATGCGCCAATCCTCGAGCTGGTACGCGCCGTTGGAAACGAGCTTGCCCGGTTTGATCCAGTCATCACCCCACTTGGCGATGCTCGGGAGGTGGACGGGTAGCAGTGTGGTGAAGGAGCAGAGATCGAGGAAGAAGGGGGTGGGATTTTTCAGCCGGACTTCAAGCGTGCGCTCATCGAGGGCGCGGACACCGACCTGTTTGAAATCGGTGACCTTGCCGAGTTTGTATTCCTCGCCCCGGTCGATGTAGTAGAGCTGCTCGGCGTACTTCGAGACGAAATTGGGATTGAGCACGCGCTCCCACGATTTCTCGAAATCGTGCGCGGTGACCGGATCGCCATTACTCCATTTCGTGTCGCGCAGATGAAAGGTGTAGGTCTTGCCGTCCGGTGAAATCTCCCAGCGCTCGGCCATGCCGGGTTGAATCGCTCCGGCGGCATTGCGGGAGGTCAGACCTTCAAAGAGAGCGAGACAGATGCGGCCATCGGGCTGGCCGGTGACGATGGCGGGGTCGAGGCTTTCGGGTTCGACGCCATTGATGAAAGTGAAGTCGGCCTTTTCGACGAGACGGGTGCAGGCGGAAAAAAGCACGAGCAGACAAAATGAAGTCAGGAAGAAAAGGCGTGCTCGCATGGCGGGTGATCTTACATATCCCGGCAGGAATCGTCACCCCTCTTCGTGCAAGGAGAGGGGATTAGGCAAACAGAAGGCAGCTGACGTGCTGCCTATTTCTTGGCCGGAGCCGGTGTGGCGGCGGGGGCCGTCAGCGGGGAGGCGGTGTCCGGAGCCGGGGTCGTCGTCGCGGCCGGAGTGGCGGGAGCGGTGATCGGGGCGGCCAGGAGCGCCTTTTGCAAGGCGTTGTCCGCATTGTTGCGGGTGGCGTACAGCCGGGCGAGAATGATGGTCAATCCAAAGAAGAGGATGGCCAGCCAGACGGTCGCCCGGACGAGTACTTGCGACGTTTGCGCGCCGAACATCGAGTCGGTGATGCCACCACCAAAGGCGGCGCCGAGTCCTTCCTGCTTGCTGCGTTGCATGAGGATGATCACGACCATGAGCAGGCACACCACGATGTGGATGCTCAGGAAAATACCGATAGCGATGTTCGTCCAATTCATAAGAGGAGGGGCACTATGGAGTGACGGCCTATTTCTCGCAAGAGTTTTTCACAATTGCGGTAAAGGAACGGGCATCCAGGCTGGCGCCGCCGACGAGGGCGCCGTCGATGTCAGGCTGGTTGAGGAGTTCCTTGGCGTTCTCGGGTTTGACGCTGCCGCCGTATTGGATGCGGAGCTTGTCCGAGATGGCCTGGCCGTAGATGTCCTTGAAGATGCCACGCGCGAAGGCGTGCACTTCCTGGGCTTGTTCGCCCGTGGCGACTTTGCCGGTGCCGATGGCCCAGACGGGTTCATAGGCGACGACGACTTCGGAAATTTCCTTTTCCTCGAGGCCGCTGATGCCGTTGCGGATTTGGGTCTCGATGACTTTCTTCCACTGGTTGGATTCGCGTTCGGCGAGGGTTTCGCCAATGCAAACGATGGGCTTGAGGGCAGCGCCGAGGGCGGCCTTGATTTTTTCCGCGACGAGCTTGTCGGTTTCGCCGAAGTACTGACGGCGTTCGGAGTGACCGATGATGACGTAGCGGACGTAGAGGTCGCGCAGCATCGAGGCGGAGATTTCACCGGTGTAAGCGCCGCTGGCGGCCTGGTGAAGGTTCTGCGCGCCGAGCTTGATGTTCTGCACGTCGAGGAGCATTTCGCTCACGACGGAGAGGTCGGTGAAGGGAGGGGCGAGGACGATGTCGGCGTCGTCGAACTTGCCGATTTCCAGAATGAGGTCGTGCACGAGCACTTTGGCCTCACTGGCGGTCTTGTTCATTTTCCAATTGCCGGCGATGATTTTTTTGCGGTATGCCATAAGGGGAGGAGCGTTCAGCGGTCAGCTTTCAGCTATCAGACAGAGTGCTGTCGTGAAGTTGTCGGGGGAGACTGTGTGCTCGGTGTGTTGTTGTCGGTTTGAAGTCTTCAGTTTGAGCTACCAGCTCTCAGCGATCAGCACTCAATCAGAAAGCCCTTCGGATATCTGACTGAAGGCTGACAGCTGATCGCTGACAGCTCTGTTGGTTAAGCTTTATCGGCGATGATCGCCACGCCGGGGAGGACCTTGCCTTCGAGGAATTCGAGGGAGGCGCCGCCGCCGGTGGAAATGAAGGTGACCTTGTCGCTCTGGCCGGAACGTTTCACGGCTTTGACGGAGTCGCCGCCGCCGATGATGCTGACCGCGTCGCGGTTGGCGCCGACGGCTTCAGCAATGGCGAAGGTGCCCTTGGCGAGTTCCTTGACTTCGAACACGCCCATGGGGCCGTTCCAGAGGATGGTCTTGGCCTTGGCGATTTCGGAGGTGTAGAGTTCGACGGTCTTCGGGCCGATGTCGGCGCCGAGCCAGCCGTCCGGCACGCCTTCGCCGACCGCAGTGGTCTTGGCGGGGGTGGCGGTGCGGGCCTTGAAGTCGATCGACTCGACGATGACGTCATCGATCGGGAGGAGGAACTTCACGCCCTTCGCCTTGGCCTTTTCGAGCGCGGCTTTGGCCGTGCCGATGGCGTCGGGTTCGGAGAGGGACTTGCCGATCTTCTTGCCGAGGGCGAGGTTGAAAGTGTAGGCCATGGCGCCGCCGATGAGAATGCTGTCGGCTTTCTCGAGGAGGGCGTCGATGACGTTGATTTTGTCCGAGACCTTGGCGCCGCCGATGATGACGACGAAGGGTTTCTTCGGAGCGGAGATTTCTTCACCGAGGAATTTGAGTTCCTTTTCCATCAGGAAGCCGATGGCGGTGGTCTTCACGAGATGCGCGACACCTTCGGTGGAAGCGTGGGCGCGGTGCGCGGTGCCGAAGGCGTCGTTGACGAAGACGTCAGCGAGCTTGGCGAGTTTGGCCGCGAACGCCGGATCATTCTTTTCTTCTTCAGAATAGAAGCGGACGTTTTCGAGGAGGACGACCTGCCCGGGTTGCATATTGGCGACTACTTTTTCGGCCTTTTCGCCGACGCAATCATCCACGAACGCCACGTCTGTGCCGAGGATCTCGGCGAGACGTTCCGCGACGGGACGAAGGCTTTGCTTCGGGTCGACTTTGCCCTTGGGGCGGCCGAGGTGACTGGTGAGAATCACTTTGGCTCCCTGTTTGATGAGGAAGTCGAGGGTGGGGATGGTTTCACGGATGCGAGTCTCGTCCGTGATGACCATCTTGCCGTCCTTCTCGTCGAGGGGAACGTTGAAGTCCACACGGACCAGCGTGCGCTGGCCGTGCAGGTTGATGTCGCGAATAGTAGTCTTAGCCATATATAACCCGGGTAGGTGCGACGTTCCGGTTATTTCTTGTCGATGATGTACTTCAAGAGATCAACGGTGCGGTTGCTGTAACCCCATTCGTTGTCATACCAGCTCACGAGCTTGAAGAACTTGCTGTTCAGCTCAATGCCCGAGCTCGCGTCAAAGATGGACGAGTTCGTGCAGTGGATGAAATCGCTGGAGACGACTTCGTCGTTGGTCCAGGCGAGGATGCCCTTGAGGTAGGTCTCGCTGGCTTTCTTCATCGCGGCGGAGATTTCCTTGTAGCTGGTTTCCTTGACGGTCTTCACGGTCAGATCGACGACCGAGACGGTCGGGGTCGGAACGCGGAAGGACATACCAGTGAGCTTGCCCTTGACTTCGGGGATGGCGAGGCCGACGGCCTTGGCGGCACCGGTGGTCGAAGGAATGATGTTGATGGCGGCAGAACGGCCACCCTTCCAGTCCTTCTTGGACGGACCGTCAACGGTCTTCTGCGTGGCGGTGTAGCTGTGGACGGTGGTCATGAGACCTTCCTCGATGCCGAAGCCTTCCTTGAGGAGGACGTGGACAACGGGGGCCAAGCAATTGGTCGTGCAGCTCGCGTTGGAAATGATGTTGTGTTTGGCGGCATCATACTTCTCATGGTTCACGCCCATGACGATGGTGATGTCTTCACCCTTGGCCGGGGCGGAGATGATGACCTTCTTGGCGCCAGCGGTGATGTGACCCTTGGCCTTTTCGGCGTCGGTGAACAAACCGGTGGATTCGATGACGATATCGACACCGAGCTTGCCCCAGGGGAGGGCGGCGGGGCCTTCTTTGACGGCGAGGCACTTGATCTTGTGGCCGTCGACGACGAGGACGTCATCTTCCGCGATGTCCGGGGAGGACTTTTCGCTGGTGACGGTGCCCTTGAAGGAACCCTGCGTGGAGTCGTACTTCAGCAAGTAGGCCAGATTGTCGGCGGGAACGAGGTCATTGACCGCGACGACTTCGACCGTCTTGCCGAGCAAACCCTGCTCTGCGATTGCGCGAAACACCAAACGGCCGATGCGGCCGAATCCGTTGATACCTACTTTTATGCTCATAATTCCTTTTCGTTGTGCGTTACGTAAATCAGTTCTGGTTCCCTCTGCAATTTTGCAAAATGAGATGGTTTGAGATTAGTTATTCTGATGATGACGTCAACGGAAAATCGAGAATTTTTCTAGGGCAAAGAGGAATACCGGAGCGGGTGTAAACGGATTTTTGGGTAGGGAGGATGGCCGGGAGAAAAAAGCGGAGAGACGACTCCGAACCGCTCCCAACGGATACAGTTTTCGTAAGTGGTTGATACTCCGTAATGCCGATGCCGGACTGGTGCTGGAGAATCGCCTGCGTGGCCTCGTGGAGGCGGTTTGGGTGGCAGTGCCCGTTCATGCCGCCTATTAAAGCACAACCGGGGCAAAGAGGTTTGTCTTAGATTCGCTACGTTGGCTGCGTGTGCGATATTTTTGCGGGAATCGGCGAATTAGAAAGCTACCCACCCGATCCTTCTACTGCGCTCAGCAACTGACGGGTTGGGGGCAACCTCAGTGATTACTATTTGTAATCCGTTCGATAGCGTAGAATCATGGCGTTCAAGATGCCTTCAGTTCTCTCGATTTCTTTTACTTGATCCTGCGGACTGAGTTTTTGAAATTCCTTGAGCTTTTCCAGAACGGCGGCTTGCTTGCTGATTTCATTGTACAACAGAGTCTGCCCTCGAAGTGTCCTTGCTGCCTCTTCAGTTTTAGACTGAGGTGCATAGGGTGGTGGTACTATCGGTAGCGTTGTTTCTGCGATCACTAGAATCGTGCACAGGGCCAAAAGGACAAAGACAGGCAGTATTGCTTTTTTCATGATCTTCCCTCGTTCATGGTTTCACCATCGAAACACATTGTGCCGGGATTGATTAATGGCGCAAGCACATCTTCACTCTTGATTGCAAGCTATCGCCTCGATTGGCCAGACCGCTGGCGGTGAGGGTTTAGCGAGTTCTCAAACCAGAGCGGAATCACGGTCCGGTGACTTTGAGGCGCATGAACCGCTTGGGGGCGGCGGAGACGGGCTGGGTGTCTTTGACGGTGATGACCTGGAGGGTGGCGGAGAGGGAGTGGGTGGTGACGCTGACTTGATTGGCGGCCGCGAGCGGGTCGAGGGCGGTCCAGGTGGTGGTGGGGTCGCTGGTGACTTCGATGCGATAGGTGAGGTCGGTAGCGGCGGTGTTGCGGGTGAAGGTATAGGTGAGGGTGGGTTGCAGGTCGATGGTTTGACGCTGGCTTTGTGGGAGGCTGGTATGGTCGTAGGCGATGAGCGGGTTCAGGCCGAGGGCGTACTTCATGAGGTTGGGGATGCCGTCGCCGGCGGGGGTGGCCAAGGGGGCGGCGTTGCCGGTGGCGCTTTCGGAACCGAAGTAGGTGTAGCGCCAGCCGTTGGCGGTGGGGGCGATGTACGGGGTGGCGGAGGCTTCGGCGCTGTAGGCCGTGGCGGCGAAGGCGGGGTTGGTGGCTTTGACGCGGTAGTAATAGGTCTGTCCGGCGACGAGAGTGGAATCGGTGTAGGACGTGGCGGCGGTGGTGGCGATTTGGGTAAAGCCGCTGCCGGAAGTGGTGGAGCGTTCGAGGGTGTAACTGGTCGCTCCGCTGGAGGCGGTCCAGTTCAACACGATCTGACCGGATTGTACGGCTCCGCTCGTGGTGGCGGTCAGACCGGTCACGACGGCGGGGATGGTGTAGAGCGTGACGTTGTCGAAGCGGGCGTAGCCGAGCGGTCCCGTATCGCCGGGAACGTTGTCGGTGGCTGCGCCCAGTCCGACGTAGAGTGTGGAGGGAAGGGTGGGCAGCGAGGCGGTGGCAGTCTCCGTGCTGGTGGAAATCCAGGTGATGCCGTCGCTGGAGCGTTCGGCGATGAAGTTGGACCCGATGCGGGTCATGCGCAGCCAGAGGGGAGCGCCCGCGATGCCGGTGGTGGTGTAGTTCACGGGCGCGCTGGCATTACTGGTGCGGGAGAAGCGGCGGCTGGCTCCCGAGGTGGACATCCAGATGGAGTCCATCATGGGCGAACCGGCCAGCGCGCTACGGGCCATGAGTCCCGCGCGGACCGTATTGCCGGTGGCGGAGAAGTTGGCGAGACGGGCGACGAATTGGAAGTTGCCGGTGACGGTCTGATAGGTGAAGCGCAGGCAGTCGGCCGAAGTACCCGCCGTGTCGACGCAATAGGCACCGTTGCGGGTGGCGATGCCAAAGAGGCCGTTGGCGTGGTCGCTGTATCCGGTGTCGGTGCTGATGATCGCGCCGATGGTGGTGGTGGCCCACGGATTGGGGAGGGTGAGGGCGGCCGGATCGTTGACGAAAACGTAGGTGGTGCTCGGGGTGTTGAGGGCGAGTCCGTTGGTGGGCGAACTGTACGAGACCTTGAAGATCTTGGTTGGTTGCGTGCCGGAAAGATTGGCGATGGCGATGCTGGGCGATTTGTCGGCGCTGTCATTGTGCGCCCAGGTGAGAGCGCCGGAGGCAGCGGTGTAGTCCGTGCCTGCCGTGGCGATGACGTTGGCCGTGGCGTAGTTCACGCTCACGCTGCCAGCGGTGCCGTTGAAGCGTGTCACGGGCGGACTGATGATTCCGGCGGATTTGGTCACGGTGTAGGAGTAGTTGACGTTGTAGACAAGGCCGGGGCGGTTGTAATCCGCCGCGGTGTTGGAGTAATCGGAATTGGTGCTGCCTGCGGTCCGAACGCGATAGTGAACGACCGCGCCAACCGTGGCTCCTGTATCCGTGGTGGTGACGGTGTCCGCAGGCAGCGAAGCGATTTGACTCCACGCCCCGGTGGCGGGATTGCGGCGCTCGACGAGATAACCGGTTTCGTTATTCGCGTTATCGTCCCACGAAAGCACGCAGGTGCCGCCCGCCGTGCGGGAAACGGTGAGGCGGGTTGGCGCAAGCGGAGGTGGTGTGGCGGCGAGATGGGTGAGGGTGACGGCCTCGCCAACGCTTTGATTGGCATAGGTGCCGGAGGCGGAAACTTCCATGCGCACGGCTTTGACGAGGTAGGTGTAGGCGGTGCCGGAGAGGAGGGCGGAATCGGTGTCGGTGTAGGTGAGCGTGTTTGCCGCCAAGCACGAGCCGGTGGGATTGGTGTCGCTGGTGGGGATGCCGGAGATTCGGGCGAATGGTCCGGTCGGCGAGGTGGCGCGGTAGACGTGGTAGCCGCTGAGCGTGCTGTCGGGCGAGGCGAGCCAGTTCAGGGTGATACCTCCAACGGCGGAAGTGGCGGTGACCTTCTGGGGCGGCGCGAGGCTGTGCAGGCGAAGGGTGGGATCGCCCATGAGGTTACAGGTGATGCTGCGGTTATAGTAGTTCGAATACCATCCTCCCGAAGAGGGGCTTTCGGCGTTATTTTGTGAATAGCGAATGCTGTAGCCGATGGCTTCGCCGAGGGCCATATGATAGAGGAGTGCGTAGCCGCGACCGGACCAGATGGAGGTGAGCCCGAGCGAGTTTGCCGTTCCCGCCAGTGGCGAGCGGAGAAAATTGTCGGTGGAGTCGAAGTCTCCAAACCAGCTGCCGAACAGCAGGGTAAACACGGCCTTGGAATTTTTCTTGTTGAAGTCGATGGTGGAGTAGCCCATGCCCGCGCAGGACGTGAAGGAGCCGCCGCCACAGCCGTAACCGAAGAGCATCGGGGTGGTGTCGAGCGTGCTGAACCAATCGAGCGCATCCATCTGGCCGGAGTTGGCTCCGAAGAAGGAGATTCCCGTTCGCCAACCGGACGAGGCGAAGGCTTCGCCGCTCCTATAGCCGAAACCGTCATCGATCAAGCCTCGGCGCGGCACGGTGGCGAAGGGCGCGGCGCTGCGGCGGAAGCGGTGATTGCGGACGAGGTATTGCCGGAGCAATTCCACTTCGGTCATGCCGGTCGGTTCGTTGCCCATGTTGGAGAGATCGACGCGACCGCATTGGAGATCCACATCGGAGGGTAGAACGCTTTGGTCGAATTTGCCGTCGCCGCTGCGGTTGGAATTGCGCATGTCGGAGAGTTTTGCATCGTTGGTCACGCCGGTGCTGGTATCGGTCCAGGTGCCGTTGATGTCCGCATAATAAGTGTCCGTGCCCCATGCGCCGCTGTGCTCGGGATGTCCATCTGGCGCGGTGTAACCGGAGTAGGGAACGGGCACATGTCCGAGGATGAGGAGCGCCCACGGGACACTGCTGCCACCGTTGCTGTTATAGTCCGTTTGAATGAGGCTGCGCACCGCCTGTACCTCGGCGAGCCGGGGCGCGTAGTCGGTCGAATTGGTGGAAGTCGCGGGGATCGATTGCCGGGCCACGTCGTGGCGAAAGACCTTCCAGCCGTCCGCAATCAGGTTCTGCTGTAGCTGTGCAATCTCGGGCGAGAGCGAGGTCGTCATCGTGCTATCGACCAGCAAAATCACATTTCCCCGGTTTTCCACGAGCGGAATGTTGGCGCCCGCGACGATGGCTCCGTAGGCCGTGCCGACGAGGCTCGATGAGCATTTGAGGGAGTACTCATAGACCACGCCGGGCGAGGCCGTCGCATCGGCGTAGGTGGTTGCCGTATTCGCTACCGAGTTGGCGGTTCCCCAACTGGTGGAGCCTTTCACCCGGCGGTAGATGCTGATCGTGCTCGTGGCATTGGTGAGCTTGGGCCAGTTGAGCGTGAGGTAAGGCTGCGTGGGGCTCGTCGTGGCGGTCACGCGAATCACGGCGTCCAAGGACGACTGGGCGTGGCTTATCGATGAAAGAATAAGGAATGAAATAAAAGTAACGAAGAAGGCGTTGACGATGTGCCGAAGACAGGAAGCTTTATGAGAGAGAAAAGGAGAGGTCATGGGCAAGACGCTGGTGCGAAAGCAAGCGTAGCCTTAAACCGAATTTCGAAGCAATAAAAAATAAGTAATATAAATAAATGAGTAATAGTGGGGTGAAGCCGATTCTAGGTTGGGTGAAAGTCGAATGAGGTGGTGGAGGAGTCGCCGCGCGTGAAAGTAGGGGGTCCGGCAGGAGAAACTTTACATTACGGCACGCAACTGGCTATGGTTTCAATCGATGCATCTGCTTCGTGCCACCTTCGACCGGGATCGGGCGTATGAAAAGATCAGCGAGTTGCTCGCTCTGGAGGATCACCCGGAACGTCTCGCGGAAAAGTTGAGCCTTCCTCGCGACGTGGAGAAAATCAAGTCGGGCATCGCCGTCACGTCCTATGCGCGTTTGCTGAAGGAAGTGGAGAAGCTGCGGGAGTTCGTGGCGCTCGAAAAAGAGATCGGCGATGTGCAGTCGGGCAAGTGGACATTCTCGTTCATGGGCAAAGGTTTTGCCGAAAAGAAAATCGCGACGTTGATGGACAAGCGCCGCAAGTTCGGTTCGCTCATTGAAACGCCGCGTTGGTTTTTCCGTCAGGACCGTGTCTGGTTGTTGAACGCGCTGCGTGATTACGCGCTCGATTCGTCGAATCAGGGTGACGCCGAGTGGGTGGAAAATCCGCTGGATTCCATCACGATGCCGGTCTCGCACATGTTGGAAACGGGCGATCTCGACGCGGCGAAAGTGATGGCGGTGGAACTCGCCAAACCCTTCAAGGATGTGGACCCCGCATTCGTCATGACGCGACTGGAAGGTCACCGCACGCTCTACTTCGATGTGGATAAGCGCCACGCCTATTATTATGTCGCGCTGAAAGGGTATTGAGATATTGGGAAGGAGGGGGAATGAATGGAAACGATGAGCCGAAGCGATTGTACGGGTTTCGTCGGTTGACCAAGGGAGAGCGAGGGACCTTTTATCAAGAGCTCAAAACCCCACACTGGTGGTCAGGCTCGGATGCCAAAGCGTCTGATAAGGGGTGGCTGCACATTTACGAGAAAGGTAAATGGAAATGTGTTTACTGCGATACCGACCTACTGGCCAGCGCCGACATTTTGGCCGGTTCCACCGAGGAGCATCTTGTTCCGCGAGCCTTACTGGAAGCGGTTGAGGAGTCGTCCAACAAACTCAGTAATTTGGCTCCCTGCTGCATTCGTTGCAATAACATCAAGGGCGAGTATGTCCCCGATAGTTCCAATCTGGTTGCGTGGCAGTCGAAGAATAGTTACATCCAAGCCTGCCGGCAGTTCATAGCGCGGCGTCGCGTCCAATTGTACGAAAAGTACGAGGGTATCATCCGTGCCGCCTTGAGGAAGCGCGCGGGATTATCGAGTAAAGCCTGAGCGCGTCACGCGGGCTACTCGCCGACGTTGCGCAGGCGGGTGGCGAGGGTGGTCGCGAGGGCGAAGAGCAATTGATTGCCCGCGCCGGGATTGTCGTTGATGAAGCTGAGCAACTCCTCGCGGTTGATGCGCCAGAGCTGGCTGAAGATGGTGGGGGTGACGGTGGCGGAGGCGGTGCCGGGATCGAAGAGGCAGACTTCGCCGAGGGCTTCACCTTCGGTGACGGTGGCAATGGCTTGTCCGTCGCGGGAGACTTCGAGGCTGCCGGAGACGACGACGTAGAGATTGTCCTGAGTATCGCCTTGGCTGATGAGGGGAGTGCCGGGATGGGCGGGGATGAATTCCCCGTAGGAGCTGAGCAGGTCGCGGTCGTCAGGCTTGAGATTGGTCACCCAGCTCACGGCGGGGAGTTGAGGCATTGCGTCAGACATAGTTTCCTTTTAGGTTGAAGGCTTAGGTGGCGTCAATGGCAATTCGGCACTTTTTACCGGTTTCTTGAGAGAAATGTATTATCGAGGCTTTTTTTGCGGCGGCTTCAGATCGATTCGGAGCGTTTGTCGCGCATGAGGGTGACTTTGCCCCGGTACTTTTCCTCGCGGGCGATTTTCTTGAGCTGGAGTTCCTTGTTTTCGAGATGGTCGGGGTAATGGGTGATCCAGAGGCCTTTGACGTCGTGGGCGGCGAGTTCCTTGAAGAGTTCGCGCTCGGGAAAGTGGGTGAGCTCGCAGAGGAGGGCGCGGACGGGCGTCTTGAGGGCGGGCCGGAGGTCGCGGGGATGTTCGATGTCGGCGGAGTAGACGTAGCGTTGTTTCTGGTAGGTGATGGCGACGCCGTAGCAGTCGAAGCAGGTCTGGGGGTAGTCGCGCTGGAAGAAGGAGGCGAGGTTGGCGAGGTGCTTGGTGGAGAAGGCGCGGAGTTCAAACGCGCCGAGGGTGAACTTGCTGCCGCTTTTGATCGGGTGCCATTCGATGCGGAAGCCGAGGAGTTCGGGGAAGAGGATGCACTGGATGAGCCACTCTTGCAGGGTGGGGATGACGGCGGCGGGGGCGTAGACGTGGAGGGGGGCGCGGCGGGCGCGCAGCCAGAGGGATTGGATGAGCATGCTGAATTGACCGATATGGTCGCTGTGCATGTGGCTGATCCAGATGGCTTCGGGAACTTCGGGATTGATCTTCTTCGCGAGGAGGAAGCGGGGAACGGTGGCGCCGCAGTCGAGGAGGAGGGAGGTAACGGGCGTTTGGATGAGGATGCCGGAGTGCTCGCGGGTCGCACTGGTGTTGCCGTCGGCTGTCCCAAGGAAAGTCACTCGCATTGCCGAAATGGTGGAGAACTTTCCGGCGAGAAGCAACCGGAAAGCGGCGTGCGGCAAGGGAAGATAAGATTAGGGGAGCCTGTCAGATGAAATGAGGGTTGCGAGTGCTTGCTGTAGGGCGCTTCGGTGATGCTCCGGGGAGTGTTCAGTTATCATGATTCCATGGATTGAGCATTCGATCCCGCGTTACCTCTCCAGTCTGCCGTGTCAACATTCACGGCAGCGTGTTTGAGGGCTCATTTTGGGAGCGAAGCGTAAACAGGCTCTAACGTCGAGAACGGCGATGCTGGCAGATTTTCTTTGTTATAGAGATTTGCGCGAGGAAATGCGCGCCAACCGTAACGAATCGCCGTGGGTTTGGCGATGGCTTCGTTCCAGACCAGTACGGAATTGTTCTCGCTGATTTGGGCGGTAGCTGGAACAAAACGTCCGTCGGCAGCCGCGATTTCAAAACCCTCCACATGATCCAGCGGCGCTTCCGGAGGGACATTGAGACGAAGAGAGGGGGCGCTGCCGATTTTCAGGCCGCTGCCAGCCTGATCGAATAGGACGCGGATTTTGTTTTTCTCCTCCTGCAGAGCGCGATAGCAGGGGCCCGTATAAACGAGTTTTTCGCCATAGACGAGATGCCGCGCGACGAGGGCCACGCGATGTCCGACGTCCTGTTTATTTCTGGGGTGGACGTCCTTTTCCTCGCCGAGATCGATCGTCACGGCCATTCCGGTATTGGGCAGCGAAAGATTTTTCCGTTGCGAGTCGCGCAGATAGACCCAGCTCTCGTGTGGGCCGAAACCGGGCAATTGCACGATAATGAACGGGAAGTCGCCCTGATTCCACTTGAGCCGCCAGTCCTGTATCAGCGTGGAGAGGAGCGTGGCGTAGAGTCGCGCTGTCGATTCATTGTCTGCATTCTGCTCGCCCTGATACCAGACGACGCCTTTCATGGCGCAGGAAAAAAGTGGCGCGAGCATGCCATTGTAGAGGACCGTGGGCAGATGCTGGTCTTCGTCCGGTGCGAGTGGTTTTTTGGGAGCTGGAGGCTGGGGAGGGACCGTAGTCGAAGGGGCGGTTGGGTCGCCCGGCTTTATCTCTTCGGCGCCATATTGCGCCTTCCACGCGTCGTATTTTTTTTGCCAGTCTGGAAGAATTTTTTGCGCGTACTCGGCCTTAAGCCGGGCAAGGTGATCGCGGGTCTGCTTGAAATGGTCAGCGTAGGCCGTGAGTGCCGGGTTGGATTCCAATGCTTCCAGGCTGGTCCACGTTTCTCCAAGCGAACCGCCCCAGGCGGCATTGACGAGACCGACCGGGATTTTTTCCGCCTCGTGAATCTCGCGGCCGAAAAAATACGCCACGGCGGAAAAACGGCGCACCGTGGCAGGTGTGCAGACGAGCCATTCGCCATCGCAGTCCTTCTGCGGGGTGAAAGCGATTTTCTTTTTGACGTCGAACAATCGTATCTGCGGATAGTTCGCCTGGGGAATGGCTTCAACCGCGTTATGCGCGCGGTTCATGCGGAAATCCATATTCGATTGCCCGGAGCAAATCCAGACATCGCCCACGAGCAGGTCGCGAACAACCAGCGTATTTTTTCCGCGCACGGTCATTTCCTGCGGAGTGGAATCCATTTTCAATGGCTTCAGTTGCACGGACCACTGGCCGGACGAATCGGCGGTTGTGCTGACTTCCTGTCCCGCCAGGGAGAGGGTGACTTCTTCGCCGGGATCAGCCTGCCCCCAGATTGGTAATCGCTGGCCTTGCTGCAAGACAGCGTGGTCACCGAGAATGGCGGGCAGTTTCACGTCGGCCCGAACGGATGAAAGCCCGAGGAGCATCCAGAGCACAATGGCAAAACGGTGAGTCATAAATACAACGGGGAAGCGTTGGAATTCAACTGGGCTTGGATTGTTCTGATGCTTG
The DNA here is from genome assembly GCA_002304345.1 of Verrucomicrobia bacterium Tous-C9LFEB. Lineage (GTDB taxonomy): Bacteria > Verrucomicrobiota > Verrucomicrobiia > Methylacidiphilales > UBA1321 > UBA1321. Next base: position 62,096 of record NEUU01000009.1, read on the forward strand.
TCGAAGGGCATTCCACGGGACGTCTTGGGGAAGCACTCCATGGCGGGCGGCGAGGGCGGCGCAACGGCCTGCGGCTTCGCCCATGGCGACGGCATTCCCGGTGACGCGGTAGCTGGAGTGGGCCAGGAAGTCGCCGCTGATGCAGCGTCCAGCCATGAGCAGTCCGTTCACATCTTTCGCGATAAGCGAGCGCAGCGGGATGTCGTACGCCTGGGTCTTGATCCGGTTTTCCCGGTCGTAATCGCGGGATTTTTTGGGATCGATGGAATGGACGTCGATTCCAAAAGTGGTGGTGCATACCGCGTCCTGATGGCGGCGACCTGCGATCATATCTTCGCTGGTGACGGTGTAGAGTCCGTGGATGCGTCGGCCTTCCCGGATGCCGATCTGTGAGCCGGTGCATACCAGCCGCAAACCTTTCCAGGGCTCACCGAGTCCGGCCAAAGCCCGAACGAGCTTGCGCACTTCCTGCCGGGCGTGAAGGGTGGCACGCGTGACGTCATCGGCGTTGGTGGCCAGAGCATTGTACTCGTGATTGGCCATGAGGGCGTACAGGTCTTCGCGGATGTGAAAAAGCGTCGGCGCGGCATAGGAAGGGGTGACGCCTGCGCGTTGGAATTCCGCAAACAAGCGCGCCTTGGCTTCTTTGTTGCCACCGGCTCCGATGAACGACCGTATCGTCTCGGGCAACACGCCATAAACGAGCGCGACCAAACTCATGGGTTGCACGGCGCCGGTTTCCGGATGGCCCATGTCAAACCTGCAGCCAGCCAGGGCAGCGAGATCGCCATCGCCCGTTGCATCGACGAACGCGGCGGCGCGCCACGCCTCGCGTCCCGATTTGGACTCGGTGACGATCGTCTCCAGTTTGCGGGCGTTATTCGCGTAGGCGGCGCACACTCCCGTGTGGAGTCGGATGTCCACATTGGAGCTGAGGCAAAGCTCCTCCAGAATCGCCTTCATCGATTCCGGATCGTAAGCGAAGCTGCCGCCCTGCTGGCGCAATGCGCCTTCTTTTTGCAGGATCATTCGCAGCTCGGACATGATTCCGGTTTTGTTGGCGGAATCAATCACCCAGCTCAGACAACCGCTGGTCCACACCCCGCCGAGACAACCGGCCCGCTCGATGAGTTTTACTTTCGCCCCGGCTCGCGCGGCAGCCAGCGCAGCGGCGAAGCCTGCGGGACCTCCGCCAGCCACGATCACATCATAGGTACCGCAGACCGGAACGTGGCGTGCTGGTTCCGGCAGTTGTGACGGTACGGTTCCTTTTGGGACGGTGTCCCCTGCTGCCAGCAGGGGAGTGGGCAAAGTGCCTGTCACGGCGGCGCTGATTCCCATTTTGAGCGCTTCGCGTCGAGTATAGGGGGGTGGCATGGGTGAAATCGGTTGGTTTTCTATGTGCCAATCGGAATAATCTGGAGTGTGGGTGAATCAGGGTAAAACACAGGCCGGGGTGATTGCGCCACGCCACTCTTCCGCCAGCAGTGTACGATGGTCATAGCAGCGGTTCAATGCTTCCTGCAAACCCGGGACAAAACACCGCGGCGCATCGCCTGAGTGATCCACCTCAATACTGGAGGAGGGGAAATCATGAATCGGAAAGCCAGCGTCATGCATGTGATTCACGCATCGCGTATGCGCGCTGGCGGCATCGATTCCACAGAGCGGTGAGGCGCCGGTGCGTGCGGAATTCACCGCCTGCCATAGTTTCCGGCAGGGCTCGTCCTCGGGGGAGCCATAGGAAATCTTTTCGCCCGAGCGGAGCGTGGCGATAATATTTTTCCGTTCGACCGAATAGTCGATCACCGCCTGTTCAAACTCGTAGCGGAAACGGGGGTCCTGCCGATCCGCGGTCACATGGGACGCGAGAAATTGCAATTCCACGCCCGATTCCGTCCGCAAGCGCAGGGCCGCGGTTTCGAAGCTTTCAATCGGATTGACTCGCCACAGTTCCGCCTCGGAGACGGTGGCTGTGGCACTCTGCCCGATGGACGATCCCAGCAGGTAAAGCATATTGTGGAGATAATGCGCCATGGCGTTGTTCACGGGGCTGTCGAGAAGTCGCTCGCCCGTTTTGGTCCGCAAGCGTCCCGCCCAGTCATTGCGGCGGTAATAGCGGTCGCCGCGCGGCCAGCAGATCAGCGTCTGGAATTGGAGGGGGCAACCGAAGCGGCCCTCCAGAAGATCGCCTTTGAGTTTTTGAATGGCCGGGCTGAAGGACCATTGATAACCGATCGTTACGCTTTTTCCCGAAAGCATTTCCGCAGCTTTCATCTGCTCAATCTGTTCCACGCTGGTGCAGAGCGGCTTCTCGCACAGGACATGCGAACCGTGGGCGAGGGCCAGACAGGTCTGCGCGCAATGAAAATGAATGGGAGAGGAAATGATGAGCAGGTCGCACCCGGCCACGGCATAGAATTCTTCCAGTCGCGAAAAGGTGGGAATGCTGCGCGACACAATTTCCGGCCATTGGGAGCAATGCTTCGGAAAGGGCTCGATGATGCCGGCGAGTCGGCAGTTCCTCGCTTCCGCTTCGGCAAGCAGAGCGGTGAGATAGCGTTCGCCATAGCCACCCGCGCCGCACAGGGCGATGGACAGGGGCGGCGTCATCGGCCCACGCCTTCCTGCGGCGCGATGGAAATCAGATGAATCGGGTGCATAATCGTCTTTCAGCGGATCGAGTGCGGTTTACTGCGAGGAACGGGATCTCCAGCTCCGGCGGAAGCAGAGGCTCAGCGCGAAGGCTGAGGCCAGCATGAGAAGATTTGTGGAGGGCTCGGGTACGATGGTTCCGGGAGCCAGCGAGAGCACGCTGACGCCATTGACCGTGTCTCCCAGTGAATTCCAGACGCCGAAATTATCATACCAGGTGGTCAGGGATAAATTGTTGCCGAGAGTGCTCAGCGATTCGCCGATTCCAAATCCGGTGATAAATCCGGTCGTCGCGCCTCCCGTTCCCAATTGAGCAATGCTGGTGGTGGTGCCATCGGACCAATAGGTGGCCACGGTATCGGTGGCCAGGCTGGTGCTGGCGGCATCGCCCAGCGTGATGTTCGCCCCGGTTCGGTTGATAACGATGGTGAAATGATACGTCTTGGAAAGGGCGATGCTGGAGGAGTTGATCGTGCTGCCATAGCGGCCCGTGGAAGTGCGGGCTTCATTCGGCGCGGTGTCCACGACCCCCGTATTCCAGAGATCAAAACCCACCACGAGCGCTCCCGCCCCGGCGGCGAGGGAGGCGATGTTGTTTTGAAAAACACGCATACTGGCACTGGCCGCCGCACCGGTGGTATTTGTGCCGGAAGTATAGAGGGCATTCCCGTGCAGGTTGGTAAAGGCTGGCGAGGCGGCGCGCACGTCTATGGCCACGGAGGTCAAATTATTGGAAGAGGTGGACGTGAAGGTGTCGCTGGCCCCAGTGCCATTCACTAACAAGGCGGCGGAACCGCTGCTGGTATCATAGGACTCGAAGTCCGCGTTCCAGATCAGCGCGGCGCGCAGGAAGGTGGTTCCCATGAGAAGAAGGAGAGTGGATGCGGTCAGAATCCAGCGAGTCCGGGAGTGATCGGTTTTCATGAGTTCACATTGCTCTATTCGAAATAGAGAGGCAATTGTGAGGCTTTTTAACTCGTTAAAAACGGAGCGCGCTACGCGGCTGGCGTAGGCTGGACGAGGGTCCGTGTTATTTCCGGGACCGGGTGATCTGCCGGATGGTGGTGCCGGGATTGAAATCGCTGCCGATCATGGTGATTCGCGATTCTTCCTCCTCGCAGCGGATGTTACCCTCGACAAGGCTGGCCAGGATTTCGACGGCCGCTCCTCCCAGGCGATGGGTATTCTGGTACATGCCGCTCAGGTGGTCATTGCGCTGGCAGTCGAGATGGAGGAAGCCGAGTTGATCCGGAATGCGGCGGCCCAGAGCTTGCGTCCATTTCCAGACATCGAGCGTGACGCCGATAATCACCTCCGGCCGGGTCCGGCGATACCACTTTTCGTAAGCGGCCTGACTCCATGCCGCCGGGGCGAAAATCACGATTTCGGCGCGGGGAAAACGCCGCTGTGCGGTCGTTACGCCCGCCATCCAGAGATGATTGACCCGTTCGATGTCGGTATCGCGGATGACGATGCCGATTCGTTCGTGGCCGTGTTCGAGAGCGCGTTGAATCGCCTGTTCCATCGTCTGGACATGGTGATTGCATACGCGCGGCACGGTGGGGGAGTCCAGCGTGTAACCGAGGGCAACGATGCTGAAGCCACTGACATCAATTTCCAGCGAACGTTTTTCGATCGGCAGTGGGGGGACGATGATGCCAGCAATACCCCGGGCTTTCAGGACGGCGGTGAAACGGGCGGGGTCCTTGGCATAATCGCCCATCCAGAAATGCTCGATATTATAGCCCAGTTCCTGTCCGCGCTCGGTGGCGCCCCGTATGTACTCCGGGTAAGAATGCCAGGTCTTCCAAATGTCTCGCGTCTTGTATTGGGTGAGGAAGGCGAGGGTGGCGCGATAGGTCGGGCCGCGGCCCTGCCGCACACTGGTCATGAGGGCGCGCACCATGGGATTGGGGGTATAGCCGAGTTCTTTGGCCAGTCCCTGGATTTTGATCCGGGTAAGCTGGGCGACCTTGGAGGAGTTGCGCAGGGCCATGGAGACCAGGGCCCGGGTGACCCCGGCGTGGTCGGCGATGGTTTGCAGGGTGACGCGCTGGTGCGGATCGCTCATGGGCGTTTGAATGTTATTTACAAGCTTTCAAGGGAAGTGGGCTTGCCGATAAGGTTATCATACACGATGCGGGAGTCGGGGCGAAAGGAGAATTTAACGAGTTAAAGAAGCGCCCGATTGCTTGGCTTCGGGGTTGCCATTACCTTCATCAAGACACATGAATTCACCAGCCTTCAACATCCGGCGTGGCGGTTTTACCCTCATGGAGTTAATGGTTGTCGTGGCCATTATAGCGGTGCTGGCCGCGCTTCTCATGCCGAGCATGGCGAAGATGTCGCGGAACGCGCAGGGCAGTCATATAGCGTCGCAGATGCGCCAGCTCGGCCAGGCGATTTTCAGCTATGCGGGGGAACATGATGGACAGCTACCGGGACCACTTTGGGACGGACAGGGTTTCCGCTACAAGGCCACCCACCCTGAAGCGCTGATGACGCACCTCAGTTCTTATCTGGGTGTGCAAAATTCGGATGCCAATTGGAGAATTGCCGATCAGTTCATGACTCCGCCGCAGCGCGCTTTCTGGCGCAAGATCAATAACGATTCCGCCGCATTTCTGAAAATCACCGTATCGGGAAGCGTCATTCCATTCGGTTATTCTGCCGGAGCTACGGTCACGGCTTCGATGCGCCTCCAGTCGCTGGCCACCCCCAGCGAAACGTACATGTTCCGCGAGGCGGATCAAAAGGCGTCCTGGGTTTCGATCAGCAGTGGTTATTATCGGCAATGTCCGCCTGCTCCGCTCCATGGAGACTACCGGTATATTTCCTATTTTGACGGGAGTATCCGTCCCGTTGCGGTCAAAGAAAGCAACCGCCAGTAATTTTAATTTTCATGAATACCCCCGTTATCGTGCGTCTCGTCCGCCTCATCGCGATTTCATTTCTGACTGCCACCGCAACCGCTCGGGCCACCCTCTGGCATGTGGACCTGAAAGGGTCGAACGGAGACGGGAAAAGTCCGGAAACGGCACTGACATCCATCCAGAGGGCGGTCGATCTGGCGGAGCCGGGCGATACGGTGCTCATTCATCCGGGGATTTATTATGAGAATGTGATTCTGAAACGTGGCGGCACGGCGAAGGCGCCGTTGCGTCTGATGGCGGACACGGTGGAACGGGATCGGGTGATTCTCAGCGGCGCGGCACGCGCAATCCGCGAGGGGAAAATGGCTTGGGAATTGGTCGACAAAGACTCCGGACTTTATCGCATTCCCTTTCTCTACCGGCCCACACGCGTGCTGGCCGCGGGCGTCGACTTGCAGCCGTATCCATCGTTGGCGGACCTCAAGGCATTCCGCTTTCTGGCCGATAATTATCCCGGCAATTCCCACGGTTTCGCCTGGGACCCGGAATCGAAAAATCTCTATGTCCGGCTACGCGCGGATGGCCGGTATGGAGCGACCAATCCCAATAGCGCTGTCATGGCCGTATCGGGACCGCCGGCAGGGGGAAAGTGGGGTAATGAGATTACCTCTAATGAAAATTGGAATCTGGCGCTTCGATTTGCCGAGGAGGCCCATGTCATCATCGATGGGCTGACCTTTGAGGCGCCCGGCTATGCCGGCGTTTACACGGAAGCAGGGGAGCTGACGGTCCGCAATTGTTACTTCATCGGTTGCCGTTACGGCGTGGCCGGAAAGGAGCCGGGACGCGGTGGAAAGGGGCTCACAGACCGCGTTACGGTGGAGAATTGCTACTACACGCAATACCCCGCATTTACCGACGTGGAGGACATCGTCGCGAAATATAAGGCGGAACAATACACCAAGTCCGAGTGGTGGCAGAAAATCATGCATTGGCAGCGCAAGGGTGGGCTTCCGCCCAAAAGCGGGGGAGTGGGCCGCGCCTTTAATTATGAAACGGGACTGACCCGTGGCATGGGGGCCGGCTGGGTCGTGCGCTACAATTATCTGTATGACGTGTTTGAGGGATTCAGCGCGGGCTCGACGTCATCGAGCCAGGGCGCGGAAATTTACGGCAACCGCCTGGAGCGAATTTGCGACAACGCGGTGGAGACGGAGAATCATTCGCGGGATCTGCGCTTCCACAACAATTTGATCATCGATGCGTTCGAACCCATTTCGTGGCAACCCATCGATGGACCGCCGATGCCTGGTCCCGCATACATCTATGACAACGTCGTGCTGCAAACGCCTGCCGTGGCTGCAATGTGGGAGGTGGCGGGCAATAGTGGCGGCATTTTCAAAATGGGAATTCAGAATAGAAGCGGAGCCAGTGAAGTGGCGGAAAGCAACGTGCCCGGTGGCTTCTGGGTGACGCACAACACGATCCTCGTCACACGCGGCAAGGTCTTCACACTTTTGACCGCGCCTCCCTCTCCCTATGGTCAATTCTACTTTGCCAACAACGCTTTCTTAACGGGCGGCATTGCGGGGGCAAATAGCATGAACGACAAGGGGAGGGGAATCTATTTCGACGGCAATCTGCTGGCTCCCTCTGTCGTGCCAACCTCGACCCATGAGTCGTACCTGCAGCGCGCCGCGCTCGTGGCGGGGCCGCATGGCAAAGTGTTCGAAGATCCATCCGTGGTGACGGTCGCGGCGGATGGTCGGGTGACAATGAAGGAGATGGAGGCGTTGAACATCGGGATCACCACACGAACGGTTTCCTGGAACGGGCAGAATATCGAATTTCCCGCCCTCATGCCGCTGCGGACGGTCGTGGGGGCCGTCCCTTTCGACAACAGCCGAGTGGGCCCGCAGCCCCGAAAATAAGAACAAAAAGGAAACGCATGAGTCGTTTAAATTCTCTGTGGTGCCGGATCGCGTATGGCAGTTGGCTGCTGGCAATTGCCAATCCTTCGCAGGCGGAACTGGTTTGGAAAGCCGACTTCGAAGATCCGGCGAAAAATTCCCAGACTACGCTCGTTGAGGCAGGGGGGCAGAATAATACTTTCTCCGCGATCAAGCCCGGTGGGTTAATGACATTGAGCGAGTGCAAGGTTGTCACGGGAGGAACCGCTCCGAAATTCATGAAGGGCGGCGTGCTTTATGTGGAGGCGGTCAACAGCGGAGGCGAAAATGGATTGGGGGCGGTGCGGTTGACGCAGGCTTCGCTGCGTCATTTTACCCCGGGGAATGCGGTTGTTTTGAGCTATGATTTGTATTACTCCGCAGATCAGGCGTTCAGTATCGGTGTCGAGGCGAGGACGAGTCGGGACCAGCGCCTTGGGAATACCCTCTATATTCCTAACCTGCCGAAGGGCGTCCCCTTGCGCATTACAGTAGTGGTGAATCGCGGCGGCGACCCGGTGACCCTTCCGGGGGATTTGGGCGCGCTCGAAGCGAACCGCATGGCCACCTATTATTACGATGGTAGCCGGTTTAGTCGGGTTGAAATTTCCGACGCCATTTCCTTTAAGGGAGAGATGGCTGGATTCGCCATCAGCCTTAGTTTGAGCAAGCTCAAGCCCGGCGGCATGCTGGCGGTCTGGTACGATCATTTCGGCATCTGGACGCAGGCATCCGATCTGGTGGATGGCGTCAGTGTTTTAAAGCTGCCTCCCGGCACAGGGATTCCCCAAGTATGAGCACCACTCTCGAAAATAAACCGGCCCAGTCGTCCACCAAAGTGTGGACGGCCGGGACACTGACCTATTCGATGGGAGGCATTGCTGCCCTGTTTTTCTGGTTATTGGTTGGCGATTTCGCCTGGTCGATGCGCGAGAAGTCGGTCGGCCCGATGGCGCAGTGGTACCTGCATCATTTGATGGTGCCGAACTTTATTTTGGGATTGCTCGTCAGTTCGCTGCCTGCGGTGATCCAGCTCTTTGTTGGCCCCTTCATCAGCGTCAAATCGGATCGCACGCGGAGCAAATGGGGACGGCGCATTCCCTTCCTTTTTATCACGACGCCGATGGCGGCGCTCGGCATGGTGGGTTTGGGCCTGACCCCGCTCGTGGCCAAATGGCTGCACCAGACTTTCAATGATTCATCGGTGGCGGGCGCGGGAATCGGATCTTTTTTGGCCAACGAGATGATTATTTCGGTGATTTGTTTCGGCATCTGCTGGACGTTGTTCGAAGTGGCGGTCATCGCCGGAAAACCGGTCTTCGACGGGCTGATCAACGACGTGGTGCCTCAAGCCTTGCTCGGGCGTTTTTACGGACTGTTCCGTGCGGTCATGCTGATCGATGGCATGGTGTTCAATTTCTGGGTCATGGGATATGTGCCCACACATTTTACCTTGATCATGGTGTCGGTGGGGGTGTTCTACGGCGTGGCTTTTTTCTGGGTCTGCCTGAAGGTGAAGGAAGGCCAGTACCCGGCGCTTCCTCCGGTTCCCGAGAAAGCCGGTGTCGCCGGCAATTTGCTCGGCGCGGCGGGAACCTACTGTCGGGAATGTTTTTCCCATCCCTATTATCTTTCTGTTTTCGTCATGATGATGGCGGCGGCGGTTTGCTTCGGACCGATCAATACCTTTGCGATTCCGTTTGCCGGGCATGTCGGAGTCGATATGAAAACCTACGGACAGGCGGTGGCCTTCACCTATCTTATTTCCCTGAGCCTGGCCTACTTTTTGGGCTGGATGGCCGACCGGTTTCATCCGTTGCGCCTGTGCATCGGGGTGCTGATCGGGTACGTTGCGGTGACAGCTTGGGGCAGTTTTTATGCGCGCAACGCGACGACTTTTCTGATCGCGTGGATCTTGCACGGACTTTTGTCGGGTTGTTATTTCACTTGTGCGGCATCACTCGGACAGAGATTGTTTCCACGAGAGAAATTTGCGCAGTACGCCTCGGCTGCAGCCCTGTTTAGCGCCGGAGCGAACATTTTTCTCGCACCGACGATGGGCTCGATCATCGATCTCTCCGGTAATACCTATCGCTACACTTTTGCCGGTTCCTGTCTTCTGGCCATCATCGCCCTCGTGGCCGCTTGTCTCGTCTATGGCCGATTCCGGAAGCTGGGTGGACCAGCGCATTACATCGCTCCAGATTACAGAGAGGGGAGGGGCTAGCAGGTTGCTGAAAAAGTCCAGAGGGTCAAAAATGACTCCTAAAAACACCATTAAAACACTCCGCTCATGTTGAGGAAATCGATCCTGAGCGTTTTTTAAAACACCCCTTTTTCAGCAACCTGCTAGAGCATTTTAAAGTATCGTGCACACGTTTCGAAATGGCTCCAAGACTGGGAATGCCACGTCCCTTGTAGGGCGCCATTGTATGGCGCCGCGGCGCGATGCAATCGCGCCCTACAAAGCAGGCATGCTTCTGTGCGCAATACTTTAAAATGCTCTAATTAGAATAAGTACGAATTCCCCGAAGTCCAATTCCCACCGGGATTCTTTCTGACAATTCTTCTGACAATTTGCCTGAAAAATCCACTTTTTGTCAGCGCATCGACTTGGGAATGGATGCCTTAAGAAATGGCGGACAGGGTGGGATTTGCTCGTTTAAGTCGTTCGCATTTAATTGCTTATGCGCCAGACTTAAGTGTAAATCAAGCCTAATCCGAGCCTATTCATTTTAACTAAACGCTATCAAAACCTGCAATTCTTCTGACAGTTTTTCTGACACCTCAAGAGGCTTTGGCCGAGTTGGTACAGGTATTCTCTTTCCAAGTAGCCCGCATGAAATTCAATCCTCTCGAAGGACTTGATTTAATCTTTGTTATTTGATGATACGTAGGAGCGAAGGATAATCTACTTTGGCGTTATGTCGTCTATCGACTGGTATATTTTTCAGAGGAATCAGACGGTCAATGTGTGCCCATTTAAGCGAGTGAAGGAGAGTATCACGTTCTGCGGTGGTAGGAACTTGTGAATACTCTACAGCTAGGAAGCGTTGGTTATCTTTTCCAAGAAAAGCGGAGCGTCTGACAAATGGATAGGTCTGAGCCACACATTCGACTGTGAACGGGTAGAGCGTACCTCGAGAATCTTCCACGCGAGCTGCGCATCGACCAAGCAGCCAGAGCCGTCCACTTTCATCAAGGTAACCGGCGTCCCCGGTTCGGTGCCAGGTCTTGTCATCCACCTTAAACTTGGTTTCGGAGTCACCTTGTCCGTTGAGGTATCCTTTTAGGACGTGCTCTCCTGTAACGCAAATTTCACCGTGCTGCCCTAAGGGAACTCGTTTTTTCTCAAACTCGGATACGGTCAACTGTCCCAGCGGCTGCCCCCATTGGTCATGCAAGATGGCAACTTCAATCTGCGGCACGGGCTGTCCAACGAGTAGCCCTTTGCCACTACGCATGGCCTTCAGATCATCAGAGCTGATTTGCTTCCAATCGATATGCGAGATGGGTTCAGCTTCGGTCGAGCCGTAGACGGCCACAACATTGGCCTGAGGAGCCGCCTTCTGGATTTTCTCTAGGAGCGAGGGAAAAATGGGAGCGCCGCCAGTGTAGATATTTTGAAATGACAGCAATGAACTTGTCTCATTTTGAGGAGCGGAGAGCAGGCGCTCATAGAAAGCAGGCGACCCTTCGCTACGCGTTGGGCGGTAACGCTCAATCTGTCGGGCGACACAACGTGAATCGATGAGGCCCGGGCGAGACATGTCCGCATCAGGCAGGATGCTGGTGACACCCGATGCTAAATTGGCCAGAACGAAGATGGGTAAGGTAGCGAGGTCACTCTCCCCTGGTTTCAAATCAATGGCCTCTGACAGAGCCTGATGTTGGGCAATGAGAAAACCATGTGTGCGCATGGCGGCTTTGGGTTTTCCAGTGCTTCCGCTCGTGAAGGTGATTAATGCAGGTGTATCGGTTTGTGGTGTAGAAATTGTTGCTGGAAGACTTCCAACTCCGGCTGGGCGTTTGGGATCACTGGAGATCCAGAAATGGAGAGGTATGTGACGCAGTGCCGGTGACGCTAGCCGCAGTAAGTGCGCTTTCCACGTTCCCAGAAAAGCGCGCGGCCGCTGAATCTGGCAACAATCGTTAATGTGCTTTAATCCTGCTGACGGGTCCAAGAATACCGCCGTGGCTCCTAGACGGAAAATGCCCAGCAGGCAGACGTAAAGTGAAATCGACATCGGGACGAAAACCAAAACAGTTTCGGCGGGCCGCACTCCATTCTGATAGAGTCGTTTGGCAAATGCGCTCGAAAGAACATCGAGTTCACGATATGTGAGTTCTCGGTGAACTCCATTCGGAGATTCGATTAGCGCCGGTTGATCTGGCATGGCCGCGACTCGTTGCTGAATGATGTCCGGGATCGTAATCATAACGGGCGAGCGAAAAGTGTATAACGGCGCATGACGTCGCCGAAGAACTGAGAGAGATGCTGAACTTTACCGTTTCCCTGATATTCAAGGGCGTGAATGCAACGGCCGAAACCAGCTTTACGACTTTGGTAATGAAATTCGTCTACTAGCAGCGCTCCCAGTCCTCCATATGACTTGCCCGGCAGAACGGCAAGAGTTTTGATTATGGTTGTATCGACTTTCTGCCCTCGTTGAGCCTGAGCGAGATCAGGAATGCCAAAGAGATAGCCCACGAGCTTACCTTCCTTTTTAGCGAGAAAAACAAGTTCAGGAACGATATGTGGACGGATAGGTTCGTAAAGCGTATGGAAATGATCCAGTGATAAGGGAGTGTAGAGAAAATTGTGAGTGAATGCGGTTGATGAGACTTGGTGAATCTCTTGAAGCTCTTCATCAAAACGATCCAGTTGGAGTGATTGGATGGAGATGCCACTTTTCTCCAGTCGTTCGCGGACACGATTCACGCGCGGGTCGCGCTTTTGCAAATCCGTGATAAGTGACGAGGAGTATTCGGCAAGAGAAGTAAATCCACATTGGAGAAACCATTGTGGCCATTCGGAGGGATTCTGTGGCTCGAGAAAGAAAGGAGATTCGCTTCCCGTTTCTGTTACGAAGCGGTATTTTCGCCAGGTGTTTCCATCCATCGGTCCAATCGCCATCGTACACTTTTGATCTTTCAGGCGGCCGCAGAGGTGGGTAAGTAATTGCTGAGTTGCTTCGAATGAGGAAGAGGCAAAGTGTCCGATGATGCCCAATCGTTGGTTCGGCAATGCAGGTACTTGATTCCACCAGATAGACCCACGAGCTAGGGAGTTTCCGAGGGCGTCTACCAACTCCCAATGTTCGTCACAAGCATGCTGCTGCAACGTAAGGTCATGTAGAGCATCAAAATGGAGCGACGGCGGCAGTGCTTCGATTTTTTCACTCGGTAAGAAGCGTATCAATTTCATCGGGTGAACAGGATAAATAATCCAATTGAGGCTGCCAACGGCGCAATAGCTGACTCGACAAACCATTGACGCGATTGGCGATCAGGCGGAGGTGTGATAGGTGACCAATATTTAGTAAACGCCAGTACTGAAGTAAGAACTGCCAGCGCCAATAAGGCTATCGAAATGGCCCAACTGCGTATCGGGATGAAGCAAAGAAGAGGCGGAGCAAACAGGAGTACCGGAACGAGCCACGCCATGAAAATGACGCGCGTGGCTGAAAAGTTTGGCCGGACAACCTGCAAGCGTGCGCTGATGATATTGCCAGCATGGCAGGCGACGCAAAGGTGGAATGGTAACCATCCAACGTCATTACCGGTATTCAGCGCCACGAATAAGTAAAGGTAAGCGCCGCCGATCACACGGGTGACGGCATGAAGGTTCTGGATGGGGCGAGTAACTGGATCAAATCCGGGCAATAGGAGATAAAGGGCGAATAAAAGAAGTGGACTTATCAGAAAAGTCCATCCACCGAAGGCCCATAGTCCGTATCCCGCCAACGCGGCAGCCATGAGGGCACTGTCGCTGAGGGTTGTTCGTTTACGCCAATAGAGCGAGAGAATGGCGAGGCAGGTGAGCACGACAAGTCGAAGGCCCAGATGAAAAGCATCCATCGACCAATAAAGCTTGAGTAGATAGAGGGTCCCGATGGGAATGAAGAGATTGTCTAGGCCCCGCCAGGAAATGGCTTCAAGCAGCATGATAAGAAAGCCAATCGTCAGACCGATAAGTAAACATTCAGCCCGACCAATCGATGTGAATAAAAGAAGCGGAATATGCGCCGAGAGAAAGGCGGCACTGAAAAAAGCGATGGACCCTTCGGCGCTTTTTTCACCTTCGTCAGTTTGATAGCGGGAAATGCCATACCGTAGACCCACTAATGCTCCGACGGAATCGGCCACAGTTAGGACAAGAATCGGAATGAAGTAGAGAATCCAATTACTTTGTGCGAGCCAGAACGTCGTTGCGACGGCTATCGGAAAACAGATTTCGCCAAGCGAGTTGCGCTCCACGCCCCCCAGTACACCGCCTAATTGATTCTTTAGGTGCGGAACAAGTCGGACTGAGAGAAGAACCGCAGTGATGGCAATGGTCAATACAAGGACGGGCCAGAGTTGCGTGAAAATCCACGGAAAACTCAAGCAAATGAGGCCTGTAATAATATGTGCGGCTTTGCGTGAGAATTCAGGGTGGAGTTGGTAGCGATGTTGCGCCGCCCGCAGACCTCCGAGCATGGCTCCAAGAATGATCAATATCCCGACGATAGCGAACAAAGGAGGAATCATCCGACGACCTCCTCGACATGAAACGCGGAATAGAAGAAGGCTTTATCGACTTGGTGTAACCTTGCGCCCAGATCGTCAATGGGACGTATTAGATGATGTAAATCGGCAGGCACGCAGCGTGGTGCCAGCATATTCCAATAGGCTAGGCGACTCCCTTTTTTGGCTGTTTGTCCGATTTTCTCAAGGATCGCATGAGTGTTAGCCTCAGACATATACTCGAATATATCGCTCAGGTTGAACTTGGAGATAAGGTCAGGGGCGCCCTCCAAGTAGGACTCGATAGATGATTCGTGCCATTCGAGTCGATCCAGATTGCGCCGGATGGATTCGTAATTCTCCTCCCTCAGATAGTGAGGCAGCACCGTCCGATAAGTACCCAATAAGATCCATTGGAGATAGGGGTTTTTATCCGGTTCGAGTTCGATGAGAGCGTGGCGAAGTCGCGTAAGAATTCGATCCGATACAGTTCCTTCCACATAGCGAAAGAAACTTGGGTCGCGCCCCTTCCATCCCATTACTGTGCGGGAGAAAAAGAGGTGAAAGAGCATTCGCCAGCGGCTCGAGTCAATAGCCTCATGATAAAATCGGGAGCGATCCTCTTTGCTCTTTGGGCTGAGCAGTGCGTCCACCTTTTTGCGATTCATCACCAATGGTAGAATGAATCGACGAAAGACACTGAAGTAATGTTCAAACTTTCCGACATGGCCAATTCCTTGAGCAATCCATTCAGGATGCGAATCCCAAAAAGCACGAGTGCCTTCACAAAGGTTGATGCGGCATTTTTGATAATGATCAGATCTATTCTCGCTATGCTTGATACCGATCAATTCGAGAATTGTTGGATATTCCAACTGCCGAAACGCTGCGACACGCAACTCCATGCAGGCAAGCTGAGCGGGACTCAAATCCAAGGCAATCACTCGTGCTGGACTACGAGAAATCAGGGAAAGGACATTATCACCAGCAGAAGCGATAGAGAGACACACATCTGTCGGCTGAATATCCAGCGCGGCGAGCAAGATGTCGGCATCCTCCCAAACCTGTGCATAGCGGATCAAATTGAAGTCAGCGTGGGTGGCTGCTTCTGCAAGCTCAGCAGACATGAGTGGACTTCTCCTCCGATGCCTTGTTGATCAAAGTGATGAGTCCCGTTGAGCCATCCATTTCCACTTCATCACCACTGGCAAGCCATGAGGTGAGTCCTTTCACGGACACAATGGCGGGAATGCCCATTTCCCGGGCTACAATCGCAGAGTGCGAGAGCAGGCTTCCGTATTCCACTAGCAACCCAGCGGCAGAGGGAAAGAGCATGATCCACCCCGGATCTGTCCTGGGAGCGACAAGTATTTCACCAACTTCCATCTGGGCTTGGCGCGGATCAAGAATCACACGTACGCGACCTCTGACAATTCCGGGGCAGCAACCAATGCCTTTGAGTGTGGTGCCTTCTGTTGCCGCAGTTTTCATAGTGATGGGAACTGAACAGGTATTGGCGACATATACGGTGCCGCGAGTGATAAAACGGTCGACTGGAGAGGTCGTCCGATAGGTTTCGAACTCATTCTGGCGCAGTGCTACTAAACCCCTCAGATCTGTGGTCACGGCAGTTCCTTCCACAAATCCGAGAATCTCTTCCACAGTAAGAAAGAAGATGTCGCGTGGTTCTTTTAGTACTCCATCGGCATGGAATCGTTTTCCAATTTCGACGAAGATGCGTCGGGCGCAGCCAAATACACGCGTGCGTTCGAAGCGTAAATTCTCGCGATCTTTAACCCGCGCTCGCGCACGTTTCAATACGAACCGAAAGATCAGGCGACGAATGGGATGTTTTTGGAGTGCTTGAGCAGCTTTGGCTTCTGCTTGCGCTCTTAAGGTTGGGCTGGTGGCCTTGGAATAGGCGAGCAACTCTGGGCGGGTAGCAAGTCGCCCGATGGAACGGAAAAGCATCAATGGATCATCGTGAAGCGTGGCGCTTTCGAGTTTTAATTCTTCAAGGCAGCGCTCGCCGAATTTATCCAGATAGGATTGGACGAGTACCTGGAAACGGGGATGTGACGGCAGTGTTTGCTGGATATCATAGAGAGAACCTTCGTGCAGGATTTGGATCAACTCCGTATGACCAGCCGCCAGTCGCGCCATTTCCTGAATGCGGAGCGCAGGCTCGGCACTAATAATACCGCCTTGCCCTGAGACGAGATCATTTTGCAAAGTGGCATTTCTGTCACCGCACCAGCGGTCGCACAGCGAGCGCAAGATCCCGTAGTAAATCATCGCGAAGAAATCGTTGACCAACGGGGCATCCCAGTGGGTGAGTAATTGCCCTTGGATTGTGCGAAAAGAATGAGTGAGCTCGTCGGTCCGCATGGAACTCAGTGGCAGTTCCTTGGCATTTAATACGGCATCGAGTCGTTGATAGAAGTTGCGAATTTTTTCGGGCAAAAGCCAGTGATTGCGAATGAGTCCGCAAATGGTTCCGATCAATTCTATATAATCATGCCAGCCAGCCGGAGGTGTTTTGAATTCCGCAAGAACATCGTCCGGCAATGGTTCCTTAACGCCCATCATCTGTTCCATGAATTTCCGGTTGATGGAGAATCCAGGTAACATCGACAAGACGCGATACCAGCTCAGTAAATTGTAATAAACACGTCCTTGAAGCAGGCCCAGCATGCGCGAAAAGGTAGTTTGATTGGCGTCGATTCGTCGTTGTGGTACTCCGAGGATGGCAACGAACTGGCGATACACCCCTTCGTAATTTTGTCGAGCGAAGCTGAAGGTTAACGGCGTGGTGACACCACTATAACTCTCCGAAATATTGCTGTTGTCCCAAAGATTAAAAGCGGCATCAGGATCGGGAAGATTTTTAAGCGAGGTGATCGGACGCGATTGAAGCAGGAATAACCGGTCATCTTGAATGGCCCATTCGATGTCTTGTGGAGTGCCAAAATGAGCTTCACAAAGTCGGGCCAGTTGAGCAACTTTTATGGCTTGTTCCTCAGTAAGGCTGGCATTGCCGTACGATTCATTGGAGAGATGGTGCGAGATCAACCGATCTTGACGGTCGATATGGTAGGTGTCGCTATTGGCATCGCCACTCACAAGTCGATCTCCCAGACCATGCACAGCCGCCACGACGGCAATACCCCGGCGACCCGTGACGGGATCTACACTAAATGCCACGCCTGCGGCATCGGCTGGAACCATTGCTTGGATGATGATAGCTGGGGCAGGCGGAGGCAGAGAGAGCTTCGCTTGGCGACGATAGGTGAAGATGCGCTCACTAAATCCTGATCGCCAAACGTCGGCGATCCGCTGCGGAAGCTCTTCCCAAGTCACATTCAAATAGCTCTCGAGTTGACCGGCAAAAGAGTGCTCGTGTCCGTCTTCATCTAAAGCGGAAGAGCGGACGGCGAGGAGCGCGTCGCCAAGGAGGGCTTTCAACTTAGGCAACTCCCCATTGAGCCACTCCTGATTAGGGGAAATATCTTTTAGTAAGACGGCGACCTCTGCGGCGTTGGAAACGCGGGATAACTCACTTTTTTGAGTGAGAGTTAACGAAACATCAAAGGTACCTGGCAATATGACGCGCCACTCGGGTATCGGGGAACCAGCCAATGACAAAGCACCCAGAGCGCGAGCTTTACCCCCGACAGGTAGATTGGCGAAATCCGAAGCGCGATAGGAGATTATCCAGCTCATGACAGGCACCTCAATAGTAGCGGAATGATTCCGAGTGTGAGGTAGAGTGCCAAGGTCCAAATGCCGGAGAAGAGTTCAAAGCGTTTGCCTTGCCCGGGTGTTGGATTCTTAAGAAATGCGCAACCGAGCACCACTGCGGCGCAGGCCAAGACTGTCACCAACATAGTCATGGGAATAAGAAATCCGATTTGATTAGCTGCGCAGATCGCATTAATCGCTGTCAGGACGATAACAATCCACCAACCCCTAACTGCCGTGGCGCTTCCCCATAAGGCCGAGTATGTGGGTACTCCCGGTTCTTCGTCTTTCGGAGAACGGATTTTGCGACCAATCTCAATGATGAATCCACTGAAGAAGCTAACAGCGACAAACCAGAGGATTCCATGGGGAGGCTCGTTTTGTTTTGGCAGCCAATCGCAGGCCGTCGCATAGAAATCGATCAGCGGCATGATGAACATATGCGTCCACATGTACGTGAATGGATGCGCCTTGAGCCAATCGCGGACGAAGAACTCCCGACTCATCAGCGTGAGGTAAATCCAGGTGACCAGAAGCGGCCAGACCAGATGGACATTGAGCCAAAGCGCCATCACGAGTTGCAGGGCTCCGGTAATTATCCAGAGGACTGCCAATTCGCGTAGCGTGATTAATCCTCGTGGAACAGGACGATAGGGGCGGAACCGGGAGTCTTCCTCAAAATCCTTGAATTCATCGGCGAGTCGCAGATGCAGAAACGAGATGAACGAAGAGAAAAAAGCGACGGCAAATACTGTCAAGTGGGGAAGCGACGTTTGGCCCTGCAGCAATGTGGAAAAGCAGACAGCAGAAGAACTAAAAGCGAGGATGAGTGGTCCATGGGCGAATATGGGAAAGCGCTCGCGCTGATAGATCCACCACTTTTGAAAGAAAGTGGGGCGAATCGTCTGCTGCTCAGTGTTCCCGGTACAACCCATAGCGTTAAGAATAAAGGAAGATCGTTCTTAGTCGATGGTTGCTGTCGGCTTGCGACGTGCCAGTTTTTTGTGAGCGCGGGAGAAGTGTCCCGCCGTGACTGCACCAATAATGGAGAGTTCCCCGGCAAGGGAGAGAGCGGCGGCGACCTCGGCCAAAGCCTGTGCATGTCCGTTACCGCGTAAGCCGAGAATATCGAGACAAGCCGCTTGAGCTGGCAGGCTTGTACCTCCACCCACGGTTCCGACAATCAAATTGGGCAGTGTGACTGAGGCATAGAGGCTACCATCCTCTTGTTTTTCAAATCGGGTAATACCCACAGCCGCTTCAGAAACGCAGGCAGCGTCCTGGCCCGTAGCGATGAACAGCGCAGCAAGGCCGTTTGCGTAATGGCCTTGAGCACCGATAGTTCCGCTCTGAACGCCTCCGAGAACCGTCATGGCCCAATATTCCGATATGGCGGACACATCGGTATGGAGTCGCTTGCGGATCAAGTGGGCGGGAATGATGACTTCGGCGGAGACTTTCTTGCCTCGCACAGAGAGGAAGGACTGGGAGCTGGCTTTTTTGTCTCCCGAAAGATTGGCCTCGACGAAAATCTTGCGTACTTTGACCGGGGAATGCTGTCGTATGAATTCGCAGATTGCTTCTGTGGCGATGGTAACCATATTTTGCCCAGCAGCGTCACCGGTCAGGAATTCAAAGATCAGATAGACGTGATTGCCCTCAATCGCCACCCGCATGTCGGAAAGCTTTCCATGGCGAGTTGTCGTTGCCGCTTTAGTGGCGAAAGCGTCTTTTTGACCAATGGCCCAAGCGACGAATTCTCCTGCTTGAGCAAGGGTTGTGAAAATGAACCCGGGCGCCCGACTCACTCCCTCTGCCAGAGTCACAGCGCTGCAGCCCCCACACTCGCTGATAAGGCGTGCCCCTCGATGATATGAGGCGACGAGGGCGGCTTCAGTCGTAGCGAGTGGGACATAATAATCGCCACTGGCGTAGGTGCCATTGATTCGTAGGGGCCCTGCGACTCCTACCGGAACTTGAACTGTGCCGATCAGATTCTCGATATTACGAGCATAGTGAGCTAATGATCTGATTGAAGGGGCTGGAGCCAGATGAGCCTTACTGGAAGAAGCATGGGAAAGGGCTTTCCAACGCGCATCGATTGCCTTTGTCGATGCAATGGTGGCTCCGGGAATTCGGGTCGGCAGCGGGTGATGCCTCGATTCCAGCTTGCTGCGGATTTCCTTAACGGAAGTCGAGCCCAGCAATCCTTGCAGGTGTGAGGCGGCTCCCTGAGAACTCGTAGGCATGGTGTTAACTTATGAGCTCTGGCGCGACCTTAGCCAGTCGAAAACACTATCACATCAAAGTCACAGAACCTCGGAGTTGGAGCAAAGCGGATAGGCGCGTAGGGCTGGCAAGGGTTGATTTGAGATGGTGGGCGAAGGTACCGCCTGGGAGCGAAGCTCTTTTACAATCCATGCGGCAATCGCGGTTACCACAAGAATATTGGAAAACAGCAGGCTCCAGACATTCAGAGTCAAGCCAAGTTGAAAGACTCCGTAAGTGGCAATTGGAATGCAGAGATTGTCGGACCCACGAATAAACAAAGCTTCAACGATCATTCCAGATAGGGCGATGGAGAGCGAAAGAAGTAGGGTGTAGGAGACCGGGTATTGCTCAGACTGTGCGAGCAGAAAACCGGCGATCAGAAAGGAGCTGATAGAGAAAGCGATCGAACCTTCGAGCGTCTTATCATTACCCCAGCATTTGAATTTACCTTTCAGAACACCAATCAGACCGGCAGAGGCGTCAGCCAGCGAGAGAGCTAAAACAGCCATCACGTAACCGGCCTTGTGTTCATGCGCAATGAGGAATGTAGCAAGGGCGCCTGCTACAAAATAATAATGTCCTGCAGTTTCCCGTTGTACGGCATTCAAGGCCACACTCCAGCGTTTGAGGAATGGGATATAATAAAGAGCCCATAAAAGAGATGCTCCGACAACAGCCATGCAGATCCCTTGCCACGTTTCCGCGAAAAGCCAGGGAAGTGGAAGTAACGCTAGTCCCATGGTGACATGAACCAGCTTGCGAACGATTTCCGGATGCATCGAAAAGCGGCGTAGTAACCACTCCGCGCAGATGATAATGCCCGCAAAGGTAATTGAGATGAAAATGAGTCCTAGAATAAACGACATGATGAGATTAAGTGGCTTGATCTAAATATTCAAATTGCTTGGAAATAAACTCTTTACTCCAACCTGCGCGTTGCAGGCTTTCGATAATCTCGATGCGGCTATTACCACGACCTAGCTGTTTCCGAATGTAATCACGGGTAGCAGCGACCACGCGATCTTGTTTATTCACGGTACGATAAGAATCGATTTGAGGTTTTGATGTCGTTGATTGAGTGGGAGTATCAGAGGCGGATTCATCTTCAATTTTTGGCCACCAAAAGGTGGCGAGCCAACCCAAGGCATAAGCAAGTGGTATCCAAATGATCAGAGCAAGGCCGCAGGAGAGAATTATGGAGCAAATTACCGTCTCAGCTGCCCCTCGGTTGATAAAGCAGTACGCTCCAATGATAAGCGCTCCGAAGAAGGTTCTAGCGTAAAAACGAGATGACATATCTAGAAATATGAAAGTGAGCAATCAGAAATGTGCTGCCAACAAGGCTTGTTCCACTTCGGACTTACACCATCCACTATTGAGTAGTTGTTCCTTGATCTCAGTATCCTTGAATCCCTTATCGCGGCAATCAAACACATACTGTTGCACTGAGGCGGTTGCATTGGCTTGACTAGATTCGTTCGACCTCTCAATTACAGATGAAATTGCGGCATGAGATGTACCCACAGGAATCCACCAGAAGGTAAGTAGTAATCCGACTATGTACGAAGCAACTACGCCAGGAACGGCAAACATAGCTGTAGGTACAGCAATGACGCAGAGGCTGACAATGCCTGCGACTGGACTAGCCCAACGAGCAATTTGATGCGTGATTAAAAAAACGACAGGAAAAGGGGCTGCAAATAGCAATCCGCAAGCAAGCCCAAGTGATTGATCTCGCTCAGGAATCGTAGCCAGAACAAAGTAAACAAATCCTGCGATGATTGCGATGGACCCAACCAGGCAGCGGAATAGAAAATTGACGGCCATTAGGCATCCAATCTTTTGTTGCTGAACGCAATTTCCGTCACGCGAATCGTGGCGATGATGAGCGCCATATACATTGGTATGGCAAACACCACCTCGATTGGAACGGAGGTTCCCACAAGTTTGACGCCGGTAAAGTTAGCCTGCGCGCTTGGGCCGTAGACCCTATAGCCGTGTGCGATGAACCATGCCTCAACAGGCGTAGCAACAATTGCCATAGCCGCGAGATAGAGCAGAAAGCGATGAAATAAATCCCAGTGGATGAAGCGGCGGTCGATAAGATTTACCACCAGCCAAATGCCCACGATCCATAATCCGGTCATGATGATTGTAATGTCGTGGTAGACGTAGGACCAACTCGGAAAGCCGACATTATCGACCATGGGTTCGATCATGAGTTCGAATAGAAAGACGGCCGCGAAGGTAATCAGGAATGTACGGAACCAAGGTGTATTTTTGACCGGGACAACAGGAACGCCATCGAGCACTAGACCCCAGTATTTGTAGAAACCGATGACCAGCGTCATAAAAACGGGCACGTAGTAGAGTGCTTCAATCGGTACGCCCAGAACGCTCACTCCGCAGACAGACTTGAGCACTTCCGGGGAATAAGTACGGATGCCAATATTGACAGTGAGGATTTGAATGGCAAATACGACTGGAGCAAGAATAAGCAGGTAGAGGCCAAAGCGATTGAACGGGGATGCCTTGCTGACGAAATGGTCAATAGCTGTGACGACGGTGATGATGAGCGTGGTCCAGCCCAGCGTCAGAATCCAACTCTGATCCTGATACAGGTACGCCCACGAACCCATGTGGTAGTTATGCCACATCGGCGCAGTGAACATTTCAAAAATGAAAACGCCAATGGCAAGAACGCCAAAGCGCGCGGGGTAATTTTTGACCCATTTACGGAACAGAAAAAAGGCAACAATGGCCGCGATGACGATAAATACTTCAAAACCAATGATGGCAGGAGTCGGTGTTTTGTCGAAAACTCCTCCAGGGTAGTTTCCAGTGAACCAGCGTTGAATGAAGAGTGGTTGTTGTTGGGGCATAAAATAGTTTTGGTTCTATTTAGCGAAAAGAGTAGTGTCCGTTGCCATGGCTGGAGCAAGTCGTAGAAGTGGAGTCGGCAGGTGAGTCCATTCGTTCTGTGATGAACGCGGAGTCTTTGACTTTGCATCCGCCCCACTTGGCTTCCTTATAAGCGGCATGGGAGGTCATCTTATCCCAGACTTGATAGAGGGGTTCTTCGAGCACATTACCGAACGGGCGATTATTAAAATCGCAGGAAGTCATATCCCCGTATGGGGTAATGTAAAAATAGCTCGTGCCACAGGAACAACCCACGCTCCGGTGGCTGGTGGAATAGGCATGGAGGAGAACTCCGGGGTAATTCCAGTCGGCGTTGTATTTCACGCTGGCGCGGATCATCTCCTCTTTCCACTCATTATTATCCATGAGGTTCGGGTGATCCTTGGAGCGCCCCGTTGGCATTGCATCAAATACGACCAGTTCGTGAGCGCCCAGAGATTTGGTGAACTCCACCATGCGATCAAATTCACCTGCCGCAAATCCCTCCGGGGTAATGCAGGTAGATATACCGACGGACATGCCCGTTTTTAGAGAGGCTTCAATACCACGTACGGCTCGATCGTATAGTCCCTTGAGCCCACGAATTTCATCATGTTTGTCGCGGTCGGCGGAATCGATACTGACGTAGATTCCATCCAGACCGGCTTCTCTTAGTTTCGGAGCCATTTCAGCGAGGGGCCAGCCATTGGTGAAGAGAGTGGTGATCGAGGTGTTCTTGTCCACCGAGCGAATGATTTCGAGAATCTCGGGGCGTTTCAGTGGCTCACCTCCGACAATATTGATAATCGAAACACCGAGTTCCTGCGCATCGCGAATGACCTTACGGCATTGGTCCAAGGACATCACCGTACGGGTCTTGTCGTCAATTGCCTCGTAAAAGCTGCAATGAGAACAAGTGGCATTGCACACGTCCGTGACGGCGAAGCTCATCAGATTCGGCATATTCTTATTCTGAATCCCACGATAGAGCGTGCGTGCGAACATATTCGCCGCCGGCTTGCTGTAGAGCGCGGGAGTGGAAAGGGAATAAACCGGATAACCATCCCTGAAATGAATCACCTTACTGTGATTCAGGTAGATTTTGAACATCTGGTCGCTGAAGTCGGCTCCAAACCCAAGAGCCCGTCGCGACATGAATAGCTTCGTGCGAAATCTTCCCCACCATTTGTTCATCACATTCCCCTTTAGAATCGGAGCATGTGCTTTATTTTTTAACGATCAAGAGATTTTAGCAGGCTCGTGTAGGTTGTAGCAGTTGAAGATTGGACCAATTTATGCTCAAGTAGATCAAATAGACGATTTAGGTCAATCTGACCGATTGGATTGCTACTAGCTGAACGCACGCTATGAACCAGCACGACAAAGAAATCGAAGAATTAAAGCGCGATCAAAGCATGACACCCCAAGAACGATGGGCGCATATCATGGCTGCGATCGAGTTTGCTGAGGCAAATATGCCTCCAGAACAGCGTAGAAATAGGCCTCGTTGGGCGAAGTATTCTCGACCGCTACCTCTGAAGCCATCTTAGTTTCACTGAAAGACTTTTTTGGATTTTCGCCGTTGTGCGCTTCGGATAAGGGCCGTCTTTAGCGGATTGAGAATCATGGAGCAGCCTGTTGTTATTTCCTACAAAACAATGCGGCTGTTTCGATTCTCCTTGGAAAAGAAATGAACAGTAGTACCGCTCGGTAGTCGATGATCATTTAACACTTTTTTGATAATCGCGAGGCTATTTGCACCGTCAAATATCATAACGTCAATATACGCAAAGCGCGTACCAAAAGCGCCGCCCAATACCCGTCCACATTGAGCTGCCTTCAGCTCATTTTCTAGGGCGTCCTCGATGCGGCTTCTCGAATCGACTTCGCTGCCTTTGGGTAAAATGGTTGCATCGAAGGCTACGAATACGTAATCAGCTCCCGTTCCTGCTAATGGATTTTCGAGCTCTCCTTGAGCATCCAGATACTCGTTGATCAGGACGATATTCGAAGTCGATCCGGCGATAATATCGCCTCTTAAAAAATCGTCATGCTGACGCTCGAAACTGTATCCAGTCCAAGACTCTCCGGGCGGATATTTCTGCCATCCTTTTTCAGTTTTTACTTTTTCAATGAATCTTAACAGTTCTGATATAGGTATGGAGTCCGCAAGTTGTTTACCATCAAAAGCTATTTTTCCAATCCAGTGCTGAGTTCCGTATTCTCCGAGAATTTCATCTAGAAATAAGAAAAGTACCGTATACCGGTCTCGTTCTGGAACGATGGCTAAAAGCGGATGCCATACTATAAGGTCTACGACTTCATTTTCAGAATTTATGCTGGGAGTGATCCAAAATTCTTTTGGATCAAATTTGCGATCTCCAATGTTGATGCAGCATCCTTCGATAGTACCAGGTTGACGTGAAGGATAGAATGTCCAGCTAGTTATCTTGGGAGCTTGACTGGCCCAATAGATAGCCACTAGCTGTCGATGAAGATTACCTTCTCCGCTTAGCGTAAGAGAATGGCTTTTATCGGTTTCTCCTGGTCCGAATACCCAAGCAAACCCGGGCAGAAGCTCGTCGATTTTCGCACTGACTTCAGCTGCTAACGCCGGACATTGACCGGCAGCAATGGTTTGAGAAAACCGGGGCGCTACCTCTTCGTACCAACTCCAAAAATTTTGAACCCGCGTTTTTAGAGTGAGCGGTTGAATGGGTACAGCCCTTCGTTTAAAAAAAGAAAACATAATGGTATTAACTCTGACTTAAGGTCGACTGAGGGCTATCTGGTTCGTTCTTTTCCCTTTTCCAAGGAGCCCCAACATTACTGCGTACCGCCTTCCATCCCGGTAGCAGATCGGCCACCTCAATGACGGTTGGATCGTGAAAATAGATTTCTTTCAAGGCTACGATCATCAAATCCGAGGTTGTTTTCGCCCCCGGATAGTGAAACTGCCATCCGTGATCATCTTCGTCGTGAAAGATGTGGGTTATGGCCTTACCTTGCCTCATTACATGAACGGTAGTGAATACCGCGCAGTTTGGTGGCTGATCGAATGGCCAGGGATTTGGCAAATCAGGCTTCAAAGGTGCAATGGCCATAGCACAGACTAGGCATTCTCTTTTTTGAACTCGTCAGTACCTGATACTTTTCCTAATTGAGTCCCGATCGGACTATTCAAATATGGAATAACAGCAGTGTCGTAATTACAAATGGTATTCACTGCATAAAGAGCCAAATTATCAGGATTATCGACGTAATCTTGCGCTTCGTCTCCAGAGAAGAATCTCCACCCGCTATCCACATTATTATCGGGCTGATCTCTGTACATGTAGCCAACTTCTAGTCCGTCCACCGTAATGCGATCTGATGCGAAGCAAGTTCCCATATTTGGAATGAGCTGCTTGATTTGCTCACCCGGTATTTTGAACTTTTTATTTTTCATCCACCCACCTTGTCGACCCTTACGCAGATTTGTATGATAAAGGGATCAGAGATTCCGAGAAACTAGTTCTTCGAGACTTATCTTTAGAATCTTGGATATCAACACTAATTCAAAATCACCAACCCAGCGCGCATGAGATTCAATTTTCGCAATGGTATCGCGACCAATATCCCAACCCTCTCTTTGGCATTTTGCCGCCAATTCCTGTTGCGACAGACCGGATGCGATTCTCTTTTTGCGAACATTATGACCGCAAATATTCTTTTTTTTGGATTTTGCCATGTGCTTGATTCAGCACTTGACGCTATCTTTTTTTTGAGGTCGTATTGTGCTTGTTCGAGCACAATTGATAAGCCGTCGTCTTACGCGAAAAAGAAAGGAATGGGGCGCTTATGACATTCGATGGGGTAGCCAATAAGCTTCTGAAATTCATTTTTAGGCTTCTGCTCGTTGTCCCATTAATAATCGTGGCGATGCACTCCTACATTGCCTTGTGTGATCACTTTCTAAAGGGACGAGAAGGGGCTGGACTTATCGGAATTATAGGGTTGATTCCTTGGATATTTTTGTGCAGATGGGTATTTCTTCCGGTTATAAAATTCTTTCTTTGGAATGGCGGATTTATCGTTTCCATTAAGCGACTGTTCGTACTCGGGTTGTTCGGTGCGATATTTGAGGTTGGTAGCTTAATATTATCCGATGCGAAGAACGGCTATATCATGCCGGTCATAGCAATACTCGTCGTCAGCATCCTCGTTGGTCTATGGTGGTTGGCAGGTTATCTCGGTATTAAAATCGAGAACTCTTTCAAACGAAAATTGCAGCCTCAGAGCTGTGGGAATAATACTACTAAAGGAAAGGTACGACCCGTAGATTCAAAACAGATGCCCGACGCTTGGAAGAATTAAACGAGCGTGGTCTTTTGGGAGCCTAAGCCGCTTCGCCGCCGTAAATGCTCTTTCCATCGCCGGAATACGCTTCGTATACATGCTCAAAGAGCTTGGTGCACTTCTGCTCAAATATGGGCTTGGAGTAGGCTCTGGGGAGTCCCTCATCAAGGGTGTTCTTGATGGTCATTAACACCTGGGCACGCGTCTGAGACTTCTGCCTCCAATCCAAAGCGAGAACAGTCTTCAGGCGCTCAAGAAGCTGTCGAGTTACCTTTTTCACCTCTTCGCGCTCTTCAGGAGCCAATTCCGGGTCTGGGCGCGTTAGGAGGTCAAAGACAGTCAGCTCTTCCTCTGAAAGATTTTCCCGGACGTGGCGTTGTTGCTCCTCATTAAGGGCGCGAGTCAATGCCAGTAGTTGCTGGAACAGATCGTCGATATTACGGCTGCCCGCATTGTAGGATTCGATGAGTGCCTCAAACTTGGACGAGTAATCAGCTCTGGTTTTATTCAACCGGATGATTTTATCCAGCTGAGCGCGAATCGCCGCCTTAAGTTGTTCCAGCTCGATATTCTTCCTCTTCGACTTCTCAAATCGCTTGGATAGTGCCTCGAAGTCAATGGCTGAAAGGTCGATTAACCGAGGCTTTACGCCCTCCCCATTGGGCGTCTCGCGAATACGAAATCCATCGGCAGCGATCGATTCATCCAACAAGGCATTAATATCAGCCATTACCACTGAGATGTCTGCTGAGCCTTGCCCCAAGCGTTCACGAATGGCGGCATCTATCCTCTCCAAGCAGCCGACAGCCTCAATGTACTCCAGCACAACCGGATCAGGTTTCACCGCTTGGAATAGAGTCATGACCCAGCGGACATGGGTTTGAAATTCCTTCCGGCGTGTGTCCGGCGAGATCAGAAGCTCTACGGCGTCGGCGATGCGGTGCAGTTTCTCCATTCCACCGGCGGGCAGTGTGACAATTCCCTCAATATTGACACCTTGAGCAAGGCAGAACGCCTGCGCTGCAGCCACCGCTTGCTTCAGCGCCTCTACCAACTCCTTTTTATCACGCACCGGCGTTGCCCCGCCTTTGCCAGCGCCGTAGATCGCCAGCGCCTTCTCCAGCGAGACAAACACATTGGCATAATCGACGATCAAGCCGCTTTGCTTGCCGGGATAGACGCGGTTTGCCCGCGCAATGGTCTGCATGAGCGTATGATTCCGCATCGGCTTATCGAGATAGATCGTGGAGCAACTGGGTGCGTCGAACCCGGTCAACCACATGGCGCAGACGAAAACGAGCGAGAGCGGATCTTCGGTATCCTTGAACTTTTCGTCCAGGTCTTCCTCGTTCATCCGTTTGCGATGCGGGACAATATCGAGTCTCTGAGCCTGCATCTGGGCAATTTCATTCTGGCCGGGAGAAACAATCACCGCCATGTCGGTAGTCGTCAGGACATGCAACCGCTGGCGCAATTCCTCCGCCACATCGGGATCAAGCGGCTTGTTCCGGTACGAGGCCGACTTTGCCAATTCCTGCTCAACTCGCTTTTTCTCCGCGATCCAATGCTTCTGCACCTTATCGTACATACGTATCGCCGTGGCCTTGTCGATGGAGACGACCATGGCTTTCCCTTGGAATCCGCGTCCGAGGAAATGTTGCACGATATCCTTGGCGACGGTCTCCAAACGATCATCGCGGGTGATGAGGTGATACTGGCGACCCAATTCTTGCTCAAGGCGCTTCTCCTGATCTTCGTCGAGTTCGGACGCTTCGATCAAAGCGTAAACGTCGTCATTCAGGTCAGGATTTTCGAGATGCAACTCAGGGGTGCGATTCTCATAGTAGAGCCGTACCGTTGCACCATCCTCGACCGACTGCTGGAAGTCATAGATCGAGACGTAATCTCCGAAAACTTCCCGCGTGCGCTCTTCACCGGCAATGAGCGGTGTGCCGGTAAAGGCCAAGAACAACGCCTTGGGTAAGGCCGCGCGCATATTGAGGGCGAGCGTATCGTATTGGCTGCGGTGCGCCTCATCAGTGAGGACGATGACATCCGAACGATCGCAAAGAACATCGGGCGTCTGGAACTTATGAATGAGCGTAAAGACGTACCGGTGGTTCTGACCGAGTAATTCACGCAAGTGTGCGCCGCTGGAAGCATGGCACTGATCACCTTCCGCTTCGCTCACAGCATTGCAGGCTTTGAACGTCTTCGCGATCTGATCGTCCAGTTCGGTGCGATCCGTCACGACAACAAAGGTCCAGTTGCCCGGCAGCTTGCGGAGGATCTTCTGGGCGTAAAACACCATTGAGAAACTCTTACCTGCACCTTGGGTTTGCCAGAAAACACCACCGCGCCCGTGACCTTCCTCTCGCGCCTTGAGTGAAGCGGCAATGGCATTGTTCACGCCGAGGTACTGGTGATTCTGTCCAATGATCTTTACCAGTCCGGCCTTGTGCTCGGAGAAGAGGGTGAAGTTCTCAACAATATCGAGCAATCGGGCCTGATCGCACACGCCACGAATCATCACTTCAAGCGAGACGCGGCGAGGTTCGTCTTCCCGCTCAATGCGTTTCCATTCAAAGAATCGATCCCAATCTGCTGTAATCGAACCCACTCGGCTTTCGGTGCCATTGGAGGCAATCAACAGGGCGTTATACCAGAGCAAGGAAGGAATCTGATCTTTGTAATGGGTCAGATTGTCATCAAAGGCGGCGCGAGCGGGAACGCCCGGCTTCTTCAACTCAATTACGACCAAAGGCAAACCATTCACGTAGCCGATGAGATCGGGACGGCAGGTATAGAGTTCGCCCGTGATGCTGAGCTGACTGACTAAGAGAAATTCGTTATTCGCAGGTGCATCCCAATCCAAAACCCGTACCTTTTCGGTGCGTTGACCGCCACGTTCATGATCGGGAATCGAAACGCGAATGCCTTCCTTAAGGAGGTCGTAGATTTCGCGATTCGCTCCGGCCAACGTCATCGCCGACCGATCCCGCGATAGCTCATCGACGGCGCTCGCAATCGCCTCCGGCGGCAACGACGGATTCAACTTCACCAACGCCGCCTTGAGATTCCGAACGAGAACAACCTCGCCCTTCGTTTCACGTCCCAACGTGCCATTGGCGCCAAGAACCTCTTCCATTGCCGACATCGTCTGCCAGCCAAGCTCCGCAAACAACCCGATGGCGGGTTGCTCGACAAGCTGGTCTTCGTTGTATGCTGGAGTCATTCTTGATTTAAAATCTTTGCCCTAAGATCAGCCACCGCCATTAGGTCGCCTTGCTGTTGATAACACTTTAATAATAGAGGCCTTACTTTACTGCGAGTATCTTCGTAAGGATGGTGTACTATTTTCTCCAAAAGCGGAATTGCGCGGGCATACATTCCCTTTCGTTCGAGGCCTTGCGCCAAAGCAAAGATCGTTAAAGTGTCATCGGGTGCGTGTACGATTGCTTCTTCAAATTTCTCTATAGCCCGGTCAGAAGCATCTATCTGCCCTGAAGAACGCAAAACCATTCCCCATTCTCTATATATCTTAGCTCGTGTCGAACCTGTGCTTGGCGCACAACTTGCCGCTTGCTCATAGAGGCGCAACGTGTCTGAAATATTTTGGAAGCGATGTCGATGTAGCTCAGCTAGTAACTGAGCTGCCTTGAAGTTCTTTGGATTCCGAGATAACGCTTGCTCGTAAAGATCTCGCGCCGTAGTTATGTCTCCTCGACGTTCGGCAGCACGAGCAAGATCTACTAGAGCGTTCTCCGATTCGTTCTTGCCCTGCCTCAGCTCTCGAACTACGACTCTTTCAGACGGATCAGTAAAGTCCAAGGCTTCAAAATAATTCTTTAATCTAGTGCGAATATCTGCCTCTAGATTCCCGCTACTTTTTACCTGACTATAAACAAATGTGCGCGTTAGCGGCATCAGGAGGTAAGTATAATCGTTTCTTTCCTCATCAAAATAACGTTGGACAAGCGCATCCTTAATTAAAGCACTTAAAGTGTCCTGCATTTTGAGCTGGCTGATACCCGACCCGACGTAAAACACTTCGCTAGGTTGCGGCTGGTGAAACAAAGATAACACCTGAAGCAATGCTTTCTCGTCTCTAGTTAACGAGTCGAAAACGCGTCGAAACGAAAATTCTAATAGCTCTTCACCTAGCTTCCCTGAATTTGTAATTGCCTCAGCGATCTTAATCGCCTCTGAAGCACTCTTCGCTCGAGCAACTGCCCATCGAATGGCTAGAGGTAACCCGTCGCAGGCTTTACGAATTATTTCACATTCAATATCAGGCAGATCTAGTAAAAATCCAAGTCCCGGTAGATGCCCGAGCGATTTTATGAATAAAACCCCTTCATCTTCCTTTAACCATTCTAATGGAATCGGAAATACGGCAAATCGAACCGTATCTCTGCGAGAAGTTACTAGCGCGCGGACGCCTATTGGTAAGTCGTCAAGGAGACGGATAATACGCGGATCATCGACTGTTTCCAGATTATCAACAAAAAGTAGTCCTCCACTATTTTGCAGCAGGTCTCGAACTGCTTTTTCTTTCTTATCAATTGAGTGTTGCTTGTAGTCTGGGAAACCTAGGACATCCAATACAGAATTTAGCAGACTCTCAAAACTCGTGAGCTTAGGCGATAAAGATTGAATGCCATGCGCAGTTAATTCTCTATCTTTCGCTGTGGTAGATACAATGAATTGAAATTGCTTTCTTTCATAGGCTCTTAGTACAGCCCAAGTTGCTAGCGCAGTTTTTCCCGCTCCACCGACGCCAGTGATTTGGGTAACTGATGTGCGCGGATCTTGAAGTGCTTTTTCTAATAGTTGGCAAGGTCCTGTGCGCTCGATAAAATCATGGTACTCCGGATTTAAAATTCTATAGAACGGCTCATCGATAGCGTAAACTTGACTATATTCCGGTACGCGGGATCTAGCCTCAAAGGCTTCGGCTTGAACGTCCTTTAAGAGCTTAGATGAATCTCCCTCTCGAATTGCACTTTCACCTTTCTTGAATAGATATTTACCGTTATTGCATGGGGAATCTTTTGCAAAACGTAGGATAATTGGTCCTCGTGGAGGAATAAGAATCAAACCGATATGAGATTGATCCTCTTTAATGTTTAGTCGGTGATAATCTAACCAAATTTTGTCTCCGACGTATTTTCTCAATCTGTCATTTAGCAATTTACTATCGAGTGGGCTCCGATGCCCAACCACTTCAAACCCATTTGTCACTCCAAAAACGATCACTCCACCTCGATGGTTGTGAAATGACAATACATCTTTGGCCAAATTGGCCCACTCTTCCGACGATCCTGCTCCAAGTGATGGTGCGGTTACTTTGTAGTCCCAATACTCTGTTTCTGTACAATAGCCAGGGCGAAGGCTCCAATCTGATTGATCGAACATCAATGCAGAAATACTCGCCACGTTACTTTGCCTAATTGCTTTAGCAATGTCTGATAGCGGTTTGTTTGGCATTGGACTCAATCCCGTATCAACTATTTCTGATTGGTTAGTAGACGTGGTAGCAGTAGATTGCGAGTACCACGTAAGTTTTGAATTTGACGTTGCAGCACATGAATTTGCTCGAATATCGGGACCGTGACATCACCGAAGTTTTGCAAAAGTGGGGTTGGAGGAATTAGCAAGTCTGCTTTCTCGAAAGTTGTGGCGGTGACGGCGGGATAAGCAGAGCCAGTCGCATTGTTAGAAAGATAAGCGACGAAATCGTCCGTCGTTGTGGCCGCATACAGAAAAGTGAATGGGACTTGAGTTGCGGTAAGTACGGCGAATCCAGTAGATGCGATAGTATTTGGCGCTGGGTCCATCACCAGAGCATAAGAGCGCCGATTCGGACGCACACAGGACCACAGCACATCGCCATGTCGGACAATACGCCGCGCCCGTCCCGGTGCATCGGCAAATGGATAGGCAGTAATATTGTCAATCTGCCCCGGACTTACAGAAGAGATATCAATGTAATGAAGCTCATCTGGAGCATTGCGTGCATTAATTTGAAGCCGGTTAACCTCCGCAATTTTCGCCAATGTCTTTACTTCCCAGCCT
Organism: Verrucomicrobia bacterium Tous-C9LFEB; assembly: GCA_002304345.1. Classification (GTDB taxonomy): domain Bacteria; phylum Verrucomicrobiota; class Verrucomicrobiia; order Methylacidiphilales; family UBA1321; genus UBA1321. The sequence continues at coordinate 95,631 of NEUU01000009.1, forward strand.
TTGGGAATCATGCCGAGGACGGAGGGGACGAATTTGGCTTTTTCGTGGCCGGGGAAGCGGAAGTTGACGAACCATTCGCGGTAGAGGGATCGCGCCATTTCTTCCAATATCTGAATGCGGCGTTGGCTATTTTCAATTAGTTCGTCGTAGGCCGAAAGAATGCCTCCAATTCGTCGCTGGAAGGTAATATCCAGGTGATAGCGAATGCGGTAATCACGTAATTGATGTAGAGCAAGAAACGGTTGCGCTGATCCCGTTTTTGTTCCCTTAGCGAATCCTTGAAATTCAGGTCCGATGATACAGTAGTAAAGATAGCGGGCATCAATAATGGCAGGATTTGGTTTGAAAAGCGCGATATTCTTAATACTGAATTCTTGTGTGGTATTAACGAATGCGGCTTCACCGAGAGATGCTCCTATGTGCGCAAACAATGTATCACCAAACTCCGGCTTCGATCGTGCGATGACTTTACGATGATCTGACTCCGAAATTTGATCGCTGGATTCAAAGTCTATTTTTCCTCCAACAATTTCCTTTGCCTTAATGAGAGGATAACCTGTAGAGACGCGCTTTGGAGTATCATGCGTACCGTCAGTAACGAGACTGCAAATTTCACCGAGCGTTGATTCGGTTAGTCCGTTATCCATTATCATGTCCCCAGAATTTCTGCTGCGTTCTTGGCAATGGTTACTTCCAGTTCCCTGGCTGAAACATTCAGGGTTTCGAGTTCCTCATTTAGCTTCTCGAATTGTTCCTTGAAGTCTTCGTCGCTGACTAATTCGCCAGCAGCAACACCAACGTAGCGGCCGGGGTTAAGTGACCAGCCTTGCGCTTCAATTTCCTTGAGCGAGGCAACCTTGCATAGGCCCGGAATGTCGGAGAATTTCAGTTTCTTGCCAAACACTTCCACGAGTTTTTCCCGTACTTCGTCGCCGCCAAAGGTGAAATCGGGTTCTTCCTCACGATAGAGACGAGCGATATTGGCGAGGAATGAAATCTGGGCTGGTGTCCATTCGCGATGGGCGCGGTCGATTTGGCGATAAATGTGACGCGCGTCGATGAAGAGTACCGACTCGGCGCGCCTGGTTTTGGATTTACCGCGATCCAGAAACCACAAGGTGCAGGGAAGCGTGACGGTGTAAAACATGTTTGGCCCCACGGCGACCATGACATCGACTGCCTGCGCTTCGATCAATTGACGGCGGATTTCCTGCTCGGAGGAACGCGCATCCGAAGCGGAGTTGGCCATGACGAATCCCGCCCGGCCATTATTATTCAGCGAGGAATAGAAGAGTTGAATCCAGAGATAATTACCGTTATCGGTGCGGGGAAGTCCAAATGGGAAGCGGCGCTTGGGGCCGACATCGGAGGCGATGCGCTCCTTGTCCACGCCGTCCACATTGAAGGGAGGATTAGCGAGAACGTAATCGAATTTGCCCACCGCGTCGTGTGGATTGTCGTAGTAGCTATTGATCTGGCCGCCATGCCGGATGTCGCCATCCAATCCGTGAATCGCGAGATTCATGCGGCACAGACGGCCGGTGTCGTCGGTCTTTTCGACGCCATGAATGGACAACTCCGTGGAGGGATTCTTGCGGTGTTCGGCAACGAATCGCGCCGATTGCACAAACATACCACCCGAACCGCAGGCGGGGTCTAAGATACGGCCATGGAATGGTTCCAGTACTTCCGCGAGAAAGCGAACGATAGGCGCGGGGGTATAAAATTCGCCACCTTTCTGCCCTTCCGTCCGGGCAAATTCGCCGAGGAAGTACTCGTAAATCCGCCCAAAGGCGTCGTAGTCCAAGCTCACCGGGATTTCCGAAACGCGCTTGAGCAGCTCTTTGAGCAGGTTGTTGGAAAAGAGATTGAATGTCTTGGGGAGCACGCCAGAAAGCGGAGAGTTGTGCTTCTCGATGTCGCGCATGGCTTCGTTGACTGCCTTACCCACATCGGTTCCTTCCGGGCGGTTCAGCAGGTGGTCGAAGCGAGCATTGGGAGTCAAATACAGCACCCCTTCCGCTTGATACGCGGCAGGGTCGTCAACACTGGAGGTGCGTCGTGCCGAGGCTGCTTTCTTTTCGAATTTGGCCCGTTGGGCATTGAATCGAACTTCGGCGAAGCGAAGGAAGATCAGTCCGAGAACGGGCTGAGAATACTGCTGCGCGGTCAACCCTGAGTTGGCGCGGAGTTGATCCGCAGCATCCCAAAGTTGTTTTTCCAGCGAGCTTGTCGCTACGTCTTTTTCAGCAGGTGCAACCCATTCCATAAAGTTTAGAGAGGTTAGGAATCATTTCGCCGTTTTCCAAGAGCTTTGTTTCACGCTTGGATTCCGTCGAATTGGAGCTAATTAGAGATCGATATCACCATTATTAATTGGGTCGTATTACCGTGACCGTTCCTTCCAAAAATATCTGTGGGTCAAACATCCGTGCTCTGAGGATGAAGTATAGCCTTTCCCAAGGAGAACTCGCTAGATTTTGTACGAAGTGGGGGTGTCGATTTAAAACTAGGATAATGACAACTAGTAAAATTAGTCAGATTGAGATTGGTGAGAGGAGGTTATTTGACATCGAGCTTACGGCAATTACAGCGGCCTTTATGACTCGTAACCCCAAAATAACAATTTACGATGTCACCGGCCACAAAGGCTATTTTGATCCAGCCGATTCAAGCGGAATAAAAGTCGAGCCAGATAATTCTCCACGGGGAGGATATAAAGGACGCAATATCTGTGGACTGGTCATTACAGATGCGTTCAACAAGAATGGTCGGAGAAAAGATTTCGTCCGTCAATGCCGAAGAGCGAACTACCCTATGACGTTGACAAAATTGTCATTGATTGAGCGACGGTTGCGTAGAGTGTCTGACATCGAGCTTATCTCTCTATCGCACTTGCTTAAAATGTCGCTGCGCCAGTTAACGTACGACAATGCGGCGAAAAAACGCTGCATGAAGATCTTCAGGGAGAAGACGCGAAGCGAAAAAGAACGATGGGGTAAAAGTCCAAAGTAAAATACCTTTTTCGATTTTCGATAATCAATTTTCTCGAACGAGCGTCGGTTTACAAACATCTTTTTTTGGTGTAAGTTATTATTGTCCTTAATAATACATCGCTCATTCGGGTTTGCGATGTCAGTTGAAGTTGACTTGTCAACTTCAATGGCAGCTCGTTTTTTTTAAAAAAAGAGTATTATTCGTTATCCATGCAAGAACGCATGGATGGTCGTCCGAAAGCAGCTCCGAACCAATCTGCTGACGGTTTGCTGACAGCAGGGTTCCAAGCTAGCCCTCTAAATAGCAATAGCTTACGTGAAAACGCTGACAATTCTGCTGCTGATCGATGCGCAGTAATCTCGGGCGATGCGGCGATTGCATTGAAGTTACTTCAAGCGGCGAATTCAGAAGCGCAAATACAGGAGCTAAAAACATTCTTAGCCTTATCCGCCATTCGTCCGCAAACCATATGGCGTGGAGACGAACTTTTACCGCCGGGGTCACTGCTCGAAAGGATAATTCGTTCTTTTCGCAGTGGAACGAACATCGCCCTGGAGCTGCCATTATTCATTACGCTTAATGTAATTGCTGGGTGGCTGTTGAAGAGAGGTATCCATCCTTCCTTGGGTAACTCCTTCAAGATCTCCCGAATGCGAGGGCCAATGGCGATAGTCACGCTTCCAAACCCCCGAGTAGCCACTTTTTGACGACAATAGTAGAGCCGATTATTTTCCCTATCGATGTCGTCATGACTGAGGTTGGCGATGTCGCTTTGCGATCCGCCCGTTTCCCAAAGTAATTTGAAGTACAGCCGGTAATCATCGAGATTTTCGCTGGCGATGATTTTTTCATGCTCCTTCGCAGTGATGGCACGTTTCTGGCCGTAACGAATTTTTGGCCATGCACGCTTAACCAGTACTGGGGCCAGCAACCATCCCAGATCAAGGGCTCGATTGTGCAAAATCCGCAGCCAGACATTGGTTGATACTCCAGCGCGTTTGTGCCGCAAGACCTCCATAAAATGGCTGCTTTCCGTATCGATTAACTTGATGTTAGCCAAGAGGCGAAAAGGCGGACTCTTGATAACTTTTCCCCATCGAAGAAGGGTTGAACCGGAGTATGACAGCTCCAGGTCACGCATGACATCGGCCCATGTGCGGTTGACTAACTCTGGAGACTTTGCCGTAAGGTACGCTCGCGCCATCGCCATATTCAGGGCTGGCATTTCGGACGCTTGGTTCTTGGCGGCGATCAAGCGTTTGGCCTGAGAAGCGTTAGACGTGTTCAGGCTCGTCTGGCGCTTACTGATCCGGTCCTGTGCGTAGTAGCGGCCATTGCCGCGACGGAACAAGTAGAACTGATCTGCCATCTCTTCTTTCGGTTGCGCGAAAGATCATAGAGCGAATCCCGTCCAAGCCGTGAGCTAGCACTTGGAGAGTATGGCGGGGCAACCAGCGATTAAGCACGAATTCCCCGAAGTCCAATTCCCACCGGGATTCTTTCTGACAATTCTTCTGACAGTTTGCCGGAAAAATCCACTTTTGTCAGCGCATCTGCTTGGGAATGAATGCCTTAAGAAATGGCGGACAGGGTGGGATTTGAACCCACGGTAGAGTTGCCCCTACGTTCGATTTCGAGTCGAGTGCCTTCAACCACTCAGCCACCTGTCCTGAAAAACACATAGCAAAGCAAAAGCCTTTGCTAGAGCCTTAGTAATAAGTCCAAAAAAGCATTCACGCAAGCCTGTTTACAATCAAAAACAAATCCGTTTGTTTTCTGTTTTAACGGCGAGGAATCCAGGGAAGGCACTGCCGTTTGACAATGGCGCAAACGAGCTTACTTTTATAATGAAAGACCCGAGTGTGAAAGTCTGACGAGCTACCCTGAGGTAGGCTTCAGGCCAGTTTCCACCGGGTCTTTCCTATTTAGATGCCTGACTATCATCATGGCATCGTGGATAGGTTCTTATTCTAATTAGAATTAATACGCCATAGAATCTGGAACTTCGTGTCTTTTCCCACTTTTCTCGCACCCCTAGCCAACGTAGCAAACCTAAGCCTAACGGTTCGCCCCTTTTCCATGGTTTAATGGTCCACGTGAGGACCTATTATAATCTGATACTCAAACATCCTCTGAAAACTCCGCTGGCAGCGGTCGGCGCGGGGTTTCCCGTGTGGGGCGGATGGGCAATGACAAGGGCTTACGTCGGGGCGTACAGGTTTGGAGCCATTGGGAGCACGCATTTTTTATTTCCCACCGCTGGCAAAGGCTGCTAGCCCTTAGAGCTTGCGTTAATTCTAGAAAAGGAACCGATCTCTCATGCCCGTTTTGAAACAAGCCACGATTCGTGATGCCCAGACCGTCAGTGGCGCCACGCTCCACACCGGTAACAATGTTACCCTGACCATCAAGCCCGGCGCGCCCAACACCGGCTACATTTTCAAGCGCCTCGATCTCTCGGACGAACCGACTATCGCGGCCCACATTGACAACGTCAAACAGGTCGAACGCGCCACCACCCTCGGCGAGGGCGGCGTGAAGGTCCACACGGTCGAACATCTGCTCTCCGCCCTGCGCGGTTTCAGCATCGACAACGCCGTGATCGAACTCGACGCCAACGAACCCCCCATCGGCGACGGCAGCGCGTCGATCTACGTGGAAGCGCTCGAAAAGGCCGGTCGCGTCGAACAGGACGTTCCCGTTCTCACCTACCACGTCCGCGAGCCCATTCATATCGAGGGCAAGGACGGCGCGTTTATCTCCGCCTGGCCGAGCGACAATTTCGAAGTGAACTGTACGAACGCGAACCACACCGGCAAGCACACGCAGTACCTCCACTGGAACCTCGACAAAGGCGACTACGCCAAGGAAATCTCCAAGGCCCGCACCTTCGTATTCTACGAGGAAGTGGAACCGCTCATGGAGAAGGGTCTCATCAAGGGTGGCAGCCTCGAGAACGCCATCGTCATCCGTGGCGACGCCATTCTCTCCCGCGAACCGCTCCGGTATGAGGACGAGTTCGTCCGTCACAAGATCCTCGATATCGTCGGCGATCTCACGTTGTTTCCGGCCCGGTTGAAGGCCCGCATCGTCGCGGCCAAGCCCGGACACGCGCTCAACGTCGAACTGGCCCGCGCCATTTACAAGCAGTACCGTCACTACGTCTCGCAGCAGATGCCGGTGGAGAACATCCCCACGGGCGAATCCGGTCTCGATATCAACGAGATCATGAAGATCCTGCCGCACCGCTACCCGTTCCTGCTCGTCGACCGCATCCTGAAATTCGACGGCGAGTTCAAGGCGGTCGGCCAAAAAGCCGTCACGATCAACGAACCGTTCTTCCAGGGCCATTTCCCCGGTCACCCCGTCATGCCGGGCGTGCTCCAAGTGGAAGCCATAGCGCAGGTCGCGAGCATTTTGATGCTCAAGGCGTCCGGCCAGGGTGGTCGCATCGGTTACTTCATGAGCGCGGACAAGATCAAGTTCCGCAAGCCGGTGCTGCCGGGTGATACCCTGATTATTCAGGTCGAACTCACCAAGGCGCGCGGCAAGATTGGTCGCGCCACCGGTCAGTGCCTCGTCAAGAACGAGGTCGTCTCCGAAGGCGATCTGACCTTTGCCATGATCGACACGTAAAACCGGAACCAAGACAATTTCCGACGGAATTTACGGAATTAACCAAATTAAAAGACAAGGGACTTTTAAATCAGAGACTCAGGAAAGCAGGAAACTCTTTCAGAACCTCCGTCCGATTTTCTTGATTTCCTGAGTTCCTGATAGAAATTGCCTTTTTCTTCATTTCGTAAATTCCGTTAATTTCGTCAAAAAAAATTCAGAGAAGTATGTCTCAGAACATTCATCCCACGGCGATCATCGATCCCTCTGCGGAGTTGGGGGCCGACGTCGAAATCGGCGCCTACGCGTGGGTCGGGGCCGGGGTCAAACTCGGCGCGGGTTGCCGGGTCAATCACCACGCCTCCATCAACGGCCCGAGTCGTATCGGGCAGGGGAACCACTTCTTCCCTTACGCATCAATCGGCGAAAAATCGCAGGACCTGAAATACAAGGGCGAGCCGACCTATGTCGAGATCGGCGACAACAACGTCTTTCGCGAATTCACCACGGTGAACCGCGGCACCGCTCCCGATGCGTGGACGCGCATCGGCTCGAACAATCTGTTTCTCACCTACTCGCACGTGGCGCATGATTGCATCGTCGGCAGTCACACGATTTTTTCCAACAACGCCACGCTCGCGGGTCATGTGGAAGTCGGCGATTACGCCATCATCAGCGGACTCTCCGCTATTCACCAATTCTGCCGGATCGGCACCCACGCCATCATCGGCGGTTGCACCAAGATCGTGCAGGACGCCCCGCCTTTCTTCATCGCGGACGGAAATCCTGCCGAAGTGCGTGGCGTGAATGCGGTCGGGCTCCAGCGCAAGGGCTTCGCCGACGAGAACATCAAGGCCTTGCGTGCGGCCTATAAAATCCTTTACGACAAATCGCTCAACACCTCGCAGGCCGTGGATAAACTCGCCAGCGAATACGCCGACCATCCCCAGGTCAAGATACTGATCGATTTCGTCCGCTCCAGCCAGCGCGGCATCATCCGCTAGGATGGGAAGTTTCTCGCAGAGTTCGCCAAGACGCAAAGGAAGAAGGGGCACTCCCTTTATATTAAGCGCTTTTTGTCCTTAACTTTGCGGTCTTGGCGAGCTTTGCGAGAAATGATCCTCGTCAAATATGCTTGGAATCGTTCTCGTCCTTGACGGCGTAACCGGAATCCTGGCGCTTGAAATTGACCTCGTTCTTCTTCACGTAAGCGTTGAAGACGTCATCGGCGCTCATGCCGAGGACTTGGGCGAGGGAGATCAGGAAGTGGAACAGGTCGACCACCTCGACGCGGGCGTTCTGCTCGTCGAACTTCTGGTACTTGGCCCACCATTTCCACGGCACGCTGTCGGTCAGCTCGGCCATTTCCTGCGACATCGCGCGGGTGTAATTGAGCACCCATTTCGTCTTCGTCTCCTCGTCCATCGCGGAGGTATCCACGCCAATGCGCAGATTCAGGGCCGCTTGCATGCGGAAGAGTTCGTTCAGTTTGTCGGCGGAAGGGGTAGGGGCGGGGCTGCTCATAGGGGGCGAGGCTAGAAGCTTCCGGCCCGGGCGACAAGTTTTCAGTTCGAAGTTTTCGGTTTTCAGTGGCCAGTCGTCCATTTTTGGCTATGGGTAGGCGGTTGCATTTATCGGCGCAGACCCGATAGTGTTCCTGCCTCTTACTGAAAACCGAAAACCTCAAACTGAAAACTTAGTCATCCATGGAACAAGTTCTTATCATCGGTACCGGCTGCGCCGGTCTGACCGCCGCCATTTACTCGGCCCGCGCCAATCTCAAGCCCATCGTCCTGACTGGCACGATGCCCGGCGGCCTGCTGACGACCACGAGTGTCGTGGAGAACTTTCCCGGCTTCCCGGAAGGCATTGATGGCTATGAACTCATGATGAAGCTGCAGAAGCAGGCCGAGAAATTCGGCGCACAGGTGAAGTTCGGCAATGTGGACAGCGTCGATTTCTCCAAGCGCCCCTTCACCGTTGTGGTCGATGGCGACCCCGTCGAAGCCCGCACCGTCATCGTTGCGACCGGTTCCGGTCACCGCCACCTCGGACTCAAGAGTGAGGATCTCCTCGAGAAGAAGGGCGTCACCTATTGTGCCACCTGCGATGGCGCGCTGCCCATGTTCCGCAACCAGCCGCTCGTCGTGGTCGGCGGTGGCGACTCCGCGTGTGAAGAAGCGATGTACCTCACCCGCTTTGCTTCCACGGTCTATTTGATTCATCGCCGCGACCAACTCCGCGCCTCCAAAATCATGGCCGAGCGCACCCTCGCGCATGAGAAGATCAAGCCGGTCTGGGACTCCGTCGTTGAGGACGTCCTCGACCCCGCCCAGAACAAGGTGACCGGGGTGAAGGTGAAGAACCTCAAGACGGGCGAAAGCCACGTCATCGATTGTGCTGGGGTCTTTGTGGCCATCGGGCACCTCCCGAACACGCAGGTCTTCAACGGCCAGCTCGCGCTCGACGAGGCCGGGTACATCAAAACTTTCGGTGGCACCCGCACCAGCGTGGAAGGCGTTTACGTTGCCGGTGACGTGGCCGATTCGGTTTATCGCCAAGCCATCACGGCAGCGGGCACGGGTTGTGCTGCAGCGATTGAAGCCGAGCGTTATCTCGCCGCTCAGGAATAGTTCCGGTGCTGCAAGATTCTGCTTTTCAATGACTTCAACCCCAAAACAAGTCCAGTCGAATGCAGCGGAAAAACCGCTGCATTGACTTCAACCGCCGTACTCCTACCCTCATAGAAACACCAAAACGATGACTGCTTCCGAAACGTTGAACTTCGAGAACGCCCGTGCCGTTCAAGCCCTCTATCTGAACGATCCGCTTAACCTCAAACTCATTGAGGATAAATTTGGGGTCAAAGTCACCACCCGTGACGGTTGGATCAAAATCGACGGTCCTCAGGAATCTCTTGAGAAGGCTCGCGACGTCTTCCAGCAGCTTCACATGGCCAAGGAAAAGGGCCTGCACATCCGCAAGCACGAGTTCAAGTTCGCCCTCGATTCCGTCGGCACCAAAGGCAGCGCCACACTGGCTGATCTGCACTCGTCCCGTATCCAGCTTTCCTTCAAGAAACCGCCGGTCGTTCCCAAGACCCTGCAGCAGAAATCCTACGTCGACTCGATCAAGAAGAACGATCTTGTCTTCGGCATCGGCCCTGCCGGTAGCGGTAAAACCTTTCTCGCGATGGCCATGGCCGTGGCCGCGCTCAAAAATGAGGAAGTCTCCCGCATCGTTCTGACTCGTCCCGCCGTGGAAGCGGGCGAAGCGCTCGGCTTTCTGCCCGGCGATTTGCAGGAAAAAATCTTCCCGTACTTGCGCCCGCTTTACGATGCCCTCTACGACATGCTCGATACCGAGGAAATCCAGCGGTACATGGACAAGGGCATTATCGAAATCGCTCCGCTGGCCTACATGCGCGGTCGCACGCTGAGCCATAGCTTTGTGATTTTGGACGAAGCGCAGAACACGACCACGGAACAGATGTTCATGTTCCTGACCCGTCTCGGTCAGGACTCCAAATGTGTGGTGACGGGCGATCCGACGCAGGTTGACTTGCCGAACCATCGCAAATCCGGCTTGGTGGAATCGGTTCAGGCGCTCACCAGCACCGAGGGGATCGGCTTCATCCGCTTTGACGAGGTCGACGTGATCCGTCACGAACTCGTCCAGAAGATTATCCGCGCGTACAAGGCGCACCGTGGCGAAAAGACCACGAGCATGGCCCTTTGATTAGACTATGATCGCGAACGGTTTAGAGCGGGTTTCGGGTCGGGTGATGTGCGAGCTGGCTTAGCCAGCTCGGCCGCTGTGGTATATTAATTCCATATGATCAAGTGGTTTCAGCACCAGATGCTCGTCAAAAAGGGTTTGGCGTGCGACAAGACCCGTCGTCAGCGGTCCGAGGGGACTTGGCTGGAAGGCATGGACTGTAGTGCTCTGGTCCGACTGGGTGTTTTCGCCTTCTTCGCGGCCGTTCTCTATATCATCAACTTCTGGCAGAACGGCGCGATCAATAATAATGAGCAGCATCTGCTGATCTTCATCGTGTTCTTCAGCTCCATCATGCTCATGCAGATGGATCAGCCGGAAATCTGGAACTCGAATTTCAAGATCATCCTCAGTCTCGGCGTGACGTGGGTCAGTCTCTTCATCTGCAAATTCATTTTCGTCTATGCGCAGAGCCGGCATCACATGCACCCGGCGGCCATTTACTATCTCTTGCCGAGCGCCATGGCGCCGTTCTTCATCGCGTTATTGCTGGGGCCGACTGCGGGACTCTATACCGTGCTCAATGCCAGCCTCATGCTCGCGTTGTTATTTGACCAAAGCTTCAGTCTTTTGCTGATCAATCTGGTGACCGGCTTCACGGCGGTTTACTTCCTGCGCGGTGCACGCAAGCGCGGGGACCTGATCAAAGCCGGTGTGGCAGTTGGTGTGGCGAGTCTGCTGTGCGCTATCGCTTTCGGCCTGATTGGTGGTCGCAGCATTCAGGCGTTGCTGGAACAGGCTGCTCTGGGCATTGGCGTGGGCATCATGACCGCGCTGGTCGTGAGCGCGTTGCTGCCGATTTTCGAGTCGACCTTTGGCATCATCACGGACATCTCGTGGATTGAAATGGCCGATTTGAATCATCCGCTACTGCAGCAGATGACCATCGAAGCGCCCGGTACGTATCATCACAGCCTCGTCGTGGCGAACCTGATGGAGGCCGCCGCCGTGCCGCTGAAGCTTAATCCCACGCAGTGCCGCGTGATGGCTTATTTTCACGACATCGGCAAGATCATCAAGCCGGAGTACTTCTCGGAGAACTGCCCGCCGGACCGCAGCCCGCATTTGAACCTCAGCCCCTCGATGAGCGCCCTGATCATTATTGCGCACGTCAAGGAAGGCGTCGACCTCGCGCTCAAATTCCGGTTGAAAAAGCCCATCGTGGATGCCATTCAACAGCACCACGGCGATTCGCTGGTTTATTATTTCTACAAGCGCGCCAAGCAGCTCGAGCAGGACGCCCGCGAAGGTGGCAAGATCATGAATATGCGCGAGGAAGATATCCCGGAAGTCTCCGAGAATTCCTTCCGCTATCCCGGTCCGCGCCCCAACAGCAAGGAAATCGGATTGCTCTGCCTCGCTGATGCGATTGAAGCGGCCTCCCGCACGCTGGAGCGGCCCACACCGCAACGGGTGGAAGGGCTCGTCAACGAAATCGTCGATCGTCGCATTGCCGAGGGCATGCTGGATGATTGTGGGCTGACGCTGGGCGAAATTCGCGCGGCGGCCGACAGCTTTGTCTTTACGATCAAAAACATGATGCACAGCCGCATCGTCTATCCCAAGGATGAGAAAGAAAAACCTGCCTCCTCTGCTGCTCTCCAATCGCCAAAGAAAAGTTCGCATCTCCCTCCCTCTTCTTCAGCGGCAGCTTGAGACAGCTCTCAACCTGTTGAGCCCCGCGCAAGCGCGAGCGTTGCCGGAGTCCATCGAGATCACCTTTATTGGGCACGGCACCATGTGTGACGTGCATCGCGACTTTCTGAACGATCCAACGCCCACGGACGTGATCACGTTTTTGCATGGCGAGATTCTCGTCTGCCCGGAAGTCGCCCGACAGCAATCACGTCGCTTTGGCCGGACGACCGTCGAGGAAACCTTGCTCTACGGCATCCACGGCATCCTCCATCTCATCGGGTACAAGGATAAAACACCCGCCGCCTTTAAGCGGATGAGCGCCGCGCAGGAAAAACTGCTCACTGCCGTGCTCAAGCAATGCCCGAAGTAAGGCTTACGTCATGACCGGCGCCAGCGAATCCGCGCGGGGCTTTATCCTGGGCCGACTACCTTTCGGCAATACAGGACTCATTCTTCGCTGGCTCACGCCGGACTCGGGGCGCATGACGACCATGGCCAAGGGGGCGCTCAAGCCGAACAACAGCTTTGGGCTGCAGTTCGATCTCTATTATCTCTGCGAACTTCAATTCATTCCCGCCCGTCGTGGCGACATGCATACCCTCAAGGAAGTGCGCTTGGTGGAGCCCTACCTCGGACTGCGACGCGAGTGGAAAACGCTACTGGCACTCGAATACTTCGCCGCGCTCATTGAAGCAATGACGGAATCGAGTACCGCGCTGCCGGACGACTTCGATCTTTTTGCCAAAGCCGTGGATTACCTGAACACTCATTCCGCCACGCAGACGCTCGTGGACCGGTTTGAGCAAAAGATGCTTGTGATTCACGGACTGGGCTCGTCGGAGAGCGGCGATTTTCTCACCGCCATCCGACGCCATCATCTGCATGTGCCCGTGCAGCGGGGGCGTTTGCTGCACGAGCTCTCGGGATGATTATTAGATAATCTCCAACTCATCGCGCGACGGTAGCTTGGGGAACGGTTTGGCGGCGTGCGCTTGATACCAATAGGCGACCGAAGCGATGTCGTCCTGCAACGGTAAGAAGCGCCCCTCGCTACGCCAGCCAAGCGCTTGCATGGTCACCTTGATATTTTTCTCAAAGCGCACCGGATCCATGATATGCCAGCGGTACATGCCGAAGCGCGGCAGCGTACTATGAAAATTGGCGGCGGGAACCTGATAAAAGCCTGAGTAGGGGGTAGTGTAATCCTCGTACTTTCGAGCTTCCGCAGGTCCAACGTGAAAACACCAGGCGCCACCGAAATAATCTTCCGTCCCAGTGCCGCAGATCGTGGGGAATTCGCGGTCGCCATCGAGAAAGAATTTGATTTCACCTTCACCCCACCAACCACTGTTATGAGTGCCCCAAGCCATGGTGGTGCCGACGTAATGTCCCCAACCTTCCACTCCGTCCAGGATGGTATACTCGGTTTTATCGGGAAGGGGATTCGTGCGGCGGAATTGCGCATGGAAATAGCCTGCATGTTCAGGCACTTCCTGCAGGGAGTAATTCACTTGGTAGAAAAGCCCCTTATTTTCCAGACCGATATTCTCCATCGTGATGCGGCATTTTTTTCGAAACGGCATCGGCCAGTAGCAATTGAAGCCGTTGCTGGGATTAACGCACACTGCCAGCGAAACAATGGGGAAGTAACGACCCCAGCCATTTGCAAAGAAATCGCATAGCGGGCATTCAATGGCGGGATGCTCACAGTCATCCCAATAGATGCGGAGAATCAGATGCCGACAAACGCCTTGAGCTGTCATCCAGATTTGCTGAATGACGCCAGGGCCTTCGATGTTGGCTACTTCAAAGGTTTCTCCAGCTTCGATGCCTACGCAAGGTGACACCTTCCAGCCTGTTCCCAATTCCCGTGAGGGCCCATTGCCCGTCTCGCTGGCCATGGCACCTTTACCTTTTTCGCCGGTGCGATTTTCCGCGCTGATCGAGCGTGTCTGCGCGCGACTCAACAGGGAGAGATTGCCGAGGGAGGGATCGAATCCAGAGAAGGATGAAGGAGGGGTATTCATGTGTTATTTTCACTATAAATAAATGAGTCGCTCGGATACATGGGTAGACTTTTAAAAAACATGTCTTATTTTATTTGGCATGGTAGAGCTAACGCGTAAGGCATCCGGTCATTCCACAGGATTCAAGCGTTTCTATTCCCCTCGACCTCTCGTTTCGCCGGAGATCACCGTGCGTGGAATCGGAATTCGAGAGCAAATGCCGCCGTGCCAGATTCAGCGTCCGCAGGGCACGGGTGATTTTTTGCTGATGGTCTTCCACGATCCGGCCAGTGCGTCGACGCAATCGTCATGGGACGTGGTGCAACCAGAGGAAACCATGATGATTTGGCCGCCACGGTGTGGGCAGTATTATGGCAATTCTCACAAGCGTTACTGCCATAGCTGGATCCACTGCGATGGCGCTCGCGTACGGAAGATCATCAGGGAATCGAAGGTGTCGGTCAGGCATCCTTTTGTTGTAGGAAATTCGGCATGCTTTGAGCAATGTCTGGCCGAGGTACACCGGGAATTGGTCTCCTACGTGAGACCGGACGCGGTTATAGTGGGAAATCTGCTGGAGAACTGTCTGCGTGATTTGGTGCGTCGCCAGAATGCCGATTCCGGGTTGGAACGCGTCCCGGATGGTTTGCTCAAGGTGCGGCAATTAATCAGCGAGGCTCCCGCGCGAGAGATCACTCTTGGTCAGATGGCCGCCTTGGCCGGAATGTCGATTCCGAATTTGAGTCTGCGCTTCAAGCAGGTGTTTGGCGTTTCACCGGTGGAATGCCTGATTCAACACCGCATACATCATGCCGCGCATTTGCTCGCGAACCAAAATCTCACCGTCACCGAGGTGGGGCAATTGGTAGGCTACGACGATCCGTTTCACTTTTCCAAAATGTTCAAGAAACACTATGGATTCAGTCCGCGGGCGATGCGGCAGCGAGAATTGCGGACGTGACAGAATTACTTTCCACTCCAAAACGTATCCGATGCTGACGTGGGGACTGTGCTCAACGACATCCACTCCACATGCCCGTCGTAGAAAAGAAAATTGGCTCCGGCTGTATGGGATATTAATCCCCAGTACTCATTGTATCCGCTCCAGTCGCCAAGGGGAAAGCTGACTTCCGCGACCATGACGGTGCGCGTGGCATAGGTCGCGAGATTGAGTCGGATGGGTGTCGTCCAGCGCGCGCTCCAAGGGAGATCTGCGGCCATGGTCAATGGCCCGCTATTGAGTCCGTAGGAAAATTTGTTGCTGTTGATTTCGTTGGCCCGGGGATTTTTCACGGCGAATTTCATGGACGGACAACGAAAGATATTTTTGCCTTTCGCCGGCGGCAATTGGCATAGGTCAAAAACTTTAAACTGAAAGGCAGAGGAGCTATAACCAGCATATTCCCAGATGGCTTTTCCCCAGGTGTAGTCTTGACCGGGCGGTGGCCAAGAGGTGGAGACTGGCGGCAGCATGCCGTCATGATCCGAGGCATAGGTGAAAAGTGCCGACGCGATTTGCTTGAGATTGTGTACGCATTCTGCGCGACGAGCGCCTTCCCGCATGTTCTTCACGGCTGGCAGGAGTAGCGCGATCAAGACGGAAAGGATCGCCATCACGACCAACAGTTCCATCAAGGTAAGTCCGAGACGATCATCGCCTTTGAATTTTCTGAGTGAAAAGCGATTTTTCATAACTGAATTGTGACAGCGCGGCAAAATAGCTTCAAGGATTGCAGTCGTAATCCCTCTTTTAGCAGTGATCTATGATCATAAAAAAGTGACTTATTGCCGTTTTGGTTTTTGCCGGACTACGGACATATGACTAGGGTGGCTATATTGCAAAGCGGATCTTTCACGTGCGAGTAGGTGGAAAATAGTCGTTGCGCTAGAGATTCGATGTTGGATCAATGATTAAAGAATAATGGGTAGTAGGCCCATTCGCTTTTGCCCGGATATGGGGTCGGCGTTAAATTATGAAGTATTAAGGAGCCCATGACGGATGCTGGCTGGCAGGGAAGAGAATGTTTTTTTTCACGCTGTTCGGCATTTCAGTGGTTGTAAATTATGACGAATGAAGAGCTGGTCGGCCAAAGATCGGCAGACGAAGGAACGACTGGTTTGTTATTGGAGTCCGAACCACGGAGTGAGATCCGTTCGGTCGCTGTTTATGGCCATAGCCATATTACGCCGAGCCCGCGCCATGCTCGCTATTTTGAAACGGTGGAAGGTCGAACCTATATCCCCATCGGGTTGAATCTTTGCTTTCCGCGTCATGTCGTGAAGCGCGAAGAGGGGCTGAACAAAATGTTTCGCTGGCTGGATCGACTGTCCGAGAATGGCGGAAATTTCGCGCGCATTTTCATGGGACACGCCTTCTTTGATATTGAGTCGGGTGACTTCGGGACATTCGATGAGGAAAAGGCGTCCCGACTCGATGCCGTGCTCGAGTACGCATGGCAGAGGGGCGTTCGCTTGAAGCTGACGATCGATCTGTTTCGTACGGTCGAGGAGGCTGAGCAGGCCGAGATTTTTCCCGGTGCTGTAAGTTTCTCAAAGCCCAATTTTCACACGTCCAATAATGGTCGTTTCGAAGACATGGATGACTATCTGTTGAGCCGCGAAGGCAGGGCGCACTTTTTGCGCAAGCTGGATTGGCTGGCAGAGCGGTATGGGGATCATCCGGGAATTTTTGGTTGGGATTTATGGAATGAAATGAACGCTGTCAGCAGCGTGCATTGGCAATCTTGGACGCGCGAAATGCTGGTGGAGCTCAAGAAGCGATTCCCCAGACATCTTGCGATGCAAACGCTGGGTAGCATGGATGGGGACGACTCGGTCAGGAATTACGAAACCATTATGCCGTTGGCCAGTAATGAGGCGTCCCAAGCGCATCGTTATCTGGATGCCGGGGCGCGCTACGCTATTTGTCATGGCCCTGTTGATGTCATGATGGCCGATGCCGTTGGGATCTTGCTACGCGTGGCGCCGGGTAAGCCTGCCATTCTGGCGGAAGGTGGTGCCGTGGAGCGGCAACATATCGGGCCGTGGCTTTTATATCCGTCGGATACGGAGGGTATCGTTTTGCATGATGTACTCTTCGCGCCATTTTTTGCCGGAGCCGCTGGTTGCGGACAGGCATGGCATTGGCAGGAGTATGTCGATCCGAATCATTTGTGGGCACATTACGCTCGATTCGCCAAAGCTATTGAGGGGGTTGATCCAATCGAACAACGACTGACGCCCGAGTGTTGGGAAGCGAATGATCTCCGCGTTTATGCCTTGGTCGGACGGACGCAATGTTTGGTCTGGTGCCGGGAGACTCATTCGGACTGGAGGACAGAACTGGTCGATCATATCCCGGCTGGAGTGGTGAAAGGCGCGAAGGTTACGCTTCCGTCACGGCTGGGGTCCAATTGGCAGGGGCGCTTTTATGATCCGTGGACGAATCGCCAGTCAGAACCACAGGCGATTGTCGATGGATGTGTGAATATTCCGGATTTCCGTCGCTCCATGGTTTTGCGGCTGGAACGGGTCGAGGAATAATTTTAACAGGCGCTTATGACATCCCATCGCGGGGACCTTGCCCGTCTCGTTACTGTTTCGCGCGGACCTCTGCGCAAACCGTGGAAAAATTGTATCGCGGTGGGGCGTGCTTACGATCTGTTGCGCGACGATTTGCTCTCCCATCTGGACTGGCTTCAGAAGGAGGTGGGATTTCGTTCCTCCCGGTTTCATGCGGTTTTTCACGATGATGTGGGAATCGTCAAGAAGACGCGCGATGGACAGATTTATTACTGCTGGAATCAGCTCGATAAAATCTATGATGCCCTACTGGCGCGCGGATTACGTCCTTTTGTGGAGTTGAATCCGATGCCCGCAGCCTTGGCCTCGGGGCCGGCCCGAATCATGCATTACAACATGAATGTGTCGCCCCCGGCCAAGTGGGAAGCCTGGGGAGAGTTGGTGGAGGCTTTCGCTCGGCATCTGGTGGAGCGCTACGGCATCGAGGAGATTCGTCAATGGAACTTCGAGGTCTGGAATGAACCGAACCTTTCCGCATTTTGGAGCGGAACCAAAGAGGATTATTTTCGTTTGTACGAGACGGCGGCATGGGCGTTGAAGCGGGTCGATTCGACTTTGAAAATCGGTGGGCCGGCCTCATCGAAAGCGCATTGGTTGGGCGATTTGATCGCGTATTGTCATGCGAACCGCGTGCCACTCGATTTCATCTCCACGCATCTTTATCCTCAGGATGAGCAGGTCGAGGCGGGGCAGGGGAAATCGCCCTACGCACCGGGAGAATTCTTTCGCGAGATGTTCCTTGGTGTGCAAAAGCTGGTGCGCTCCTCGGCCATGCCCGATCTCCCCATTCATTGGACGGAATGGAATACGCAAAGCGCTGCCGACTCAGCAGGGATCACCTGGTTTGATAACGAGGCGTGCGACAATGCCTATGGTGGCGCTTTCGTGGCGCGGCAATGCTTGGAACTGGATGCCACGTGCGAGACCATGGCGTTCTGGGTGGCGAGCGATGTTTTTGAAGAGCATCCGATTCAACCCGCTCCTTTTTCAGCGACGTACGGAATCGTCACGATTGATGGAGTGCCCAAGGCGGCCGCGAATGCTTTCCGACTGCTGAATCGTTTGCGAGGCAATGTGGTCGCGGAAGTTTTCGATGCGCCTCTTGGATGTGGTGGTGCCGTCACGCAGGAAGGGGCGGTCACGCATGCGCTCTTTTATAATTGTCAGCCGCCTTCCGAGAAGAATCCGGGAGACTGGTTGACAACGTTTGCGCTGCCTGCTGTAGCGGGGGATCGGTTGATTACGCGTTTGTTCGTCGGACCCGAAGCTGGCAGCCCTTACGAATGGTGGTGCCGGATTGGCCGCCCCATGCATTTGTCGTCTGCGCAATTGGCCGCAATGAGGCAGATTGCAGAACCGAAAAGTGAGACATGGCTGGAGAAATCGGGAGACGAGCCGTGTAGATTGGCTGTAGATCTGCCCGCGAATACCTTTGCGTATTTTGAAATTCGTCCGGCAGAACCCTCCGCCCCGCGCAAGAGCGAATGGGCGGATCTGAAATTAATCGAGGAGGAGCTCGGCGAATTGTCACGTGAGTAGTGCGGTTGCCGCTATTTTTTATCAAATACCACAGCCGAAAAACACCAATAATCGCTGTTTATTCGAATGGGATACAAGGTCGCAGTGTAGTCTAGTAGTGGCATGTCATCGCCCCATTTTGCAGAGGCTTCGCGCCTCGTTTTCACCGGAAAACAACAAGTCTCGCTGGAATCGTTCGATTCCGGCGCTCTCGACAAGAACGAAGTGCTCGTCAAAACGCACCTCTCGTTGATGAGCACCGGCACCGAAAATATCGTGTTCAACCGTCTCTTCGATCCCGGTACGCACTGGGATAATTGGGTGAAATACCCCTTTTATCCAGGCTATGCATCCGTTGGAGTTGTCGAGGCCATTGGAAGTGAAGTCACGACTTTAAAAGTAGGCGACCGCGTAGCGGCGAGATCCGGGCATCGCTCGCATTTCCGGAGTCAGGCGGCCGATTGCTTTCTGATCCCCGATGCTTTGAGCTTTGATGCTGCCGTATGGTTTCCCTTGGCCAAGATCGCTTTTCATGGTGCCTTGGTGGCGCATTATCAGCTCGGCGACAGCGTTCTGATTATCGGTGCGGGTCCGATTGGACAGATGTCGATTCGCTGGGCGCATGCCGCCGGGGCGGCTTCCGTCATTGTTGTGGATGCGGTGCCAAATCGCATGGCTCTGGCGAAATCGGGAGGAGCGACAGCGACGATCACCGAATCGATTCAAAAAGCGAGCGACGCAGTCAAGCAAGCGGGTAATGGCGAGTTGCCGCGCGTGGTGATCGATTCAACGGGAAATGCGGCGGTGTTTGAAGCGGCTTTGGGGCTTGCGGCGAAATTTGGAACGGTGGTTGTACTGGGTGATACGGGAACGCCGGGACAGCAGCGGTTGAGTCTGGATGTGATTACGCGCGGGCTGACGATTGTCGGGGCGCACGACTGTCATAACTCGGAGCAATGGAACAATGCGACGATTGCGCGGCTGTTCTTTACGCTGGCGGCATCGGGACGGTTCGCGCTGGAGGGGATGAACACGCATCGGTTTAAGCCGAGCGATTGCGTTGAGGCATATACCGTGGCGAATCGTGACCGGGCGAGCACGATGGGCATTGTGTTTGACTGGGTCAACTAAGAGAAAACGCTCACTAAGCGACAAAGCCGATTCCTGCCGAAGGCGGGGATCGGCTTTTTTTAATTTTTTCGCACACCTAAGAAATGTGTTGATAATGAAGGGGATAGCTATGCGATTGGTGAGTTCATGAAAATCGAGTTATTGTGGGATATTCTCGGCGTTCACCATGATCAGCGCCACCAGTAAATTGCAGGTTATTCACACGGAGCTTTGCGACAAGATCCTGCGCGGGGCATTTCAATGCGGGGATCGTCTCCCGACTACGGAAGAGTTGGCCAAGCAGTTTGACTGCAGCGTGGGAATGGCCAGCAAGGCGATTGCGATGTTGGTTCACTCGGGGTTGGTGGAGCAGCGTCGTGGCTTGGGGACCCGGGTGTTGAAGAATGTAGAAGCGGAGACTGGTTCGTCTCTGGATTTGAATGCGTTTGTGTTCATCTATCCCAGTGAAAAGCACGAGGGAATCTGGCGTACGGTCAAAGGCTTTCAGGATGCGGCGCAGGAGCAGGGGCGTCGGACCATTACGCTGACCACGGGCACGGATTATAAAAAGGAAGGCGAGTTGATCGGTCGTCTCAAGGAATTTGACGTCAAAGGGGCGGCGGTTTATTCGACGATTTCTCTTGTTCTGGCGTGTATCCATATACCGGGGATGAATCGCATCAAGATTGAGTATCGGCGCGGTGAGAACAAGGTGTCGATGTATGTGAACGATCAGAAGGTTCTCGGTGGCTTTAATCTGGAGAAGCGCGGGTTCATTCCTGATGCGGCCTATGCGGGTGTGACGGGGTATGGCCAGGTGGCCGATCAGCAAAGCGTGGATAACGTGGTGCTGACGTTGCAGCCCTGAACGTCGCTATTTTCGTAGAGGCGACGTTGAGACTGGGGTAAAGGAGAACTTCCGTGAAGATTGACACACCCCGGCGCAGCGCCGGGGTGTGTGCAAAAATTTAAAAGGCTATAGTCATCACTCGTCCCATGGGAAGCGGGGGCGGAGGAGGTCGGTGACTCCGGCGTGGAGCCGCTTCTTGTCGCTGTAGAGGACGTGGCAGGCGAATGGCGGGCAGGTGTCGTCTGCGGCGAATTTCATGAGGACTTCGTTCCATCCGGCGCGAACGGGAAGTTCTCCATGCAGACCGCCTTCGCCACTGCCCCAGGCAGCGGGACGCAGGGGACGGGTGGCTTTGGATTCGAGGATGACTTTTCCGTTGAGCCAGACTTTGGCGGGGACTCGGGAGCAGGTGTGCAGCCAGAGGTTTTGTTCCTGGTCGCTGTGGAGAAAGCTGCGGAGGTAGACGACGCCACTTTTAAAACCGGACAAGCAGCCGGTGACGTCATTGCCATCAGAGAGGACGGCGCTCCATTCCGTGCCGCGCGCGTTCGGTTCGGTCAGGGAGCCGATGGCGGTTTCCGGTGCGAAGGGGTGATCAATAAGTTCTGCGGCCGTTTTTCCGTCCGCCGGGAAAAGTGTCGATTTGAGGTAGGTGGGGGCACCGATCAAAACGAGTGGCGACGGGGAGAGGACGGGGCGACGTTCGGGCTGGAGGTGGAAGTAAAGCGATTGGCTGTTGGCGAGGTGGGCGCGTTCGGGGGCGTGGACGGTGACAGTGCCGGTCCACGGCTGATGCGGGTGGAGGGTGAGGGGAATCGTGGCGGGAGTGGCGGTCCAGCCGACGGGCGTTTGAACGCGGAGTGTGGCGGGCATTGGCTCGGGGTGACGACTGTGGGCGGTGACGCGAATTTCTTTCGTTTCACCCGCCGCAATCTGGGGGGTGTCGAGGTAGTCGAGCGTGAGGTCGAGCCGATGGGTGAGCGGGAAGGTCAATACGGTGGGGGGCTGATTGACGGATTGCAGTGTGGCCGCGTCGGCATAGAGCGAGGCGAGATCGGTCGGCGCGGCACCGAAGCGGGCTTCGACGAGTTTCTGAATCCGGATCACGCGATCGGTGAGTTCCGTGATGCTGCGCGGAGAGGGATTGGGCGGGAGGTAGAGATTCTTGACGCCATTGGGATCGCTCGTGGCGAGGGCGTCGCCCAGCGGGGCGGCCCAGCGTTCGGGCAGGGCCTTGGCTCCCATGATGATGCCGAGAAACGAGCCGAGGGTGGCGCCGGTGCAGTCGGTGTCGTAGCCGCAGTTGACCGCTTTGCAGAGGGCGTCGCCGAAGTCTTTTCCGTAGAGCCAGCCGATGACTTGGAAGGCGATGTTGGGCGGGGAGAATTGGGCGTTGATGTGGTAGCCGATTTCAATAACGCGGCGGCGCGCTTCGAGCCAATCGCCACCATCCGCGTGCGCGGCGAGGACGGCGCGTAGGCAACGCGCGGTGAGCGATTCCTTCGGGAGATAGGAGAGACCGATGTCAATGAGCGTGGGGACGTCGCTGACGGAGAATGCGGCGGCTTCAACGGTGACATTGAAGAGCGAGCCGTAGAGGCTTTCGCCTCCGGCGTGGTCCACAATGGAGTCGAGCAACGCATAGCGGGCGGCGAGCCGGGGTTGACCCGGTGCAATACAGGCCCATATCTCGGTACGGATGGGACAGCCCATGCAGTCGCGGAAATAATTATTGTAGTATCCGGCCACGGGTGGGAGGAGACCGAACCGCAGATTGGTCATCATGAGGCCATACTCGTCGAAATTGTAAGCGACGTGATCGAGCCAGTATTGGGCGAGATCGTGGGCGGTGAGATCGAGGCCGATTTCTTCGACAGCCTTGAGCCAGATGAGCTGGATTTCGAGATCGTCGTTGGGGATTCCACCTTCGCGAATCTCGGAGTAGTAGGAAGCGTTGAAGGGTTCCGCTTCGGAGTAGCATTTTTCCAGTGGCCCGCCCAAGGTGCCGCCGCAGTTCTTGCCCATCCAACAACCGAGGATTTTGTCGTAGAGGGTTTCCTGGTCAGGGAGAGCGATGGAATTCATGAGGAAGAGTCTGCCCCAAGCGGGAAAAGAAAGCTTGCATGGGGTGGTGGAATGACTTGAATATTTTGGCCATGCCGAATCTTGTCCCCCGTTTTCGCATCAGTCAGGAACAGGTGCGGCTGGAGTCGAGCCGACCGGTACGGGTGCAGCCGGACATTCGGCAGGTGGATTATCCGCCGCATGATCATGAGTTCGCGGAACTCAGCATCGTCTGGTCGGGCCGGGGCTGGCATCGGACGCGGGAGGGATTGCGGCCGTTGCAGGCGGGATCGATGATCGTGATGATGCCGGGGCAGGTGCATGCGTTCGAGAAGACGCGCGGCCTGATTTCGACCAATGTGTATTATCTGAGCGAGTGGCTGCTGGGTGATTTGCGCGCGTATGCGGATGGGGGCCGGTTGTTGCCGCTCTTTCTTTTCCAGAGTTTGTTCAAGCGCCCGGCGTGGCAGGAGGTGCCGTTGTTCCAGTTGAGCCCGGAGGATCAGGAGGCGTCGCGTCGGGATCTGGCGGATCTGCAGCGGGAGTTGAGTTTGCCAGAACCGTCGGCGTTTTATTTGCGGACGACTTTTTTGCGCTTTCTGTATCGCAGCGCACGAGCGTTTGGGACGAGCGGTCGCGTGGCCGATTGGGCGGTGCCAGCGGAAGTGCAGCGGTTGCTGGACGAGGTGGAGGTGGCATTGGCGGAGCGCCGGGCGTTGTCGATGGAGCAGGCAGTACGTCGCGCGGGTTTGTCGCGGCGTCACGCGTCGCGGAAATTCAAAGAACACATTGGGATGAGCCTGGCGCGTTACTATCAGCGGCGTCGCATTCATGTGGCCTGTGCATTGTTGCTGGACCCGACGCGTTCGGTGACGAGCGTGGCGTATGAACTCGGCTTCGCGGACGGAGCTCATTTCACGCGCTCTTTTCATGCGGAGATGGGGGTGTCGCCGAGAGGCTATCAGCAGACTTACCGGACGGCTGAGGAAGATAAAAGACGTGATTGACGCGGTGAAATCTGGGAGAGTGGCGGGCATGACAACGAATTCCTTCCTTCCTGCGAACAAGACCTTGATCTTTGCCTGTTCGGGCGGTTCGGATGTCGGGGGTGTCACGGACCGGGTGGCGCGACGACTCACCCGCGAAGGCGCGGGGAAGATGTATTGCATCGCGGGAATCGGTGCGCGGACGGAAAGCTTTCTGCAAAACACGCGTCAAGCGGAACGGATTTTGGTTTTGGATGGCTGTCCGCAGCGGTGTGCGCGCAAAACATTGGAGCAGGCGGGACTGACCGTGACGCAGGCCCTGGAACTCTCTTCTCTGGGTTTCATGAAAGGGCAGACTCCCGAAGCCGAGCCGGTGATTGAGCATGTCGCCGCGAAGGCCCGGGCGGCTCTGGCATCGTAGGGGCGAAGGCAAAAACAAGACTCGTCAAAAAGTATCCCTCTTCCTAGAGTCGGGGCTGCTGTGACTACGCCTGTTATTGATTCCTCTCCTTCTGTTTCCACTGAAAAAAACAAACCGTTTATCGTCATGATCGGCCAACCCCAAGCCTTGGGGTTGGCTTACTCGCGGGCTGCCCGGACCGAATTGACCAAACTGGGATCGCTCGCGGCGACGGAATTGACCCTGGATAATTGGATGGACCACCCGGAGATCACGCGCCAGGCGGATCTCATTCTCTCCACGTGGGGTATGCCCAGGATGGACGAAAAGTTTCTCGCGGCGTTCCCGAAGCTGAAAGCGAATTTTTACGCGGCGGGAACGGTGAAGGGATTCGTAACGGACGCTTCCTATGCGCGGCCGGTGGTGGTCAGCAGTGCGGCGACCGCCAATGCGATTCCAGTGGCGGAGTATACGATTTCCACCGTGCTGATGAGCTTGAAGCGGTTTTGGAGCATGGCGCGGGACGTGCGCCAAACTAAAACCTGGAAGCGGATGGAGGAGGGCGTTCCCGGAACCTATCATTCCACGGTGGGGATTGTTTCCTTGGGCGCGGTGGGGCGTTCCGTGGTGCAGATGTTATCGCGCTTCGAACTGGATTTGATCGCTTACGATCCGTTTGTGCCGAAGGACGTGGCGGAGGAATTGGGCGTGGAGCTGGTTTCCCTCGAGGAGCTTTTTCGCCGCTCGGACGTGGTGACGCTGCATTCCCCGTGGATTCCCGAAACGGAAAATCTGGTGAATGAACGTCTGCTGCGCCTGATGAAAACGGGGGCGACCTTTATCAATACCTCGCGCGGTGCCATCGTGAATGAGCCCGATCTCTGCCGCGTGCTGAAAGAGCGGGACGATTTGACCGCCATTCTGGATGTCACGCATCCCGAGCCGCCGGTGGAGGGTTCACCGCTGTATCAACTTGAGAATATCATCCTCACGCCGCATATCGCCGGGAGCATGGGTAGTGAAGTCACGCGGATGGGCGATTGGATGGTCGAGGAAATGCGCCGTTACCTGAACAAGGCACCCCTTCGTTATCAAATCACCCAAGCAATGCTCGCGCGCATGGCCTAATCGGAACGGGGAATCGATCATGCGTATTGGACTTGTTTCGGTGACTTATCGTAAGCTCAGCCCCGAGGAGGTCGTGTCGCTTTCTCGTGAAGCGGGCGTGGAGTGCCTCGAGTGGGGTGGTGATGTGCATGTGCCGCCTGGGGATCTTGCCCGCGCCCGGCAGGTGGCGAGCCTGACCCACGATGCGGGGCTATCCGTGGCGGCGTACGGTTCGTACTATCGATTGGCTGTCAGCGAGGCGGATGGATTACCTTTTGAAAAAGTGCTCGAAAGTGCCGTCGCGCTGGGGGCACCCGTGATTCGCGTGTGGGCGGGAAATAAAGCCTCCTCCGAAGCCGACGAATCGTACCGCCAGCGGGTGGCTGCCGATGCGTTGCGCATCGCGGGGCTGGCTCACGCCGCTCACATCAAGATTGCTTACGAATACCATGGCGGGACGTTGACGGATGAGACCGCCTCGGCCCGCGCATTGCTCGATGCGACAGTGCATCCGGCCGTCACCACACTCTGGCAGCCGTACAACGGTGAGAGTCTCGAAACGTGTCTGACCAGCTTGCATTCGGTGATCGATCGTCTCAGTAACGTGCATGTTTTTCATTGGTGGCCGGATGCGGGAACGCGCTTGCCGCTGGCGGAGGGGGCGGAGCGCTGGCAGCAGTATTTGACGGTGCTGCGTCAGGCGGGGAAGAATCCGGACCTTCTGCTGGAGTTCGTGCCGAAGGATGATCCGGCGGTTCTCGCCCGCGAAGTGGCGACGCTGCGCAGGTGGCTGGCGTAAAAAGATTTGGGGCCGAACCGGATCTACGCTACGTTTTCCTTGTGCAGCTGGATTTTCTATGGGCGAAAAGGGAAGACGCCACACCGCCGACGGTGCTGCAACTGGATGCCACGCGGCAGGTGGCGATTGAATTTCACCACCATGAACGGGCGCGCCGTTACCTTTTGAGGTTGCGGGCGGATGGTGTCGCGCGCGTGACGATTCCCCGTCGCGGTTCCCTGCGGCAAGCCCGCCTTTTTCTCGAGGAGAATAAGCCGTGGTTGCTGCAGCAATATCAGAAATGGCAGGCGCATCCCAAAGAAACTTGGGAGTGGAGTCCGGGCGCGGAATTCTTTTTCCGAGGTGAGAAAGTGCGGTTGGAAGTGGAGGAGGAACGTTTTGCGGTCTTCTCCGGGGAGCGTATTCCCTTGCGTAAAGGAGTGTCACTTCGCCGGCAGGTGGAGGCGCGATTGCTGAAAATCGCCCAGCACGAATTACCCGGACAAGTCGTTAGCTTTGCGCGTCAACATCACTGCAAGATCGGGCGGGTGACCGTCCGCAATCAACGCTCGCGGTGGGGTTCCTGTTCCGTGCGTGGCACGATTTCCTTGAACTGGCGGATCATTCAGATGCCACCAGCGGTCAAGGATTACATCATTCTCCACGAATTGATGCACACGCGGGAGATGAATCATTCCCGGCGTTACTGGGCGCAAGTGTCCGAAGTCTGTCCTGATTTCGAAGCCGCCGAGCGCTGGATTAAAGTGCATGGCCGTGAGCTGGCGAAGTAGCTCACCCAGCTTGCTTGTTCTCCAATCGCATTGGATGAATTCACAGCCAAAGTGAGAAATATTGTCCCACCTTACCGGTAGGTATGGCGAATGATACTTTATCCTAAGATTAGCTTTCCACATGCAATGTTTAAGTGGCTAATTATCAGGAGGATTTGAAATCATCGTTAGTGATTCAAAAGCAATGGCATGCATAAGTTTTAGAGGAAGGTTTCGAGGCTTTATGAAGTAGTTCTTATATTAGTTGATGTAGATACAATAGGGCTTGGACTTATCGTGGCTCGTTATTATCTTGCCCGGCGCGAGTGAGATAAACACGAAACCAAACGAGCTTTATGAATCTGACGCGATGGAAAAAAGGATTGAGATACGGACAATCTGGACGTCTGGCCAACGCTTTCTTGTTTGCTTTGGTTCTGGGTTGGCAATTGAGCCCCGCCCTGGTGTATGCCAATCCCACGGGTGGTGAGGTGGTGGGCGGCAGTGCCAACATCAGCTCAGCGGGAAACACGCTGACGGTTAATCAGGGCAGCCAGTATGCGGTCATCAACTGGCAAGGGTTTTCCATTTCCATGGGGGAACTCACCAAGTTCATCCAGCCGGGGGCGGATAGCGCGGTCTTGAATCGCGTGGTGGGCGGCAATCTTTCCGAAATTTACGGAAGCCTGCAGGCGAATGGCCGCGTTTATCTGATCAATCCCAACGGGGTGCTGATCGGGTCCAGCGGCGTGATCAATACGTCGGGATTTCTAGCGAGCACGCTCAATGTGGCGAATGACGAATTCATGGCGGGAGGGAAGCTCCATTTCGTCGGCGACTCGAATGCTTCCGTGATCAATCAAGGCACGATCAATTCCGTGCGGGGCAACGTGTACCTGATCGCGGCGCAGGTGGTCAATGAAGGGACCATCACCGCGGCGAATGGAACAGCGGGATTGGCGGGCGGTCATGATGTGTGGCTGCAGCAGGAAGGGGACGAGCGGCTTTTTATCGCGACGGGTTCCAATGGTTCGGTGTCGAACATGGGGGCGATTCACGCCGCGCAGGTGGAATTAAAAGCGGCGGGTGGTAACGCGTACGCGCTGGCGATCAACAACGGCGGGACGGTCCGCGCGACGGGCGTGGCGAATGTGGATGGTAAGATCATACTTGCGGCGAACGGCGGCAAGATTCTCAACAGCGGGACTCTCGCGGCGAAAAAAGCCAACGGCGATGGCGGTGCGATCAAGGTCAATGCGAAGGATATTGAATTTACCTCGGGCTCGTCCTTCGACGTAGATGGCGAAGGCACCGGTTCCGGCGGCACGGCGGATATTATCGCGACCGATACTTTGATTTTTGCCGGCACGGGCAGCGCGCGCGGGGGCGAGTTGGGAGGCCATGGCGGCTTTGCGGAATTGAGCGGTTACAATCAGGTCTTGATCTCGGGCCATGTGGATTTCCGGGCGGACCATGGCGCGTGGGGCAGTTTGTTGATCGATCCCGGCGCGGTCACGATTCAGAGCGGACCGAATGCGGCGATTGATTTCAACACGTTCAACGATGGGTACGTCAATGCCCAGTTGGGTTTGGGTAGCGTTGTCATCTCCACGGCGAATGCCACGGGTGGTGGCGCGGAGAATATTACGTTGAATGCTGGAGCCGCGCTGGATTGGTCCGCGGCGACGATCCTTTCGTTGGGTGCGGGAAACTCCATCATTCTCAATGGCACCATCACCGCAACGAACGGCGTCCTGGTTTTGAGTGCGGCGAATGCCGCGTCCTCGATCACGGCGGGCGGAGACATTTACGTGATGGATTTCCGGCTGATGCAGGGACAATGGTCCCAACTGGGCGCGTTGCCCGCCTTCACGGTGCTCAATAATTTTGTTCTCTCCAACGGCGTACAGTTTTTGCGCGCCGCGGGCGGGACAGGCGCGACGCTCGATCCGTACATTCTCATGGATGTCTATGGATTACAGGGCATGGCCTATTCGCCGATGACCTATTCGTATCAGTTGGGCTCAAATATCAATGCTTCGGGCACGGCGACGTGGAACAGCGGAGCGGGTTTTGTGTCGATCGGTTCGGCGGCGGATGCGTATACCGGCACGTTTAACGGGGCGACCTATTCGATCAGCGGTTTGACGATCAACCGGTCGTCAGCGAATGATGTCGGCTTGTTTGGTCGTAGTACCGGGACCGTCCAGAATGTGACTCTCGCCAATGTGTCGATCACGGGTGGCACCAATACGGGCGCGTTGGTTGGCTCCAATTCGGGATCGATTTTATCCAGCACAGTGAGTGGTGTCGTCAATGGGGTGCAGAATGTCGGCGGTATCGCGGGGGTGAGCTCGGGTACGGTGGCCAGTACGATCAACAACTCGACGGTGAGCGGCGGCTACTACATCGGTGGTGTGGTGGGTATGAACACCACCTCTGGCCGTATTATCGGTAGCAGCAACAGCGGCGCAGTCTCTGCTACGGGCAATGTTGTCGGTGGTATTGCGGGGTGGAATAATGGCGTGGTGGATGGAGCGAGCAATTCCGGAACGGTGTCGGGGACCAATATTGTCGGCGGCATCGCGGGCTACAATGCGTGGCAGGTGCTGAACTCGACGAATTCCGGCAGCGTGAGCGGAACCTATCAGGTCGGTGGTATTGCCGGAATCAATCTGAGCACGCTCAGCGGGGTTTATAATCTCGGGACCGTGACCAATAGTAGCGACGCCACCGGCGGTCTGGTGGGAAACAATCTGGTTACGGGAACGGTGGTCAATAGTACCAACTCTGGACGTGTTTTCGGTACGGGTTCCGATATCGGCGGTATTGCCGGGTACAATGCGGGAACTCTCAGTGGGGTGATCAATGTCGCCACGGTGAGCAGCCCCAGCGGACCGGTCGGTAATTATGTCGGTGGTATCGCGGGCCGAAACGCGACCTCGGGAAGAATTACGAGCGCCACCAATAGCGGACAGGTTAACGGCTTTACGCAGGTGGGTGGTATCGCCGGTTTCAATGCCGGAAGCCTTTCGAATGCGATCAATAGCGGAACGATCAGCGGCAGCACCTATGTCGGTGGTATCGCAGGGGTGAATTCCGGTAGTGGCGTCATCACCAATAGCACGCAGAGTGGCAAAGTGTCGGGTGTCCGAAACGTTGGAGGTCTGGTGGGTTGGAATAATGCGGGAGCGACGCTGAGCAGTAGCGTGGTGTCCGCGGGTTCGATGGTTCTCGGTACAAGCGATAACATCGGCGGCGCAGTGGGCGCGAATCAGTCGGCTCTCGTGTCCAATGTAACGGTGTCGGCTTCCGTGAGCAGTCCCGGCAATAATGTGGGCGGTATTGTGGGCATGAATAACGCGATCGTGAGCACGGTGAATTTTACAGGCACAGCTTCCGGCTACAGCTATGTAGGCGGAGCGATCGGTTACAATTTTGGTGGAACCGGCAGCGGATTAATGGTGGGGGGCAGGGTCACGGGTACGGCCTATGTGGGGGGATTGGTCGGTGAGAATCTCGGCGGCGGCGTGGTGAAGCAATCCGTGTTTGCGGGGACGGCCTCCGGAATTTATTACGTAGGCGGAGCGGTTGGGCGCAACTATTTCAACAACAGTCTGGTCGATCAGGTCTACGTGCTTGGAACGGTCACCGGCAGCTCAACCGTGGGCGGCGTCATCGGGCTCAACTTGCAGAACGCGACGGTCAGTAACAGCAGCTTTAGCGGCACGGTGACGAACACGGGCAGTTACACGGGCGGCATCGTCGGTTTCAATGATGGGGGCAATATTACCAACGTGACGAATAGCGGCACGGTGAGCGGTGCTTATTACGTCGGTGGCATCGCGGGTCAAAATTCCGGAGGCGTTCTCGTCAACACGATTACGAATGTGACCAATACCGGGACGGTGATCGCCACGGGCAGTTATGTCGGCGGCATCATTGGTTACAATACGTCCACATTCTCAATTTCGAGCCTGTACAACAGCGGTAGCGTGGTTTCGACCAACGGTCATGACGTGGGCGGTATTGTGGGCTGGAACAACAGTACGATCAGTGACGCGGTCAATACCGGTGCGGTGAGCGGAACGGACAGCATTGGCGGGATTGCGGGCTTAAATGATAACGGGGGCAAGATCCTCGGTTCGTATTCGACGGGGACGGTGACTTCATCGTCTTATTCGGCAGGTGGTATCGTCGGGTACAATTTTGCGGGCGGCAGCGTGATCAATAGCAGTGCCAGCGGTTTCATTACGGCGGCGAATGGCCAGACGGGCGGTATCGTAGGGCTGAATATTGGCACGGTGAGCGGCAGTATTGCTTCGGCGACGGTGAGCTCTGCGTATTCCGCGGGCGGTATTGTCGGGGCGAATTCCGGTGGAACCGTGGAGACGAGTACCAGTAGCGGTACCGTCTCGGGTACCTATTATATCGGCGGTATTGTGGGGCTAAATAGCGGCGGGACGCTAAGTAATACCGTCCATACTGGTCAGGTGAGCGGCACGGGTGACATCGGTGGTATTGTGGGTTTTAATGATGGCGTGGTCAGCTCAAGTTTAAATAGTGGGTCGGCCACCGGAGGGAACTTCACGGGTGGCCTTGTCGGTGTTAATAACGATAATGGCTCAGTGAAAGATTCGCTCAATACCGGCACGGTGTCGGGGACGAATAATTTCACCGGCGGTATCGCGGGTTCGAATAGAGGCACGATCTCCAATTCAGGCAGCACCGGTGCGGTCACGGGCAACCATTACACAGGTGGTCTGGTCGGCTATAATACCGGTATTATCAATACCAGTTCCAATGCGGGGACCTTGCAAGGTACGGGAGATTTTACGGGCGGTCTGGTTGGCGCGTATGTGGGTGGGGTGATATCGAATTCGACCAATTCTTCGACTGTAACGGGAGTGAATTATGTCGGCGGCATCGCGGGTGTGGTCTCGGCTTCGGCCACGTTGAATGGCGTTGAAAACTCGAGATCGGTTGTCGGAACCGGAAGCTATGTCGGTGGTATCGCGGGGGCGAATTACGGTACGATTGCGAACAGTTCCAACTCGGGAACTCTGAGTGGTGTGTACGGTCTTGGTGGCATTGTTGGGTATAATGCGAGCACAGGTACCGTCACAGGTAGTACGAATTTAAGCGCGATCGTGGCGAATACGAATGCTTCCACTATCGGCGGCATCGCCGGGGTGAATGCTGGATCGATCCAGAACAGCACGAACGCAGGAACCGTATCGGGTACGGTCAATGTCGGTGGCATCGTGGGTTTGAACGATACGGCGGGGGTGATTTCCACCACGCTGAATAACGGCAAGGTTTCGGGCGCGACGTTTGTGGGTGGTATTGCGGGAGTGAATAACGGTCTCCTCAATGGCTTAAGCACGACAAGCTCGGTAACGATCAGCGGTACTTACGGCGTGGGTGGTCTGGTGGGTTATAATACGGGGACGGTTTCCAGCAGCTATAATCAGTCGGCTCTGGCGGCTGGATCAGGCGCGTCGTTCTTTGGCGGTCTGGTGGGTTCCAATAGCGGTACCATTCTTTCCAGCAGCAATGCTGGCGCGATCACGGCGACTGGCGCCATGTTTATCGGCGGTTTGGCGGGGGTGAACAGCGCAACGATCAGTGGCAGTATCAATGCGGGAATCATTACCGTGACAAATACCTCCTTCGTCGGTGGCGTGGTGGGATTGAATAATGGCTGGGTGATCAGCAATACCAATAGCGGTGTCCTCAACGGCAGTTATTCGATCAGCTCTTTTGGCGGCATCGCGGGCTACAACGGCGCCGGTGCCACGATCAGCGGCAGCGTGAATACCGCGGCGGTGAGTGCCAGCACCAATGCGATGCATATCGGCGGTGTGGTCGGTTATAATTACGGGACGATTACCTCGAGCTCCAATCAGGGCAGTGTGAACGGCTACGGGGCTTCGCCGACGAATATCGGTGGTGTGGCGGGACAGAATCTTGGGTACATCCTGGTGAGCAGTAACAGTGGGGCGATTGCAGGGGGCTCGAATTCGCAAAACATCGGCGGCATTGTTGGGTACAATAACGCCGCGACGGTGAGTGGGAGCGTGAATGGCGGCACCGTGACCGGCGGAACGAATTCCTTCTATATCGGCGGTCTGGTGGGTTCCAATAGCGGTTGGGTTTCGGGGAGCACCAACAACGGAGCGATCTCGGCACTTAGCGGATCGTCGGGCATCGGTGGTCTTGTCGGGGCCAGTCAGAGCAGTGGCGGCGTGGCATCGATCATTAACAATACGAACTCGGGTGCGGTGCAGGCGACGACAGGCTCGGTGAGTATCGGGGGGCTCGTGGGTTACCTCGCGGACGGAACGCTCAGCGGCAACGTCAACGCTTTGTCGGGAACTGTGACCGTTACCAGCGGCGGACAGGCAGGCGGTTTTGTCGGTTACAACTCGGGCATCATCGAAAACAACGTGAATTACGCGACTGTTACCGCGACGAATACGGACAACGTCGGTGGCTTGGTCGGATTTAATACGGCCACTATTCGCAACAACTCCAATAGCGGCACGTTGAATGGCGCAGGTATTGGCATCAATTACGGCGGCATTGCGGGTTGGAACTATTATGGTGGTTACATCGAGAACAATACGAACAGCGGGACGATTAACGCTGACGTCAATTATGTGGGCGGTATCGCGGGTGTGAATCTGAGTGTGATTACCAACAGCCGGAATCTGGCGACGGTCAATGGCCGCAATTTCGCCGGGGGCATTGTCGGTCAGAATTCGATCAGCGGCCGGATTTATTCCAGCTCGAATTCCGGTTCGGTCAACGGTCTCACGAACGTGGGCGGCATCGCGGGAGATAATAATACGGCCACTCTGAGCGGCGTGTACAACAGCGGTAGCGTCTCGGGTACGCAGTACACGGGTGGTTTGGCAGGCGCCAACACGGCGGGATTCCTTATCAATTCGACGGTCGGTGGAGCGCACGTCACGGGAACACAATATGTCGGCGGTCTCATTGGGGTCAATAATTCCAGCACGGTGCTGAACAATACGGTCACAGCGACGGTGACTGGCAGCGGTAGGGTCGGCGGTGCGATTGGTTCCAACACCAGCGGCACTTTCTCCGGGATGAACGTTACCGCGGGAGTTTACTCCACGGGTGATTACCTTGGCGGACTCATCGGTTGGAACAACTCAGCGCAGGTTCTGGCGAATTCGACCTTCTCGGGTACGGTCTCCGGTGTCAATTATGTGGGCGGGGCGATCGGCACTACCACGTCGAACACCGTCAGTAATCTAATTGTGAACGCCACAGTGATTGGCAGCAACACGGTCGGTGGGTTGATCGGCAATAACTTTGCCGCGACGCTGCAGAACTCCACATTTACGGGCACGGTCAGCGGTGTCAGTTACGTTGGCGGCGCGGTGGGCTACAATAACAGTTCCAGCACGATCAACAACGTCACGGTCTCGGGGACGGTGACGGCTTCGGGTGTCAATGTCGGTGGTATTGCCGGTTACGCGCAGAACAGCACGATCAGCAATTCGATCAATACGGCCGCGGTGACCGGTTCGTCGCTCGTGGGCGGTATCGTCGGTACGTCGACCGGAGCGGCCCGGATATTGACCAGCACCAATAGCGGTCAAGTTTATGGTCTCACCATTGTGGGCGGCGTGGCTGGCCAGAATGACGCCACGATCAGCTCGAGTATGAATTCGGGTTTCGTCAGCGGCGCGACGAACTCGGTGGGGGGCATCGCGGGATTTAATAATGGGTTGCTTTCCGGCGTGACGAACACGGGTGCTGTCAGCGCATCGTCTACGGTCGGCGGTATCGCGGGCTATGATGGCGGCACGATCACGAATGCGACGAACTCGGGGACGGTGAGTGGTGTGAATTATGTTGGCGGTATGGTCGGTCGCTTGACGATCAGCGCGGTGATTACCAATAGTACTAATGCAGGCCAGGTCACTGGCACGAGTTATGTGGGTGGCATCGGTGGTCATATGATGACTGGCACGCTGAGCGATGTGATGAACACGGGCGCCGTGAGCGGGGTTGATAACGTGGGTGGTATCGCGGGCGCGAGCATCGTGGGAAGCTCTATTCTGAATGCGACGAATAGCGGTGTGGTCACGGGTACCGGTTCGTATACGGGCGGTATCGCGGGCTATCACAGTGCCAGTACCATCAGCGGGTCGCTGAATACGGCCACGATTAGCGGCAATCATTATGTCGGCGGTGTGGTGGGGGACAGTACGTCATCCAGTTGGATTACGAGCGTTTCAAATAGCGGCACGGTCACGGGTTCCCGGTTTATCGGTGGCGTTGCGGGTGTGAATTATGGGAGCATGATCAGTGGGGTGCTAAATACCGGCGCGATTAATGGTTTGACCTATGCAGGTGGTATCGTTGGGTACAATATGGATTCTGTTGTCGATACGGTTACGAATAGCGGTACGGTGACTGGAGGGGTGTATACCGGTGGTATTTTTGGGGGGACGACCAATAGTACGGTCAGTCAGATTGTGAATAGTGGTGCCGTCAGTGGTACGGTTTGGGTGGGCGGGTTGATGGGCACCAGTGGTACGAATATCTCGGTGAGCTACGGCACGAATTCAGGCGCCGTTACGGGTGGTACGAACGTGGGCGGCATTGCGGGCACGTCGGATATCTTGAGCTATGTCATGAATCTTGGCACCGTGAGCGGCTCGACGAACGTTGGCGGTATCGCAGGCGTAAGTTTCATCGTCCTGACCAATGCGACGAATTCAGGTGCTGTCACGGGAGGTACGGGCGTCGGTGGTATTGCGGGGACCGCTAGCGGTACGATCGGTGGCGTGACAA
Source organism: Verrucomicrobia bacterium Tous-C9LFEB (assembly GCA_002304345.1). GTDB lineage: Bacteria > Verrucomicrobiota > Verrucomicrobiia > Methylacidiphilales > UBA1321 > UBA1321. The sequence goes on from NEUU01000009.1 coordinate 131,664, forward strand.
ATACGGCCGCAGTGACTGCCGTCAATAAGGTGGGCGGGATCATCGGCGCACTCAATAACGGCAGTATTAGTGGAGCGATCAACTCGGGCTCGGTCACTGGTACGCAGAACGTCGGTGGACTGATTGGTACCGTCACGAGCAGCACGTTGATCGGAAACTTCAGTTCTGGGGCAGTCACGGGAAGTCAGAACATCGGCGGTCTTGTCGGTTACAGCTATCACAGCACCGTCAACGCGAGTTCTGCCAGCGGAACGGTTCTGGCCACGGTGAGCTACGCGGGTGGATTGATCGGACAGATGATCGATGGCACGCTCTCGAACTCCCTCGCGAGCGGCGACGTCACGGGTGTTGATTTCACTGGCGGTGCAGTGGGCTATAACTACTCGGGTACCATCACGAATTCCACCGCCACGGGCGCTGTGACGGGCAACACTTTTGTGGGTGGTTTACTCGGAATCAACTTCTTCGGTATCGTCGCCAACTCCACGGCGAGTGGTGCGGTCACGGGAACGACGCTCGTGGGTGGTTTGGCGGGCGTGATGGCGAACGGCACGATTAGCGGCTCGTTCGCTTCCGGTTCGGTGAATGGCACCAATACCGCCGGCGGTCTCGTTGGCGGCGTGCAGGATGGCTGGGTCAATACGAGCATGGCGACGGGTAATGTGACTGGCGGGAACTATGTTGGCGGGCTGGTCGGTTCTTCGACAAACAGCGGCTTCACTCAAGTGTCGGCGACGGGCTCGGTGAGCGGAACGACCTACGTGGGTGGGTTGATCGGTGACATGATTGGAGGCAGTGTCAAAGAGGCCTACGCGCGTGGTCAAGTGACTGGAAACGCGAACGTGGGCGGCCTTATCGGTCATAACACGGGCGCGATCACGCACGCCTACAGCACGGGCAAGGTCACGACAAGTGGCGTCGCTCCGACGGCGATTGGCGGCTTCATCGGCAGTAATAGCGGTGCGCTGACTTCCACGTTCTGGGATTTCCAATCCTCCGGGATGGCGATTGGCGTGGGTGCCGGTTCTGCGGCGGGATTGTCCGCCCAGCCGACAGCCTACATGCGTGATTCCAGTACCTTCATCGGGGCGGGATGGAACTTCACGAATACGTGGTCGATTGAGATCGTGGGTGTCATGGCCAAGAATGATGGTTACGCCTTCTTCCAATGGCAGAATCTTGTTCTCGAACCGATGAGTCCGACTCCTCCGGTGCCCGTGGTGGTTGTTCAAGGACCGTCTTTCGAATCCATCCTGCAGTCTTTCCAGGCTTCCTACGATTTCATCCATCGCTATGAGAACTGGGAGGAAGATCTGCTTCGCCGAAACGAACTGAATGCCAGCCTCAACGGTCATCTGGTGTATGTGAGCCGTCCACAGCCTCTCACTTCCGTGATTGCTCACGGTTCGAGCTTCGACCAATAAGGCAGCGCATCGCTTCACGCACGAACGGCCCTCTCCTGGATTATTCAGGAGAGGGCCGTTTGCATTTCAACCCGAAATGACGAATTCCTGATCTGGATAATTGGCTCTGATCAATGATCAGAACTATGTGGCTTCATTGAGCCTCATCCATTGAGGCGATTCGTCGTGTTGATTATAGTCGGGATATGGGAAGTCATTCGGATTGCGGCCTTCCTGAATTGAATAGCGACTACAAAACAAAATGAATACTACACTCAATCGAACACTCAAAGGGCTGGCTATCGCGGCGGTTTGCTGGATGACGACCTCGGCGCAGGCGCAGGTTCTCTACTCACAAAGCTTCACCAATGCCACCGGGGCGACGTCCGGCGTATCCATGGCAGGGTGGAATGCCTATATCGGTGCCAATGCGGTCAATGTCACCGGTCCGGGCAGCGTTGCGGCACTCACGGCGGGTAACTCGGTGACAATGCCAAACAAAACGGGTAATCCGAATACCTCCAACGGATTTCTGCAGTTTTACAACGGCGAAAATACCGGATTGGTTTCGCAATCCTTCTCGGCAGTCGTGACGGGATTGAATCTGAATTTGACCAGCGGGACATCGATGATCTCGTGGAAGATGAATACGAGTCTGGCGACCTCGCAGGAGCTGCGCTTGCTCGTTCAGGTCGGAGGCGCTTGGTATGTCACCAATAGCACCTTTGCTCAAACCGCATTGAGTCAAAGTACCGCGGGCAACTTCGATGTGGCGGATACCGGTTCGTTTCTGTTTTCGACAGCCGCATCCACTTGGTCGGCGTTCACTCTTATTGGTAACTCCAGTTCCAGCGTGGCAGATGGGACGATGGCAATCGGTGCGACCCAGACGCTGGATCTGAGTTCGAGCACGATAACCGGAATTGGATTCTACGCGGCGGTGAGCACCCGCTATAATATTCTTCGCATCGATTCCCTGGAAGTGAATGCGGTGCCGGAGCCGTCTTCGTTGATGTTGCTTTTGGGCGCGAGCGGCATGTTGGGAATGGGACTGCGCCGCCGCAGGGTATAGGGTAAAATTCGAGTTGGTCGTTTTGCTGGAAAGCTTTTTCGGAAGCTTTCCAGCTTTTTTGTTTGGCTTGTCGCAACGCTATGACCTTGGAGCATGCCAACTGATCCTTCGACAAGCTCAGGATGACGAATGGGGCAAATAATCTCAAATGACCGTGAGGAGTTCTCGCGAGAGTCCGACGCTTATCCTCTGAAATTACTTTCATTTCACGTCATCCTGAGCTTGTCGAAGGATCGCGTGAGAAGGTTTACAATGCGACAATGAACTTGAAATCCGCTCTAGCAATAGGGATCGAGGCGAAGCTCCGTCAGCTTCTTGACGGCAGACGGAACATAGTAGACGCTCCAGACCTTTTGAAGTTCCGGGCGCAAGGCGCGCATTTTTTTGCGGAGAGACGTCTGGATGGGCAACTCCTTGAGGAGGCGCTTTTCATATTTCAGCTTTAATTTCATTTCCTGAGAAAGCACTTCGAAGAGCCGGGCGTGAGCCTGTTTGACGGCATACTTTCGAAAACACTTCTGATGGCCCGGAAGCCGAGCGCTGAGCTTGTTCACGGTGGCGTGCTCTCTCGCTACCATTCCGGCGTCACGATGCCATTGGATTTTCTTTTCGGGAGGGACGATCTGCCATGTGGGATTGAAAATGTCGCCGAGTTCAAAGCGACGGGAAGCGTTCCAGACGGCGTTGGCGAAATCCGGGGCATCCTGACCTAGAGTGAGAGTGGTGTAGCGCGGAAGGATTTTTTCCGGAGCCATCGCGCGGTGATTGTGCTGCAGCCCTTCGCTAAAGGCGGTAATGCCGAGCCAGAGTGTCTCCAGCGGCGGCCAGAAGGGTGCCCAATGACAAAGGGTGCCGCCAGCGGCGCCGGTTTCGTGGATGCGTTTGACGGCATGTGTGAGGTGCGACCATTTTTCCTGCACGTTGGGCAGAATGGAGCCGAGTTCAACGTAGGGAAGCGCAGAGCCGATGACGTCAAACCGGTGGTCCGTGAAGAACTGCAGATAGGGGAAGGATTTGGCGCTGGTCTGCTTGCGGTCCAGTTTCCAATAGTCGCGATAGACGGTGGCGAGGCCTTGGGGGAGTTCCTCTAATGGGCGAGTAAGAGGAAAATGAGTCATCACCGCGAGATCGCCGGTGATGGCTTTCTTGTCGAGAATGAACATGTCGCTGAATCCGCCACCGATGGTGAGAAAGGGTTGGCGTTCGCCGTGACTCCAATAGTCCCAATAGAAAATCAGCAGGTCGCGCGAGAGGTTGTCGATGGCCTGCGGATAGCGGATCAGCATGTCCGACCAGATGGCGGGACGTACTCCCAATTGGCGGAAGCGGCGGGCGACTTTGTTGAGGAAGTTGACGAGAACGCCGGAGCGTCCGTGCTGGCACATGGCCGTGGTGCAACGGGGACAGGCGATCAGTTGCTGGATCTCATCGCCACCGATATGGATGAATTTGGATTCGGGATGCAGTTCGAGAACGTCCTCGGCGAGCTCCGCCATGAGATCGATGGATCGCGGATGGGTGAGGCAGAGGCTGGCCTTGGCATCGGATTCGGCGAGATCCGCGTATTGCGGACGCTGGAGTAGTTGGTCCGAATGACTGAAGGAATAGGTGAGGGGAATGATCTGAAGGCCATTGTCTTTGGCCCACTGATTGATTTGCCGAACTTGTGCTCGGGAGTAAGTAAAACTGCCGCGCAGAGTGCGATGCCGCCGGAAGGGAAACGTATCTTCGTATTGAAGGTAAACGGTGTTGTAGCCGAGCTGGCCGAGTCGTTCGAAGGTTTGCCGAATGTAATCGGGTTGGAGGGGAAGGAATCGAAGCTCGATCTGAACGGAACGAATGGAGGCAGCCGGTAGCATGAACGGAAGCTCCCGGTTACGCGGCGGATTCAATTCCTGCAATCGCCAGAAGAATCAGGATGCCAGGGCCTTTGGATTTGAGGACAATGTGGCGAATCGTTTTTTGAGGTTGCGGGTTATCGGCCAAGAGAACGAAAGCTCCCAGTTCGATACCGGCCTGACTGGTAATGGTGCGTTGGGCAGGGATGCCCGACTTGTTGGCCGAGAGGAACCAATCGCGAATGTCTCGGTTATTGAGGAGGGGAATCGTGGCCGTGGAACCGTCCTCGTACGTGAGTTGGTATTCTCCCAGTGCGGCTTTATCCGGCGCTTCCACATAGAGGGCGGTGTGCAGAAACGCGAGTTGTGCGAACTTGGCATTCACGGACACGGGGGCTGAATCGACCGGGAGTGATTTGACCAGATTACTCGGGGCGACGATGACTGCAGCATTGCCCGTGGCCTGCGGTTGCAGTGTAAAGGGAATGCCTCCGATGATGTTTGAGCCGCGAACGAAATCGCGTAGGGGCACCAGCGAGATGGTGTCCATTTTTTTCACGATCTGGAGCGTATCGGTGTAGCTGCGATTCGCGGCGGAACCCACGGAGATTGGCTTCACCTTGTCCTTGGCAACGCGCAGCGGTTCGATGCGGGTGAAGGTCATGTCGTCGACCAGCAGATCGCCCGCTCCTTTTTCGATGCCCGCCATGAAGGCGACTTGCTTTTCGGGTGTCGTCTCGAATTTGACTTCGTGACTGAATTCTGTCCATTGATCGGCGCTGGCCTGCGGGAAATGCTTCCGGTCGACGCGACCGCTGGCCATATCGTAAACACTCAGGAACGGAATGCCGGCGTCCTTGGCCGAGCCGCGTTTGAACCAACCGGTAACGCGATACGTGCCCGGCGCGGGAATCGTGCAGTATTGGAAGGCGTAGACAGCGCCCTTTCCCGAGGAGTGTATGTTGATGGCGTATTTGCCGCTGTGCGCGTTGTCGGTGATTGTAATGGCTCCTTGCGGATCATAGGTTTTATCGCGCAAGGTCCACCCGGCGGGTTTTCCGGCGGAGAGTCCACCTGTCAGGATGTCGCCCTGCACCTGTTCGAAATCGCCATTGGTATAGAGCGGAGTGGCCTCGGTGGCTTCGGACTCCAACACCTTGATCGGTTTGTCTGAGATAATATAGGCGAGGCTGGCGATTTTGATTTTCGTCTGGCCATCCTTCGTTTCAAACGCAATGGGGCGACCCCAGACGTCGATGGCGGAGTGGATTACGCCATCGATCCGCACTTGATGCGCGGCAAGTTCGCTACCGAGAACAGTCAATGTTTTACCATCTGTACGAGTCAGGACGTGACGGAGCGAGTAGTCATCGCTTCCGGGAAAAGTCAGACGACCACTGAGGGTGTTCGTTTGGCGCAATTGTCCCTGAAGAACGCCGAGAATATGGAAGTCGACCGTGGGGGAGTGGGTGAAGTGGTTGAACTGAAGTTCGTCGAATCCGAAGGCATAGAATTTTTCGAATTTCTTGTCGATGTAATTGAGGACGATCGCGACCTCCTGATAAATGCGATTCTTCTCATTACTGATGGTGAGCCACGCGTGCTCGGTCATCCACATTTTGCCGCCCGGTTTCTTTTGATCGAGAGCGGCGCGGAGTTGATCGACAAACAGAACTCCGTTGTAGGCGTGCATGGCGAAGGCATCGAAGTGATCGGCCGCACCCATCTTGAGCAAATCGTAGGGCATGGCGGCATCGCACACGCTGTTGAGGCTGAAGCCGCTCATCAGTACCTGGGCTTCAGGGTCAGCCTTTTTGATTTGCTGGTAGGCCGCCTTGAGGAGATTGTTGTAGTCCTCGGTGCTGCCGGAAAAGCTGGCGGGCATGGCGGGTGGGTGGAAGTCCACTTCATTCCAGATTTCCCAGTACTTGACCTTTCCCTTGTAGCGGGAGGCCACTTGGAAAATGTAGTTTTCCCAATCCTTGATGTTGCGCGGTTTCCAGCGCTCGAACCGCGTGGTATTGGGATGCTGTTTCTTCATCGCCTCACCGGGATCTTCACCCGCCCAATGGGGCGGGCCGCAAAGGATGCCGAGGAGATCGTGATTGGATTGATTAGCCTGGCGGACCATGGTATCGGCTTCTTCCCATTGGAATTTACCTTGGATGGGTTCCAGCAGGAACCATTTGAAGACGTCGACTCGCGAGGTATGAATGCCGACTTGATCCATGACTTTCACATCGAAATCGAAATCGTGGTGATTACCCAGATAGCGGGCGAGCGCGCCTTCTTTCGCACCTGTTGGAAATGCGGGGCAGATGGAGAGGGAGCTTTTCCACTCCGTGTCATTACCACTGGGATCGGTGATGATGGTTTTGACGGTGTAGAAGCCGGGAGCTTTGAGCTCTGGCTGCGGGACCTCCAGAAGATGGTACGCTTTGTCCGCGGGAATTTCCCAGGTGCGCTCAAGCTTGAGCGGTTCACCGACAGGATAGGGAGTGATGACTTGCGCGATCTTAAATGACTGAGCGGACGCAGAGCGGTTGATGCCGACGAGTGGATAACGAACTTCCTGTCCGGTGACGTAGCTCTGGGATGTGACGTCCCAAACGGGCATCACGTCTGCGAATTTGATCCGGTTGTGCCAGGCGGTCTGGAACGTTTCGATTTTCTTGAGCGAATCCGTGACGAGCAGTGCGGTGTCAGGATCTGCGGTGAATTCTTTTTGCGGATCTCCGGCGAGTCGTTCCTCAGGCAAGGCGATGGAGGAGACGCGTACGCCTCGAGCATTGAATGGTGCCGAACGGCGGACCTTGAACAAGGCGGGAAGCGGGGAGATTAGTCGCGAATAGGGTTTGCTGGCGACGAGTTTGCCGTTGATGAAGAGTTTGAGTTCCGAACCCCAGGAGCAGGCGATCCGGATCGGTTGACCGGCTTCAAATTCGAGCTTGGGATAGTTGACCGCTGTGGATTTGTTTTCGTTGCGACAAATGAAATTCCATCCGGTGGTTCCGTGCGAAGGAGGTGGGATGTGAAGTCCCATGAGTGTGCGACCGCTGATTTCCTGCCCGGGGATTACAATGAAGGCAAAGTCGTAGCTGGCGGTGAATTCCGAAGCTGGCTTCGAGGGAACAAGGGTAAGTTCGATCGTACCTTCGTCAGGTCGAATGATGCCGGGAATGTAATAGTAGAACCAATTCTCGTCGGTCGTGAGGGTATTGAGAATGGTCGAGGAGGAGGTATTCGCCGTGGATGGTGGTGCACTCTGACCGTGGGAGGGAAATAGAAAGGGGGCTACCGTGATGATAAGGGTGATGACGAGCGCGTGAAGAAGGGGGCGACGTGTGGGCATAAAATACGTAGATGTGTACGGGAGGCCGAAAGGTTATCCGTTCGATTATTTGCGATCGAGTCGGGAGTAGAATGTAATCGTAACCGGAGTACCTTGCTCAATCGTCAGCGCCTGAAGATAACGGGAGTTATGCCAGACTCGGGCATAGTAGCGGCCCTCCGGAGCGTTATCGTCTTCGAGTCTCGCGCGCAAATTGTCATCGATGGGGGGATTGCTCGTGGAGACGGTGTTGTCATCCCAGTAAATTGGGTTGTGCGCCTTGTCGATTTTCTCAAAGCCGCCATTCTTGAACTCCGTGCCTTCGACCTTGAAGTCATCATAGCACACAAACATGGGAGTAAGCTCTCGTGTGCTCTTATCGGGAGCTGCGAGGACATAAGGGCCCAGAATGAGGATTAAAATTCGGCCGCTCTTTTTAGGCGTGATGGTGAATGAGAATTGTTTCCACGTGTGGGTGATCGGAAAGTCGATAAACAGATTGGTATCACCGCCACTGGCTCCGGCTGTCGTGGCGTGACCGCCCTCGGGGGCCTTCGTGACTTCGAAATCTGCCCCCTGGCGGCCAATCAAATTAATGCTGCCTGAGGCGCTCTCGGCGGAGTGGGCTGACAGGACCGGGAGGCAGGAGAACAGCGTGACGCCGAGCAGAAGCTTGGCCAGAGATAAGATCGAGCGATTCATAATAACGGGTGGGGTGCTGGAAGTCTCCGACAGGTTAGCTTGGGTTTACCAAGTCCCGCGAGTCCTTTGCTATCAATACTATTAAACGAGCCCGGCTTGGTTCCAAATTTAAAGTTGTCATTTGATCTGATAGGTCTGATCATTGATCACTGCCATGCCGCGCAACGAATCGATTCAATCAGTTCAACGGGCCATCCGGATTTTATATGCGGTGGCGGGAACGGAAGATGGCCGGAGTATTGGCCAGATTGCCGCGGCGGTGGGACTCAAATCCAATACGGTCTATAAATTTATCCGGACTCTCGAGGCGGAACATTTTCTGGTGCGCAAGGAGAATCCACTCCGCTTTTCCATCGGTCGGGCCATGACCGAATTGAAGCGGCTCGATGATGACCGTCACCTCCTCACTGTTGCGGCGAAGGTGTTGATGAAAGTGCACACGAAAATGCCCTCGGGAAGTTTCGGCCTCATGGAGCATCAGTCCGGGGATACCTATGTGCGCCTGAATATCGAATCCAAGCGACCGGGCGTATTGGTGCGTCCTCGCGAGCGACGATTTCACCCCTACGGCAAAGCCAGTTCGCTGGTCTTCCTCGCGTACGCCCCTCAGGAGGAATACGATCAGTTTTTCCGCATTCATCCCTTCGAAGTGGAGGGCAAGAGTATTTGGAAGACGCGGGAGCGATTGGAAGCGTGCCTTGCCAAGATTCGTCGGCTCGGCTACGCGCAGGCCGAATTCATCAGCGTGCAGGATTGGCGAGGGATAGCCGTTCCGGTGTTTTCCTCCGGCAAGGAATTGGTGGCTGTGGTCGCGGGCTATTATGACATCAATATGCCTGTAGACTCGTGCAAGACGTTGTTTCGCCTTTCGTTTGAAGCCGCCAAGGAAATATCGAGCCGTTTGTGATCCGCTCTATCGGTTAGGAGAGTCGAGACAGAACGGTCCGGTTGAAACCAGACCAATACGCCGATGTTAAGGGTTTGTTTGATCCGCCATTTGTTGCGCTTTCAGTGAGAGTTCGGCCGCTTTGAAAGCGTATTCCTGAGTCATGGCGTTTTCGGTACGGTTCAGGCAATCGAGGATCAACCGGCCAAAGAAGGGGAAGCCAACTTTGCCTTTGCAATCGATGAGATGCTCTTTCTCTTGGGTGGTGAGAAGGACGAGGTCGCCGCCCGTGTCGCGAGCGAGGTCGATGTACTTGCGCACTTCAATAAAACCTTCGGTACCGAGGATGAAGAGTCTCCCGTCGCCCCACGTGCGCAGGCCATGGGGAGTGAGCCAGTCGAGTCGGCAGTAACAGGACGCGCCGTTGTCAGTGATCAGGCTCGCTTCACCGAAATCCTCCAGTCCAGGCTTGTCTGGGTTGGCGAAATTCGCCACGCGGGCAAAGTTAATGATGGCATCCTGAGCGCCGGTGTAGGCGAGAAATTGCTCGAACTGGTGAGAGCCAATGTCGGTTAAAATACCACCGTATCGGGCTTTATCGAAGAACCAATCGGGACGGCTGCTCTTGCTTAACCGATGTGGACCGAGATTAATGACCTGGATCACTTTTCCTATGGCCCCTTGAGCGATGAGTTCTCCGGCGTGCCAGGCCGATTCCACATGCAGACGTTCGCCATAGTAGACCATGTATTTGCGACCGGTTGCGGCGACGACTTTTCGGGTCTCGGCGAGTTGATTGAGAGTGGTGAAGGGGGCCTTGTCGGTGAAATAGTCTTTGCCCGCCTGCATGACGCGGTGACCGATGGCGCTACGCTCGCAGGGGATGGCTGCAGCGGCGACGAGCTGGATTTCTTTGTCGTCTAGAATTTCTTCAAAAGAGTCCACCGCCCTGGTCTGTGGGAAGTGTTTGAGAAAATCCGCAAGACGCACGGGATCGCGGTCATAGGCATACTTGAGGACGCCTCCGGCTTCGATGAGGCCATTGCATTGGCCGAAAATATGACCGTGCTCCAGGAACGCGACAGCAAAAATAAACTCGCCCGGTTTGACTGCTGGCTGCGGTTTACCTGTGGGAATGTAGTTGGAGTCTAATTGTGATGGCATTGAATTGGATTGTGAGAGGGATGATGAAAGTGTTTCGCAATCCACCTCTCATTCAATTGCTGTAAGAGTGATATCCGCTATGTAGAATTTGGCGCCAGCGACATTCAATTGAAATGCAATCCGGGCATTCGGTGTTTCTGCGTTCGGCTGAAAATCATAGGAAAATTCCTGCCATTCCGCATGAGGTTTGAGTTTTTGGGGTGGGGCCAAGGCTGTGAAAGGTTCGACATCCAGAAGAGCGCTCACATAAATCGGAGCGGCAATATCGAAATCGGCCTTCATACTGAATTTCAATAGATACTTTTTCCCTTTCTCCATGCGGGTTGCGTATTTGAGCTGATTGAACCAGAGGTGGCCCGCTCCGCTTTTATCGATCTGAATGATGAGACATTCCTTGCCCGACGGACCATCCGGAGCAACCGTTCGCTTGGCCGTAGCGCCTTGCAAACTGATTATTTTCCAGTGATCAAAATTCGCGATTTCGCCCGTTTGACAAAAAGCTGTATGGGGCACCAAGACTGTAACGAGAAGAAGGAGGAGTTTCATGGTGTGCGGAGGTTGTGAGATCGATTTGATAGAATTGGGATTGGAACGCCAGAATGATATAGCGTTATATTAATTTAGGCAAGTTTTTTGATCGTAAGGCTATTTCGGTTCGATGATTGCTTCTCTCAAGGTAAGCTCCGCCGAGATCGCGGCGGAGAAATCCATTGTATTTTTGAAGCGAAAAACGATATTGAAGAGGAATCTCACGGTGAGCTGCCAAATATCAGCTCGTCTTCCTTTTCACCTTTGCCATAAAGTTCTATCAGATGAAGCACGCTCCAACGCTGGCCGATATTGCGAAAATTGTCGGAGTGACTCCGATGGTTGTCAGTGATGTCTTGAAAAAAAGGAATGATCGTATCCGGGCCTCAGAAGACACCCGGGCCAAGATTTTTCAAGTCGCCAAACAGCTTAACTACCGTCCCAATGGCTCGGCGCGCGCCATGCGCCAAAACCATTTCAACAATATTGGTTATCTTTCGATTCAGAACGACGATGATTACACGATTGAGGCCATCGAAAGCGGCATTTGTGAAGTGGCCAACCGGCGCAATTACCGCATCACTTTGATCAAGCATCGGTATGACTGGAATCCTACTGAGTCCGATATTCCCGCCATCTATAGAGAGGCTCATCTTGACGCGCTCATTGTCAACATCTGGCGCCATTCGTTGCCGGCCATTGCGGAGAATCTGCTGACGAACGCCGGTTTTCCCATTCTTTTTTTCAACGACAAAAGACGGTATAACTCTGTCTATGCAGACGATTTGCTCGGCACGCGGTTATTAATGGAGCATTTATTCGGGCAGGGGTACCGGAGGATTGCATTTCTGACCTTCAAGAAAGAGCGTATTGGAATTTCTTACAGTTTCACGGACCGGCAGAGGACGTACGAATCGCTCATGAAAAAGGCCGGGTTGAAGCCGGAAGTGGCCACCATGGAGAACCATCCATTTTTGGATGAGGTCAAGGCGTGGGTGAGGGATTCACGGCCGGAAGCCATCATTTGCACGAACGACAACCAGACCTATGTGGTTCAGCGCGCGCTCTATGAGCTGGGATTGCGATCACCCGATGATGTGGCGATCGCGGGTTTCAATGGTGAGATTTTATCCCGTATTTCACCGGTTCCCTTGACGACCATCCGGCTTCCTTTTCTCAAGATGGCGCATACGCTGGCAGAGATGGCGATCAACCTTTCCGAGTCACCGGAAAAGGGGCCATTGCCCTCGGTCAAATTCAAGCCGGAGTTGGTGGTGGCGGCTTCGACGCTGCGGTCAGTCAAGGCATGACCAGTCAACGCATGCGCCTGGCGTGCTAGCAGTCTGCTAGAGCGAACTGGCATGGTTTTCTGCTTTCACTGCGAAAAAGGCATTGACTTTGATATAAGGATATATTAACTTTTCCCCGGTAAGTCCCTTTCTTGACAGCCCGATAAACCTATATGTGGTCGCGATCCCATCCCAAAGCTCGTTTTCGTGCTCCCAGCTTCAGCCTGGCTGAACTGCTCGTGACGGTGGCCATTATCTCGATCTTGGCGGCGCTTTTGTTGCCTGCTCTGCAAAAGGGCAGGGTGGCTGCCCTGAAGTCCAAAGGGGCTGGAAATCTTCGTCAGACGGGCGTGGGAATTCTCGCCTACGCGGGTGATCACGATGGTTATTTCCCGGGGCCGTGCTCCTTCGGTACGTTGCCGTTTTACAACTGGAACGCGGTCCCCATGGGGGTACTGGCCGGATTCATCGGACCTTATCTGGGGTCGCCGGATTTGCTGGCGGCGCGCAATTATTCCTCGTATATGACCGTGTCCAGTCTTGTCTCGCCGGGCTTGGTGGCGTGGAATATCTCGACGCTCCAGACCAACAGCCTTGTACCTCATTATATCCAGAATAATACCCTGACGAACGCCGGCTCTGCGTTTCGTATCCTTGGCAGCGTCACTACGCCTTGGGTCCAGCAGCCTTTGAAGGTGATGCAGCTTTCCACATTTGGCGATGTCAGCCAGGTCTGGATTTTGAGCGACGTGGATCAACAATTGAACAATCCGACGGTCTCTGCCAGTGGCTGGTATGGTTCACTTCCTCCCCGGCCCGTCTATCGCGACATTCGTCTGAGACTCTATGCGGATGGTCATGTCGAGGCGATCAGTATCAACGCGCCTTAATGGCCGCTTTTTTTCCTATCTATATGTCCCAAAAAATCAGACGCTTTTTTGCATGCAGCATCGCCTCGCTCTTTCTGGGCTTGGCTCTATTCCCATGTCGTGCGCAAGAAGCGGTCTCCATTCGGAATTTCAGTTTTGAGGAGGGAGTTGAAGGTTGGAATCTCGACAAGGATGCAGGCCGCAGCCGGGTGATTTCCGAGGCCGCATGCGTGGGCAGGATGGGATTACGCATTGCCGAGCCGGGTGGAAAACCGGGGGCCGTGGTTGTTTCCTCCTTCTTCGATATCAAGCCGGGGTTGGGTTATCGTCTCACTTTCCAATCGCGGGCGATAGACGGTCGGTTGGGCTGTGGTTTCTATCTCCGCTACTACGATGCCGCAGGTCGGGTGCTAAACCATATACCCTATCCTTATGATGTGGATATTGTCGTGCCCAACATGGACGCAGAAAAAGGCTGGACGACGTATACACTTGATTCTTTGCCTTCCGAGGGTGCGGTGAGGGGAAGCATCCAGATCGCCACTTGGGGTTCGCGCATCACTCTGGATGTGGATGATATTCGACTCAGCTCTTATACGCCTGTCGTTGCAGCTCCGTGGTTGTCCACATACAAGCTGACTCCGGCGGACAAGGATCGGTTAACCGCTGCGGATGTCGTGGGGCCTGATGGTTTGGTCTATCCTGACTGGAGTCGATCGGGCGTGCCGGGGGGTATTCCCCACGTTAAGGCAGTCGTCGGTCCGCAGGCATTTGCCGCGCTTCGCGGAGCGGACATCTCGGGAGCACTCGAGGAGGCCGTGCGAATGACAGCGGCGGCGGGTGGCGGCGCTATCCAGATTCCAGAAGGGACCTTCTATCTAGACCGGACGGTACTGATCGCTGACAGCCACATTGTCCTCCGGGGAGAGGGCATGGACAAAACGCGGATCATCTTCCGGGATCGCATCCCGTATGGCACATTACGACTCTTCAATTGGGCGGGCACGGGAAAAGAATTCGGTCCCGGTGCCGCGGCGGAGGTGCAGGCGAATCCAAAGGATCTGGCTTCTCTGCAATTGGCCAGCGAGGGAAAAGTTCTGGCCAAACAAAATCGCAAAATGCATTGGGGGAATACCTACCAGATTCGCGTTGAGGGGCTCACTCTGCTCCAAAAACTTGGCGTCGGTGCTCACGTGCTCGAGGCAACGGCGATTTACGCGGACGGTAAACAGTTTGTTCAAAAGTTTCCGATCTTGGTGAGCGATACTGCGGTGGAAGCTCCTGCCGCCACTTTCAATGCCGCGATTATTTTTGCCGGTAAAGGTCGCGATAACGAACAGAAGCGGTTGGCCCAGGACGGCAAGCGGGGAGACCGCAAGATTGTATTCGTGACCAATCCCGGCTGGTCGGTGGGTGATCGTATTCGCCTGATTGGACCGACAACAGAGCGCTGGAACAAGATCATCGGCAATCGCGTGGCCTGGGGTGTTTTTCGGTCGGGCATCTATGAAATCACGGCGGTTAACGGGGCCGAAATTACACTCAACCAACCGCTACGCATTGAGTTCCCCCAAGTCGACGGTTCCTATGCGGAAAGAATTTTTTTGAATACTGGATGTGGGATCGAGAGCCTTACCTTGGAGCAACAAATCGTCACTAAAAATCCATCGGGGCAGAAGGACGCGATGAGCGGGTGGTATGCGATCGAAGATCTTTGGACCAACGGTGTTACTTTTTCATTCCAGCTTGGAAGCTGGATGCGGAACGTGCGCATTGTTAACTCTGGAAGAAACCCGGTGTACCTTCCCAATACCAAATTCTGTGAAGTCCGCGATTGCGAGTTCGACGATGCTCTTTTCAAAGGCGGCGGCGGGACAGCGTATGTGGGTTTTGAAACTGCCTTCGACTGTTTGATGGATTCGGTCGTAACGAAAAAAATGCGCCATGCGCCCGACATCCAGTGGGCGGCTTCCGGAAATGTAGTGCGCAATTCCAAATTCTATAATAGCGATGCGCAATTTCATGCGGGCTGGGCTCACGAAAACCTGCTGGAGGGAAACCTCATTATTGCCGGGGACGATGACATCGAAAATGGCGGTTACGGGCATGGGATCTTTGCCAGCGGACCCTCATCGACTGAGCATGGCCCCGAGGGGCCTCGCAATGTCATTTACAATAACGACGTCGTGGCTCCCCATGATGGCATTCATATGGAAGGCGGGAACGAAAACTGGTTGATTCTCTATAACCGGATTCGCTCTGGGGACGGCTATTCGATCTATTGCCGCGAGAAAAGTTTTGATCATGTGATTCAGGGCAATGTTTTTGTTGGCGAGCGCTCCAAAACGCCCATGGTCTATTTCGGCGCGCCCAACTGCACCGGTGTTGAGCTCATCGGGAATAAGTTTTATGGTGCGAGCGCGAAATTGATCGGATTCAACGGTGGGGTAGGTAAAGCGCTGGAAAGGAACAATGAGCTTCTCTCGTTGAATGAAGCTGCAAAAGCAGCTGTGCCTAAACCCCCCGTGGAATCAATCTACCTCTGGCAAAAAGCGCGGACCAAAGCGCCCCAATAAAGGACGTTAAAACCCTCTTGACCATTTAAGAAGCTCTGTTAGATATAATATTATATCAGTCGTTTCTTTACTCCAAACCAATCCAAAAAAAATCATGAAAAAATCATCGAAAATTACGGTGTTGCTTGGCTGTCTCGCGCTGCTCGGCGGGGTCAATGCCTTCTCCCAAGTCTGGACTGCGGCAGGCTCTGGAGCTTGGACGACGGATGCAAACTGGAGTACGGGTGTCGCTCCGGTTTCCTCCAACGTCTCGATCGTTTCCATCGACGATGCGTTGGCCGCGGCGAGTCAAACGGTCACTTTGGATATCAGTGGTATTAACTACAACGTTGGTTCGTTCACATTGTCAAACAGCGCGGGTGCAGGCTTTACGAATACGCTTTTGCTGACGAGCAGTGGAACGGCGATCGGTACTTCGATTTTTAACGTGAACGGCGCTCTGTCCTTGGGCTCGCCGAGCGGAACGGTCGAAATTCGCTTGAGTCCCTCCGTCAATGCCGGTTTCTCGCAATTGAGCGCCACGGGTGGTATCACGGTCAATTCCGGCGGTTTGATTACGCTCGATGGGACGACTGGCACTACGGTTAATGCCAATGTGAAAAGTCCGGTCACCCTCAGCGGTGGTACAATGAGTGTGCTCGGCGGTAGCGCGTCGGGTGGCGTAGGACAGGCACTTACCATGACGAGTGGTGTCATTACATTTGATAAGAATGCGGCGTCGACGGCTGGTCGTTTGACGATTGGCGGCGATTTCAACGCCACTGGCGGCGCGATTACGGCCAATCATTTTTCCGGTTCGGCCAACATCATTGAATTGTACGGAGCGAATAATACGCTCAGCGCGGTCACGATCAATAACAGTGCCAATCTCTCGTTTTCCTTTCGCGGGACAACCAATCAGTCGCTGACTTCCTCTGTCGATCTGCCGAGCCTGATCTTGCGCAATGGCAAGATCAATACCGTTACGCTGACGAGTGCAGCCCAGAACACCGGATCGATCAGTTTCCTGAATTCACCGACGACGCTCAAACTTGGCAGCGATATGAATACGATCGCGACACCCACGATTTCAGCGGTTGCGGCGGCGGGATCGGGTATCGATGCGAACGGTCATACATTTAATGTAACGGCTGGCACGCAATGGAATCTCGCCAACAATATGAATTTGACGTCGTCGGCTGCGGGCGGTCGATTCAAAGCCAACTCCTACGCCTTCGGCAATGGAACGATTGGGAGTAATATCATTGTTGAAGCGACCGGTGGTGGTGGCGCTACCAATACCCTCGATACGGCAACCTTCAATCCCACTTCGACATTGTTATTTTCGGGAAATGCCACAACAACCAGCCCGGTGGTGCTGCGCGTCAGTGGTACGACTCAGACAGTCGGCAACCTGCAGGTCGGCACGGGGACCAGTGCCACCAGCGTTGCCATTCAAAGCAATAATCTGGTCATGGCTGGCAATCTCAGCGTTCTGTCTAACTCAACACTTGATCTCAACGGACGCGCCCATACGTTGTCCGGCTCGCTGCAGGGTAACGGGATGGTTCGGGTCGGAGCCAATGCCAACTTGGTTTTTAATTCGACGGGTGGCATTTCTCCGGGTTTTGGCGGCGCGGGTATAGGCGCTGGGTACGTTGGTGGACTGAGTCTCGTGGGCACGGCCACTTCAGGAAAAGTTTTGACGCTGAATAGCGCCTCGGTCTCTTTCTTCGATTTGAGCAGTGATGTCTCGTATGACAGCGTGTCGGCGGGCGGGTTCAATCTGACGCTGGACGGTCAACTCGTTATCAATCTGATCGATGGGTATACTCCCATGACGATGGGGCAAACTTGGACGATCTTTACCGGCTTGGGCAGCGGCACAACTGGTAATTTCTCGTCTATTCTCAGTAATTCTGGGGAGACGTTTTCATTTGCGATTAATGGGAGTGGTAACGGCATCCTGACGCTCACTTCCATACCTGAACCGTCGACCTGGATTCTCCTTCTGTTCTCCGTGCTAATTTTGGGAAGGGGACTTCTTCGTAGCCGTTGGAGCGCTCTCTAATCGACCTTCAAATGCGGAAAGAATGACTGCAGCAAAAACGAGGAAGGAGGCTGGTCCATGTGCCACGTATATGCCGTCTTAGGCGCGTTTCTGCTTGCGCTTGATCTTGCCTCCGTGCAGGCGGAGCCCATAGATATTTTTCCCGATGCCTTGCATCGCCTCGAAGTTCTCAGTCCAGGACCGGAGGCGGCGGAAACGCGGATCGTTCCTGTGGAAGGTCAGGATTTCGAGCAGGCACTGGAGGCTAAGACTATCCAGGGCACCCAGTGGCCGTGGGGGATTCAATTCATGGCGTCTGTTCCGGTAGAAGTCAGAAATGGTGATGTGATTCTCGCGGAGTTTTCCCTGCGAACGATTGCCGCGACGGCTGAAAGTGGCGAAGGCAAGACCCAACTCTCATTCGAAGAAAAGGGGGGAGGATTCTTAAAATCCCTCACCTACGATGCCTGCGCGGGGCAAGCTTGGAAGAGATTCCAAATTCCATTTCGCGTGATCGGAGTCAAAGGAAAGGATTACGCGCCCAATGAAGCGCAGATTGGTTTCCGACTGGGATACCGTGGCCAGACCATTCAAATCGGTGGCATCCGGATCGTCAATTATGGGCAGGATTATGATATATCTTCCTTGCCCGTGACTCGACTGGATTATTCCGGACGTGATTCGAAAGCCGCATGGAGGGCCGCCGCTCAGCGTCGAATCGCGGAGTTGCGCCAAGCCCCGTTGATTGTGCAAATTGTCGATGCGGCGGGAAAACCGGTCTCTGGTGCGACCGTGGACGTACGCATGAAGCGGCATGCATTTCGTTTTGGCAGCGCGGTGGATCTGCAATTCTTTTCGGGTAACGCGCCGGATAACCAGCGGTATCGCCAGTTCGTGCTGGATCACTTCAATCAGATCACGCCGGAAAACGATTTGAAATGGGATTATTGGGAAGCGAACGTTTCCCGGCGCGAGGAGACCGTTGAGGCACTCAAGGACCTTAAAAAAAGTGGTATTCGTATTCATGGTCATAACCTGATCTGGCCGGGGTTCGGGGTGATGCCTCGCGATATCAAATCACTTCTCGCCGACCGTACCGCGCTGGATAAAAGGATTGCCGATCACTTTACCGAGATCCTCGGACAAACGCATGACTTGGTGGAGGAGTGGGATGCGGTGAACGAACCCTATGCCGTGCGACCTATCCTGGAGCGCTACGGAGATGGTCTCGTGGGAGATTGGTTTGCCCTGGCCCATCGAATCGACCCGGCTCCTGTCCTCTATCTCAACGACTATGCGAACTTCCAAAATAATGGTGACGATACGGCGCATAAGTTGGATTTCGAAAAGCGATTGAAAGATTTGCTGGCGGCAAAAGCCCCGGTTCAAGGCATCGGCATGCAAGGCCATTTGGGCGGCATGGTCTGCTCCCCGGAGGCCGTGCTTAAGGAATTGGATCGCTTCGCCAAAATCGGACTTCCCATCCAGATTACGGAATTCGACATCGACGCGACCGATGAGAAGTTGAAGGCCGACTTCACGCGTGATTTTATGACCGCCTGTTTCAGTCATCCTGCGGTCATCGGATTTAGCAGCTGGGGATTTTGGGAGGGCCGACATTATCTGCCCGCCGCCGCGATGGTGCGCCAGGATTGGTCATTCACTCCGTGGGGAAAGGCGTGGTTTGACCTGGTGGAGAAAACGTGGTGGACCAAAGCTTCGGGAACTTCGGATGCGGCGGGCAAATATCAGGTGAATGGATTTTTGGGCGACTACACGATAACCGTCAAATTTGGCGGCAAGGAAGCGGTGGTTTCAACCGCACTGCAGAAAGGTTCGCCTGTTCTGCAGATTCAACTCGAACATGGACCGGTCGCAAAATAGTTCTCATGAAAATGAAATCTTCAGGCATTTCCGTCGCGCTCGTTGGTGTGTCAGGCTTCGGGGAGGTCCATTATCGAAACCTCCGTGACGCGGCTAAAAAAGGACAACTTCGCCTGGCTGCCGCCACCATCATCAATCAACAGGAAGAATGGGCCAAATGTGAGGAGTTGCGCGCGAGCGGGTGCCAACTTTTTGATAACTACGAAGCGATGTTGACCACCTGGCAGGGGCGCTTGGATCTATGTGTCATTCCCACCGGAATTCATCATCATGCCCCGATGACCCAGCGCGCTCTTCAGGCTGGATGCCATGTGCTGGTGGAAAAACCAGCGGCGGGCGTTATTCAGGATGTTGACGCCATGATCCTTGCGGAGAAAAAGGCGGGGAAGTTTGTGGCTGTTGGATACCAGCACATTTACACGCCTGAAATTGCAGCGATGAAGCAAGCGATTCTCGATGGTTTGATTGGAGAAGTCCACGCTCTGAAATGTGTCGGTATGTGGCCGCGGTTCGATAGCTATTACACCCGCAACGACTGGGCTGGACGCCTCAAGAGCCGGGACAAGTGGGTGCTGGACGCCCCTTTTAGTAATGCCTTTGCTCATTTTTTGAATCTGCTTTGTTTCCTCGCGGGGGATCAATTGCAGACCAGTGCGGCACCGCATCAGATCCAGGCAGAACTCTACCGGTCGCGCCTCATCGAAAGCACGGATACGGCATGCCTGCGCGCGCTCACTGAAAATGGCTTGCCGCTCCTGCTCTGGTTGACCCACTCGTGCCCAAGCGTGCAGGGTCCGATGCTCGAAGTGCGCGGAACCCGGGGTTCGCTGATCTGGACCGAAAGCGAAATTCTCCATCGCACTTCCACTGCGACGCAAAGGTTCCGGTCTGTATGTAATTTTGATCAAAGCGAGCATTGGATGTTGCAGGCGGTTTTAAACAAGATCCAGAATCGGAATACCTTTGTCTGCGGTTTGGATATTGCGCGAAATCAGACCTTGTGCGCCAACGGCGCGTTTGAATCCTCTCCCATAGAGGTGATCGATCCCGATTTTTTGTCCGTTCAGCATGAGAATGCGGAAAGTCTCACCGTGATCGATGGAATTGAGGACGCCTGCCATAACGCTTTCACCAAGGAACTGCTCTGGAGCGAAATGGCGGTGCCATGGGCTCGCGCAGGTGAAGAAATCGATCTGCAGAAGTACCGTTCTTTTCGTGGCGATATCCCCACTGCACTTGCCTCCGTCTCACTTATCTAACCAGAAACAGTGGCGCCTGTGTGAGTCCCTAACCGGCATATAGAATCTATTTGAATCCTATGAGAAGTTTACTATCCAGTCTGCCTAGCCGTATAGAGAAGGAGATTGCGCTCGAAAGAGACGACCGTTTTTCCACTCCTCCGAAAGGACGCCCTGTTGGTCGTTCGATCTTATCTTGGCCGCTGGGTCTATCGCTGGCATTTCTTCTTTTAGTTGCGACGGCGAGAGCTTGGGGCGGCGAACCGATCAAGGTCCTCTGCATTGGCAACAGTTTTGCGCAGAATGCGACCAGCTACCTTGGTGATTTCTCGAGAGAGGGCGAAAAACCGATTGAATACCTAGTCGCCTTCAAGCCGGGATGCTCACTGCAGGAGCATGCCGAGGGGCTCGCAGTGGCGGAGAAGAATCCGGAATCGGCAGCCGCTCGAATCTATTCGAACAAAGGATTCGATAAGAGTGGCGTGCAGACGACGTTCAATCTCATCGAGGCATTAAAACGAAAAAAATGGGATATTGTTACGATTCAGCAATTCAGTGTCCTTTGTTACAAGTCGGAGACTTATGAACCCTATGCGGGACAGGTGATCGCCGCGATCCGGCAGTATGCCCCGCAGGCAGAAATCGTCGTATTGCAGACCTGGGCTTATCGGGAGGACGATTCTCTTTTCTCCAAGGGGGACTTCACGTACCAAAAAATGCACGAGTTGTTGCAGGCGGCCTACGCCAAGCTCGCTGCCGATTATCATTTGCGAACCATCCCAATCGGCAACGCTTTCCATACGGCACGCGCCTTGCCTAGATGGACTTTTATTCCCGATGCGACTTTCGACTTCGCGCATCCTGCGGAAGGGGCGTTGCCAAACGAAAAGGGAGGGCTCCACAAGGGATGGGTGTGGAAGAAAGATGAAAAGACCAGCGAGATGAAACTGAAGCGCGATGGACACCATGCGAATTCTGATGGGCAGTATCTGGGCGCGGCAGTTTTTTTCGAGTTTCTCATTGGCACAAATGTTGAGGCTCTATCGTTCCATCCTCCCGATCTCGCGCCGGAGGATGCCGCAATGCTGCGTAAGATTGCCCATGAAACGATAGTGGCGCAGAAGCAAGTTGAAGCTACGCCTGCACTTGTAAAAGGAGGCGGCTAGGGAAGGGGAGTGATGATGAGGTGAATCGTCGCCTCTGTAACGGGCGTCTTAAAGTCCAATCCCACTCGTGTGCCATGCGATCTTTCTGAGGGAACAATCCCGATGATCGGCGCTTCCGTCAGAGTCAAGGCAGGGTCTTTTTCTTCACCGGATAGTTCCGCTTTCCATTCCACCCGGACGGAACGTTGTTTTCCGCGAACCGTGAATTGTGATCCATCAGCATTTTCCCGCTTTTGTTCCTTGCCGAGAATTATCGCCGTCCCAAACGTCTGGGGCTGGGGGCCCTTGAACTTCACGCGGTCAATGATTTCGACGCGGCCTCCTCCATTCCGCTCAAAGATAAATGTCCGCGTCAGCTTTTCCAGATCAGGCACGGCATAGGCACGAGTCAGATAGATTTCCCAGAGATCGCGTGTCTCGGAAAATTCGGTTCGCACTGTCACCGCCTTCGCTTGCTTGCCGGTGCTTTGGAGCTGTCCGGCGACCATAGGCACGGCATGGCCAAACGAATTGATCACCGCGCTGGTGTACCGTTTTGTGGAAAAAGTATCCTTTACGTAGGTGTCGTTCCCGAGATCGCCAAGAACGACATCCCCGTCATACAGCACGACGAACGAACCGATGTCATTATGGTTATGCGACTGGCCATTGTGGCCACCGTTAAATGCCGCGGCCAGACCCGGTTCCGGAGCGGTGCGGCGAACGACGAGCGCGCCACCGATCGGAAACCAATCCCGTAGCTGCGGTGTCGCGCGGGTTTAGGTCGCTCCGGTCGGCAGACGTGGCAGAGACAGGTCGAAGCAGGTAGCGTATAGATGCGCGCTGAGGTCGTGATGATAGATTGGAATTTCCCTCTCTACGGAACCGAGGAGTCCTCCGGTTCCGCCGTATCGCAGCGTGGCGAAATCATGCAGAAAAGGGGGCAGCTTGGTTCCCGCGAAGACATCTCCGAAAAGAGGAAATACGCCTGGCACGATTTGCCAACGGACATCGAAGATGGCGAGCGTCTTCTGCTTCTCCCCAGCGAGCAAGTCGAGATATCCGGATGTTGCCAGTCGGACCAGCTCTGCTGCCATCGTGTAGTGACCGTAACCATAGACCCAATAGCTAATGCCTTCTTCACAAAAACCGTCGTCTTCGAGGCCAGAAAGATAGTATGGAGTGAGGGCTTCGAATGCCGAGATCAACTCGGCGCATTCCGCTCGCGATGCGGCCGGAGAGGAACCGCCGGACAGTAATAATCCCGCCGCGAGAACTCCGCCATTGCAAATCGCATTCCAGTTATTGGTGCCGTTCATCCACCAGAAATCCCTCCGGTCGCCCAAGCGGATCCGTTCCAGATACGGATCCAGAACCCGCTCCCGCACCTCGGTGCGGATTCGCACTCGCAGCGCGGGAGGGAGTTTATCTCCCAGCAAATAGTCCGCCATGGCCACATCCCACGCTCGGGCGGCGGCCGCGAGATCGACAAAATTGCGGCTCGCTTCCCAGGACGTCCGTTGCGTGGTGTGCACCGGTGCGGCCCATGAAGGTTCGTCGAGAATCGTGGTCAATTCCCGTTCAATTGCCTGTAGACGCTTGCCGTCGTTCGCCAAGCCTTCGGCGAAAAGGAGGAGACCGAGCCGCAACGTCCGCTCGGTGAATGGTTTTTCGAAACTGGGACGCTTTCCGGTTTTGCGGAACTCCTCGAATAAGTCGCGAGTGAGAATCGGTGGCGGAGTGCTTGCCGCTCGATCTGCTCGTGCATAGAGGCTGTCCAGTTTGTAAGTCGCGGCTATCTTGTTCCAAAAGGTGCGATTGGAAAACGGGGGCGTATAGAAAATCGGGAGCGCCGAGTCCGGAGGGAGATGCTCCGCAATCTCGGCGATTCTCTTCGGGTTCAAGGGGGGCAGGGACGTTTTTCCCGTTTCTGCACCCGGTGCCACGACAGCACTCAGTAGCACGCAGGAAAATAGGGGAAGAAAAAGGGTTTCTATTGATTTATTCGGGTGCCACATACGATGTTGGTCCTCCTAATGCCATGAATTTTTGATGTACAGCAAAGGAAAGGTAGAGTGCTAGAAGACTCAGGGCGAATGCGACGACAAACGTACAGCGGTAAGTCCCGCCAGTCATGGTAATCAGGAAGCCCACGGCAGGGGCCAGGGCCATTTGCGCGGCAGCTCCCATCAGGTGTGCGGCGGAGGCAAATTGGGCGAAGTTCGAGCGCGGAAACAACCGCTGCATTAAGGACGCCGAAGTGGTCAGATAGCTGCCGCACAAAATGCCGTGCAGTACGAGAATCACCAGGAACGAAGTGACGCTTGTCGCGAACAACCCTCCCGCAGCCGTCACCAGCGTGCAACCCAGCAATGTGGCGATCGATGTGCGCATCGGGTGGAAGCGGTCCGAGAGCCAACCTAATCCATAGGACAAGAGCAACGAGGCGACGTAGGTCAGGGCAAGACATTTCCCGTAAATATCCATGCTGACTCCCAGATTCTTGGCGTAGGGTAGGAAGAAGACGTTAACGGCGAGAAAAGAGGAGGAGACGGCGGTGATCATTATAAAAATCATCACGTAGTAGGGATTCGAAAAGCATTCCTTAAAGTACGTCTTGAAAGCCTTGGCATATCGAGGCAGTAATTTCGGCGACGCGAGATTTTGCGCTGGAATGATCGGCTTGGGATAAGAGCCTTCTTTGACCTTCAGGCATACAAGGGTGAAGGCCAGTCCGTAGAAAATGCCGACGATCACCAGAATCAAGGTGAAATACGAGGAGACCCCGCCCAATATCCAGTAATTAAAGATCATGGCATCGATCAAACTGACTGCCCGAAAGAGTCCGTAAAAACGACCCTGCATGCACGCAGGCACAACGTCGTTGATCAACCCCCTGAAGACGGCTCCACTGGCGATGGAAGCGAATTCAAAGATTGTCCAGAACACGGAGAATACAATTACCGCCAGCGTCTTTTCATTGCGCAGAACAGAAAGAATCCAGGCTCCCGTGGCATTGTTCCCCCACGCTTCCATCAGCCATCTTCCCGTTGCATGATCGGAGGAGACAATATGACTTGCCCATTCGATCACAAGAGGAGTCAATCCCAGTCCGACCACGCCCAGCGCGGTGAGGGGAGTCGTCACCAA
The DNA here is from genome assembly GCA_002304345.1 of Verrucomicrobia bacterium Tous-C9LFEB. Classification (GTDB taxonomy): domain Bacteria; phylum Verrucomicrobiota; class Verrucomicrobiia; order Methylacidiphilales; family UBA1321; genus UBA1321. Next base: position 156,768 of record NEUU01000009.1, read on the forward strand.
GAGAAACGGAATGCGGCGTCCCCAGCGTCCACGGTGGTGGTCTGACTTGACACTGATGATCGGAACCAACACCAGACCGATTAGCGCCGGAAACGAACTAAAGATAAGACCAAACAGCAACGCCGAAATACCGAGTGAATCCAGATACCATTGGCAAAACGGGCCCACCGATCGGTCCCGCATGGCCCATGCGAAATCACCGAAAAGCAGCCAGAAAAAAAGCGCCATCAAGCCGCCCGCCGTATACGTCAGCGTTCCGACCTTCCATGTTTTAGGCCCAAGGTTTTCGGGTATGGTTGTCGTGTCTTCGTCAACCTGCTGTGAGGAGGGATTCATGGGCGATTTTAACGGACAGCCGGAGATCAACGCCTCGCAACTGAGGTTCACTCGCGGGCGCTGATTTGGTTCAAGATCTCATTTCTTTATCGGATCAACTTGTCAATGCTTCGACCAATCAAACAGAATTCCCATGGTGGAAGACCGCTCCCGGTTTGCCGTGGCGTAAGCTTCCTCACATTGCGACGGAGAGAAAATATGCGAGGAAAGACCGGAGAGGTGAAACCGCTTTTGGTTCGCAAGGGACAAGAAGAGCGCGGCGATCGTGGCATCATTCCATTGCTCATTATTATGGGCATCATGAGCACCCACGATCCGAAGCCCGCGTCGGATCACATCCGATGTGAGGGTCTGTTTGGACGGCTCACCGGTATCTCCAAGGATAACGACTGTGCCAAATTTGGCGGCAAGAGGTAGCGCTGACGGTAGAACCGCCCAGTGCCCGGTCGTGTCAATAACCACTCGCGGCAGTTGCCCACCGTTTGCCGCCAGAATCGCGTCGCCTGCTTGGTCGATGGGAGAGACAATCGCGGCCGTGGCACCGCCCTTGGTGGCGAATTCCATCCGGTCTGAAGCGGTATCCACCATAATAATAGAAATGGCACCAGCGGCATGCGCCCAACGGACCGACATTTGACCGATGGGGCCCGCTCCAATAATCAGTACCGTGTCGCCCAGTTGATATTGCGCGGCGCGCGCGCCTTGAAACGCGATCTTGGCCAGCGCATACCAGATCGCTTCGGTCCACGGGATTCCATCGGGAATCGGAAACGCGGTGGCCACCGACTGAATTTCGTGCGAGGAATGTTTGCCACGCCAAACGACCCGGTCACCGATCTTGTGCGAAGTGACGTTCGGACCCAGCGCTTCGACCGTGCCAACCGCGGCATAGCCCGGATAAAACGGATACTTCACCCAGCGATCCCAATGCGTATTTGGAGCGAAATTTCGGTTAAAAACGATATTCTCCGTTCCCGTGCTCATCTGACTGAACTCAGTCTTAATGCGGATATGACCTTCGCCGGGTTGCTCCGGCGTATAGGATTCTAAGTGCACTTGCTGTTTGCCGGTGAAGACAACTCGCCGGCCCGGAAGAGTGGTGGACATGCTTTAATATGATTTCCAAACGCTCCGGGAAACAATCAGAATAAACGCTGATATTTTATAAATTTTGATGATTTTAAAAATATATTCGTCGTGATTTTCTAAAATCTATTGTAAATTACGTCTGTGTCTTCCTATCGGCTTTGGAAACGCTTGCTTAAGAGCCAGCTGCACAAGCCGCAGATCCGATTCGTCACGGGTATGCGCCACAGAGTGCTTGCGGGGAGGTATACCCGCTTCCACAGTCATCCGGAGATTGAGGCGGTTTTCCATCCAACAGGAGCCGGTACGACGCGACTGTTGCACCGTCCGGCCATCACGTTCAAAGAAGGTGCCGTCGTTCTTTATGGAGTGGGGGAAATGCATGAACAGACCATCAGTCGATCCGGGGAGGATTTATGCTTGCAATGGTTGATCCCGGTCGACTTGGCTCCTTCGGGGCTCCTTCATCTTCCCCATTTGTCTGATCCCTATCTCATTTCAGAATTTCTCGCGCTTACGTTGGGGCAAAGCGTCGACAGTCCCACACAGCGTGCACTGCTCGATAGTCGTGCCTCCAGTGTCCTGCTCAACCTGCTGCATCTCGCGCTTGCGCAATCCGAAGAGCTTTCAACGGGGGAGAAGTACGTCGCGCAGGCGGAGCAATTCATTCGTGATGAATACCCGAAAATACGCTCCCTGATGCAGGTTGCCTTGCATGTAGGCCTCAGCCTCAGTCACCTGAGATCTCTTTTCAAAAAATCACGCGGCATCAGCATGGTGACCTATTTGAATCAGGTGCGGATCGAGCGAGCCCGCAACCTGCTGATCCATTCTCAACTCCCCATCAAGGAGGTCGCTACGCAATGCGGCTTCGCCGACGAGTATTACTTTTCCACAGTCTTTCGACAGCATACGCATTTGCCTCCGGGACGATTCCGCCGCGGAGGTTGAGAATTTCCTTTGGAACGGACGGGAAGTCGGTCCACCGCGCATCAGCGAGTCGTGAAACTGTTTTTTCAGAGGGTGCGTGCAGTAGTGTGAATCTTCTGGGGGACGCTGATTTTCTGCTTGCCGCCTTGAAGTGGAAAGGGGTGATGGCTCAGGATCAGTTGTCCCGTGAGGGAGTCGGGCAATTCGATGGTGGTCTCCACAGACTCTTCGTTTCGATCGATGTGCACGGTAATCTGCCCTTGCGGATGGGGCAACGTCCCGTGAATGGAGGTCAATTTTCCGAGTAGGGGCGAAATGGTGACTTCACTAAATCCCATGCTGGCTGGTCTCACGCCGAGAATGGTGGCGTAGAGATGGTGCAAGGGATGCGCGGACCACGCGTGACAATCCGATCGGGAGGGTTCGGGGCGTTCCAGTGCGGTTTTGAGTCCCAATGTTTGGAAATGACACCAGTGTTCGAGTCGTTCGAAAAGGGCGTGATCGAGGCCCATTTTATGATAGGCATCAAATAGGTAGTGGCTGAAGTAGAAGGTGGCGCGGGTGAGAGCGGGATCGTGCGCAAGCCCGCGCGCGAGGGATGGCGCGAACGGTTCGGGTAGAGAACGGTTTAGCACGGCCAGACACTGGGAATGTTCGCTGAAGTGCTGATGGGCGAGGTCGTCGGCCATCAAGCCCCGCTCTTCGCTCCAAAACGCTTTCACGCAGGCGGCGGTGAGTCGTTGCGCGAACGCGGATTGTCGGGCCGCCATTTCCAAATCGCCGGTGAGGGCTTCCAGTTCCGCGGCTTGCTGAAAGGCGAGCGAGGCCTGCCAGTTGAGCACGCCGCTGATGCCATTGACTCCATCGGGCGGAACTCCATACCACCATCCGCCACTGCGAGAGGAGTCTGTTGTGGTGTTCTGGGTTTCGGCCCAGTCTTGAAAATTCCAGCCCTCGGGGGAGCGGATCAGTCCGTCGGCATTGACGAGCAACCGGAAATAATCGGAGATGGCGCGAACACCGGGGATAAGTTGCCGGATCAGGTCGATGTCGTTGCGCCACTGGGCGTAGTCATGGACCATGCCAATCCAGCAGAGCGAAAACGGTGGGATGGTCTGGAGTACGCGCGAAGGCGCGCGGGAGAGAGTCAGACCCGTGCTGCGCCGCGACCAGTCGAATTGTTGCAGCGCCTTGCGCGGGAGTCGATCATCGTTAGTGAGGACGTACGTGGTGAGCGCTTGGAGTCGCGTATCGCCGATATACATGAGCTGCTCGTAGTAGGGGCAGTCCATGTAGGTTTCATGAGCGCACATTTGCAGGGTGCGCAGCGCGAGCGGGATCACCTTGTTCAATCGAGAATCGCTGGTCTTGATCCCGCCGTCGGAGGTGAGTGGGTAGCGCGTTTCCCGCAGTGAAATGCTTTCGATAATCAAGGGTTCGTCCTGAGTTTCCACCAGAATTTCGACGTAGCGGCCACACTCCCACCACAGGGTTTCGAATTTCCGGCTCCTGCCGCCCTCGCAGATAAAACTGTCGCCGATCCCGTCCTTTAAGGAGTTTTCCGTGGTGAAGAATTTGTTGTCCACGGCATCGCGGTTATCTTTATGGATCGCCTCTTTCTCGCGATAAAGCGATTCGTTCCAGAGCAGGCGCACGAGGGCGTTTTTACCGTGGCTCGTGACGAACTCGGGATAGGCACAGTAATAGTCTTCGAGATCGATGAGGGCGCGACGTCGCGTGTGGGCCGGAATGGTGAGCGTGGCGCGGCCGTGTAGAAGTTCCTGCCAATCGCGTACTTCGTGTGGCAGGTGGTCCTGCGGACGCACGGGAAGGGCATTGGTCTCGTTATGGGACGGAGTGGAGAGGTGCCGGATCGTGCCGAGGTTGCGGCGTTCCTCAATCATCGGCGGGAGTGTCGCGGGAAAGAGTCGCTGATGATGTTCACTGGCGTCGTTCTTCTCGGTGCCGTTGAATCCTTCATGCAGGAGCGTGCTCTTTTTCCAGCCATCGCCGTCGCCCGACTCGAAACCCCAATCAAAATCAGCTCCATTCATATGGAGGCGAGCACCGGTTCCCCACGCGCTGAGGGGATCGCGAAACGAGTAACCGCCCAGCCGCTTGCAGTCCCACGCGGCGCAACCCGTGCCGAGCAACTGAAGCTGTTGCAGGTCATCCGGCATCAAATAGAAACCGGGAGTGAGGCTGATTTGCGCGACAGGGGCTCGTTCGCCCAACGCCCAGATGCGCGCGACCAAAGTGTGCTGACCGACGGGCAGGGTGAGATCGTAGCTTTCAAAGAACCAATGCGTCGCATCGCCGCGTTCGCTGCCGCGGCCAATCCGCGTGCCATTGAGAAAGAGGTCGTAGCGTTCATCGGCGGTGACGTGGATGCGGAGTGTGGTGGGTTGATGAATCGTGAAGCGATTGCGGAAAGCCGCGACAAACGGCGCGGTGAGGGCGTCGGGGCATCCGATCCAACGGCACGGCCATGTACCGCGCATCCACGGGGCGGTCGTTTTCTGTTGAGGTAAGGGGCTGTGATCGAGCAATACGCGGCTCGCGCGGGGCGTGTGGATTTCCACGGGCGATGGACTCTTGGCGGCGGGACGGTCGAAGATCTTGGGCATGGCGTTCAGTCTCATTCCTAGTTTTAGGACGATCTGATTATTAGTCGATTAAAAATACAATAATTTATTGATTGATCAATAAATGGATTTACGATACAAAAAGAGCATGGAGACGCGATTGCCCAACGAAGTGGACCACATTTACGCTGATATTCGGGAGAAAATCCAAAGTGGACTCTGGAAATCGGGCGAGCGCATGCCTTCAGTCCGGGAATTGGCCAAGGATCTGCACTGCAGCATCGGCTCGGTAAGCAAGGCGTTGACGCTTCTCGCTCATGCGGGAATGGTGGCCCAACAACGGACCAAGGGCGGGACACGCGTGATCTGGGACGGGGCGAAATCGGCTGAGACGTCGGCGCGACTCGATGCCTACGCTTTCATTTGTGCCAGCGAACAGCATGAGGGGATTCGACGCACGGCCAATGGATTTCAAGACGCCGCGCGGGAGAATGACCGCCGGACTTTGGTTCTCACGACCGGCAAGGATTATCGCAAGGAAGCAGAGATCATCGGACGCCTTTCGGAATTTGATGTGAAAGGGGCGGTGATTCATCCGCTCTTGTTGACGCCTGAGGATCACGCGCACTTCGCGCAATTGGTGGTGTCCTCCCGTTTCCCGATTGTGCTGACCATTAATCTGCCGGGGCTCGGTTGTCCGTCGGTGGTGGTGGATGGTTTTGACATGGGTTACACGATGACGAACTACCTGATTCAGAAAGGAGCCCGGCGTATTGGTTATCTGTCGAACTACATGATGGCTCCCTTCATGCGCGAGCGATATCGCGGTTATCAATGGGCTCTCAAAATGGCCGGTATCGAGGAATCTGCCGAGCGTGTGATGTTAGAGCCAGGGATGCATCCGGATTTCCGCAATCCTCTCGCGGAACCGATGCGACTGGCGGAAGTCTTTTTGAAATCGGCAGGCAAGCTTGATGCGGTGGTCTGTGCCTATGACTACCTGGCGGTGGGCATGCTCGCGGCTGCGAAGAAAATGGGCATCAGTGTTCCGAACGATCTCATGGTCACCGGAGTGGACGATATTTCTCTGGCGGCCGAGGCGGAAGTGCCGCTCACGACTTATCGACTTAATTCGGAAGAACAGGGGCATGTACTTTTCAATGTGCTCCAGTCTTTTCTCAAAGGGGAAATCGACGGCAGCAGCGAAACGCGTTTTCGTGGCGAAATCGTCGTTCGACAAAGCGCCTGACGTTTTTAACCCGAGACTGGCATGCAATCGAATCTCTCCACTCTCATTGGCCGCCAGAATGCCAATGGTTTGAATGCCATTCGCGCTGCGAGTGGGTTCACGCTGATGGAGTTGATGGTGGTGGTGGCGATTCTGGTGGTGCTGGCGGCGCTCATGTTGCCGGCATTGGAGCGGGCTCGGCAGGCTTCGGACAAGATTCGTTGCGCGAACAATCTTCGTCAGTTGGTCGCGGGAGCCATTCTTTATGCGAACGATCACGATGGTCTCTATCTACCGCCGGTATCCAATGATTCACTTGGATTTCGCCAATGGATGTTCAATGACGATTATCTGCAGATCCTGGGATTGAAGCCCACGCAGGATCTGAAAAAACTGCCCGATCTGTTTCGTTGTTCGCGCGCAGTCCGACTGGGCAATACGATGGGCATTAGCTACGGGGCCAATATCACAGGATTAGGCATCAGTGCGGGCAACTACAAGACCGCTGGGTTTATACCGCGTACCAAGATGGTGCCGCGTGCCTCGCAGAAGGTATATCTCATCGAGAGCCTCGACTGGTGGGTGTCATATGCCTACGCCAACGGTTATACCAACAGCGAAGTAACAACATCGATGACTCCGGCTTATCGCCATGATCGTGGAGCCAACGTGGCTTTCTTCGACGGACATGTGGAATACCTGAAATCAACGGACCTCATCGGCAAACAGGATGTTTGGGATATCCCTGCGTTTTAATTCGATGAAAATAATGAATTCACTGTCATGGATGGGCCTAGGAGCGGCGCTTTTGCTCGCCGTCGCTTTGCCGTTGCGGGCTGAGAGTATTACCGATGATTTTAATCGGGCGAATACGTCGCAGGGGAATGGCGGTTTGGGTGCGGATTGGAATATCACTGGCGAGATCTTTCTCCATGAGAATCACGCCATCACGCATTACAAGGGAGAGGCCTTGGCCGTGTATGCGAAGGCGAAGACTTCGGGAGAATTCTCCGTGGCATGCGATTTTTATGCGCTCGCGAACCGCAATTACGCGGGAGTCGTCTTTCACTTTATCGACGCGAAGAACTATCAGGTGCTGCGCGTTTCCTTCAGCGAGCAGGACGACCAGAAGACGGTCTGGCAGTGGCTGAAGTTTACGGGTGGAAAAATGGAGCTGACTGCACAGGGGGCTATTCCTGCGGGGAACATGCCCGTCAAACAATGGCGTCGACTCAGTCTGCAATCGGACGGAAAGCCCGGCGCGTATCGCTTCAAGGTAACGGACCGATCCGGTGACACCCAGTACGCGGCAGGAGCGCTGCAGGGGGGCGACGCGGCGACTGGCGGCCAGTGTGGATTTTATTTCGGCAACGCCTACCAGTACGCGGACAACTTCAATCTGGAGTCTGGTCAGTAGCTTGCAACGCGAACGATCCCTTTACTTCAACCCGCAATCAGCCAACGAGAGAGAGAACCTATGAAAACAACGATCAAACAATTTGGACTCATGGCCGCCGTGCTGGCCATGTCGCTTGTGGCCACGCAGGCCCAGATCCTATTCACGGATAATTTTACCCGGTCCAACACCGCGTCACCCAATGGGGGTTTGGGAACGGATTGGACCATCGCGGGGAATATGTTTCTCAATACGAATCATGCGCAGACACAGACTGCGGCGGAAAGTTTTGCTCTCTATAATGGGGCGAGTCTATCGCAGAGTTTCAGTATGAGTGTGGACATCTATTCGCAGTCGACGGGGCGTTATGGGGGGCTCCTCTTTAACTATGTGGACTCTTCGAACTACTATGAGTTGCGCGCCAACTTTAATTCCACATCGACGGTGTGGCAATTTATCAAAGTAATTGGAGGGACTTCCACCACAGTGTCCCAGAGTACCATCGCGGCAGGAAATATGCCCGTGGATACATGGCGTACACTCACGCTGAATTCCTCGGCAACAACAGGTCAGTACACCTTTGCCTTAACCAATGTGGGTGGGGCGACTACGTATGCGAGCGGAACGCTAACCGATACGAATTTGAGTCTGGGTGGTTCGGCTGGGTTCTACTTCTCTGGCAGCAATGCTTGGGCCGATAATTTCAGTTTGCAAACGGTACCTGAACCGATGGTGTCGGGCATGCTGGGGATGAGCGTGTTACTCGCGTTCCTGCGTCGTCGTCGTTTATCGGACAGGCTGTCGTAAGCGGTTCTTTTTCTCGATTGATTACACTCGCTTCATTCTCTTGAAAAAGTTTTCAGGAGAATGGCTGATTTCCTTACTCTCTATGCGCAGTAAATGGTATTCGATTACACTCGCGTTAATCGGACTTTGCACGATTCAAGCCATTGCGGCTGGCGAGCCGGAAGTGGTTCAAATCCGTATTCAAGCGGAGGGCGCGGGTGTGCCGGTGAATCCGAAAATATTCGGACACTTTATGAAGGGTGCGGACAACTATGGAATCTTCTCCGCCTCCAAGCCTGATCTGGCTGTTTTGCATGAAGGCGATGGGGTTTGGAATCCCGAGACACGGGCTCCCTATCCGCAGCCTTTCCAAATTCTGCAATCCTATCGTCCCGGCGCGTTGCGTTATCCCGACGGACTGGGCGTCCACAATCACGACTGGAAGAAAACGATCGGTCCCGTGGAATCTCGCGGCGAGTGGAAATTCGGACTGAACGAATTCATGCAGATTTGCGAGCAGGTGAAGGCTGATCCGATATTCGTTGTCAGCGAATATATTGGCACGCCGCAGGACGCGGCAGACTTGGTGGAATATTTGAACATGCCTGCGGAAGAGCGTTACCCGTGGGCGCTCAAGCGCGCGGCGGACGGGCATCCGGCTCCCTACAAGGTAAAGTACTTCGAGATGGGCAACGAGTCGTGGGTGGATTGGCGCAAATTCGGCAAGACCAACGTTCGGCCCGCTCCCGAAGTGGGGAAATACGCTTCGGCCCTGGCGAAAGCGATGAAGGCGGTTGATCCGACGATTCGCTGTGGTGTGCCATACGGCGAGGGGGATTGGAATCGAGGCGTACTCGGGGCGATAACGAAAGATATTGATTTTGTGGTGGTGCATTCCTATCCGGTCAAATATGGCGGAAAGGATCTGACGGGCCTCAAGGAGAAGTTGATGCTCGAATCGATGCTGACCTCCGGCTATGAGATGGTTCAGGAGTTGGCCGAAATACGTGGACACATCCGGGAGTTCTCCGGTCGCGCGATGCCGATTTTCATTACGGAATATAATATGGGCCCCACTCAGATGCAGTCCGGTTTGGAGCGCCCTTATCGCTACACGCTCGCGGCGGCACTGGGAACGGGCGATTTTCTAGGACGCTTGATGCAACCCGGAGAGCAAGTCGAAGCGGCCATCTATTGGTCCTGGCTCAACGGTTTCTTCGAATCGGTCCATACCTATGCGGAGCACCCGATGAAAAGTTTGCGCAAATTGGATGAGCCGCTGCTGAGGCCCGTACATTTTATTTTTCAACTCTGGGCCCGATATCGTGGCGAAGAATTATTGAGCGTGCAGAACGACAGTCCCCGGGTCGACTTTCCCGGATTCACCCGAATGAATCCCTGCCTGGGTTCCGAAAGCCGGGAAGCGGTTCGTCTGGATGCGCGTAATATCATTGAAGGCGCGCGGGTCCTCAAGTCCGCCCAACCGGGCGTGACTCCGACGATTTCCCCGGAGGGGGAGTGGAGCATTCGCTTGGAGAATCAGACTCGCAATGCGTTCCCGAATTTACTCATCAAATCTCTGGCGGATATTCCGGCCAGCCTGCGTCCTCCTGTTCAGGGTTTGGTTTATAAAATTTCGTTCGACGCGATTTGGGAGCCGGAGGAGGGTTCGATGATGCCGAATCTCGGCATCGGTCTTGGCGATTCCCGCGGTTGGCAAGCCAGCGGTTCGGCCATCGGCACGTATGGCATTCAAGGAGCTAAGGACTGGAAGCATTTCGAGGAAGTTTACCAGCCCATGCCGGATACCGAAGGACTGGTTATTCTGGCTAGAATTGAGGGTGGAACGACTCCGATTACGGGCGTGGTCAAAATCAAGAATCTGCGAGTCGAAGCGTGGAGTCATGCCTCCTATCCGGCGAGACCGGCATTGACGAGTTACGCGACCCGCTCGGCAGATCGCAAAAAGCTGTACCTGACGGTTTTTAACCTGACATCCGATCGGGATTTTACGGGTCAAATCACATGGAGCGGATTCAAGGCCAAACGGGCGAAATTTTCCGAGGTGAATGCGGCGAGCGTTGCCTCGGTGAATAGCAAGGAGGTACCAACGGTCTGGAAAACGCAGGACGCGGCGCTTCCGCTCTCTTCTGCGGATCGATTGATCCATGTGTTTCCGGCTCATTCGGCGACTGGCATTGAATTGGTTGTCGACTAGAGCATTTTAAATAAAACTATAGCCGCAGGTGCCTTGCTGTAGGGCGCTTCGGTGAAGCGCCATGGCGGGACACCGTCCCGCCCTACAGAAAACCG